>JBBJOG010000019.1:0-34100 GCA_037721775.1 Sphingomicrobium sp. | reverse complement strand
TCAACATGGGCGGATCGATCCACGGCGGCGCGGTGATGAGCTTCATCGACATGGCATTGTTCGCCGGCGGCCGCTGCGCCGGGATGGACGAGGGCCATTACGTGACCCTCGACTGCTCGGTCCACTTTGTCGGCCGCGGGCGGGCCGGGGTGCCGCTTGATGCCGAGGTGCGGCTGGTCAGGCAAACGCGGGGCGGGCACGTTTTCTTCATCGGCATTTGCGAGCAGGACGGCGAGCCGACCCACAGCTTTTCCGGCACGCTCAAGCGCATAAAGCCGAGATCATGACCGGCCTGGTCGGGCGGGCTTATGCCCGGCTCGTGAGCGCCGGCGAGCTCAAGCCCGACTCCGCGCAGCAGCGCGCGGTCGAGGCGCTCGACCGGCTGGCGGCGGGACCGGCGAGCGGCGGCGGGTTCCTCGGACTTTTCGGCAGGAAGGCGAGTGGCGCGAGCGGCGTCTATCTGTGGGGCCCGGTGGGGCGCGGCAAGACGATGCTGATGGACGTGGGCTTTGCCGAAATCGACGCCAGCCCCAAGCGCCGGGTCCACTTCCACGCGTTCATGATCGAGGTTCACCAGCGGCTGCGCGAGGCGCGCGAGAGCGAGGACGGCGATCCCATCGAAGCCGTTGCCGAGGCGATCGCCGACGCGGCCGAGCTGCTCGCCTTCGACGAAATGATGGTCACCAACCCGGTCGACGCGATGATCCTGTCGCGGTTGTTCGGCAAATTGCTGGAGCGCGGGGTTCAAGTCGTGGCGACGTCCAATCGCCCGCCCGCCGATCTCTACAAGGACGGGCTTAACCGCGAGCTGTTCCTGCCCTTCATCGCCATGATCGAAAGCCGCTTCGACGTGATCGAGGTCAACGGGCCGACCGACTACCGGCTCGACCGATTGTCGGGCGTAAAGGTGTGGCACGTCCCCAACGGCCCGGATGCGACCCGCGCGCTGAGCGAGGCCTTTTTCAAGCTCACCGATTATTCGGTTGAGGATCGCGACAAGGTGCCGAGTGAGGAGCTGGACGTCGGCGGCGGGCGCACCCTGCACGTGCCCAAGAGCCTCAAGGGAGTAGCGGTCTTCTCGTTCAAGCGGCTGTGCGTCGATCCGCGCAGCGCCGCCGATTATCTGGCCATCGCGCACCGCTATCACACCGTCATCGTCGTCGGCATTCCGGTCATGACCCGCGAGATGCGCAACGAGGCGGCGCGCTTCACCGCCTTGATCGACGTGCTCTACGACCATCGCGTGAAATTGCTGGCCTCGGCCGACGCCGAGCCGTCGCAGCTTTACGCGGAAGGCGACGGCCGCTTCGAGTTCGAGCGCACCGCGAGTCGGATCGAGGAGATGCGCAGCGCCGAGTATCTGGCGGAGGGCCACGGCCTCGCCGCTTGACGGCGCCCGGGCACGGCCTAGCCTGCTCCAATCTGCTTTGGGGGAGTCACGCTCATGATCATTCGCGGCCTAATCGTCTGTGCGCTTCTGTCGACCGCCGCGGCGGCCCAGCAGCCACAGGACGCGCGGCGCGCGGCCGAGCGCGACCTGTTCGAAAAAGCGGTCGAAATCCCGACCGTCGCCGGCCGGCCCGCCGAATTCCGCCGGCTGACGAGCCTGATTACGGCCGAATTCCGCAAGGCGGGGGTCACCAACGTCGTCGTCAAGGACCACGACAATACGCAGACTCTGATCGCCCGCTGGCCGGCTGCCCGTCCGAGCGGCAAAAAGCCGATCCTGCTTCTCGCGCACATGGACGTGGTCGAGGCGAAGGCATCCGACTGGAAGAACCCGCCCTTCGAGTTCCGCGAGAAGGACGGCTATTATCTCGGCCGCGGAGCGTCGGACAACAAGGCGGCGCTGACCGGGATCATCCTCGCACTGCAGAATTTGAAGCGCTCCGGATTTCAGCCGACCCGCGACATCATCGTGCTGTTCACCGGCGACGAGGAAACGGCGATGCACGGCGTGCGCAGGGCCGTGACCGAATGGCGTCCCCTGATCGATGCCGAATATGCCCTCAACGGCGATGCCGGCGGTGGCCTGGTCTACAAGGACGGACGCATTGACGCTTTCTACATGCAGATCGCGGAAAAAACTTATGCCGACTATCGGTACGTTGCGACCAACAGGGGCGGCCATAGTTCAACCCCGCGACCGGACAATGCGATCTATGCGCTGACAGGGGCGCTCGAGCGGCTGGAGGATCACCGCTTCGAGCCGATGATCAACGATGCGACCCGCGCATTCTTCCAGCGGATCGCCGCCAATGATCGGGGCCAGTTCGGCGAATTGATCACCAAATGGCTGCGCGATCCCAAAGACCGGGAAACCGCGGACCTGCTCGAAGCGAACAGCCCGGGATACACGCGCACTCGCTGCGTCGCGACTCAGCTTTCGGGCGGCCACGCACCCAATGCGTTGCCGCAAAAGGCCGAGGCGAACGTCAACTGCCGGATTTTCCCGGGCGTGAAGATCGAAGCCCTACGAGAGCAGCTCCAATCACTCGCCGGGCCCGATGTGGCGGTGACGACGATCGTCGAATCGACGACGCCCGAGACCAGCGCGAGCCCACTTCGGCAAGATGTTACGGACGCGTACCGCGCCGCGGTGGCGACGCGCTTCCCCGACGTCCAGATCGTCCCGCTGATGTCCGCGGGCGCGACCGACGGGGCCTATGTTCGCAAAGCCGGCATCCCGGTCTACGGCGCCGGTGGCTTGTGGAGTTATCTCGGCGAATCGTCGGGGGCGCACGGGCTCGACGAGCGCGTGCTCATCGAGGGCTTTCACGGCCAGGTGCCGATCTGGGAAGACCTACTCCGCCGCCTAGCAGGCGGCCATTAAGAAAAGGGCCGGAGGCGAACCTCCGGCCCTTCCTTTTTTTCCAATCGAGCGTCGGGCGCTAGAAGTCCATGCCGCCCATTCCACCCATGCCGCCGCCGCCCATCGGCATTGCCGGCTTGTCGTCCGGAAGCTCGCTGACCGCCGCTTCGGTGGTGATCAGCAGGCCCGCGACCGAGGCTGCGTCCTGGAGCGCGGTGCGGACGACCTTGGTCGGGTCGATCACCCCGGCCGCGACGAGGTTCTCGTAAACCTCGGTCTGGGCGTTGAAGCCCATGGTCGCATCGTCGCCCTCGAGCAGCTTGCCGGAGATCACCGCGCCGTCGTGGCCGGCGTTCTGCGCGATCTGTCGGATCGGCGAGTAGAGCGCCTTGCGGACGATATCGATGCCGCGGGTCTGGTCGTCGTTGACGCCCTTCATGCCGTCGAGCGCCTTGGTCGCGTAGAGCAAAGCGGTACCGCCGCCGGGGACGATTCCTTCCTCGACCGCGGCGCGGGTCGCGTGGAGCGCGTCGTCGACGCGGTCCTTGCGCTCCTTGACCTCGATCTCGGACGCGCCGCCGACCTTGATAACGGCAACGCCGCCGGCGAGCTTGGCAAGCCGCTCCTGCAGCTTCTCCTTGTCATAGTCGGACGTGGTGTTCTCGATCTGCTGGCGGATCGCCTCGGTGCGGCCCTTGATCGTCTCCGACGTGCCGGCGCCGTCGACCAGGGTGGTGTTATCCTTGTCGATGGTGACCCGCTTGGCCGTGCCGAGCATTTCCACGGTGACATTCTCGAGCTTGATGCCGAGGTCCTCGGAGATCATCTCGCCGCCGGTGAGAATGGCGATATCCTCGAGCATCGCCTTGCGGCGATCGCCGAAGCCGGGAGCCTTTACCGCCGCGACCTTGAGTCCGCCGCGAAGCTTGTTGACGACCAAAGTGGCAAGCGCCTCGCCCTCGATGTCCTCGGCGATGATCAGCAGCGGACGGCCCGACTGGACGACCGCTTCCAAAATCGGAAGCATCGCTTGCAGGTTCGACAGCTTCTTCTCGTGGATCAGGATGTAGGGGTCGGCGAGCTCGACCGACATCTTTTCCGGGTTGGTGATGAAGTAAGGCGACAGATAACCGCGGTCGAACTGCATGCCTTCGACGACGTCCAGTTCGAACTCGAGGCCCTTGGCTTCCTCGACGGTGATCACGCCTTCCTTGCCGACCTTGTCCATCGCTTCGGCGATCTTCTCGCCGACGATGGTGTCGCCGTTGGCGGCGATCGAGCCGACCTGGCTGATCTCGTTCGACCCGGCGACCGGCTTGGAGCGGCCCTTGAGATCCTCGACGACCTTGATCACGGCGAGGTCGATACCGCGCTTCAAGTCCATCGGGTTCATGCCCGCCGCAACCGACTTCATGCCTTCCCGGACGATCGCCTGGGCGAGGACGGTGGCGGTAGTGGTGCCGTCACCGGCGATGTCGTTGGTCTTCGAGGCGACTTCGCGCAGCATCTGCGCGCCCATGTTCTCGAACTTGTCCTTGAGCTCGATTTCCTTGGCGACGGTGACGCCGTCCTTGGTGATGCGCGGCGCGCCATAGCTTTTGTCGATCACGACGTTGCGGCCCTTGGGACCCAAGGTCACCTTGACCGCATCGGCGAGGATGTCGACGCCGCGCATGATGCGCTCACGAGCGTCGCGGCTGAATTTCACGTCCTTGGCTGCCATCTGGCTACCCTTTCCTGATAAACTTCTCGAACCTCACGCATATGCGCGAGGAAAAAATAAGGTCAGCCGATGATCCCGAGGATATCGCTTTCCTTCATGATGATCAGCTCTTCGCCGTCGACCTTGACCTCGGTGCCCGACCATTTGCCGAACAGGATCTTGTCGCCGGCCTTGACGTCGAGCGGGGTGATCGTCCCGGTTTCCGAGCGCGTCCCGGTGCCGATCGAGACGACTTCGCCTTCCTGCGGCTTTTCCTTGGCGGTGTCGGGAATGATGATCCCGCCAGCGCTCTTCTCTTCCGCTTCGACCCGGCGGACGAGAACGCGGTCGTGCAAAGGCCTGAAACCCATAGCCTGTAGTCCTTTGTGTCAGTTGTTGAACAAGCCGTTGGCACTCTGAAGGTGAGAGTGCCAGCGATGCTGCGCATATGGTTGCCGCCCGGTGCCGCGTCAACGGGTAGCTGAGAATTGTCAGTCGCTATTCAGGCGGATAGGCTAGGACGCGAAAACGCTCATCCGGAGTTTCCACATTGATTTTCAAGACGTTGCATCTGGCGGCTGCGATTGCCGCGACAGCCGCGCTTGGCGCTTGCTCGGTCGCTCCGCAGCCGCCCCAGGTCCGCAAGCCCTATAGCTGGGGCTATACCGCCCGCGCCCAGCAGGCGCTTAGCGCCAAGTTCGGCAAGACCCGCCTCAAGGCGGGCGACTACGTCTGGACCAAGAACAAGCTGCCCAAGGGCGCGACCGAGGTCGTCATCAGCCTGCCACGGCAGATGGCCTACGTCTATCACGCCGGCGACCTGGTTGCCGCTTCGTCGGTGTCGACCGGAAAGCCGGGCAAGGACACGCCGCCGGGGCAATTCCCGATCATGGAGAAGAAGCGAGACCACAAGTCCAACCGCTACAGCAACGCACCGATGCCGTTCATGCAGCGCATGACGAACTTCGGCATCGCGCTGCACGGCGGCGACCTTCCCGGCTATCCGGCCAGCCACGGCTGCATCCGGCTGCCGATGCAATTCGCCAGCAAGCTCTACGCGCTGACCGACCTCGGCGACACGGTTTACGTCGAGGAATAGACCCGGCTGGTAAGCCCGATCCGGTCGCGAAGCAGCCAGCGGGCGATCATCAGCACCGCGACGACCGCCAGTCCGACGGCGAGGCCGACCCATATGCCGACGCCCTGCCAGCCGCGCCCGAAGGCCAGCCAAATGCCGACCCCGAGGCCGACCGCCCAATAACCGAACAAGGCGAACAGCATCGGCACGCGGGTGTCGTGAAGCCCGCGAAGCATCCCCGCGCCGATCACCTGCGCCCCGTCCGCGATCTGGAAGGCGGCGGCGACGACCAGGAAGGACACGGCGAGCGCCATCACCCGACCGGTTTCCGCCTCGCCGTCCAGGAACAGGCCGACCAGGTGGCTAGGGAACAGCCAGATGGCGAGCGCCATCAGACTCATGAACGCGACTCCGGCGACGAACGCGGTCCAGCCCGCGCGCGTGATCCCGTCGCGGTCCCCGGCGCCGAGCGCCCGGCCGACGCGCACCGTCGCCGCTTGCCCAAGCCCAAGCGGGACCATGAAGGTCAAGGCGGCGATCTGCAGCGCGATCGCATAAGCGGCAACATGGTCGGCATCGATCAAGCCCATCAAAAAGGCCGAGGAGCTGAACACCGCGCCTTCGAAGCCCATCGCCAGCCCGATCGGCAGGCCGAGCCCGAACAGCCGGCCGAGGCGGGGCCAATCGGGGCGCCAGAACCGCCCGAACAAATGGAACCGGCGGAACTGACGGTCGGTGACGAGGACGATGCCCAGGCAAATGGCGAGCACCGTCCAGACGATCGAGCTGCCCAGGCCGCCGCCGAACACGCCGAGCGCGGGCAGGCCGAACCGCCCGAAGATCAGCGCCCAGCTGGTCAGCGCGTTAAGGACGATGCCGATCACGCTGATCGCCAAAATCCATCCCGGCCGCTCGAGCGCCGAGAGGACGTTGCGCATCGCCTGGAAGACGAGGAACGGAAGCGCGCTCCACATATAGCCCTTGAGGAACAAGGCCGCGCCGGCCGCCAGCTCGGGCTCCTGGCCGAGCAGCAGGATCAAGGGCTCGGCATTCCACAGCAGCAGCCACAAAGGGACGATGATGGCGCCGATCAGCCACAGCGACTGGCGGAAGGTCCGCCGGACTTCGCGGACGCTGTGGGCCTTGGCGCCGAGCGCCGACGCCATCATCGGCGAGCTCGCGGTCACCAGCCCCATGCCGACCAACGCGAACGCCCAGGTGAGGTTGAGCCCGAGGACTGCGCCGGCAAGCTCGCGCGGCCCGAGCCAGCCGAGCAGCACGACGTCGGTGGCGTTGATCAGCGACATGGTCAGGTTGGACAGGATCAGCGGCCAGGCGAGCGCCATCGTCGCGCGCAGCTCGTCGCTCCACGGCGCCGCTTGGCTTGCTGCTTGGTTGCTCGACGTGGCCATGGCGGGGCGCCTAGCGGGGCTGCAGTCCGTCGAAAAGGTTTGGCGGCCGGCGGCGGCCTCCGCTAGCGGTCATCCAAAGAGGTGATTGTCATGAAATTCGTTCGCGCGGTTTGGACGCTGCTGGTCGGGATCAAGGACGCGATGGTCCTGGTCTTCATGCTGTTGTTCTTCGCGGTCCTGTACGCCGCGCTTTCGGCGCGGCCGGAACCGATCGGCGAGGGTGTGCTGGCGATGCAGCTCAATGGTTCGGTGGTCGAGCAGCCGAGCAATGCGGGCTGGGCGGAGCTTGCCGGAGGCGGCGACGTGGCCAAGGAGCACCGGCTTCGCGACCTGGTCGCGGCGCTCCACTCGGCGAAGGACGACGATCGGGTCAAGGCGATCGCCCTCGACCTCGAATCCTTTACCGGCGGCGGCCAGTCGGCGATGACCGACCTTGCCGACGCGGTTCGTTCGGTGCGCGATTCGGGCAAGCCTGTGATCGCTTATGCGACCGGCTACAGCGACGACAGCTATCTGGTCGCGTCCGCCGCGACGGAGATCTGGCTCAACCCGCTGGGCGGCGTCGCGATCGCCGGGCCGGGCGGCCAGAACCTCTATTTCAAGGGCCTGCTCGACAAGCTCGGGGTGACCGCCAACATCTATCGGGTCGGGACCTACAAGGCCGCGGTCGAGCCTTTCGAGCGCAACGACATGTCGCCCGAAGCCAGGCAGAACGCGCAGGCGCTGGGCGATGCTTTGCTCGAAACGTGGCGGACGAGCGTCGCCAAGAACCGACCCAAGGCCAAAGTTGTGCCCTATATGATGAATCCGGTCGCGGCGGTCGAGGCCGCCGGCGGCGACCTTGCCAAAGCGGCGATCGCCGCCGGCCTGGTCGACAAGCTTGCCGACCGCGAAGCGTTCGAGGCGCGGCTTGCCGACCTTGGCGGCGAGGAAGATTCGGCCGAGGGCTATAAAGCGATCGAGCTTGGCGCCTACGTCAACGACCGCGCCGACGACGGTGAGGACGGCGAGATCGGCGTGGTGACAATCGCCGGGACGATCGTCGACGGCGAAGCGTCGGCCGGAACCGCCGGTGGCGACCGCATCGCCGACACCATCGACGAGGCCGTTGCCGAGGGCGGCTTGAAGGCGCTGGTGGTGCGGGTCGACAGCCCCGGCGGCTCGGTGCTCGCCTCGGAGCGCATCCGTCAGGCAATCCTCAACGCCAAGAAGCAAAAGATGCCAGTGGTGGTGTCGATGGGCAGCGTCGCCGCATCGGGCGGCTATTGGGTGGCGACCCCGGCCGACTTCATCTTCGCCGAGCCGTCGACGGTGACCGGATCGATCGGCGTGTTCGGGATTCTGCCGAGCTTCCAGGGCTCGATGGAGAAGCTCGGGCTAGGCGCTGATGGCATCAAGACCACGCCGCTGTCGGGCGAGCCGGACTTGCTCAACGGGCCTTCGCCGGCGGCCAACCAGCTGATCCAGGCGGGGGTGAACTCGGTGTATCGCCAGTTCCTGACCATCGTCGCCCAGTCGCGCAAGCGCTCGCCGGAGCAGATCGACCGGATCGCGCAGGGGCGCGTGTGGGATGGCGGTACCGCTCGCCAGCTGGGACTGGTCGACGGCTTCGGCGGCCTCACCGAAGCGGTCGCCAAGGCCGGCCAGCTGGCCAAGATCGACGGCCCGGCCGACAAGGTGCGTTACCTCGATCCGCCCAAGAGCTTCGAGGACGAACTGCTGGAAATGCTCGCCAGCGACCGGACTCAGGACGCGACGCCCCAGGACGCTTTCGCTTCGCTGTCGCCCGAGGCCGCGATCGGAGATGCCGTCGCCCAGCTTCGCTCGATCCTAATCGGCGCCAGCATTCAGGCACGATGCGTTGAGTGCCCGGCGGTCGCGCCGGCCCGGATCGAACGGCGCGACATCGGACTCATCGCCGGCATCAGGGAATTGCTGTTCGGCTGAGCTAAATGTGGATCGGCTTGCCGGTCACCGCCATCGCCGCTTCCTTCAAGGCTTCCGAATGGGTCGGGTGGGCGTGGCTGGTGTAGGCGATGTCTTCCGAAGTCGCGCCGAACTCCATCGCCAGCGCAGCCTCCGCGATCATCGTTCCGCCGAGCGAGGCGATGATCCACACGCCGAGCACCCGGTCAGTCTTGGCGTCGGCGATGACCTTGACGAAGCCGTCGGGCTCCTTGTTGGTCTTGGCCCGGCTGTTGGCCAGCATCGGGAACTTGCCGACTCTGACCTCGCCGCCGCCCCGCGCTTCCTCCTCGGTCAGGCCGACGCCGGCGATCTCCGGCATAGTGTAGACCACGCTGGGGATCACCGCGTGATTGACGATGCCGGTCTGGCCGGCGATGTTTTCGGCCACGGCGATGCCCTCGTCCTCGGCCTTGTGCGCGAGCATCGGCCCGGGAATGACGTCGCCGATCGCCCAGATTCCGGTGACCGAGGTGCGGAAGTCGTGGTCGGTCTCGATCTGGCCCTTAGCATTGAGCTTAAGCCCGGCCATGTCCAGGCCCAGCCCCTCGGTGTTGGGCCGCCGGCCGATCGACACCAGCACATGGCTCGCCCTGATGATTTCTGCCGCTCCGCCCTGTGACGGCTCGACGGTCAGACTGACGCCGCCGTCCTTGGCCTGCGCGCCGGTGACCTTGGTGGCGAGCCGGAGCTCGAAACCCTGCTTCTTGAAGATCTTGTTGGCTTCCTTGCGCACCTCGCCGTCCATCCCGGGCAGGATCTGGTCGAGATATTCGACGACGGTGACCCTGGCGCCGAGCCGCTTCCACACCGATCCGAGCTCGAGGCCGATGACTCCGCCGCCGATAACGACGAGGTGCTCGGGGACCTCGGCAAGCTCCAGCGCGCCGGTGGAATCGACGATCCGCTGCTGGTTGACTTCGACTCCGGGCAGCGGGGTGACCGACGATCCGGTGGCGATGACGATGTTTTTCGCCCGGACCGTCCGGTCGCCGACGCGCACCGAATCCTTGCCCTCGAAGGTGGCGCGGCCCTTGAGCCACTCGATCTTGTTCTTCTTGAACAGGAACTCGATTCCGCCGGTGAGCCCCTTGATGGATTCAAGGCGGCTGGCGTGCATCGCGCCCAGGTCTAGCTCGACCTTGCCCGTTTTGACGCCCCACTTGGCCAGGACCCCGTGCGCCGCTTCGTCGAACAGCTCGGACGCGTGGAGCAGCGCTTTGGACGGGATACAGCCGACGTTGAGGCAGGTCCCGCCCAGAGTCTCGCGGCTCTCCACGCAAGCGGTCTTGAGCCCCAGCTGCGCGGCCCGGATCGCGGCGACATAGCCGCCCGGGCCGGCACCGATCACCAGCACGTCGAAATCAAAATCTTCAGCCATTCATACCTCGTTCCGGGGAACAGTCAGTTTACAAGTCGATCAATATCCGCGTCGGATCCTCGATCGCTTCCTTAACGCGGACCAGGAAGGTCACCGCTTCGCGCCCGTCGACCAGACGGTGGTCGTAGCTTAGCGCCAGATACATCATCGGCCGGGCGACGATTTCGCCGTCCTTGACCACCGCGCGCTCCTCGATCCGGTGCATGCCCAGCACCGCCGCCTGCGGCGGGTTGATGATCGGCGTCGACATCAGCGAGCCGAACACGCCGCCGTTGGAGATGGTAAAGGTGCCGCCCTGCATCTCCTCCATGGTCAGCGTGCCTTCCTTCGCCTTCTTGCCGAAGTCGGCGATCGCTTTCTCTATTTCGGCGAAGCTCATCGCGTCGGCGTTCTTGACCACCGGGACCATCAGGCCCTTGGGCGCGGACACCGCGACCGAGACGTCGAGATAATCGCGATAGACGATCTCGTCGCCGTCGATGCTGGCGTTGACCGAGGGGACATCGCGCAACGCCAGCGCCACCGCCTTGATGAAGAAACCCATGAAGCCGAGCCGGATCCCGTGCTTCTTCTCGAACAGCTCCTTGTACTGCGTGCGCGCGGCGATCACCGCCGACATGTCGACGTCGTTGAACGTGGTCAGCAGCGCCGCGGTGTCCTGCGCTTCCTTGAGCCGCTTGGCGATGGTCTGCCGAAGCCTCGACATCTTGACCCGCTCTTCCTTGCGCTCGCCGGGGGCCTTCGGTGTCGGGGCAGGCGCTTTCGCGTCGGTGGGCGGGCTCGCCTTGGCTTCGGCCGCACCCTTCGCCTGCGCCGCTGCAATCACATCGTCCTTGGTCAGCCGGCCGTCCTTGCCGGTGCCCTTGATGCTGGTCGGGTCGACGTGATGCTCGAGCACCGCGCGGCGCACCGCCGGCGACATGGTCATGATGGAATCGCTATCGGGTGCGGGCGCGGGTTCGACCGCGGCGTCGGCGGCCGGGGGCTGGGATTCCGGCGCGTGCTCGCTTCCGCGCAGCGCCGGGTTCTCGCCGGCGCCGCTCGGGTTGGTGCTGGCGTCCGCGGCCTGTTCCGCAGGCGCTTCGGCCGGGGCAGGGGCTGTGGTCGGGGTAGTGGGTGGGGCGGCGCCCGAGCCACCTTCGTCGATGCGGGCGATCAGCGCGCCGACGGCGACGGTGTCGCCCTCGCTGACGATCGTCTCGCTGAGCACGCCGGCTACCGGGGCGGGCACCTCGACCGTGACCTTGTCGGTTTCCAGGCTGGCGATCGGCTCGTCGGCGGCGACCGTGTCGCCGGCCTTTTTCAGCCACTGGGCGAGCGTGCCTTCGGTGATCGATTCGCCAAGCGCGGGCACTTTTACGTCGGTGGCCATGATGCTCCTTCGTGTTCCTGTTCGAGCCTAAGCCGAGGCCCGTGCCTGTGGCGGGCTGCTATGCCCCAGAGCGTCGGCGATCAAGGCCGCCTGCTCGGCCGCGTGACGCTTGGCGAGGCCGGTGGCCGGCGAAGCCGAGGCGTCGCGCCCCGCGTAGCGCGGCCGCAACGCGCCGAAACCGGCTTCGCCAAGCGTGCATTCCAGAAGCGGCTCGACGAAGAACCAGGCGCCGTTGTTCTTCGGCTCTTCCTGCGCCCAGACCAGCTCTTTCAGCTCGGGCATCTCCCTGAGGCGCTTAACCAGCGGCTCGGACGGGAACGGGTAAAGCTGCTCGATACGGATGATCTCGACGCCAAGGTCGCCGGCCTGGTCGCGCGCTTCCATCAGCTCATATCCGAGCTTGCCGCTGCACAGTACCAGTCGCCGGGTCTCGCCCTTGGCCGGCGGATTGAGGTCGCTGACGATCCGCCGGAAGTGGCTTTCGCCGGTGAACTCTTCGATCATCGATACCGCGAGCTTGTGCCTCAGTAGCGACTTTGGCGTCATCACGATCAGCGGCTTGCGGAACTCGCGCAGCAGCTGGCGGCGAAGGATGTGGAAGTAATTAGCCGGGGTCGTGCAATTGGCCACCTGCATATTGTCGTCGGCGCACAGCTGCAGGTAGCGCTCGAGCCGGGCCGAGCTGTGCTCTGGGCCCTGGCCCTCGAAGCCGTGGGGGAGAAGCATCACCAGCCCGCTGGCGCGCAGCCACTTGGCCTCGCCGCTGGCGATGAACTGGTCGATGATGGTCTGCGCGCCGTTGGCGAAATCGCCGAACTGCGCTTCCCACAGCACTAGAGTGCGCGGATCGGCCAGCGAATAGCCATATTCGAAGCCGAGCACGCCGAATTCGCTCAAGGGGGAATCGCGAACTTCGAAAAGCCCGCCTTCGACGGTGCACAACGGGATATATTTCTCCCCGCTTTGCTGGTCGACCCAAACCGAATGGCGTTGGCTGAAGGTGCCGCGGCCGCTGTCCTGGCCGGACAAGCGGACGTGGTGGCCCTGCGCCAGCAATGTCCCGAACGCCAGCGCCTCGGCGGTCGCCCAGTCGAATCCGGCGCCGTTGTCGAACATCGACTTCTTGGCATCGAGGATGCGGTGCAGGGTCTTGTGGATATTCAAGTCGGCCGGGACCCGGGTCAGAACCTCGCCGACTTGCGAGAACAGCTCGGTCGAAACCGCGGTGTTGGTGTTGCGCCGGCCGAGCACCGGCTCGCTGGGCTTGCCGAGCCCGCTCCAGCGGCCTTCGAACCAGTCCGCCTTGTTGGGCAGGTAATTGCTCCCGGCCTCGAACTCTTCCTCGAGCCGGGCGATAAAGGTTTTGATGTGATTTTCGATCCAGCCCGGCTCGACCACGCCTTCGGCCGTCAGCCGCTCGCCGTAGATTTCGCTGATCGGCGGGTGTTTGCGAATCGCCGAGTACATCAGCGGCTGGGTGAAGCTCGGCTCGTCGCCTTCATTGTGGCCGAAGCGGCGATAGCACCACATGTCGATGACGATGTCGCGGCCGAACGCCTGGCGAAACTCGATCGCCAGCTTGCAGCAATAGGTCACCGCCTCCGGGTCGTCACCGTTGACGTGCAGGATCGGCGCCTGGACTGATTTGGCCATGTCGGACGGGTAAGGCGAGGAGCGCGCGAATTGCGGGCTGGTGGTGAAACCGACCTGGTTGTTGATGATGAAGTGGAGCGTGCCGCCGGTGCCGTAGCCGGGCAGGCCGGAAAAGCTCAGGCATTCGGCGACCACGCCCTGGCCGGCGAAGGCGGCGTCGCCGTGGAGCAGGATGGGAAGCACCTTCTTGCCGTGCTTGTCGCCTTTGTAGGTCATCGCCGCCCGGGCCTTGCCGAGCACCACCGGGTCGACGGCCTCGAGGTGCGAGGGGTTGGGAAGCAGCGACAAATGCACCTTGTTGCCGTCGAATTCGCGGTCGGACGAGGTGCCGAGGTGATATTTGACGTCGCCCGACCCGCCGACGTCGGCGGGGTTGGTGGCGCCGCCGGCGAATTCGTGGAAGATCGCCCGGTACGGCTTTCCCATGACGTTCGACAGGACGTTCAGGCGCCCGCGGTGGGACATGCCCATGGCGATTTCCTCGATGCCCAACTGGCCGCCGTACTTGATGACCGCTTCCAGCGCGGGGATCGCGCTTTCGCCGCCGTCGAGCCCGAACCTCTTGGTGCCGACATATTTGCGGGCGAGGAATTTTTCCCACTGCTCGGCTTCGACGACCTTGGCGAGGATCGCCTTTTTGCCTTCGCGGGAGAACTGGACGGTCTCGCCCTTGCCCTCGATCCGCTCCTGCAGGAAGCGCCGCTCGTCGATGTCGTTGATGTGCATATATTCGATGCCGATGGTGCCGCAGTAATTGGCGCGCAGGCACTCGACGATCTCGCGGATCGTCGCGCTGTCGAAGCCGAGCACCCCGCCGACCCAGATCGGCCGGTCGAGGTCGGCGTCTGAAAAGCCGTGATAGGCCGGGGTCAGGTCAGCCGGGATTTCGCTGTGGTGAAGCCCGAGCGGGTCGAGCTTCGCAGCCAGATGCCCGCGCACGCGATAGGTGCGGATCAGCATCATCGCCCGGATCGAATCGTCGGCGGCGCGGCGGATCGCGTCGGGATCGGCGCCGGCCGCGGCCGCCTTGTCGCCGGCGACCTTGCCGATAGCCGCCTCGGTCGGATCGAGACCGACATTGACCGCGTCGAGCTCGCTCACCGGCCAGTTGGGCCGCGCCCAGCTGGGGCCGGGTTCGCGTTCGATCATCACGATATCCGCGGTTCCCCGGCGAATGCCGGGGTCCAGGCCCGGCGCCAGCCGGGTTCAGAACAATGAAGGGTAAAGGTCATCCCACTCAAGATTCTTTTCCTCGATCAGCCTGATCTTCCACGACCGTTTCCACTTCTTTACCTGCAACTCGCGCCTGCGCGCTTCCTCCAGATCGTCGAACGCTTCGAACCATACTAGGTTCTTGCATCCGTACTGCCTGGTGAAGCCGCCGATCAGCCCCTCGCGATGTTCATGGGCACGCTTGGGCAACTCGCTGGTGACGCCGGTGTAGATCGTTCCATTTTTCCCGCTCGCCATGATGTAGACGAAACCGGCCTTCATCGGTTCTCCATCTCAAGCCTGCGGCTCCTGGGCCCCGGCCTTCGCCGGGGAACTAGCGTGCTAACAGCTCCTTCAACGTCCGGCCGAGCTCGGATGGGCTCGGGGAGACGGTAATTCCAGCCGCCTCCATCGCCGCGATCTTGTCGTCGGCGCCGCCCTTGCCGCCGGCGACGATGGCCCCGGCATGGCCCATCCGGCGGCCGGGAGGAGCGGTGCGGCCGGCAATGAAGCCGACGATCGGCTTGGTGCGCCCGCGTTTGGCTTCGTCGGCGATGAACTGGGCCGCGTCCTCTTCGGCGCTGCCGCCGATCTCGCCGATCATGACGATCGATCTGGTCTCGTCATCGGCGAGGAACAGCTCGAGCACGTCGATGAAATTGGTGCCGTTGACCGGGTCGCCGCCGATCCCGACCGCGGTCGACTGGCCGAGGCCCTCATTGGTGGTCTGGAACACCGCTTCGTAGGTCAGAGTGCCCGAGCGGCTGACGACGCCGACGCTGCCTTTCTTGAAGATATTGCCGGGCATGATCCCGATCTTGCACTCCTCGGGGGTCAGCACGCCCGGGCAATTGGGGCCGATCAGCCGCGACTTCGAGCCAGTCAGCGCGCGCTTGACCTTGACCATGTCCAGCACCGGGATGCCCTCGGTGATAGCGACGATCAGCGGCACTTGCGCATCGATCGCCTCGAGGATGGAATCGGCGGCGAACGGCGGCGGCACATAGACCACCGACGCGGTCGCGCCGGTCGCTTCGACGGCTTCGCGAACCGTGTCGAACACCGGCAGGCCGATGTGCGTGGTCCCGCCTTTGCCCGGCGTGACTCCGGCGACCATCTGCGTTCCGTAGGCGAGCGCTTGCTGGGTGTGGAAGGTGCCGGTGTCGCCGGTCATCCCTTGCGTGATGACCTTGGTGCTGTGGTCGACGAGGATGCTCATGGCTGGGTTACGCGAGCGAGCTGTCGATGTTCCGGCAGGCGACGAGCAATTCCCTGACCGCATCGACGCTGACCTGGAAGTTGCCGCGGGCTTCCTCGTCGAGCTGGATCTCGACGATCCGCTCGACGCCGCCTTCGCCGATCACCACGGGAACGCCGACATAGAGGTCGTCGACGCCATATTGGCCGGTCAGGTGGGCGGCGGCCGGAAGCACGCGCTTTTTGTCCTTGAGGAAACTTTCGGCCATGGCGATGGCGCTGGTCGCCGGCGCGTAGAATGCGCTTCCGGTTTTGAGCAGCGCGACGATCTCGCTGCCGCCGCCGCGGGTGCGTTTGACGATGGCGTCCACGCGCTCGGCCGTCGACCAGCCCATCTTGATCAGGTCGGGAATCGGGATGCCCGCGACGGTCGAATATTCGACGATCGGCACCATCGTGTCGCCGTGGCCGCCAAGCACGAAGGCAGTGACATCCTCGACGCTGACCTTGAACTCGTCGGCGAGGAAGTGGCGGAAGCGGGCGCTGTCGAGCACTCCGGCCATTCCGACCACCATGTTGTGCGGAAGCTGCGAAAACTCCCGCAGCGCCCAGACCATGGCGTCGAGCGGGTTGGTGATGCAGATGACGAAGCTGTCCGGCGCGTGGGCCTTGATGCCCTCGCCGACCGCCTTCATCACCTTCAAATTGATGCCGATGAGGTCGTCGCGGCTCATGCCCGGCTTGCGCGCGATTCCGGCGGTGACGATGCACACGTCGGCCCCGGCGATGTCGGCGTAATCGCTGCTGCCCCTCAGCGTCGAGTCAAAGCCGTCGACCGGCGCCGCCTGGGCGATGTCCAGCGCTTTGCCTTCCGGCACTCCTTCGGCGATGTCGAACAGGACGATGTCGCCAAGCTCGCGCATCGCCGCCAGATGAGCCAGGGTTCCGCCGATCATGCCGGCGCCGATCAGCGCGATTTTCCTTCGGGCCATGAAGCTGCATCGTCCTTTGTAGTCGCGTTTGGGAGCGCCGTGGGCGCCGCGCCGCGGATGAGCGCGCCTCTAGACCGGACAACCGGGGCGGGCAAGGCGATGAAGGGGCGTTTGCCCGCTGCGTTAGTCGGGAATGGCCGGGGCGTTGCGCTCGGGCTCGCCAGGCTCGCCGGCGTCGATGTTGGACAGCTCGGCCGGCGCTGAATCGAGCATGGCCTCGGCATTGTCGAGCTGCCGGCTGTCCTCGGCGCTGGGTGCCGTTTCAGTGCTGCACGACAGCAGCAAAAGGCACAAAAAAGGGCCGGACGCCAGAAACGGCAGCCGGCCCTTTCTCATGTCGCTTTCAAGCCTAGTTGGCGTTGTCGACGGCGTCCTCGACGGCTTCGCCCGCATTTTCGACAGCTTCATCGGCATTGTCGATTGCGTTGCTCGCCTGGTCGAGAGCGTTGCCGGCGGCGTTGTCGGTGGTGTTCGACGCAGCGTCGAGATCGGCATCGGCCGCATTCTCGGCATAGATGTCGTTCGTAGCGACGTTGTCCGCGTCGGCGTCGTTCTTCGCGCAGGCCGCGAGGCCGAGCGAGAGGACCGCAACGGTCAGTGCAAATGTCTTCATGATCGTTCCACTCCCTAAAACCAGCCCATTTCCAAGGGGGCCGCGTGCTCGACCTGTCGTAAGAATCGTTCAGGCCAGCGCGGCGCCATACAGGCGGGGGTATTTCCGCGCAATCAAGATTCGACAGCAACAGCGCCTGCCCAGGGGCTTCTCGTTTGACCATATAAAGTTTTCTTTATATGTCGTTCGAAGATGGAAACGCTCCCGCTTGCCGACCTGTTTCAGGCACTTGCCGACCCCACCCGGTTGCGCATTCTCGCGCTCCTTTCGCGGATGGAGCTGTCGGTCGGTGAACTTGCCCATCTGCTCGGCCAGAGCCAGCCGCGGGTCTCGCGGCACGTGCGGATCCTCGCCGATGCCGGAGTCCTCGAGCGGCGCAAGGAAGGCAGCTGGGTGTTCCTGGCAATCGCCAATGCCACGCGTACCGAACCGCTGCTGGCGCTCGTCGACTTGTGGGCGGATGCCGGGACGACCGACGTTTTCGAAGCCGATTCGGAGCGGCTGGATGCGGTCCGAGCCGACCGCGCCGACGCCGCGGCGCGATATTTCTCCAGCCACGCCGAGGTCTGGGATTCGATCCGTTCGCTGCACGCCGCCGAAAGCGAGGTTGAACGCGCGATCGAGCGGGCGCTTGGCAAGCGCAGCCTGGGGCGGCTGGTCGACATCGGCACCGGCACCGGGCGGATGATCGAGTTGTTCGGCCCGCGCTCGGCGCAGGCCATCGGCATCGACCGCAGTTCCGAAATGCTTCGGCTGGCGCGGGCCAAGCTGGACGCCGCGGGCGTGCCCTCGAGCCTTCGCCAGGGCGACATGTATGCGCTGCCGCTGGTCGACGGCAGCGCCGATTCGATCATCATCCATCAGGTGCTTCATTATGCCCACGCCCCCGCCGACGCGATCGGCGAGGCGGCGCGGGTGCTGTCGCCGGGCGGGACCCTGCTGGTGGTCGATTTCGCCGCGCATGAGCGCGAAGAGCTTCGCACCCGCGACGCGCACCTGCGGCTCGGCTTTTCCGACGAGGTGATGGCCGGCTGGTTCGCGGCCGCCGGGCTGGCGATCGACCATGTCGACCATCTCGAGGGCGGCGAGCTGACCGTCACCTTGTGGCGCGGCGCCAAACCTGTCCTGAGCGGCGCCGAAGGGGCGGATTCGCGCAAGCGGAAGGCGGCATGAACGTGCCTGAACAGATCGCCGCGCCGCCGTGCCTGCCGTTGTTCGCGGAGGCGCGCGGCGACATCGCCGTCAGCTTCGAATTCTTCCCGCCCAAGAGCGAGGCGATGGCCGCGACCTTGTGGGACTCGATCCAGACGCTGGCGCCGCTCGGCCCTCGCTTCGTATCGGTAACCTACGGGGCGGGGGGCTCGACCCGCGAGCGCACCCATCAGACGGTGGAGCGAATCCTGAGCGAGACCGAGCTTACGCCCGCCGCTCATCTGACCTGCGTCGGCTCGCCGCGGGCCGAAGTCGACGCGATCGCCAAAGACTATTGGGAGCTGGGCGTCCGCCATTTGGTCGCGCTTCGCGGCGATTCGCCCGAACCCGGCAAGCCTTATTCGCAGCACCCCGACGGCTATGCCAATGCGACCGAGTTGGTCGCCGGTCTCAAGCGAATCGCCCCATTCGACATTTCCGTGGCAGCTTATCCCGAAATTCACCCCGACAGCGGCAATCGCGAAGTCGACCTCGACAATCTGAAGCGCAAGGTCGACGCCGGCGCCGACCGCGCGATCACCCAATTCTTTTTCTCCGCGGAGAGCTTTTTCCGCTTCCGTGACGATGCCGCGGCGGCCGGGGTCAATGTCGAGATCGTGCCTGGAATCCTGCCTGTCACCAACGTCGCCACCACCCGCCGCTTCGCCGGCATCTGCGGGGCGAGCATCCCGACATGGCTCGACGAGCTGTTCGAAGGGCTCGATGCGCTTCCAGCCGCCCGGCAGCTGATCGCCGCCACCGTTGCCGCCGAGCTGTGCGGCCAGCTCTACGCGGGCGGGGTTCGCAACTTCCACTTCTACACGCTCAATCGCGCGGAGCTGAGCTACGCCATCTGCCACTTGCTCGGTGCGAGGGCCCAAGGGGACAAAGCGCCATGAGCCCGGCGCAGGGCTTTCGCGCCGAAGCGGCAAAGCGGATCCTGATCAAGGATGGCGCCTACGGGACGTCAGTGCAGGACCGGCAGCTGGCGGGCGACGCTTATCGCGGCGAGCTCGACCTGGCCCGCGACCAGCGCGGCAACAACGATTTGTTGAACCTTACCCAGCCCGATATCGTCCGCGCGATCTGCCAGTCATTCGCCGACGCCGGCGCCGACGTGCTGGCTACCAACACTTTCAACGCCAACCGGATCAGCCAGGCCGACTATGGCGCGGAGGAGCTCTCCGGCGACATCAACCGGGCGGCGGCCCGGATCGTCCGCGAAGTCGCCGACCGTTATTCGCGGCGCGACGGCAAGCCGCGCTGGGTGGCGGGCGCGGTCGGCCCGACCAACAAGACCTTGTCGCTCTCGCCCGACGTCAACGACCCCGCTTTCCGCGAAGTGGATTTCGACGAGGTCAAGGCGGTCTATCGCGAGCAGATCGACGCCTTGGTCGAAGGCGGGGTCGACTTCATCCTGATTGAAACCGTGTTCGACACGCTCAACGCCAAGGCGGCGATCGTTGCGACTCTGGAGGCGCAGGCCGCCCTCGACCGCGAGCTGCCGCTGATGATTTCGATGACCCTGACCGACCTTAGCGGCCGCAACCTCTCCGGCCACACCGTCGAGGCGTTCTGGGCGAGCGTCCGCCACGCCCGGCCGATCACCATCGGCCTCAACTGCTCGTTCGGCGCCGCCCAGCTTCGCCCGCATCTGTCGGCGCTCTCCAGGCAGGCGGACGCGCTGGTAATGGCCTATCCCAACGCCGGCCTTCCCAACGACCTCGGCGCTTATGACGAGGCCGTCGACGAAACCGCCGAGCAGGTGCGCGAGTGGATCGACGAGGGGCTGGTCAACATTGTCGGCGGCTGTTGCGGCACTACCGCCGAGCACATCGCCGCAATCGCCGAAGCCGCTCGCGGCGCGCCGCCGCGGGCGATCCCGGCCGCGCCCCGGCACACATTGCTTGCCGGTCTCGAGCCCATGGTCATCGCGGCCTGACATGACCGATGTGACCAATGCAGGCGCACGCTTCGTCAACATTGGCGAGCGGACCAACGTCACCGGATCGGCCAAATTCAAGAAGTTGATCCTCGCCGGCGACTATGATTCCGCAGTCGAGGTCGCCCGAAGCCAGGTCGAGAACGGTGCCCAGATCATCGACGTCAACATGGACGAGGCTTTGCTCGATTCGGAAACCGCGATGACCATCTTCCTCAAGCGGATCGCCGCCGAGCCCGACATCGCCCGGGTGCCGGTGATGATCGACAGCTCCAAGTGGAGCGTGATCGAGGCGGGGCTCAAATGCGTGCCGGGCAAGCCGATCGTCAATTCCATCTCGATGAAGGAAGGCGAGGGGCCGTTCCTCGAGCTTGCCGCCAAGTGCCGCGCTTATGGCGCTGCGGTGGTGGTGATGGCGTTCGACGAGGTCGGTCAGGCCGACACCGCGACACGCAAGGTCGAAATTTGCGAGCGCGGATACAAGCTTCTGGTCGCGGCCGGGACCGCGCCCGAGGACATCATCTTCGACCCCAACGTCTTCGCGGTCGCCACCGGCATCGACGAGCACCGCCGCTACGCGCTCGACTACATCGAGGCGGCGCGCGAAATCCGCCGGCGCTGCCCCGGGGTGCACATCTCGGGCGGCCTCTCCAACCTCAGTTTCTCGTTCCGCGGCAACGAGCCGGTGCGCCGGGCGATGCACAGCGTCTTCCTCTACCACGCCATCCCCGCCGGCATGGACATGGCTATCGTCAACGCCGGTCAGCTCGACGTCTATGACGCGATCGACTTCGAGCTTCGCGATGCCTGCGAGGACGTCATTCTGGATCGCCGTGACGACGCGACCGAGCGGCTGGTCACGCTCGCCGAGCGCTTCCGCGATTCCGACCCGGCTGCCGAGAAAGCGGCGGCCGAATGGCGCTCGCTGCCGGTCGCCGAGCGATTGTCCTATGCGCTGGTCAAGGGCATCGACGCTGACATCGTCGAGGACACCGAAGAGGCCCGCCAGCAATTCGCCCGCCCGATCGAGGTCATCGAAGGGCCGCTGATGGACGGGATGAACGTCGTCGGCGACCTGTTCGGCGCGGGCAAGATGTTCCTTCCTCAAGTGGTGAAGTCGGCGCGGGTGATGAAAAAAGCGGTCGCCCATTTGATCCCCTTCATCGAGAAGGAGAAAGAGCGGACCGGCGCCACCCAGGGCAAGGGCCGGGTGGTGATGGCCACCGTCAAGGGCGACGTTCACGACATCGGCAAGAATATCGTCGGCGTCGTCCTCCAGTGCAACGGATTCGAGGTGATCGACCTAGGCGTGATGGTGCCGTGGCAGGACATTCTCCAATCCGCGAGCGACAATAAGGCGGACATGATCGGGCTTTCCGGGCTGATCACGCCCTCGCTCGACGAAATGGTCACCTGCGCAAGCGAGATGCAGCGGTTGAAGCTGACGACCCCGCTGCTGATCGGGGGCGCGACGACCAGCAAGGCGCACACCGCGCTTCGAATCGATCCCGCTTACGAAGGGCCGGTGATCCACGTGCTCGACGCCAGCCGCGCCGTCGGAGTCGCCTCCAGCCTGGTCTCTGACACCCAGCGCGAGCCGCTGATCGCCAAGGCCGCCGACGAGTATGAGCTACTTCGGCAGGCGAGGGCGCGGAGCGGCCACAGCGAGCTTTCCAGCCTTAGGGACGCGCGGGCCAATTGCTTTCCGTTCGACCCGCAGGGCCAGGCGCCGCCGCCGCACATGCCGGGCCTCCACCATTTCGGCGAATGGCCGCTCAGGGACCTGCGCGCTTCGATCGACTGGACGCCCTTCTTCCGCGCCTGGGAGCTGGCCGGCAATTATCCGGCGATCCTCGACGATCCGGTGGTCGGCGAGAGCGCGACCAGCCTGTTCGCCGATGCGCAGGCGATGCTCGACACACTTACCGCCGAGCGCTGGCTGACGCCCAAGGGCACCGTCGGCCTGTGGCGGTGCAAGCGCGAGGGCGATGATGTGCTGGTGCTGGCCGGCAATGACTGGACCCGAATCCCCTTCCTTCGCCAGCAGGTGAAGAAGCGGGCCGGGCGGCCCAACATGTGCCTGGCCGATTTCATCAACCCCGACGGCGAGGACACAATCGGCGGTTTCGCGGTCGGCATCCACGGGCTCGAGCCTCATCTCGAGCGATTCAAGCAGGCCAATGACGATTATTCAGACATCCTGCTGAAAGCGCTCGCCGACCGCCTGGCCGAAAGCTTCGCCGAAGTGCTCCACGCCGAAGTCCGCAACCGCCTGTGGGCCTATGCCGATGAGCATCTGTCCAACGCCGATTTGATCCGCGAGAAATTCCACGGCATCCGCCCCGCTCCAGGCTATCCCGCTTGCCCCGACCACAGCCTCAAGCCGATCCTGTTCGAAATGCTTGGGCACAAGCCGGGCGGAGTCACGCTGACCGAAAATTACGCGATGTGGCCGACCTCGGCGGTGTCGGGCTTCTACTTCGGCCACCGCGACAGCCAATATTTCGGAGTCGCCCGAATCGGCCGCGACCAGCTGGAGGATTATGCGGCAAGGCGCGGCGTTTCCGTCGAACAGGCGGAGCGCTGGCTCCGGCCGAATTTGGATTGACGCCCTCACCCGTCATCGCGAGCGTAGCGAAGCAATCCAGATGTCTGGCGCCAAACTGGATTGCTTCGTCGCTACGCTCCTCGCAATGACGATAGAATCATGCTCCAACGGTTGCTGTTCCTCCTTGCACTAATCGGCTTCGCTAGTCCGGCGGCGGCGCAGTCGGTCAACGCGATCCAGCCCGAGCTGGTCGCGGAAAGGCCCGCAATGACCGGCGGCGAGGTCGACCTGGCAATCGTCATGCACACGCGGGACGGCTGGCACGGCTATTGGCAAAACCCCGGCGACGCCGGCCTGCCGATGGAGGTGAAGTGGCAGCTTCCGCCCGGCTTCGAGGTCGGCCCGCTGCGCTATCCGGTGCCTTCGCGGCTCGAGATCGCCGGGCTGATGAACTATGTTTACGAGCGCGATTACGCGCTGCTCGTGCGGTTGAAGGTGCCGCCCGGCGTCACCGGGTCCGTGCCGATCCGCGCCCAGGCGCGCTGGCTCGCCTGCACCGACGAGGTTTGCGTGCCCGAGCAGGGGGCGTTTTCGCTGACCCTGCCGACCGGCGGCATGGCGACCATGGACGAGCGCTTCAATGCGTGGCGGCGGGCGCTGCCGCGGCCGCTGCTCAGCGCCGGCCGCTTCGCGGTCGAGGGGGGCAGGTTGCGGGTGGCGATCCCGTTCCCGCGCAGCGCCTCCGTCAGCGAGCCCTATCTGTTCCCGATCACCGAGGGGGCGGTCGACTACCAGGCCCCGCAAAGCTTCCGCAGGTCGGGCGACCTGATCATCGCCGAGCTGCAGAAAACAGGCGCGCCGCCGCGCGAGTTCACGGGCGTCCTGGCGCTCGGCGACGGCAGCGGGCTTGAGTTCACCGCCGCTCCTGGCGGCGTCCCCATGGGCGGCTCACCGATCGCGGAGCTGGGCTCGAACGCGCTCCTGTTTGCGGTGCTCGGCGCGCTGGCCGGCGGCATCCTGCTCAACCTGATGCCGTGCGTGTTCCCGATCCTCGCGGTCAAGGCGCTGCACCTCGCCAGAAGCGGCGGCGACGAGCGCGAGGCGCGCCGCGATTCGCTTAACTATGCGGCGGGCGCGATCCTCGGCACCGGCGCGCTGGGCGTGGCCTTGCTGGCGATCCGCGCGGGGGGAGGCGCGGCCGGGTGGGCGTTCCAGCTGCAGGACCCGCGCACCATCATGCTGCTGATGCTGTTGGCGACGGCGATCACGCTCAACCTCGTCGGCCTCTTCAGCGTCCCCGCGGCCGGCGGCAGCGGCCGCCCGGCGGGAAGCTTCGGAACAGGAGCGCTGGCCGCGTTCGTCGCCACGCCCTGCGCCGGCCCGTTCCTCGGCGCAGCGCTCGGCACCGCGCTGCTGTTGCCGCTTGGCGGATCGGTGCTGGTGTTCGCCGCGCTCGGGCTGGGACTGGCGCTGCCGTTTGTCGCTGTCGCCTTTGTGCCGGGTCTTCGAAGGCGTCTGCCCGCCCCCGGCGCCTGGATGCAGCGGCTGCAGCGCTTCCTCGCCATCCCGATGGCGGCGACGGCGGTGGCGGCGCTATGGCTGCTCTATCGCCAGGGCGGCCGCGAAGGCTTGCTGATCGGGCTGGCCGCAGCGCTGGTGGTGGCGATCGCGTTGCTCTTCATCGGCTGGCAACAGCGGCGCGGCGAAGCCGCTCCGCTCGCCGGTATCGCGCTTGCACTCGCCGCCATCGGCGGCGCCGTCGCCTTCGCTCCCGACAGGACGGAACGGCCACCGGCTTCGGGCGGCGCCCGGTGGAGCGAACAAGCGGTGGCCGAGCAGCTCGCCGCCGACCGCCCGGCGTTCGTCTATTTCACCGCCGACTGGTGCCTGACCTGCAAGGTCAACGAAGCCGCCGCCATCGACCGCGACTCGGTGCAGAGCGCCTTCAAGCAGGCGGGGGTGCGGACCTTCGTCGGCGACTGGACCGACGGCGATCCGGCGATCACCCGTTTCCTCGAAAGCCGCGGCCGCGCCGGGGTGCCGCTTTATTTGTGGTACGAGCCCGGCCAGCAGCCCGAGGAGCTGCCGCAGCTGCTAACCCCGGCAATGCTGACTAGCCGCGCTCTCCGGGCGCGGTAGCCGAACGCGCCCACACCTTCTTGCCAGCGACCCAGGTCTCCAGCACTTTGGTACCGTAAACCGTCTGCGCCTCCACCGCGCTGACGTCGCGGTCGACGATGATGAAGTCCGCCCATTTGCCTGCCTCGAGAGCGCCGATCTTCGCTTCCGCGAAACCCGCATAGGCCGCGCCGCGAGTGAACCCATGGAGCGCCTGGGCGAACGTCAGCCGCTGCGCTGGAAACCACCCGCCCGGCGGCTGGCCATTGGCGTCCTGCCGGCTGACCGCCGCGCCAAGCCCGGGGAACGGGTTGGGCGATTCCACCGGAAAGTCGGACCCGAACGCGAGGCGCGCGCCGGAGCGGAGCATCGACTGCCACGCATAAGCGCCTTGCAGCCAGGGCGGGTCGAGCCGCTTTTCGGCCATCGTCCGGTCGCTGGTCTGGTGGGTCGGTTGCATCGAGGCGATGATCCCGGCCGGCGCCAGGCGCGGGATGTCGGCGGGATCGATGATCTGCACATGCTCGATCCGCCAGCGGCGGTCGCCCGGATACGCCTTGCCGGCCTGCTCGAAGGCCCCGATCGCCTGCGCGTTGGCGGCGTCGCCAATGGCGTGGACGGCGACCTGGAAGCCCTTGCCCGCGGCGCTGTTCACTTGCGCCTGGAGCTCAGCGTCCTTGAGGAATTGCAGGCCGCGCGTATCGGGCTTGTCGGCGTAGGGCCGCTTGAGCCACGCGCCGCGCGATCCCAGCGCACCGTCGTCGTACAGCTTGACCCCGACCATGCGCAGCCGGTCGCCGTTCAGCCAAACGCTCGGCCGGCCAATCGCGGTCACCGTCTCCATGCCCGCCGCATAGGCCATGATTCGCACGTTGAGCCGACCGGCGTCGGCGGCGCGGCGCAGCGCCTGCCATTCGTCGACCGAAGTGCCCATGTCGCCGACCGCGGTCACGCCAAAGCCGAGGAGCAGTCGCTGCGCTTCGTCAAGCGCGCGCTCGCGGTCGGTGGCGGTCGCTGCCGGAACCTTGGCGGTGACCAGCGCCATCGCCGAGTCGATCAACAGGCCGGTCGCATTTCCGGCGCTGTCCCGCTCGATCCTGCCGCCGACCGGGTCGGGCGTGGCGTTGGTGATGCCCGCCGCCCGCAGCGCGGCGCTGTTGGCAACCAAAGCATGGCCGTCGACCCGCTCGAGCGCGACCGGGCGGCCGGCAACGACGGATTCGAGATCGGCGGCGGTCGGAAAGCGGGCATCGGACCACGATTCCTGGTTCCAGCCGCGTCCGACCACCCAGCCGCTGCCCGGGTTCTGGGCGGCATAAGCGGCCAGCCGCTGCTGCAAGTCCGCAAGCGATGCCGAGCCGGTCAAATCGAGGGTTAACGCCGAAAAACCGAGGCCGAAAAAGTGGCCGTGGCCGTCGATCAGGCCGGGGAGGAGAGTGCGGCCTCCCGCGTCAATCCGCTCCGTCACTTGCGCCGGAAGCGCTTCGCCTGCGGTGAAGGTGCGCATCACCTTGCCGTAGTCGCCGACCAGAAGCGCGCCGAAGCGCTGCAGCTTGCCGTTGGCGCCACCCTGGATGCCGTTGGCGTTGTGAACGAGGGTGTCGGCCATCGCCGAGGTGGAGAGCAGCGCCGCGGCAACCGCGAGGAGGGTCTTGTGCATGGAACGTCGCATAGCATTGTCCGTCGCCAAGTGAACGGCTAGTCGCCAAGCCGATGGTTGAGCCGCCGACGATCGACGAAATCCGCGCCGCCGCCGAGCGCATCAAGGGCGCGGTGATCCGCACGCCGATGCTAGTCAGCCGCACCTTGTCCGAGTTCATCGGCACCGAAGTCTGGCTGAAGTTCGAGAATCTGCAGTTCACCGCCGCCTACAAGGAGCGCGGCGCGCTCAACAAATTGCTGCAGCTGACGCCGGAAGAACGCTCGCGCGGGGTGATCGCCGCCTCGGCCGGAAACCACGCGCAGGCGGTCGCTTACCACGGTAAGACGCTCGGCATCCCGGTCACCATCGTCATGCCGGAATCGACCCCGACGATCAAAATCAGCCAGACCGAAGGCCATGGCGCCCGCGTCGTCCTGCACGGCGCCATGTTCGACGATGCTTACACCAAGGCGCGTGAGATCGAGGCGCAGGACGGCATGGTCTTCGTCCACCCGTTCGACGACCGCGACATCATTGCCGGGGCCGGCACGCTCGGCCTCGAAATGCTCGAGGACGCGTCGGACCTCGACACCATCGTGGTACCGATCGGCGGCGGCGGGCTGATGAGCGGCATCGCCATCGCTACCCGCGCGATTCGGCCCGGCATCGAGCTGATCGGGGTGGAGGCGGAACTCTACCCGTCGATGAAGTGCGCGATCGAAAATTGCGACCTGCCACTTGGCGGCGACACTTTGGCCGAAGGGATCGCGGTCAAGGAGCCGGGCGAGCTGACCTCGCGGATCCTCAAGGAATTAGTCGACGAGGTTCTGCTGGTCCCCGAGCGCGACATCGAGCGGGCGGTGGCGATGCTGGTCGGGATCGAGAAGACCGTGGTCGAAGGCGCCGGAGCGGCCGGGCTCGCCGCATTGCTCGGCAACAAGCAGCGTTTTGCCGGTAAGAAGGTGGCGACCATATTGTGCGGCGGCAACATCGACACGCATTTGCTGGCCAACGTGCTGGTCCGAGACCTGGTGCGCCGCGGCCGAATCGCGCGGCTTCGGGTGGCGGCGCAGGACCAGCCCGGCGCTCTGGCCGCGATCACCGCACAATTCCACGATGCCGGGGTCAATATCATCGAAATTAATCACAGCCGCATTTTCACCCGGCTGCCGGCCAAGGACACGGTGATCGAGGTCGAATGCGAAGCCCGCGACCCCGACTCCATCGAGCGGGTGGTGGGGATGCTGGAAGCCGCCGGCTTCCATGTCGAGCGCGCGTCGTTGGACTGATAAACCGTTCCGTTCGTGGACAGTCGATTGTTCAGGCGCCGTTTCGTCGCCACCAAGTCTTTTCAACGGCGTTTACCGACAGCATAAAGACTTCCGTAACCACGAGGCGGCCGAGTGAGCGCACCATTTCGTTTCCCCAAGTTCTTCGTCACCAACCCCTCGCCGTGCCCGTATTTGCCGGGCAAGGTGGAGCGCAAGGTGTTCACCGAGCTTAGCGGGCGAAGCGCCAGCGATCTTAACGAAGCGCTCGGCCGGATCGGTTTCCGGCGCAGCCAGTCCGTCGCGTATCGGCCAAGCTGCATCGACTGCAGCGCCTGCGTCTCGGTCCGCGTTCTGGCCTCCGAGTTCGAGGCGAGCGCGACCCAGCGCAAGCTTCTGCGCCGTCTCACCGACCTCGAGGTCAGCGCCTGCAAGGCGTGGACCACCGAAGAGCAATATGCGCTGCTTCGCAAATATCTCGCGGTTCGCCATCCCGGCGGCGGCATGGCCGACATGGATGAAAGCGATTTCGCCGACATGGTCGAGCAGACTTCGGTCCGCACCTATCTGATCGAATATCGCGAACCTTCGGTCGGCGGCCGTCTGGGCAAGTTGGTCGGCGCCTGCCTGTCCGACCACCAGAATGACGGCCTGTCGATGATCTACAGTTTCTTCGACGTCGGGCCGGAGGCCCGCAAGGGCCTGGGCACCTTCATCATCCTCGACCACATCATCCGCGCGGCCCGCGCCGGCCTGCCGTTCGTCTACCTCGGTTACTGGGTCGAAGGGTCGCAGCGCATGGCCTACAAGACCGGCTTCCGGCCGCTCGAACGGCTTGGCCGCGACGGCTGGCAGCTGATGGACGAGGCGCAAGGCGAGGGCGGCGAGCCGATCGCTTTGCCGATTCGCCCCGAACGCCGCCGCTTGTCGATCGACGCCTGAACCCCTCTTCCGAACGCCGTCCGGACATGCTTTAGGCACGGGCTCACCCCCGCGTGCGGAGCTTTAAGGCTTGGGCATAATCGACAATAAGGTCGCACTGGTCACCGGCGCCGCTTCGGGCATCGGCCGGGCCGCGGCCGAGCTGTTCGCAAGCGAAGGCGCGACGGTCGTCGCCGCCGATGCCGTTGCCGCCGAAGGCGTCACCCTGCTCGACGCCGGCTCGGAAGCCGAGGTGCAGGCGATGATCGAGAAGGTTGTCGCCGACCACGGCGGCATCGACGTGATCTTCGCCAATGCCGGAATCTCCGGCGGGCTTGCCGGCATTTTCGAGCAGACCAGCGCCGACTGGCAGGAGATCCTCCGGGTCAATCTGATCGGCCCGTTCCTGGCCATCAAATATGCGGCGCCACGCATCAAGGCGCGCGGCGGCGGGTCGATCATCTGTACCGCGTCGGTCGCGGGGCTTCGCTCGGGCGCCGGCGGCGCGGCTTATTCGGCGTCGAAGGCGGGGCTGATCAATCTGGTCAAGGTCGCCGCCACCCAGCTTGCCGGCTCCAATGTCCGGGTCAACGCCATCTGCCCGGGCCTGATCGAGACCGGGATGACCCGCAAAATCTGCGACTATGCGCGAAGCAGCGGCAAGGAGCAGCGGCTGGGCCGCCTCAACCCGCTCAAGCGCGGCGGCGAGCCGGAGGAAATCGCTGCCGTCGCGCTGTTCCTCGCGTCGGGCGCGGCAAGCTACGTCAACGGCCAGGCGATCGTCGTCGACGGCGGCCTGTCCGCCTCGCACCCATTTTCGTTCCAGGATTATGGCCGGACCTCGGCCTGAGCGTTTCGGAGGACCAATGACCAACCCAATTTCCACCAGAAAGCACGGCGACGTCCTGATCGTGCTGTCGAACAACCCGCCGGTCAACGCGCTGTCCGCCGCGGTCCGGCAGGGCCTGGTGGAAGCGATCGAACAAGCGGAAGGCGACGACGAGGTGAAGTCCATCGTCATCGCCTGCGAGGGGCAGACCTTCTTTGCCGGCGCCGACATCACCGAATTCGGCAAACCGCCGGTGATGCCGTGGTTGCCGGAAGTGGTCGACCGGATCGAAGCCTGCTCCAAGCCGGTGGTCGCGGCGATCCACGGGACCGCGCTGGGCGGCGGGCTGGAGATCGCGCTCGGCTGCCATTACCGGGTCGCGGTGCCGGACGCCAAGCTGGGCACTCCCGAAGTGAAGCTCGGGCTGCTGCCCGGCGCCGGCGGCACCCAGCGGCTGCCGCGGGTCGCGGGAGTCGAGAAAGCGCTGCAGCTGTGCGCGACCGGCAGCCCGATCGGCGCCAGGGAAGGGTTCGACTGCGGGCTGGTCGACCGGTTGGTCGAAGGCGAGCTGATCCCGCACGCGGTCGCTTATGCCGAGGAAGTGCGCGACATCCGGCCGCTGCCGGTGTCGTCTCAGCGGCAGGACAAGGTCGAAGCCGCCGAGCCTTCCGTATTCGACGAGTTCCGCAAGGCCAACGCCCGCAAATTCCGCGGCTTCGACGCGCCCGAGGCCAACATCCGCGCCGTCCAGGTCGCCACCGAGATGCCTTTTGCGCAAGGCGTGATCGAAGAGCGCAAATTGTTCATGGAGCTGATGGGCGGCGGCCAGGCCAGGGCCCAGCAATATTTCTTCTTCGCCGAGCGCAAGGCGGCCAAGATCGAGGGCCTGGCCGAAGACGTGCAGCCGCGCGACGTGCGCAAGGTCGGGGTGATCGGCGCCGGGACCATGGGCGGCGGCATTTCGATGAACTTCCTGTCGGCCGGGATCCCGGTGACCATCGTCGAAATGGGCCAGGAAGCGCTCGATCGCGGCACCGGAGTCATCGCCAAGAATTACCAGGCGAGCGCCGCCAAGGGCCGCTTCACCGCCGGGCAGGTCGAACAAACGATGGGGCTGCTGAATCCCACGCTCGACTTCGACTCGCTGGCCGACTGCGATCTCATTATCGAGGCGGTTTACGAGGCGATGGAGGTGAAGAAGGAGGTGTTCGGCCGGCTCGACAAGATCGCCAAGCCCGGCGCGATCCTCGCGTCGAACACCAGCTACCTCAATATCGACGAAATCGCGGCGAGCATTTCGCGGCCTGAGGACGTGGTTGGGCTGCACTTCTTCTCGCCGGCCAACGTGATGAAGCTGCTCGAGGTGGTGCACGGCGCCAGGACCGCGCCGGACGTGCTTCTGACGGCGATGCGGCTGGCCAAGAAGATCAAGAAAGTCGCTGTCGTCGCGGGCGTCTGCCACGGCTTCATCGGCAACCGAATCCTGATGCCGCGGCAGGTCGAGGCAATGAAGCTGCTGCTCGAAGGCGCGACTCCCGAACAAGTGGATCGCGTCCATGTCGAGTTCGGGATGCCGATGGGCCCGTTCCAGATGGCCGACCTCGCCGGGGCCGACATCGGCTGGCACCGCGATCCGGGCCGGATCGAGAGCCTTCGCGATGCGCTGTGCGCGGTTGAGCGGTGGGGCCAGAAGAAGGGCGCGGGCTTTTACGATTATGACGACAAGCGCCGGCCTTCGCCGTCGCCGGTGGTGCAGGAGATGATCGAGGTTTTTGCCGCCAAGCAAAGCGTCGAGCGGCGCGACATCGGCGACGAGGAAATCGTCGAGCGGACGCTTTACCCGATGGTCAACGAAGGCGCGAAGATCCTCGAGGAAGGTATGGCCCAGCGCGCCTCCGACATCGACGTGGTGTGGGTCTATGGCTACGGCTGGCCAGTCTATCGCGGCGGGCCGATGCACTGGGCCGACAGCGTCGGTTTGAAGGCGATTGTCGAGGGCTTGAAGCGGCAGGAACAGCGGATGAAGCCCGACTTCAGTTTCTCGAGGCTGCTGGTGGAGAAGGCCGAAAAGGGTGAGAAGTTTACGCGGTAGGTCGATTTGCCGGGATCAGCATCAGCATCGCCGCCGCGACCGCGGCGATCGCCGAGCTGGCGATGAAGATGGCGCTCGCGCCTTGCCGGTCCCAGAGCAACCCCGCGCCCACGCTTGCCAGCAGGGTCGCGATTCCGGTGACGAAGTAGAAAGCGCCGAAGCTGGTGCCGCGCAGCTGCTCTGGCGCGCTGTCAGCGATCATCCGCGCGAAGATTCCCTGGCTGAGGCCCATGTGCGCGCCCCACAGTAGCACTCCGACGATCAGCCCCGGCAGGCCGAAGTCCTGCGCCAGCACCAGATTGCCGGCGATGAGCACGGCGATCCCGGCGAGCAGCACCGTGCGCGGCTTGACGTGGTCGCTCAGCGCTCCCGCCGGGTAGGCGAGTGCCAGAAAGCCGGCGCTGAACAGCATTAGTGCCAGCGGCGACAGCGCCGGCGACAGCCCGAGATCCATTCCGCGCAGGATCAGAAAGCCTTCCGAGAAACGCGCGAGCATGAACAAGAAGCCGACTCCGAGCAGCCGCCTGGTCTCGTCGTGGAGGTTGCGGAAGCCACCGAGCAAAGTGTGTCGCTCGGGCGGCGCCGAATGCACCTCGGGCTCGCGAAGCGCGACGACGATCAGCACAACCGCCGCGACAGCCGGGATGACGGCGATCCAGAACACCGCGCGGATGTCGCTCGACAGCGCGAACATCAGGCCCATTGCGAGGAGCGGCGCGAGCACCGCGCCGACGGTGTCGAGCGCCTGGCGAAGGCCGAAGGCCCGCCCGCGAATATCGGGCGGGGTCTCGTCGGCGATCATCGCGTCGCGCGGGCTTCCGCGAATGCCCTTGCCGACCCGGTCGGAAAAGCGCGCGACCATCACCCAGCCGGCGCTGGTGGCGATGGCGAACAGCGGCTTCGACAGCGCGCCCAGGCCATAGCCAGCAAGGATCCACGGCTTGCGTCGCCGGCTGCGGTCCGACAGCCGCCCCGAGACGAGCTTGGCGAATGATGCCGTCGCCTCGGCAATTCCGTCGATCGCGCCGAGCGCGACGGCCGGTAGCGCCAGCGTCACGGTGATGAAAGCCGGCAGCAGCGCGTGGTACACCTCGCTCGACAAATCGGTGAGCAGGCTGACGAAGCCCAGCACCCAGACGCTTCGGGGCAGTCGGGGCCGTGGCCGTCGGGGGCGGGTGGGTGCGGCCTTTGCCATCGGCCCCCAATGCACACGCATCGAATGATCGCAACCGACCGGTTCCCGCTTGACAGCGACAACCTTACTGCTGTTCAAATCGTTGTCATGCAGCAATCGACTTCAAACGCCCATTCTCCGTCCGCAATCGCGGCGCGCTTCGCTTTGGTCGCCCAGCATTGGCTTCCCGATGGGCCGGCCGAGCGGGCCGAGGGCGCCCGGCGCAAATTGCTTGGCGCGATAGCCGAGCGGGAGCCGGCGACCCTCAACGACGTGGCGGCGGCGGTCGGGCGCGGCGCGCCCGCGGTCAGCCGATCGGTCGACGTGATGGTTCGCGCCGGGCTGATCGTCCGCCAGGCCGATCCCGACCACCGCCGCAGGCTGGCGCTGCGCCTGACGGAGTCAGGCCGCGACCGGCTGTCCAGCGCCCCGGCCGGGGGTGGCCCGCTGAAAACCAAGCTGGAACGGCTGGCGCACAGCGAGCTTCGCGCCGTCGAGCGGGCAATCGAGATCCTCGAACGCCGAATCTGACTCGCCCGCAGCGCATGTTGCGTTGCAACAATGGCGCGGTTCCGGTAGGGGCGCGGGCTCACTTTTACCGGAAAATCCAATGAACCTTCGCAACGTCGCGATCATCGCGCACGTCGACCACGGCAAGACCACGCTGGTCGATCAATTGTTCCGCCAGTCGGGCACCTTCCGGGACAACCAGCGAATCGAAGAGCGGGCGATGGATTCCAGCGACCTCGAGAAAGAGCGCGGGATCACAATCCTCGCCAAATGCACGTCGGTCGAATGGGCAAACGCTGCCGGTGAAGTCACGCACATCAATATCGTCGACACGCCCGGCCACGCCGATTTCGGCGCCGAGGTCGAGCGAATCCTGTCGATGGTCGACGGGGTCATCCTGCTGGTCGACGCCGCCGAAGGGCCGATGCCGCAGACCAAGTTCGTCACCGGCAAGGCGCTCGCGCTCGGCCTCAAGC
>JBBJOG010000018.1:0-34107 GCA_037721775.1 Sphingomicrobium sp. | reverse complement strand
GTCGAGCTCATCGAATCGGCGGCGAGCGCGGTCTCGTCGACCGCGGCGGTGATCATCGTCACGGTCTGTGCTTGCAATTCCATCGCCTGGCGGATCCGGTCGGCCGACACTTGCACTTCCTCGACCGTAGACTGGATCGAGCCGTTGGCCTCGACGGTCTGCTTGGTCGCCTGCTGGATCGCCGTGATCTTGGCGGTGATGTCGTCGGTTGCGCGGGCGGTCTGCGACGCCAGGCTTTGACTTCCTGGGCAACCACCGCGAAGCCGCGGCCGGCATCGCCGGCGCGGGCCGCTTCGATGGTCGCGTTCAATGCCAGAAGGTTGGTCTGGCCGGCGATGTCGCGGATCAGGCTCAAGATCGATTCGATCGCCTCGACGTGGCCCGACAGCATCTGGCTGACGTTGACCGCTTCGCTTGCCTGGCTGCCGGCGCGAACCGCGACGTCGGCCGCCACCTCGACTTCGGATCGCGCATCCTCGATTGCCCGGATCAGCCCGGCGGCGGTCTGCGCGGCCTCGCGCATCGCGATCGCCGACTGCTCGGCGGCGGCGGCGACTTCGCTGGTCTTGCCCAGCATGCCGCGCGCCGAAGCGGCGGTTGCCCGCGTCCGGTCGGTGAGGACCCGCGATTGCTCGGTGCTTCCGCGCACCAAATCGGCGACCCGGCGCTCGAACTGCTCGCTCTGCTTGCCGCGCGCGGCGGCGGCGCGATTGGCCTCGAGCAAAGAGATTTGCGCGAGGATGATGTCTTCGCTGAAGGTCATCAGCCGGTGAAATATGTCGGTCGCCTCGATGCGGTCCCCGGCGCGCTTTGCAAACTTGTCCTCGAACGCGACGATCACGTCCTTGATCATCCGCGCCCGCGTCACGACGAACGCGGGGACGCTCTTGCCACCCTCGAACATCAGTCGGCCCTGCTTTGCCACCGTCTGCACCCATGCTGCGTCGACCGGGCGGGTGAGATAGACGCGGGCGACTTCGGCGCCCTTGTCACCGAAGTGACGCAGACAGGCGGGTTCGATGATGTCGCCGGCCTCGGACCACAGCCAGCGCAGCGATTCCTCGAAGCGGCCATCGTCCGAATAAGCGGCGAGCCGCTGCTCGACCTGATCGTCGGTAATGCGCTGCAGGTGGCCAGTGTCGCTGTTCATTGCCGGTGACTCCGCTCTTCTATTCGATTTGGGCCCCAAAGCGCCCGGATGCCCCAGCCTCTTGGCTCAGCAATGGTTAAAAGCGGGTTAGGGCGCGCAGCCTGGCCGCCAGCCTTGCACGCCTTGGGGCGGAGCCGTAAGCGGGCGGCGGCCGGCATCGCCCGCCAGCATATTCGAGTTTTACAAAGGGGAAGCGCCGCGATGGCAGCTGTTAACGACCGGCCCTTGTCGCCGCACCTGACCATCTGGCGATGGGGACCGCACATGCTCGTCTCGATCCTCCACCGCATCACCGGCGCCGGTCTGACGGTCATCGGGCTTCCGGTCCTCGTGTGGTGGCTGCTGTCGGTGTCCGAAGGCGCAGACGCCCACGCGCGCTTCATCGCAGTTGCGACGCATTGGGCCGGCCTGGTCGTCCTTGTCGGCCTCACCTGGGCCTTCTTTCAGAAGACGTTCGCTGGAATCCGCCACCTGGTGATGGACAGCGGGATGGGCTTCGAGCTCAACACCAACAAGACCGCGGCGATCCTGACTATCGTCGCCGCGATCGTCTGCACCGCCGCAATCTGGGCCTATTTCCTGGGAGCCGGGCAATGAGCGTCGTTGAAAGCGCAACGCCGCTGGGCGAGGCCCGCGGGCTCGGCTCGGCTCGAAGCGGCGGCAGCGAATGGCTCGCCGAGCGGGTCACCAGCGTCGCTTTGCTGCTGCTCGGCGTCTGGTTCATCGCCTCGCTGCTGATGCTCCCGGGCCTCGACCGGGCAACCATCGCCGAATGGCTGAACGCCCCGAGCGGTGCGGTGCCGATGGCGCTGTTCGTCATCACCGCCTTTGTCCACGCGCTGCACGGGATGAAGGTGGTGGTCGACGATTACATCCCTGACGAAGGCAACCGCTTCGCGCTCAACACCCTGCTCCTTTTCCTGGCCGTGGGCGGAGCTTCGCTGGCGCTGTTCGCGCTCGCTGAAATCGCCTTCGGGGGCACTGCTTGAGCGCCTACAAGATCATCGACCACAGCTATGACGTGGTCGTCGTCGGTGCCGGCGGTGCCGGCCTTCGAGCGACGATGGGATCGGCCGAGGCGGGCCTCAAGACCGCCTGCATCACCAAGGTCTTTCCGACCCGAAGCCACACCGTCGCCGCGCAGGGCGGGATTGCCGCGAGCCTCGGCAACATGGGCCCCGACCACTGGACCTGGCACATGTACGACACCGTCAAGGGGTCGGACTGGCTGGGCGACCAGGACGCGATCGAATATCTGACCCGCGAGGCGCCCGCCGCGGTCATCGAACTCGAGCATATGGGCTTGCCGTTCAGCCGCACCGCCGACGGCCGTATCTACCAGCGCGCGTTCGGCGGGATGACCCAGAACATGGGCGAAGGCCCGGCCGCGCAGCGCACCTGCGCCGCCGCCGACCGCACCGGCCATGCGATGCTCCACACGCTCTACCAGCAGAGCCTGCGCCACGACGCCGACTTCTTCATCGAATATTTCGCGCTCGACCTGATTATGGAGGATGGTGCGTGCCGGGGTGTCGTCGCTTTGTCGTTGGAGGACGGCGCCATCCACCGCTTCCGGGCGCAGGCGGTGGTGCTCGCCACCGGCGGCTACGGGCGAGCCTATTTCTCCGCGACCTCGGCCCACACCAGCACCGGCGACGGCAATGCCATGGTCTTGCGCGCCGGCTTGCCGCTGCAGGACATGGAGTTCGTCCAGTTTCACCCGACCGGGGTGTACGGCGTCGGCGTGCTGATCACTGAAGGCGCGCGCGGAGAGGGCGGGTATCTCACCAATTCCGAGGGCGAGCGATTCATGGAGCGCTATGCGCCGAGCGCCAAGGACCTCGCCAGCCGCGACGTCGTGTCGCGCTCGATGGCGATGGAGATCCGCGAGGGCCGCGGCGTCGGCCAGCACAAGGATCACATCTTCCTTCATCTCGACCATATCGAGCCGAAAATACTCGCCGAGCGGCTGCCCGGGATCACCGAGACGGCGATGACCTTCGCCGGGGTCGATTTGACCCGCCAGCCGATCCCGGTGGTGCCGACCGTCCATTACAATATGGGCGGGATCCCGACCAATTATCACGGCGAAGTGGTGACGGTGCACGGCGGCAACCCGGATTCGATCGTGCGCGGCCTGTTCGCGGTCGGCGAGGCGGCCTGCGTGTCGGTCCACGGCGCCAACCGGCTCGGCTCCAACAGCCTCATCGACCTGGTCGTGTTCGGCCGCGCCACCGGCATGAGGCTTGGCGAAACATTGAAGGCGGGCGCGATGCAGGAGCCGCTGGCCAAGGACAGCGCCGATCTGTCGCTTGGCCGGCTCGACCATTTCCGCAACGCCAAGGGCGACAGCCCGACCGCCCAGATACGCGATCAGATGCAGCGGGTGATGCAGGCCGACTGCGCGGTATTCCGGGCGGAAAAAACGCTGGCCGAGGGCCTCGGCAAGATCGATGCCGTCTATCGCCGGATGAGCGACATCAGCGTCACCGACCGGAGCCTGATCTGGAACAGCGATCTCGTCGAAACCCTCGAGCTCGACAACCTCATCTCGCAAGCCGTGGTGACGATGCATTGCGCCGCCAACCGCAAGGAAAGCCGCGGCGCCCACTTGCACGAGGATTACCCAAAGCGCGACGACAAGAACTGGATGAAGCACAGCGCCGCCTGGTTCACCGGCTGGGGCGGCACCGGCGGGGAAGTGCGCATCGACTATCGCCCCGTCCACGAGTTCACGCTCACCGACGACATCGAGTACATCAAACCCAAGGCACGGGTGTATTGAACAACCCTCGGCGTCTGCCGCCGGGAGCTTTTTCAGCAAATGCTCAGAAGATGCTCATGCCGCTCAGCAGCGCCGTTGGCCAAGGTTCGGCTTCAATGGTGGAGATGATCGAACCATTGTTTCGGGAGAGCGTCAGTGCTTCGAATTGATGGCGAACGGACGCCCGGCTTCAAGCTGTTGCTGACGATCCTCGTCGGCGTTGCGCTGGCGATCCCGCTGTTTTCGGTGTGGCTGCTGGTTTACGACCGGCAGAGCCAGTCGGAGCAGGCGGCGGCCTCCATCACCGAAGGCTGGGGCGGGCCGCAGGCGGTGTCGGGACCGGTGCTGGTCATCCCCTATCGCGCAACCGCGACCGAGACTTTGGTCGAAGCGGGCCAGAGCGTCACTCGAAGCCGCCAGGTGATGCGCGAACTGAGCCTGGCCCCCGAAGCAATCGAGATCACCACCGACATCCGACCCGAACGCCGCAAGCGCTCGATCTACGAAGCGGTGGTCTATGACGCGCGGGTCGCAGGCAATGCGCGTTTCGCCTTCCCGCCCGACCTCGTTCGCCACGGGGTCGCGCTCGCCGACATGGACCTGTCACGCGCCGAGCTTCGCTTCGGCCTAAGTGACCCGCGCGGGCTCGGCGCCAACCCGCGAGTCGTGGCCGGCGGGCAGCAGCTGCGGCTCCAGCCCGGCGGAGGAAGCGGCGGCGGGCGCGGTTTCTTCGCCTGGATCGACGCCAATGGCCTCGCCGCCCAGCCCCTTGCGGTCGAATTCAACTACGGCTTTCGCGGCAATGCGTCGCTGAGCCTCGCGCCGCAGGCCGGGGACACGCGCTGGACGGTTCGCTCGGCCTGGCCGCATCCAAGCTTCGGCGGCGATTTCCTGCCCGCGTCGCGCCGGGTCGGCGACGACGGCTTTGCCGCCAGCTATCAGGTCGGCAACCTCGCGCTCGGCCGATCCTTGGTGTCGACCGGCGACGCCGGCGCACCTTCGTCGGAGCCGCCCGCGCCGCCGCGCGTCGTATCGCCCGCGGGCACCCCGCGCGACATGGCCGCAGCCGGTCCGATCCAGTCGGCGCAGATCAGCCTGATCCAGCCGGTCGACCTGTACTCGCGGGTCAACCGCGCGACCAAATACGGCTTTCTGTTTATCGGCTTCACCTTCCTCGCGATGCTGATGTTCGACGTGATCGGCGGAGTGCGCGTGTCGGCGGTCGAATATCTACTGATGGGCGCGGCGCTGGTGCTGTTTTTCGTGCTGCTGCTGGCATTCGCCGAAGTCATCGGTTTCACACCCGCCTACATCCTCGCGTCCGCTGCGATTGCCGGGCTCAACACCGCTTATGCCGCGGCCGTGCTCGGCAGCTGGCGGCGGGCCTGGTTTATCGGCGGCTTGCTCGTGGCGCTCTACGCCGTGCTCTACATCCTGCTAAGCCTTGAGGCCTTCTCGCTGCTGATCGGATCCTTGCTGCTGTTCGGAGCGCTTGCCGGGGTGATGTACGGCACCCGGCGGATCGACTGGAGCGCGCGGGGCCGCCCCGAACCCGCCGACTAGGGCTTGGGCTTGCAATGAGGCTCGGCTAGTGCCCGTCACCATGGTCGACCCCAACCCGCCGGAAAGCATCTTCCCAAGCTCCGAAGTCGACGCTCGTGCGGCTAGTCACCAGCGCTCGGTCCCGCAGACCGAGAGCGAAGCTTACAAGCTCGCCTTCCAGGACACCGAATTCCTGTTGCGCAAGGACCTGCGCCCGGTCCGCTTCCAGCTCGAGTTGCTCAAGCCGCAGCTGCTCCTCGACGAAGCGAAAATCGGCTCGACGTTCGTCTTCTACGGGTCGGCGCGCATTCCCGAGCCTGCGCTTGCAGACGCGCTGATCGAAGCGGCGACCACCGATTTTGAGCGGCTGGTCGCCGAGCGGCTCAAGGCCAAGTCGCGCTATTACGATGTCGCCCGCGAGCTGGCGCGGCTGGCCAGCCGCGGCGACCCCGACGAGGAGGGGCGGCACCATTTCGTCGTCTGCTCGGGCGGCGGCCCGTCGATGATGGAAGCGGCCAACCGCGGCGCGGCCGACGAAGGCAGCGACAGCATCGGCTTGAACATCGTGCTTCCGTTCGAGCAACTGCCGAACCCCTATGTCACTCCCGAGCTAAGCTTCCAGTTCCACTATTTCGCGCTTCGCAAGATGCACTTCCTGCTTCGGGCGAAGGCGGTCGCGGTGTTCCCCGGAGGCTATGGCACGTTCGACGAATTGTTCGAGACGCTGACCCTGGTCCAAACCGGAAAGGTGCGGCCTCTGCCGATCCTGCTGTTCGGCCGCGAGTTCTGGAACCGGGTGGTGAACTTCCAGGCGCTTGCCGAGGAAGGCGTGATCGCGCCGGGCGACCTCGACCTGTTCCACTGGTGCGAGGAGCCGGCCGAAGCCTGGGATTTCGTGACCGGCTTTTACGAACGCGAAGCCGAGCGCGCCAGGAGTTGAGCCCCGCTTAGTCCTACTCGGGATCCGCTTCGCCGGCGCCCTTGGGATCGGCGGCTCCGGTGGCGTTGATCACCGGCTCCTTTTCCGCTTTCTGCGCGCCGTCGCCCGGCCCGGTCCCCGGCTTGTCGGCGGAAGCATCGGTCGGCGGGGCCGCCGCCGGGGCCGCCGGCATCGGCTGAGGCGAGTCGCTCTGCTGGTTGAGATAGGCGATCACATTCGCCCGCTCCTGCGGATCGCCAAGGCCGGCAAAGGTCATCTTGGTGCCAGGCGCAAAGGTCCGCGGGCTCTTCAGCCACTCGCTCATGTTCGTCCAGTCCCAATTCCCGCCCTTGCCGGACAGCGCCTCGGTGAAGGCGAAGCCGCCGCCCTGGCCGATCGGCGCACCGATCGTGCCCCACAAATTGGGACCGAGCGCGTTCGGCCCGCCCTTGGCGGCGTTGTGGCAGGCGGCACATTTCTTGAACGACTGCTCGCCCTTGGCGACGTCGGCGCTGGCAAGATAGGCCTCGATCGGCTGCTCGGCATCCGCCCCGTCCGGGCCGTCCTCGACCACGCCGGGAATCGGATAGCCCATCTTTTCCGGACGTTCGGCGTGGAATGCCTCGCCAGCGACGATCGAGCTGCCGAGTGCGACTATCCCGGCGAACAGAACCCAGCCGGCGAAGGTATTGAAGCGATCGTCCATGAAATCCCCGCTCGGTCGAGCCGAAGTTGCAGATTTGCGCGATCCTTTACGGGTGGTTCCCGGCCACTTCAAGCGGCGGCGAGCCAATGGTCGAGCAAAGTCCGGGCAATGGCGTGGCTCGGCGGCGCCTGGAACGGCGCGTCCGCATCGCCGGCCACCGCCGCCGCCACCTCATCGCGAGTGAACCAGCGCACCTGCTCGTTCTCGGTATAATCGACCGTCAGCGCGTCACCAAGCGCCCGCGACGTACAGCCGATCATCAGCGACGAGGGGAACGGCCACGGCTGGCTGGCGACGTAACATATGTCGGCGACCTCGATCCCGGCTTCCTCGTGAAGCTCGCGGGCGACCGCATCCTCGATGCTCTCGCCGACTTCGACGAATCCGGCGAGGGCCGAGTACCGCCTTTCCGGATAATGATATTGGCGGCCCAGGAGCAGGCGGCCGTCATGCTCGGCGAGCATGATCACGACCGGATCGACGCGCGGGAAATGCTCGGCCGGGCAGGCGGTGCATCGGCGCGACCAGCCTGCGCGGACGATGTCGCTGGGCGCGCCGCAGCTCGCGCAAAAGCCGTGGCGCGCGTGCCAGCTGGCGAGGCTGAGCGCGGCCGCGAACAAAGGTGCGTCCTTCGCGCCGAGGCCGGGCAGAAGCGGCAATGCGGAACGGCCATCGCCGATCCCCGGCCGGAGCGCCGAAAAGCGCGGCTCGCCTGCTTCTAGGCCGAGGAACAGCGCCGGATCGCCGACCGGCCGCCAGACCAGCGCGCCGTCCGGGCCGATCGCGGGAACGTCGCCGTCCCATGCCAGCTCCTTGGCGGAGGAGCTTGCGGCAAGCTCCCGAACCCGGCCCGGGTCGGCCCGGAGCAAATCGGCGCGGTCGAGTCCGGGCCCGGAGAAAAACGGCTCAGGCGGCAAGCCTGCGCTCCGCGGCTACGACTGTTTCGACGGCGCGGCGATATAGCGTCGGAAGGCCGGCCGAACCGATCGTGTCCAGCGGCTGCCACCAGCCTTCGCCTGCGTGTTCGCCGGCGGCGGCGAGCGTCAGCCTAAGCTCGAAATGAGTGAAGACATGGCGGATGGTCGCGAGAGCCGTAAGCGCAGCCGGCGGCTCCTCGGTCCATTCGCCACCCGGAAGCGCGGCCATCCCGCCGAGCAGGCCCCTGGCCGGACGGCGGACCAGCCACACCGCGCCTTTTTGCTCGACCCAATAAGCGATGCCGTACCGCACCGGCCTGACCCGCCGCGTCCTGGGCGCCGGGAAGCGCTCGGGGTTGCCCGAGGCGAAGGCGACGCAGCGATCGCTAAGCGGGCAGGCGCCGCAAAGCGGCTGGCGCAGGCGGCAGATTGTCGCTCCCAGGTCCATCATCGCCTGGGCGAAATCGCCGGAGCGGTTGGCGGGCAGCATTGCGTCGACCAGCTGGCGGATCCTGGGCTTGGCCGCGCTTTCCAGCCCGTGCAGCCGCGCAGTCACCCGCTCGACATTGCCGTCGACCACCACCGCCCGGCAGCCGAACGCGATCGCGGCCACCGCGGCGGCGGTATAATCGCCGACCCCGGGCAGCTTGCGAAGCTCCTCTTCGCTATCCGGGAAGCCGCCCCTCGCCACGACTTGCCGGGCGCAGGCGATGAGGTTGCGCGCCCGGGCATAATAACCGAGCCCCGCCCACTCGCCGAGGATGTCCTCGTCGGGCGCCGCAGCCAGCGCTTCGATCGTCGGCCAGCGGGCGACGAACCGATCGAACCGCGGGCCGACGGCGGCGACCGTGGTCTGCTGCAGCATCACTTCGCTGAGCCACACCCGATAGGGTTCGGGCGGCGGCGAACCGGGCGGCGAGCGCCACGGCAAGCACCTGAAGTTATCCACATAATGTTGGAGCAGCCGGTCTGCGGCATTGGCGGGCACGGGCCGGCTATGCCATGCTCGGCGGCGATGTCGAAGCCCCCGTCAAAGGCTGCCAAGCAAGAGCGCCCGCGCGGCGGCCGTGCCCGTTCCGCCGGCGAGCTGGTCGGCGACGTCGGCGGCCTCGCTTTCAAGCGGTTCGGCTTCGTCCAATCCTCGATCGTCAGCCGCTGGCCGGAAATCGTCGGCGCTCGGTACGCCAAAGTGTCGTCGCCCGAGTCGATCCGCTTCCCGCACGGCCAGAAGTCAGGCGGGATCCTGACGCTTCTGGTGCAGGGCGCGCATGCGCCGCTGATGCAGCATCTGGCGCCGCTGATCATCGAGCGGGTCAACCGCTTCTTCGGCTATGCGGCGATCGCCAAGGTCGGCTATCGGCAGGGCGCTCCGCTGCAGCGACCGGAGCGGGCGAAGCGGCCCCAGCTTCGTGCCGTGCCCAAGGAAATCGGCGAAGGCCTCCGCGAAATCGCCGATCCGGAGCTTCGCGCCTGCCTGGAATCTCTTGCAGCCAGCCTCGCTGGCAGTAATGGCCCTCCCGAGATCGAGCCGAGCAAGGACGATCCGATCCCATTGAGCGGAGTAAACGCGAAATGAAACTTATCCACTTTCTCGCCGCCGGAGTCGCGGCCCTCGCAAGCGCGGCATGCAATGCCGAGCAGCAGCCCCAAGGCGGCACTGGCGGGCCGGCGGGACCGGTCCAGGCCGCCGAGCGCCCGGCCAGCGGCGACTGGAGCGAGGCAGTCAGCGCCACCAATGAAGGCGGGTTCCTGATGGGCAACCCAAACGCCGAGGTGAAGCTGGTCGAATACGGATCGATGACCTGCCCGCACTGCGCCACCTTCGACGAGGTCGGCATGCCGCAGCTGATCGAAAAATATGTAAAAGACGGCAGGGTCAGCTTCGAATTTCGCAATTACGTTCGCGATCCGTACGACATTACGGCCGCGCTGGTCGCCCGCTGCAACGGCGCCAGGACCTTCTTTCCGCTGACCGCGGCGATGTTCAAGGACCAGCCCAACTGGACCGGCAAGCTCCAGCAAGTGCCGGCCGACCAGCTGGAAGCGCTCCAGACGACTGAGCCCGAACAGCAATTCACGACGATCGCCAAGTGGGCTGGCTTCCAGCAGTTCGCGGCGATGCGCGGCGTTCCAACCGCCAAGAGCAGCCAGTGCCTGGCCGACCAAAACGAGATCAACCGGCTGGTCCAGATGAACAGCGACGCGACCTCGCAGCATAACATTGCGGGAACGCCGAGCTTCCTGATCAACGGCAAGCTGGTCGACAAGGCCGCGGACTGGAAAACCCTGGAGCCGGCGCTTCAACAGGCAGTCGGCTAAACGCGGATAAATGATGGCGCAAGGTCGGCAGCGGTGAAGATCCGGGGGCTGAAGCTTGGTGGTTTCAAGAGCTTCGTCGAGCCGTCGGAGCTGCGCATCGAGCCGGGGCTGACCGGGGTCGTCGGCCCCAACGGCTGCGGCAAGTCGAACCTGCTTGAAGCGATCCGCTGGGTGATGGGCGAAGGCAGCGCCAAGTCGCTTCGCGGCGACGGCATGGAAGACGTGATCTTCGCCGGCACCGCGACCCGCCCGGCGCGCAATTTCGCCGAAGTCTCGATCCTGCTGGAGCGCGACGTTGGCGAAGGCGAAGTGACTCGCCGGATCGAGCGCGGCGCGGGCTCCGCTTACCGGATCGACGGCCGCGACGTTCGCGCCAAGGACGTCGCTTTGCTGTTTGCCGACGCTGCAACCGGCGCCCACTCGCCGGCTTTGGTCAGCCAGGGCCGGATCGGAGCGGTGATCGGCGCCAAGCCGACCGAGCGCCGGCTAATGCTGGAGGAAGCGGCGGGCATCGCCGGGCTTCACGCCCGCCGCAAGGACGCCGAGCAAAAGCTTCGCGCCGCCGAAGCCAATCTGGCGCGGCTTGGCGAGCTTCTCGGCGACCAGGAGAACCGCGCCGCCACCCTTCGCCGGCAGGCCCGCGCCGCCGCGCGTTACCGCCAACTGACCGACAAGATCAGGTCGGTCGAGGCGCGCCTCGTCCATGCCCGCTGGCTGGCGGCCGAGCAGTCGGCCGAGCAGGCGCGGGGCGAGGCCGCCGCCGCCGTGGCTGCGGTCGACCAACTTCAACAGCAGGCCGAGCATGCCCGCTTGTTGCAGCGCGAAGCCGATGGCCGGTTGGCGGAGCGGCGCGATGCCACGGCCGAGGCCCGCGCCCGAGGAAGCGAGGTCGCGCACCAGCTGGTGACCGCGCGGGCCCGCCGCGACACCGCCGCCCGCCGGCTGGCCGAGCTGGAGCGGCTCGAGGGAACCACCGCAACCGAGGTCGCGCGGGAGCAGGCGCTCAAGGCCGATGCCGCCAACGCGATCGAGCAGCTTCAGGGCGAGCGTTCGGCAATCGAGCAGAGGCTATCCGACAGTGAAGGCCATGCGGCACGGCTCGCGACGGAGCTTGGGGAACTGGAGACGAGGTCGAGGGAAGCCGAAGCGGCGCTTGGCGATCTGCTCACGCGCCAGGCGGCGATGCGGGCCGAGCGGCGAGTCGCCGAAGCAGCACTGGAGGCGGCGGGCGCGCAGTCGGGCCAGATCGAGGGCGAGCTGATCAAACTCGTGGAGCAGCTTGGCGCGGCTGGAGCTACATCGGAATATTCGACAGCTCGGGACGACGCGATCGCCGCCGGCAAAGCCGCCGAGGAAAATCGTGCCCAAGCCGAGGCGCGGCTTGCGGCGGCCGAGGAGAGCCGCGCGGCCGCAGCCGAACATCGCGACTCCGCCGAAAGCACGCTTGCGTCGGCACGGGCGGCGCATTCGGCAGCCCAGGCCGAGCAGCAGGCGCTTGCCCGTACGCTGCAGAGCGGCGGCGGGTCGGTGCTGGCGGCGCTGGCGGCCGATGCCGGCTACGAGCAAGCGCTGGCTGCCGCGCTGGGCGACGATTCCGACGCGGCGCTGGGCACCGAGGGAGCGCGCCGCTGGCAGGGAAGTGAAGTTGCGGCCAGCGACCCGACGCTCGGTCCGGACCTGGATCCGTTGGCCGAGCATGTCCAAGCGCCGGCCGAGCTGATGCGGCGGCTGCACCAGGTTGGCGTCGCCCATGAAGACACCGGCCAGGCGCTCGCCGTGGGCCAGCGGCTGGTCACCCGCGACGGCCGGATGCGGCGCTGGGACGGCTTCGTTGCTCAATCGGGCGGCGCCGCGGCGGCGGAGCGGCTGATCCGCGCCAACCGCCTTGCCGAACTGTCGAAACAGCTTCCGAAACTCCAGCAAAATTTCGAACGCGGCGAGCAAAAGCGGAGCGACGCGACCGCCGAGCTGGCGCGGCTCCGGCAGGAGGGTGACACCGCCCGCGCCGAAGCAACCGCCACCGAGCGCGATATCCGCGAGGCGCAGCGCGCCGCCGACAGCGCCGAGACGGCGCTCGAGCGGCTCGCCGCCCAGCAAAGCGCCATCCAGCAAAGGATCGCCGACCTCGCTCCGGTCAGCGAAGCGGCCGCCGGCGCTGTGGATGCTGCGCAAGGCGGGCTCGGCCGACTCCCCGACCCCGCCGCGCTCGAAGCGCAAGTCGAGCAGACGCGTGTCCTCGCTTCCGACGCCGCAACCGCGGTTGCCGAAAAGCGGGCCGAGACCGCCACCCGGGCGCGCGAGGCCTCGACGGCCCGCGAGCGCCACGCCGCCGCGACACGCGAGGATTCCGAGTGGCGCCGGCGCGAAGGCGATGCCGAGGGGCGCGCCCGCGAAGGCGAGCAACAGCTCGAGCGATACCGGGCCGAGCGGTCCGGGCTGCGGCAGGAACCGGCGGCGCTGGACCCGCAAATTGCTGCGCTCGAGCAGGAAAGCTCCGGCACCGAAGCGGCCTTGTCGGCGGCGCTCAGCGCCGAGCGCGAAGCCGAAACGGCTGTGGCCGAGGCAGCCGCCGGGGTCAGTGCCGCTGCGGAATCGTCCGCCGCCGCCCGCGAGCAACGCGCCGGGGCCCAAGCCCGCGCCGAAGCGCAGGAGTCGCGCCGTGCCGAATATGCGCGGATCTGCCTCGAGCGGTTCGAATGCGTGCCGCAGCGGCTGCCCGAGAAGATCGGCTTCGACCCGCAAACAATCGCCGATCCCGACGCGGAATCGGCCAGCCTCGAGAAGCTGACCGCCGACCGCGAGCGGATCGGCCCGGTCAACCTCGTCGCCGAGCAGGAGCTTGCCGAAATCGAGGCGGAGACCTCGCGCGGGGCGGCCGAGGCCGAGGAGCTGACCCAGGCAATCCACCGGCTGCGCGGATCGATCGGAAGCCTCAACCGCGAAGGCCGGGTGCGGCTGCTCGCAGCCTTCGAGCAGGTCAACACCCACTTCAGAAGCCTGTTCACCACCTTGTTCGAAGGCGGCCAGGCGCATTTGCAACTGGTCGAAAGCGACGATCCGCTGGAGGCCGGGCTGGAAATCATGGCCCAGCCGCCGGGCAAGCGGCTGGCGACTTTGACCTTGCTGTCGGGCGGCGAGCAGGCGCTGACCGCAATCGCACTGATCTTTGCGCTTTTCCTCACCAACCCGGCGCCGATCTGCGTGCTCGACGAGGTCGACGCGCCATTGGACGACGCCAATGTCGAGCGCTTCTGCGACCTGCTCGACCGGATGACCGCCGAGACCGACACGCGTTACCTGATCGTCACCCACAATGCGGTGACGATGAGCCGCATGTACCGCCTGTACGGAGTGACAATGATCGAGCAGGGGGTGAGCCGACTGGTATCGGTCGATCTCGGCGCAGCGGAGACTCTGCTGGCTGCTGAGTAATTATGCTATTGCGAATGAATATCAGTAACGATAGATGCCTTCCCCTGTTCAAGGGGATTCCGATTGAAACTGCCCGCCTGCTCGATCTTCGCCGCTTTGCTAGCGAGCGCAGCCCCCGCTCACGCCAATGAAACAGCCGGTGTCGACACGGCCGGCGCGGACACGGTGCAGGAGCCGATCGTCGTCACCGGCCAGCGCCAAGAATATGGCGTGCGCGCGACCAGCACCGCGACCCGGACCAACACCGCTGTCAAGGATATCCCACAGGCGCTCAGCGTCATTTCCGAAAAGCAGATCGAGGACCAGCAGCTGCGATCGATCGCCGATTTGCTGTTCTTCGTGCCCGGCGCGACGCCCGGCACCGGCGAAGGCAACCGCGACCAGTTCACGCTTCGCGGCAACAACACCACCGCCGACTTCTTCGTCGACGGCATGCGCGACGACGTCCAATATTTCCGCGACCTCTACAACGTCGACCGGGTCGAGGTGCTGCGCGGCCCCAACGCGATGATCTTCGGGCGCGGCGGCGGCGGCGGCGTCATCAACCGCGTTACCAAGCGCTCGACGCTCGCCCGGTTTCGCGAGCTGACGATGTCAGGCGACAGCGCGGGCGGGACGCGGGTGACCGGCGAAATCGACCAGCCGATCGCTCCGGGCGCGGGCTTGCGGGTCAGCGGCATGTACGAGAATGGCGACAGCTTCCGCCGCCATGTCGACCTCGATCGCTATGGCGTCACCCCAACGCTCGGCTTGGTGGTCGGGCCGAAGACCCGAATCGACCTGACCTACGAATATCTCCACGACCGCCGCACCACCGACCGCGGCGTACCCTCGCTTGACGGCGAGCCGCTGGAAGGCTTCGACCGAATCTTCTTCGGCGATCCCGAGCTGAGTTACGCCGAGGCCGACGTCCATGTCGCAACATTCGCCATCCAGCATGAGCTGGGCACCGGCCTGACGGTGCGCAATCGGACGCTGCTCGGCGGTTACGACAAATTCTACCAGAACGTGTACCCGTCCCGCCTCGACGAGACGGCCGGCGAGGTGGTGCTCGACGCCTATAACAGCAGCAACGACCGCACCAATTTGCTCAGCCAGACCGACCTCATCTGGGAAAGCCGCCTCGGCGGGATCGACCAGACCATCCTCGTCGGCTTCGAGCTTGGCCGCCAGAAGTCGCGTAACCTGCGCCGGAGCGGCAGCTTCGCCGGAGGCGACAACACAGTCCCGTTGAGCGACCCGACGACCGACGCCGACGTGATCTTCGCTCCGTCGGCAAGCGACGCCGACAACCGCACCCGCGCGACGATCGCCGCAATCTATCTGCAGGACCAGATCCGGCTGTCGCCGATGCTGGAGATCGTCGCCGGGGTACGCTTCGACAGCTTCAAGTTGAACGTCGACGATCGGCGCGCCGCGGGCGCGAAGTTCAGCCGAACCGACCGTCTGGTCTCACCGAGGCTGGGCGTCATCTTCAAACCGGGCACCAACCTGTCGCTTTACGCCAGTTACTCGCGTTCCTTCCTGCCGCAATCGGGCGACCAGTTCAGCGGCCTCGACGTGCGCAGCGAGGCGCTCAAGCCCGAGAAGTTCGACAATTACGAAATCGGCGCCAAGTGGGAGCCGGTCGCGGGATTACTGGCGACCGCCGCGATCTACCAGCTCGACCGGAGCAACACCCGCGCCACCGACCCCCTCGACCCGGCCCGCATCGTTCTCACTGGGGCCCAGCGCAGCCGAGGGCTTGAGCTGGGGCTGGAGCGGAGCATCACCGACCGCTGGCAGATTTCGGCCGGCTATGCGTGGCAGAAGGCGAAGATCACCGAGACTACGAGCGCCGCGCCCGAAGGCCGGCAAGTGCCGATCGTCCCGCGCCACGCTTTCTCGCTGTGGAGCCGCTACGACCTCAACGACAGGCTCGGTCTCGGGCTCGGCGCTATCGCCCGCTCCAAATCCTTTGCGTCGATCAGCAATGCCGTGACGCTGCCGGCCTTCGCCCGGCTCGACCTCGCCGCTTTCTACAAGCTCGGCGGCGGCGTCGAGGCGCAACTCAACCTCGAAAATGTGCTCGGCGCCGATTACTTCCCCAACGCGCATAACGACAACAATATCGCCCCAGGAGCGCCGAGAACCGCCAAGGCGACGATCCGCTTCGGATTTTAAGGTCGCCGTCATTGCGAGCGGAGCGAAGCAATCCAGCCTCACTGCGCTGGATTGCCGCGTCGCTCTCGCTCCTCGCAATGACACTCAGCGGCCCAGCTCGGCCGCCCGCGCCCCCACCTGCTTGAGGTCGGCAACGAATCGCGCCCGCTCCTCGCGGCGGCGGTCCTCTTCGGGTATTCGCAGCAAAAAGCTGGGGTGCACCGTCACCCAGCATTCCGAGCCGTCGGCGAGCGCGATCGGAGCGCCGCGGACCTTGCCGATCGTCACGAGCTTGCCGAGCAATGAGCGAGCGGCGGTCGCACCCAAAGCGACGGTGACGGCCGGCCGGATCATCTCGCGCTCATGCTCCAGCCACCAGCGGCACGCCTCGATTTCGCCGGTGTCGGGCTTGGCGTGGATCCGTCGCTTGCCGCGCGCGACGAACTTGAAATGCTTGACCGCATTGGTGACGTAGGTCGCCGAGCGGTCGATCCCCGCCGCGCCGAGCGCCTCATCGAACAATTGCCCAGCGGGGCCGACGAACGGGCGCCCGGCCAGATCCTCCTGATCGCCCGGCTGCTCGCCGACGAACAGCAGTTTCGCGTTGAGCGGGCCTTCGCCGAACACCGTCTGGGTGCCGCCTTTGTGCAAATTGCAGCGGGTGCAGCCGCGCGCTTCGGCAAGCAGTGCTTCCCACGCGGCGCGGACGTTCCCCCTAGGCTCGATGCTCCGCTCGGCGTCGAGCGCATTCTCGAGTCCTTCGGCGGCAACCGCGGCCTCCCCGCGCGAACGCTCGATCATCTCGATCTCCCTTGCTCGGGCACTGGCAATCAGCGGCTGAACGAGCGAGGTCTCGGGCATGTTGCGCCAGTATTTCCTCGGCATCTCCTTGAGCATTGCGCCCACCTTGAGCCGCGCCGGGTTGAAGATGGAGGCGTAATACGTTCGCCACGTCTCTTCGAGCGGGTCGCCGGCCGGCGCTTCCGAGCGGGTCGCGCCCGGGCCTTCGCAGAGCATCTCTCCGTCCCAGTGAACCGATAGAAGCGGGGTCAGGATTGACCAGCGCATGTTGATGAAGCGGCGGACGAAGAAGCCGCAAGCCGCCCGGACGATATGATGCTCGGGCTCGAAAAAAGCGACGAAACGCTCGCCACCCTCCTCGGGTACCTCGCGGAAACGGACGAAGGCGTGCATCTTGTGGATGTCGCGGCGGACGTCCCTGGCTAGCCGGTCGAGGCGATGAAGCAACGGGTCGGCGCGGTCCTCCATCGCCCGCCGATCGCTACGCAGCCGCCACAGCATCGCGTAGAGCAGAGCGAAGCGCTCGGCGTCGGAATGGCAGATGACGCTTTGCGCCAGATCGACGAACGCTCGCGGCACCGGGAAGCTGGGGCCGAGTGACTGTTCGGTGTCGCGCCCGAAAAGGTCGGCCTCCTGCCCCGCGACCTGCCAGACGATTGCGCTCGGAGGAATGCCGGCCTCGGCAAGGTTCCGGGCGGAGTCGCGCCAGCCGTCAAAATCGTCGGCGGCGGCGAGGGTCACGCGATGGGCGTCGATCATCGGGCCGTCGCGCAGCATCAGTTCCTCCCTAGCCGAAGGCTGCGGAGGGGGACCATTCCTCGAAGAGAGAATGGAGGGGTAGATAACTCAGCGCCAAACACCCCTCCACCGTCCTTCGGACGGTCCCCCTCCCCACGAAATCGTGGGGAGGATATCATGCCGCGAACAATTCCAGCTGTTCGCGCCGCGGTGCGATGAGCGCTTTGAGGTAGCTTCGATCGGTCAGCAGGGTTGGCCGCCAGTCGGCAGTGACGATGAACGGCCGAACCTTAGCGATCGACACAGTCAGCCGGGCGACGTCTTCCAGGCGCAGCGTTCGCCAGCGGCGCGAGACGAGGATCTTGTCGATCGCTTTGATCCCCAGGCCCGGCACGCGAAGCAGCAGCTCGCGAGGCGAGGCGTTGACGTCGACCGGGAAGCTGCCGCGGAACTTGAGCGCCCAGGCGAGCTTGGGATCGATGTCGAGCGGAAGCATGCCGTCGGCATCGGCGGCGGCCGCGACTTCGCCGGCCTTGAAGCCGTAAAAGCGCATCAGCCAGTCGGACTGGTACAATCGGTGCTCGCGCATCAGCGGCGGGCGCTTGAGCGGCAGCACCGCGCTTGCGTCGGGGATCGGCGAGAAAGCCGAATAATAGACGCGCCGAAGTCCAAAGCGGTCGTAAAGGGTCGAGGAGCGAGCGACGATGTCGCTGTCGCTCGCCTTGTCGGCGCCGATGATCATCTGCGTCGACTGGCCGGCGGGAGCGAATTTGGGCGCCGACTTGAAGCGGCGAACCTCGTCGCGGGCAACCTCGATATCCGCCCTCATCACACCCATCGCGCCTTCGATCCGGCTTGACGACTTTTCCGGCGCCAAAGCGGCCAGCCCCTGCTCGGTCGGAAGCTCGACGTTGATCGACACCCGGTCGGCGTGGAACCCGGCCTGCCGCACCAGCTCCGGATCGGCATCGGGGATGGTTTTCAAATGAATGTAGCCGCGAAAGTCATGGTCTTCACGCAATGCGCGCGCGACCTCGACGATCTGCTCCATCGTGTAGTTGGGCGATCCGATAATCCCGGAGGAGAGGAACAGCCCTTCGATGTAGTTGCGCTTGTAGAAAGCCAGCGTCAGCTTCACGACCTCGCCGGCGGTGAACCGGGCGCGGCGGACGTTCGAGCTCTTGCGGTTGATGCAAAAATGGCAGTCGAAAATGCAGCTGTTGGTCAGCAGGATCTTGAGCAGCGAAATGCACCGGCCGTCGGGCGCGTAGGCGTGGCAGATGCCCATGCCTTCGGTGGAGCCGATTCCGCTGCCGTCGCGGCTGTCGCGCTTCGACGTTCCCGACGACGCGCAGGAGGCGTCATATTTGGCCGCGTCGGCAAGGATCGCGAGCTTTGCCTGGAGGTCGAGCTGGGGCACTTGTTCTAGATATGTTCTCATCCCGGATGAGTCCAGCCGGGCTTTGGGTCTAGGCGCCGACTTTATCTTTTATGTCCTGCTTGATTTCCTCCATCGGCGGCTGGTGGATTCGGCGGAACAGCGCTTCGATGATGCTGAATGTGCCAAACAGCAGCAGCCCGACGGCGACCGCGTAAAGCACCGGGCCGGAGAAGAAATCGAGCGCCTGCTCCATCCCCCCGGCCTCATCGGACCGGCCGTCGAGCGCCGCGGTGCCTATCATGAAGGCGACGGTGATGAAGATCACTCCGCGCGCCGCATAGCCGATCCGCCCGAGCCATTTGACCAGCGGTGCCTGAGCGCGATGATCGAGGTGCTGGAGGAACGAGCATTTGCCCGCCTTGCGGATCTGAAAAAGGCCGGCGACGGCCAGCACCAAAGCGGCAATGCCCAGCACCAACTCGCCGCCGGGAAGGTCGAGGACGGTGTCGGCCTGTCGCTGCGGGCTGATGGCTACGGCGCCGCCGGCGAACAGGATACGCGCCGCCTTGTAAGCCGTGTAGAGGTAGATGCAGCCGATGACGCCGGCCACCGCCCGCTTGCGAAGCGCCTTCCCGGCGGGTCCCGGATTTTCCATCCCGTAACCAGCATCGGCAAGCCGCCACAGGCCGTAGGCGGCCAGCCCGGCGCCGATCAGGATCAGCAGCAGATGGCCTGCGCCGTCGTTGAGATATTCCAGAGCCCCGGTCAAATCCTCGGTCCGCCCGGTGCCCAGCGCCAGCACCGCGATCAGGATGTACAATAACCCCCGGCCAAAGAAGCCGACCCGGGTGAGCGACTGAAACCGGCTTTCGCGGGCAAGCTCGCGGGCTCGGTCGATGGGCGGGTTGCTGCCTGTAGTCGGATTGTTCATTCGTTTCCCATGTGCGCGAAGGTCAGCCCGCTGAACACCCCAGCTGGCAAAAAGTGTATGCGCGCGGCGCACGATGTGCGCTATCGGAACCGGGCCGGGAGCGGATCGTTCGTTACGCACCCTAAACAGGACAGCAGGGAGAGCATTCATGGTTGACGGGGAACGGGATCGGGTTCGCGACACCGAACATACGACGATTATCGAACGTGACGGCGGCGGCGGCGGAGGAGGCGGCGGAGTGCTCGCCATCGTGCTTTTGATCATCGTAGTGCTGGTGCTGCTGTGGGTCTTCCGCGACCAGCTCGGCATGGGCGGCGGCGACACCACCAACGTGAACATACCGGACCAGATCGAGGTCAACGTCAACTAGAACCGGGACGCGGGGCGTGGGCGGCAGTCCAACCGCCGCCCCGACGGCTGGTGCGCGGGTCGACGAGTCCCCGCGCGATTCGGGCGCAGCTCCCAAGCGGAGCTGCGCCCGTTTGAGTTTGGACCAATGAGTCACTAACCCCGGTGCGCATGACGCCCGATTACATGAGCGGCTTTGGCGGCCACTTCGAAAGCGAAGCTGTCGACGGCGCGCTTCCCAGGGGACGCAACAGCCCGCAACGGCCAGCCTTCGGGCTTTACGCCGAGCAAGTGTCCGGCACCGCGTTCACCGCTCCTCGCCACGACAACCGCCGAAGCTGGCTGTACCGGATGCGGCCGACCGCCGACCACCGGCCGTTCGAGCGTTATGGATGCGCCCACCTGCTGAGCGCTCCCGCCGACCACGAGCCGCTTGCCCCCAACCGCCTGCGCTGGGATCCGCCGCGCGACCTGCCCCACGGCACCGACTTCGTCGACGGCCTGGCGACCATGCTCCACGCGCGCGTTCCCGAGGATCTCGAAGGCTGCGCGGTGCATCTGTATCGGGCAACGCGGACCATGGAGCGGCGGGTGTTCGCCGACGCCGACGGTGAGCTGCTAATCATCCCGCAGCAGGGCATGCTTCTGATTTACACCGAGCTTGGGGTGATCGAGGTTTCTCCGGGTTCGGTTGCGCTGATACCGCGCGGGATCAAGTTTCGCGTCGAGCTGCCCGGCGGCGAAGCGCGCGGCTATGTCGCGGAGAATTACGGGCTGCCTTTCCGGCTGCCCGAGCTCGGCCCGATCGGAGCGAACGGCCTTGCCGCCGCCCGCGACTTCGAAACCCCCGTCGCGGCGTTCGAGGACAGCGACGACGAGACCGAGGTCGTGCAGAAATACCTCGGCCACTTGTGGTCGACCACGCTCGACCATTCGCCGCTCGACGTCGTCGCGTGGCACGGCAATTACGCGCCGTGGCGCTACGACCTCGCGCGCTTCAACGCGATCGGGAGCATCAGCTTCGATCATCCCGACCCGTCGATCTTCACGGTGCTGACCAGCCCGAGCAATGTCGCCGGACGGGCCAACGCCGACTTCGTCGTCTTCCCGCCGCGCTGGATGGTGGCCGAGGACACGTTCCGCCCGCCCTGGTTCCACCGCAACGTGATGAGCGAAGCGATGGGGCTGATCTCCGGCGAATATGACGCCAAGGCCGAAGGCTTCGCCCCCAGCGGCTTAAGCCTGCACAATATGATGAGCGGCCACGGTCCCGACCTGGAAAGCTGGCGCAAGGCCAGCGAAGCCGAGCTCAAGCCAGCGAGGATCGAGGACGCGCTGGCGTTCATGGTCGAAACCTGCTGGCCGTACCGCCCGACGCGCTTCGCGCTCGAGCGAGCGCAGAGCGATTACGATTTGGCGTGGGCGGGATTCCCCAAGGCGAAGCTGCCATGAGCGGCACCAACGCGACCCACGATCCGGCGCTGGTCAGCTGGGTCGCCGGGGCACAGGCCGGAAGCGATTTCCCGGTGCAGAACCTGCCGCTCGGAATCTTTTCCTGCCCGGGCGAGCAGCAGCGGCCGGGGGTGGCGATCGGCCACTACGTCCTCGATTTGTCGGCAATCGCCGATCTGCTCGACGAGGACTGGCGCGACGATTTGTCGAAGCCGGTCTTGAACGCCTGGCTGTCGCGCGGGCCGGGCGATCAGCGTGCCCTTCGCGAGCGGCTGTCCGAACTACTGACCGACGAGCGCTACCGAGCCGACGTCGAGACCAGCCTGATCGGCCAGTCGGAAGCGCAGATGCACCTGCCGTGCGTGATCGGCGATTACACCGATTTCTATGTCGGCATTCACCACGCGACCAACGTCGGCAGGCAGTTCCGGCCCGACAACCCGCTGCTTCCCAACTACAAATATGTGCCGATCGGCTACCACGGCCGGGCCAGCTCGGTGCGGGTGTCGGGCGAGCCGGTGGTCCGCCCCAGCGGGCAGCGCAAGCCGCCCGAAGCGGACGCGCCCGAATACGGACCCAGCCGGCGCCTCGATTACGAGCTCGAGCTCGGCCTTTGGGTCGGTCGCGGCAATGCACTCGGCGAGCCGATCGCCCTCGGCGATGCCGCCGACCACATCAGCGGGTACTGCCTGTTGAACGACTGGTCGGCGCGCGACCTGCAGGCGTGGGAATATCAGCCGCTGGGGCCGTTCCTGGCCAAGAACTTCCTCACCAGCGTGTCGCCGTGGATCGTCACCAGCGAGGCGCTGGCGCCGTTCCGCAAGCCGATGCCCCCGCGGCCCGACGGCGACCCCAGCCCTTTGCCCTATCTCGACGATGAGTCAGACCGCGCGACCGGCGCGCTGGCAATCCAGCTTGAAGTCACGCTGTCGACCGCGAAGATGCGCGAGCAGGGCGTGCCCGCGCATTTGCTGTCGCGCGGAAGCGCCGACGCGGCCATGTACTGGAGCGCGGCGCAGATCGTCGCGCACCATTCGTCCAACGGCTGCAACCTGCAGCCCGGCGACCTGATTGGCACCGGCACCTTGTCCACCGACTGCGACGAGGGTCTGGGATCGCTGATCGAGATCGGCCGGGCCGGCAAGCAGCCGATCGAGCTTGCCGGCGGTGAAACGCGAAGCTTCCTCGAGGATGGCGACGAATTGACCCTGAAAGCGTGGTGCGAAGCGCAAGGCGCGGTGCGAATCGGCTTTGGCGAATGCGTCGGCCGGGTCGGCGCGGGGCGCTAATCGACCAGGACGCAAGCACTGCAGGTTGCCTGGTGCGGGAAAAGCCAGGAGTGAAACGAAGCGTTCGGCGGTACGTTTCCCAACTGCCCCGCGCCCAGAGAGCTCCATAGAGTTGGATCATGCACGCCTTTATCATTGAGGACGATTATCTGATCGGGCGCTCGCTGCAGGACATGCTCGAGCCGCTTGGTTTCACCAGGTTCAGCTTCGCCCGATCCGAAGATGCGGCGGTCATGGGCAGCGCCGAGCAGCAGATCGACCTGATCACCGCCGACGTACGACTGTTGCCGGGAGACGGCCTGGATGCGGTCGAAACCATTTGCGCCAAGCGCAAAATTCCCGTGATTTTTATCACTGGCTACGCCGATGAGCTCAAGTACCGCGCTCCCGACGCCACGGTCATCCAGAAGCCGATCAGGCGCGAGGAGTTGGTCGCCGCGGTCAGCGAGGGGCCTAGAACTGCCAGCTTAGCTGAGCGCGACGCGCCCCGTTACAGAGGCGTCGTTACACCATCGAACGCGCAGTGCACGGCCCCCGAAAGCTCCTCGATCGAAAAGGGCTTCATCAGCAGGCCGACATCGGTCGGGCGGCCGCCGATCGCCTCTGCGTCGGCGTAGCCGGTGATGATGACCGCTGGCAGCTCCGGGCACGCCTTGCGCGCCAGCCGGACGACTTCCGTGCCGCTGTGCCGGGGCATCGCATAGTCGGTGATCAGGACGTCGAACGGGATATCGGGGCCGTTCAGAATTGCGATGGCCTCGGACCCGCTCGCTACCTCCACGGTTTCGTGGCCGAGGTCCCGCAGCATTGCCGCGGTTGTTTCGCGCACCTCCGGATGGTCGTCGATCAGCAACACCCGCAAAGACCGCTGCGAGAACAATTCGTGATTGTCAGGTGAGCTCGCCGCCGACGCCGGCGCCTGGCCGGACGAGCGGGGCAGCCACAGTTCGGCGCGAGTTCCTTCACCGACCTTGCTGTGCAGCCGCAATGTGCCTCCCGATTGCTTGGCGAAACCATAGACCATGCTCAGCCCAAGCCCCGTCCCCTTGCCGATTTCCTTGGTCGTGAAGAACGGCTCGAGCACCTTTTCGACGAGGTCCGAGGGGATGCCGCACCCGGCGTCAACGACGCTCATCACCACGTAGTCGCCGGTGGGCAGGGGCACGGAATCGTCCGCCGCGAGCGTGCGGTTTTCGACCGCCACGGTGATCGTGCCGCCCTGGCATCGCATCGCGAGCGTTGATGACGAGGTTCATCATCGCCAGTTCGAGCTGCGACTGGTCGGCGTACGGGGTCCAAGGCTGGTCGTCAGAGGATTCGATTTACGCTTCCTGAAAAAACAGCGTCGAGTCAGGCGCCTCCGGCAAGCTGCGCGAGCAAAGTCAAGAACATAAAATTGAACCCCAGGTCGCAAAGCGCGTTGAAGCTGGAAACGTCTTTATACAACGAGGTAAGCTGTGAAACTGCTGTTCAGGCGGACCCTTTGTGCTGCGTTGCTGCTGTCAATCGTCCCCAACGCCGCTTCAGCGGCGACGCCGGACGCATCGCCCTACCCCGCGATCGCGTCGGCATTGGCGATCCCGGTGGAAACGGGCCTTCCCCGCGCCAGCCAGATTCCGATGCGTGGCCGCTATGTCCTGGTCGACGCCGCTTCGGCACGATTGTTCATGATCGAAGACGGCCGGGTGCACGATTCGATGCGCGTGATCGTCGGCAAACCCGCTGCCGCGACGCCGGAACTGAACAGCAACCTGCACTATGCCACGCTCAATCCTTACTGGAACGTGCCGACCGATCTGGCGCAGACCATCATTGCGCCTCGCGTCGTCAAGCAAGGCGTCTCATATCTCCGCGAGCGCGGTTACCAAATCGTCTCCGGCTTTGCCGCGGGCGCGCAGGTGCTGCCGGCAGAGAGCGTCGATTGGGAGGCAGTCGCCGACGGTCGCGCCAAAGTCCACGTGCGCCAGCTTCCCGGCCCGGCGAACTCGATGGGGCAAATCAAGTTCGGCCTGGCCGACAGTAAGGGGGTCTTCCTCCACGACACGCCCAACAAGGACCTGTTCGCAGAAGCCGAGCGCAACCTCAGCAACGGCTGCGTCCGTCTGGAGGACGCATCGAGGTTCGCGCGCTGGCTGATCGGCCACGACCCGGCCTTGAGCTCGACCGCCCCCGAGCAGCACGTGCGGCTGCCACGCTCGGTGCCGATCGCCATCACCTACCTCGACGAGCAAGCCCGGAGCCAGTTCGCGGCACTGCGCTAATTTCGAGATCAGAACGCGCGTTTGGCCGTCCGACCGGAAGCGGCGGCCGAGCGCGCGCGGTCCGCGATTGCACCCAGATCGCCATCGCCCGGGCGAACAACCCACGTGCCGCCGACGCACAGGACAGACCCTGTCTTGAGCCAGGCGGGCGCGCTGGCGGCAGTAATCCCCCCAGTCGGGCAGAAGCGTACTGCGCCGAACGGGCTAGCGAGCGCGTTGAGCGTTTTGATTCCGCCGGCAGCTTCGGCGGGAAAGAATTTGAAGCGGTCGAGGCCGAGTTCCAGCCCGCGCATTATATCGCCGGCGCTGGCGACGCCGGGCAGGAACGGGACGCCCGACGCGATCGCCGCTTCGCCCAGCCGCTCCGTCAGCCCGGGCGAGACCAGGAAGGCGGCGCCGGCTTCGGTGGCCGCACCGACCATGCCGGGATCAAGCACCGTGCCGGCACCGACGATCGCGCCGGGGACTTTGGCCATCGCCCGGATCGCGTCGAGCGCGCCCGCCGTGCGCAAGGTGACCTCGATCACCGGCAGGCCCGCGCCGACCAGCGTCTCGGCCAAGGCGGCGGCGTCGAGCGCGCCGTCGAGCACCAGCACCGGGATTACCGGCGCCGCGCGCATGATCTCATCGATCGTCATCCATGTTCCCAAGCGAATGCCCCGCGGCACCGAGCAGGCCCGGCTGCGGGTGAGTAATCAGCCGGACCGGAATCTCGGCCATTCTCCGCTCGAACCGGCCCTTGGCGAGGAAGCGCTGGCAAAAGCCGGAGCGCGGGAGAAGGTCGGCGAGCCTGAGGCCCAAGCCGCCGCCGATGATCACCGCATTCGCCACCTGCGCCAGCGCCAAATCGCCGGCGACCGCCGTGGCAATGGCGAAGCGGGCGTGGGTGCCGCCGATGTCGCTGGCGACGATCTGCGTCACCGGGCGGCATCCTCCATCGCCGCAAGCATTGCCGAAGCGCCGGCCTCAGCGCAGTCGGAATGGGCGCGGAGCAGAGCGAACATTTCCCGGCCGGTGCCGAGCGGCGGCGCCGGCGCCGGCGCTGGGTCGCGGGCGGCGAGATCGCATCCGACCGCCTCGATCTGGCCGTCATGGCCGCACAGGCGGACCGGATCGCCATCGCGCAGGCGCGCGAGCGGCCCGTCGGGCAGCGCCTCAGGCGAAACGTGGATTGCGGCCGGCACCTTGCCGCTGGCGCCGGACATGCGCCCGTCGGTGACGAGTGCGACGCGGTGGCCGCGATCCTGCAACACGCCAAGAGCCGGGGTCAGCTTGTGCAGCTCGGGCATGCCGTTGGCGCGCGGCCCCTGGAAGCGCACGACGACGATCACGTCGCGCTCCAGCTCGCCCGCCTTGAACGCATCGAGCACCTGATTCTGGTCGGAAAAGCAGCGCGCCGGCGCCTCGATCGTCCAATTGGCGGGATCGACCGAGCTGGTCTTGAAGATGGCGCGGCCAAGGTTGCCGGTGACGAGGCGCATGCCGCCATCGGCGAGGAACGGGTCGCCGGCCGGGCGCAGCATGTCGAGGTCGCGGCTGTCGGGCGCCGGCTCCCAACTCAGCTCGTCGGCGGCGAGCGTGGGGTTGGCGGTATAAGCGGCGAACGAATCGGCGCCGGCAGTTACCGTGTCGGCATGGATCAGCCCGTGTCCCAGCAGGGTCGAGGCGACGAACGCCATGCCGCCGGCGGCGTGGAAGTCGTTCACGTCGCGGGCGCCGTTGGGATAGATTCGCGCGATCAGCGGGACCGCGCCCGAGAGAGCGTCGAAATCCTCCCAGTCGATGCGGATTCCCGCCGCCCGGGCAATCGCCGGCAAGTGGATCGCATGGTTGGTCGAACCGCCGGTGGCGAGCAGCCCGACCATCGCGTTGACGATGGCTTTCTCGTCGACCACTTGCGCCAGCGGCCGAACCCCGTCGGCGGCGAGTTGGACAAGCCGGACGACGGCGGCGCGGGTCAACGCCTGGCGCAGAGGCGTCCGCGGGTTGATGAAGGCGGCGTTGGGGATGTGCAGCCCCATCAGCTCCATCATCATCTGGTTGGAATTGGCGGTCCCGTAAAAGGTGCAGGTGCCGGGGCTGTGATAGGATTTCGCCTCCGCCGCGAGCAGCTCCTCGCGGCTTGCCTTGCCCTCGGCGAACAGCTGGCGGACGCGCTGCTTTTCCTTGTTGGGAAGGCCCGACGGCATCGGCCCACCGGGGATCAGCAGCGCCGGCAGATGGCCGAAGCGCAAGGCCCCGATCAGCAGGCCGGGGACGATCTTGTCGCAGATACCGAGCAGGGCGACGGCGTCGAACATGCCGTGGCTTAACGCGACCGCGGTTCCCATCGCGATGACGTCGCGGCTGAACAGCGACAGGTCCATGCCCGGCTGGCCCTGGGTAACTCCGTCGCACATCGCCGGCACCCCGCCGGCAACCTGCGCGGTGGCGCCGACCTCGCGCGCGAACAATTTTATCTGCTCGGGGTAGCGGCCGTATGGCTGATGCGCCGACAGCATATCGTTGAATGCGGTGACGATGCCGATATTGGGCCCGCGCAGCTGGCGGATCGCGCCCTTGTCGCCTTGCGCCGCGGCAAAGCCGTGGGCGAAATTGCCGCACGACATGCGCGGCCGGCTGATGCCGTTCTCCTTTTGCTCGGCGATCAGCGCGAGAAAGGCGCGGCGGGTCGGCGCCGAGCGTTCGACGATTCGCTCGGTGACGGCGGCGATCCGGGCATCGAGGGTCATGCGCTCCCCCATCGCAAATGCACCGGACTAGTCATTCCAGCTCACTCCATCGCGTTCGGCAAGCGCGATCGCCTGGGACGGCCCCCAATTGCCGGCTGCGTAGGCGCGCGGCTCGATCCCCGCCGCGGTCCAGGCGGCGCGCACCCCGTCGATCCACGCCCATTGCGCCTCCACCTCGTCGCGGCGGACGAACAAAGTGGGATCGCCCTGAAGGAGGTCGAGGAGCAAGCGTTCGTAGGCGATCCTGCGGCGGCGGTCGGCGAAGGCGTCGGGCAGGCGAATGTCGAGCGGCACCTCACGCAAGCGAATCCCGCCGCGGTCCAGCCCCGGCATCTTGGCCATCAGCTCGAGCCGGATATTCTCTTCCGGCTGGATCGAGATGAGCAAGGTGTTGGGCCGAGTCGCCGCATTCTTTCCGGCGAACATCGAATGGGGCACGTTCTTGAACTGGATGAGGATTTCGGTCCGCCTGTCGGGCAGCCGTTTGCCGGTGCGCAAGTAGAACGGAACGCCGGCCCAGCGCCAATTGTCGACATGGGCTTTGAGCGCGACGAAGGTCTCGCTGGAGGACTGGCGGCCAAGCTCCTCGGCATAGCCCGCGACCGGTTCGCCGGCGACCGCGCCCGCGCCATATTGGCCGATGACGACATGGGTCGCCGCGCACTCGGCGGTGATCGGCCGCAACGAGCGCAGCACCTTGACCTTTTCGTCGCGCACCGCAGTCGCGTCGAACCGCGACGGCGGCTCCATCGCCACCAGCGCAAGCAATTGCAGCATATGGTTCTGGACCATGTCGCGAAGCGCGCCGGTGCCGTCGTAATAATCGCCGCGGTCCTCCAGCCCGATGGTCTCGGCGACGGTGATCTGCACATGGTCGATGTGTCGCGCGTTCCACAAAGGCTCGAACATCACATTGGCGAAGCGCAACGCGAGCAAATTCTGCACCGTCTCCTTGCCGAGGTAATGGTCGATGCGGAACGTCCGCTCTTCGGGGAAAGCGACGGCGACCGAATCGTTGATCTCGCGGCTCGACGCAAGGTCGGTGCCAAGCGGCTTTTCAAGCGCCATTCGGACGGTCGAGCCAACCAGCCCGGCAGCGACCAGCCCGTCGATGGTCGGCTTAAACAGGGACGGGGCGGTCGACAGAAAAATCGCCAGCTCGCCCGGGTCCGGGCCGATCGCCGCTGCGAGCGCCTTCATTCCCTCGGGGTCGCGCGCGTCGAGCGCGACGTAACTCAGCCGCCCCAGGAACCGCTCGGCCGTGGCGGGCTCGAGGAAGCTCGTCGGGACGTGCGCGTCCAGTGCCGCGCTCGCACGATCGCGAAAGTCGGCGTCGTCGAGCTGGCTGCGCGCGGTGGCGACGATCCGCAATTGGTCGGCGAGCAGGCCGTCGCTGTCGAGCCCATAGAGCGACGGCAGCAGCATGCGCGCGGCGAGGTCGCCGGTCGCGCCGAACAGGATCAGCGTTTGTCTAAGCGGCGTGGGCTGGTCGAGCGTCAATGCCGGCCTCGCTTGCGTTGCCGAGCGCGGCGCCGTTGGTGGCGATAATCCGGCTGTAGCATGTTGCGACCGTTGCCATACAAATTTCCCAATGCCCTTGTGGCTGGCGACAAGCGTGCGGGATCGGACGAAAAACTGCAACTTGGCAGTTTGCACGGTTCGCTAATGCACATCGCTCATCCTGGCGATTCAACCCTCGATCTAGCCGTGGGCATCGGGGTTGTCGAAGTCCGCATAGACAATTGCGTCCCGTCGCCGGTCGATCATGCCGGCTTCTGGCCTGCACCGGACATTCGTGTCGGCGGCCGGACAGGGGTTGTTACCCCCGGGAGAATTGAAATGCTAACGCTCCTGATCGTTGCTGTAATCGCGCGCGCGATTACGGCCAAGCTCCAACGGTGTTTCTGGAGTCAAGTGAGTTTACGTTCGGCGGACTCGCTTCACTCGCCATTCTCCGTCGGGCGCCTTTTCCATCGGCTGTCTGCAATACTGACAGAACTTTAGCGGACCATAGCCCTTGCTGCATGGCTTGCGTTTCGCGCGCTTGTGGAAGCCCAGCAGGCATCGCACTGGCATTTTCGGACGCTTCGGCGGCAGTCTCGGCTCCATTTTCGGTGTCCTCTGTCACACTCCGTAGTCTTCCTGCGCCAGGAACAGCGCCATTTCCTCCATCACCTGCTCGGCCGGTCCCGGCTGGTAGCTGTCGCCATCGATGATACCCAACGATATCGTCCGGGCCGGTGAAGAAATAAACCTCGCGGCGAGATATCTGTCCCATCCTTCGCTCCATCTGGCGGTGGGCTGGATGGTCAATCCGGCGGTCCCCGGAAAGGCAGGCCTGGAAGTGCCGCGCTATCCTGCCGGCATTAAGTCGGGTGTTTCCAAGCTCCGCTAAACCGCGCTCGGTCAGCGGGAGGTCGGCGAGTCGTGCTCAAAAGCTGACGCGTGGGAGTATGGTGCTGGCCGTCCGCTGGAGAATCAGCCGAAGTCGTTGCGGCAGTGCGCGGTCGCGAAGGGCAGCCGTTCTAATTGGCTGCGGCCGCTAGCCTTTACACTGGGTGATGGCAGCGCGCGTCTTATCGGCATGCAACTGAGCATGGCCAGCATAGTTCTTCGCTTGAGCTAGATTGGCGCGCTGTAAGGTGAGCGTTGCCCACCCGACGATCCGTTGAGGGTGGCTGGCGAGCGATGGGAAAGTGTTATTGTCCGCTCGCCAGTTCGCAATGGCGCGGTCCATAGTCGCCCACCGGGCCGCGGCCTGCGAAAAGTCCCCACCGAGCACATCGGCAATCATGCAGGGGTTGGGTCGGGCCGAAGCGAGTCCAGCCTCACCGCCGAGTCCCGGCAGTAGGCCCGCATCAACTTCCCCACCTATCGTGCCGTCGCCATCGACGTCACCATAAGCTGGACCTGCAGGGCCGGTAACGAGATTGCGCGCCTTTTCAGCTCCGGACTTCGCGGCGGCTAGAGTACGCGCTCCACGCCACTCGGCAATTGCTGCGTCGATCGCGTCCACCCTCGCCAGCAGTTCGGCGCGGTTAATTGGTTTGGAATCATGTGCCAAGTCCGGCGGGACAACGGCCGTGCCGGCTTCAGCGGTGGCAGAGACCACACTTTCGGAAGCCTCAGGCCCGAGCTCAGGATCCGAAGAGCAGGCGGCTACCAGCGACGCTGCGATGAGGGCGAATTCTTTCATGGGGGTGAAGCGGGGCGAGCGTCGGAAGGTTCCGATCAAACCCCGCGTGACCAATTCCGCAGAAATCGAGCTGTTGACGTCCGGATCGACATTGCTGTGGGCGAAATGTCGCACGGCGAGGGCATGAGGGAACGGCCGCTTTCAATCACCAAGCGCCCGAAAGCAGACGTTCCGCCTTCGGCCAAAAGCGGGCGATCAGCCCTACCACGCGAATGTCCGTTTTCCACCCATAGCGGACGCTAACGAAACCGTTGAGCTCAACCAGCTGGGGCATGGTCGCGCTCTTCTTCGGTGACCCGCTGAACGGCCGCGCCGGCTGTAAGACCGTGAACTACGGTTGAGATGAGAATTGTGAGCGCAATCGTGGCCCACAACTGTCCTGTATTTGTAAACGGGAAGTGGCTCGTCGCATAACCTAGGTAATATATCGAACCAATGCCGCGCACGCCGTAGGTAGCGACCACAAGCCTTTCGCGTCCAAGTAGCTCCGTGCCGCTCAGGCTAACCCACCCAGCAACCGGGCGGATGACGAAGATGAGAGCAAGCGCGACCGTGACATGCCGCCAGTCGAGCTCGGGCAACAAAAGCGGCAGAGCTCCGCCGATGAGCAGCAGGAGGATTGCGGTCAGCGCGTGCTCAATCGCTTCGCTGAAGCCGTGCAGCCTGCCATGAAAATCGTGGTCGGCCTCCGCGCGGCGCAGCGTCAAGCCAGAGACAAACGCCGCGATGAAGCCGTATCCTTCGATCAGTTCGGTCGCCCCGTAGCAAAGGAGGACTCCCGCAAGCGCCAGGACACCTGAAGCAGTCTTCGCTAACGGGTTGCCGCGCGGCAGGCAGAAGAGGAGCTTGCCGAGGAGCCAGCCGACGAGAGCGCCGGACAACGCTCCCACCCCAATTCGGTACAGCACATCGCGGGGAAACCATTCGGTTGCCAGTCCGCCGAACGTAAAGCCTTCCGCAAGGATTAGCCCGAGATAGACGAACGGAAAGGCGAGCCCATCGTTGAGGCCCGCTTCCGTGGTAAGTGCGAAACGCACCGGGTGCTCACCGCCTTCGGTGGGCGGGCCTACCTGCACGTCGCCGGCAAGGACCGGGTCTGTGGGCGCGAGCACGGCCCCGAGGAGGATTGCCCCCGCGAGCGTCATTCCGGCGAGCCAAAAGCCAAGCAACGCCACCGCGAGGATCGTCAGCGGCATTGCCACGAGCAGGAGCCGGACGGTCGGCTGCCAGCGGCTGTAGTTCGTCAGATTATCGATCCGGAGGCCGGTCCCGAACAACGCTACAATGACTGCGAGTTCGCTTGCATACTCCCAAATCTTCGGAGCTGCGCGTGGATCGATTACCTCGGGCATTCCCGGCACGATCGAGATTGCGATCGTCCCGGCCAGTATCAGCAGAGCGGAAGCTGCAGGTTCGCGGCCCGAGAAGAATCGCGGCACCCAGAACGCCAGGATGATGCTGGCGCCGATGGCGACCAGGGCGACATGGTATGGGGCTAGTCCGAAAAACGGCTCGGCTGATTGCAACTTGCGGATGCCTCGAACTTTTGCTCACCGCCGGAAAACCCAGAGTTCGGAAGCCTGGTCCGGGCGCTGATGCTGCCAGGAGATAAGAGACGGCGTGAACAGGGGTTCCCTTGGAGCACGCTTTCCACCCATTGCAGACGTTAGCGGCTTATGTCTACTCGACCCATCGCGGACACTAGGTCGCGCTCACCCGGCTGTCTAATGCAGTCCCAACCGCTCCGAGGTTCCAAAGGGACGATGGCCGATAACAGAACGTCCGGTTGCAGATCGCTGGCGTGGTAAGGTGCCGCCAACTGCCGACTGTTCCCGGCCGAAGGTCGAATTCTCCAATTCGGACGGACGACCGAAATCTTGATGCGGCGCTTGAAAGCGGACCAGCAGGAATCGGCCACTTTGAGCCGCCCGGCAGTTAGGCGCCCATGCAGGTCGTGAGCCGCGACGAGGCAATACCCGAAAGCGGTCGTTCGTTCAGCGTCGGTCGCGATGACGAGTTTGCGCCCATTTGCGACTTTAAAGCTATTCTGAGCGGCTCTCGGAAGCGCCGTTCGGCCAGGTCACTGCTCGGTGACAGCGCCAGGCGATCCTACACGGCCGCATTATGCCTTTGATCGACTCACGAAACGCCGAACTCCGCTAAAGTCGTGCCGCCACATGGTGCGAAAGATCAGCCAGAAGCCGGTCACCGCCAGCCAGGCCATGGCGATACCGACGGTGATGATCAGGGGGTGGTTGAAGCTGGTTCGCTGGGCATAGTCCATGTTGTGGAGCATCCAGAAAAAGTCCCACCACCGCCACGTCTCGTTGCGGCGTTCCAGCACCTCGCCGGTAGACGCGGAGACATAATAGCTGCTTTTCGCCGCGTCGCTGAAATCGACCTTCCAGATCGGCAGCGAATGTTCGCGAACCGCGAGGGTAATTTCGGTAAGCGGCTGGACCCGCGTTGCGTCGGCTTTGCCGGGGTGGGCTGCGACCGCAATCGCCTGCGCGAGTGAGCGGTCGATGACTACCGGCGCGCCGCTTGCAGCATCGAATAGGCGCACGCCGCTGTTCAGCGTGACGGCATAAACGGGGCCGCTTGCAAGATCGCGGATCATGAGATTGCTGACAGGCTGGCCAGCGAGCACTGACTGGATGCGCGGCCAGGCCGCGCCCGCCGAAGGGGTCGCGGCGGGAGCATGTTCGGCCATGGCCCCACCGGCGACCTCATCCATGTCGAGCAGCGCCATCGCCGTGCCGCTCATCGCCCAAATGAGGAACTGAACGCCGATCGCGAGTCCGACCCATTTATGAATGCGGCGGAGCCAGATGGACTTGATTGTCATGCTCGCACCGCCTTCTTCTTTTTCTTGCGGTGGAAGGAATAGAATAGCAGCCAGACACCCGACGACGCCATCAGCACCGCGCCCCAGGTGAAGATACGGAGCAGCAGATTGTTGACGTTCTCGCGCTCGTCATAATCCATGATGTGAAGCATCCACACGAAGTCAAAAATGCGCCACAGCTCGTGGCGGCGCGACAACATCTCCCCCGTCGCTGGCGAGAGATAGAGCGTCGGCTTGTT
>JBBJOG010000006.1:0-127541 GCA_037721775.1 Sphingomicrobium sp. | reverse complement strand
CGGCTGATGCACCGCCATTGGTGCGGCTCTGGGGTGGAGTCCGATCACTGGCGCGCCATAAATCGCTTTCAACTGTTCAATCTCCCGTGTCTGCGAACTGATGATTTCGTCGCACGGCGCCTTAATCTCGGGGTCGGTGATCGTGGCGCGTCCACACATCATGATGGCGCGTGAGTGATGCGGAATCAGATGCCGCCCGGGTCAATTTGGTCCCATCGACGACGAGACTGTCTGGCCCTTCAAAATGAGCGGAACCGTGGAACGCGGATAGGCCCTTTGCCTCATAAAGCCGCTCCCGCTTTCCGGGAATCGGATCGGTAAACGAACGCTTGAAGGCCATCAGGTCGGGCCAGTCGATCGCCACACTCCCGGCGACGCCGTGGCCGCTCATCCGCGTTCGAACATCGATGACCTCCGCCCCCGCGATATGCATTTTTTTGGATCGCAGCCGCGGAGGGCGCAGGTCCCGCCAAACGGCTTTTCGTCGATCACGGCGACGCTCCAAGTGGCGTCCCTAACCTTGGCCGCGGCGATCATGGCCGCTGTCCCTGTGCCGATAATCAGAAGATCGAAATTCATTGAGATCACCTCCATGGCCATAACAAAGCGGGACTCGCTACAGATTCCGGCTCACCAGCCACTCACCCCTGTTTCAGCTATGGCTGCAACCGGTAGAGAACAGACATCAAGTCGCGGAAGAAGGCGGATGGGGCATGCGACATTTACTTTCTCGGTCCGAGTGCTTCGAGGATCCGACAGTCAGCCACCGTGCCTTTCCGGCATTGAGCAATGAGATGGGCGAGTTCCTGCCGTAAGGCAGTGAGGTCCGCGATCTTTCGTTCGACTTCTACCAAGTGCTGGCGTGCCATCGAATCAACTTCGCCGCAGTGTCGGTTACGATCGTCGGCCAAACTCAGGAGTGCCCGAACCTGATCGAGCCCGAAACCGAGGTCGCGCGCCCTGCGGATGAAGCTCAATCTTGCAACCTCATCTGTCCCATAGCTTCGATAGTTGCCGGCCGTCCTCGCGGGTTTGGGCAGTAGGCCAATCTTTTCATAGTAGCGGACCGTCTCGACGGCGGTTCCGGCGGCCGTCGCAAGCTGTCCGATCGACAATCCTATTAACATTGCTTGACCCTGTAGTTACTTCAGGGTTTATTTGGCTTGTTACATCGAGTTTGTCGAGGTGACCATGTCTGCTGATTGTTGCGGCCCTGCCAAGAAACCCGCTGTCGAACCGCGCTGGCGGCGGGCGCTGTGGATTGCGCTCATAGTCAACGCCGGCATGTTCGTGGCCGAGCTCGCGGCAGGCGAGATTGGAGACTCCCGCGCCCTCCAGGCCGACGCGCTCGACTTTTTCGGGGACGCCGCCAATTATGCCATTTCGCTCGGCGTTGCTGGTCTCGCGCTTGCCTGGCGAGCGCGCGCTGCCCTGGTTAAAGGCGTCACACTGGCCGCGCTCGGCGCCTATGTGATGGTCGGCGCGCTACTTGCCGCTTTCGGAAGTGCGTCGCCCCAGCCGCAGATCATGGGAGTGGTCGGTCTCGCCGCCTTGATTGCGAACGTCGCAGTGGCCCTGATGCTTTACCGGTTCCGCAAGGGTGACGCCAATATGCGCTCGGTGTGGATCTGCTCGCGCAACGACGCCATCGCCAATATCGCGGTGGTTGCAGCCGCAGTCGGTGTCTTCGGCACCGGCACCGCCTGGCCCGACCTCATTGTCGCCGCAATCATAGCGACGCTCGGCATCACCGGCGGCCTGAAAATCATCCGCCTCGCGTGGAGCGAGTTATCTGCCGAACCCTCGCTCGTAAAGGCACAGCAGTGACAGGCGACGACAGTCCGCGGGTCTTCATTTCCCCGCCGCTGATGCTCGCCGCGTTCGTTGCATTGGGCCTCTTGATCGACAGCGGTCCGAAGGCGACCGGTCTCGCGATGGCGGCCGCGGTGCCCATTGGGCTGGTCGGCCTCGCTTTGATCACCGCCGCACTCGGCTTGTTCTTTCGAAGCAAGACGAGGCCCGACCATGATTCAATAGAAACTGCGCGCCGCGCTGCGTATGCGACCTATGCGTCGCGGAACCGCAACGCGCGATCGACCAACTGATCTATGTGATGCGCGGCGGTGATTGACCGGCGTTCGCGTCTGGTTCTGAGCCATAAACAAGGGAGAATTGTGATGAAGACGATGTTGATATTCGCCGCAGCAATGTTTGCCGCTCAGCCATTGGCTGCTCAATCAGGCCCGGCGCGAGCAGCGGACTCGGCGGCGGTTCGCACGGTGCTGTCGCAGTATAAGTCGGCCGTCGAACGGCTCGACGCCAAGGGGACGGAACGACTGTTCACCGGCGACTCGCAGGTCTTCGAGAATGGCGGCGTCGAGGGCAGCTACGCCAATTATCTGGCCAAGCATCTCGGCCCCGAGCTCGGCCATTTCAAGTCGTTCAAATTCTCCGACTATAAGGTCGACGTCCGGTTCGAGGGTCCCGTCGCGCTGACCACCGAAACGTACAATTACCGCATCGAAACCGAGAAGGGCGAAATTGTCGAGCGGCGCGGTGTCGCGACCAGCGTTCTGAAGAAGGTCGGCCGCGATTGGAAAATCCTGTCCACCCACGGATCTTCCCGCAAACCGAAGGTAAGATCCTAATTCTGCTCGTGCTCCCCGCACTCTATCACATGGTTCACGGTCGCCGCGCGCGCGAGGACAACGCGGTACCGACGCTGAAGACCGCCACGCCCCAAGCGGCGACATGATCGAAAGGAAAGTTATGTTCTCGAACATCACAATACCGGGCAAGTTGGGAGGAGGAGTTGCCGGCAGGCGCCGGGCGAACGCGGAGGACAACCAGGGCTATATTGAGCAGACCAGCGGGCCGCAGATCGGTGCGTTCCTCTACCTCGGCGCCAAGCATAGGTGACCGGATACGATCATCTGCTGTTCCTGTTCGGATAGTCCGCCGGGTCGCGCCGCCAGCTGCGATGGCGACCTGCTGGTGACCACGCGGCTATTGGACGAGACGGGTAACGCAGGGATGCACGGCATGGAACTGATCGTCGTTCCGCCCGAGACGAAAGACGAGCTTGGCTATCGTGGTTATGTCCTCTGCCCCAAGACATAAGCTTCCACTGCTCTTTTCGGGCGCACGTTTCCGCAAGGAGGCGGCGTTCGGAAATGGTGCCTCGCCGGGCCGGGAGTGGAAGTGATAGAGATTGACTCTACGATCGAAGTCAGATTGCGCCGGGAAGAAAGACAATGGCACGAAAGACAGCGAGAGAGCATTTTCCCAGCCTTACATTCACGGCAATCTTGCTCGGGACATTGCTTCTGGGCGGAGCCGCGTTCCTATATTCCGGAATATACAACATCGCTGCCGACGATCCGCATACTCCGTTGGTCCATTCGATTCTCGATGACGTTCGCGACCGCTCCATCGAAACTCACGCCAGCAACATTCAGGCTCCGGCTGATCTTTTGTCGGCGGATCGTATCGCGAGAGGCGCCGGCCTCTATCAGGAGATGTGTGTTAGCTGCCATTTAGGGCCGGGCGTCAAACCCAGCGAATTGAGCCAGGGACTTTATCCGCAGGCACCGAAACTGGCTGTCCAGACCGATCACTCCGCCGGCGAATTGTTCTGGATCATCAAGCACGGCGTGAAGCTCACGGCCATGCCGGCTTGGGGCAGGACCCATCCCGATCCGCTGATCTGGGACATGGTCGCATTTGTCAGCAAACTCCCCAAGATGTCGCCTGCCGAATTCCAGAAGACCGTCGCCAGTGCGCCTGCCGGTCACGACGAAATGATGGAGATGGGATCGGATCATCATGTGGGACAAGCGGCTGGAGAAGGTAGCCAGCTGCAGGCGCCAAACACCGCAGCTGGTCACAGAGACCAGGAGGGCTCCGCGCCGCATGGACATTGATGCCGCTCGCCTCGATCGTCGAACGTCCGCTTCAGAGAACGTCCATATCGCCCGTGAATGACCGAAATGGGCGCATTTCAGCCGTCGAGCAGCGCCTTTGCTGCAGCACAGATCGAAGGCATCCGCTCAACGTTCTGACCCACGCGATTCACCCTTTCGGCGACACCTCCGGCGCAGGGAGCAGTGATCAGGGCACATGTGCTGGCATCTTCCATCAAAATGCCGACGCGGGTGAGCAGCCGGTTGATCAGCTCCTCCGTCTCGGGATCGGTTTCGCCTGGCTTAGCCATGCGCCATTGGCGCGCGATTGCGCTGAGAAGTCCACGCGCAGCTTTGCAGATCTTCGCAAATTTCTGACTGGACTAGGGGTACGAACGGAGCATGGGTTACTCGTCGCCTGACGGCGAGAGCGGCCGCTGACTTGAGGGTCCAGCGGCTTGGGTCAGTGCCGCGGGATGGTTCCGACGGCGCATCGGAGACCCAGCATGACCAACCAAGTAAAGGCCACAACCAAAGCCGCCATGGTGACCAAGATCCTTTCGCGTGAAAAGGGTGCGACCTTGCTCGAGATGGGCAAGGCCACCGGATGGCAGCCACACAGCTGCCGCGCCTTCCTGACCGGTCTACGCAAGAAAGCCCGGATCGTTAAGGAACAGCGCGGCGATGGCAAACTGGCCTATCGCATAGAACCGGTGGCTGCTGACGTCGCGCCAACCGACGCGCTCGCTCAATGACCGAGCTCGATCGCAAGCTCGCGGAGCTCCCGTCGATGTCGCCCGCCCAGCTTCGCGCCCTGTGGCGCGAAAGCTGGCGCGGGCTGGCGCCGGATGTCGGCCCCGACCTCTTGCGCCGCGGGATTGCCTGGAAGCTTCAGTCCCGCGTCCACGGCGATCTGCCGACCAGCATTCGCCGGAGCATCGAACTCACCGCCGAGCGCCTTCGCAAAGGCGAGGAAGTGATGCATCGGGTCCAATCACTCCGGCCCGGCTCGCGTCTGGTCCGCGAATGGCGAGGCAAGACGTACCACGTCATCGTGCTCGATGAAGGGTTCGAACATGATGGTCGTCGCTATACAAGTCTGACGCAGATTGCCTCGGCAATCACGGGGACGCACTGGTCCGGTCCGGTGTTCTTCGGCGTCAACAAGCGCCCCGCTGCTAAGCGGCCGCAAGCTCGATGATCACGAAGCGACGCTGCGCCATCTACACGCGGAAGTCGACAGAGGAGGGGCTCGACCAGGCCTTCAACAGCCTCGATGCTCAGCGGGAAGCCTGTGCTGCCTACATCCTCAGTCAGACCCACGAAGGATGGGAGCTTGTCGACGAGCAATATGATGATGGCGGCTGGTCCGGTGGCAGCATGGAGCGGCCGGGGCTCGAGCAGCTGCTGGCTGACATCACGGCCGACAAGGTTGACGTAATTGTCGTGTACAAGGTCGATCGGCTGACCCGCAGCCTCGCCGACTTCGCCCGCATCGTCGACACCCTCGACAAGGCAAAGGCGTCGTTCGTCAGCGTGACCCAGGCGTTCAACACCACCACCAGCATGGGTCGACTGACCCTCAACGTGCTGCTGTCGTTCGCCCAGTTCGAGCGCGAGGTGACGAGCGAGCGTATCCGCGACAAGTTTGCCGCGTCAAAGCGCAAGGGCATCTTCATGGGTGGCCCGATCCCGATCGGCTACAGGCTCGAGAACAGGAAGCTGCTGATCGACGAGCAGGAAGCGGCCACGGTCCGGATGATCTTCAAGCGCTACCTCGTGCTCCGCTCGATCGGTCAGCTGGTCGACGAACTTGCCCAGACGAGCGTCCGCACAAAAGTACGGGTTCTGAAGGATGGACGGATCACTGGCGGGGTAACCTTCTACCAGGGTCCGCTTGCCGCGGTGCTCAAGAACCCGGTGTACATCGGCAAGGTTGCTCACGGCGGCGTGATGTACGAGGGCGAGCACGAGGCGATCATCGACGAGGCCCTGTGGAATGAGGTTCAGGCGAGCATCGCCTCCAACCGTCACCGCCGCAAGGTAGGACTGACTGCCCGATACCCCAGCCTGCTCACCGGCATGCTGACCGATCCCAACGGGCGTTCGATGACCACCTCGTTCACCACCAAGGGCAGCCAGCGGCATCATTATTATGCCACGCGGCTCAAGCCGGGCGAGGACCGCAAGGTAGCATGGCGCATCCCGGCGAGCGAGGTCGATCGGCGGGTTACTGCCGGTCTGCGAGACTGGCTCATTGCCGACGCCGGCGATCTGAGCGAGCATGAAGGTGCCCGCGTGATCGAGGATCGGCTTGAAAATAGCTGCCGCGTGGCTGACGACCTACCCGGCATGAGCGTTGCTCAGCAGCGCGAGTTGCTGCTCGGCTACGGAGTAGCGGTGGAGCTTAAAACTGATCGGCTCGCCGTCCATATCGGTAAGGGTGACCAGATCGTGTCGATCGATCTTCCTGCACGCCTGGCGCATCGGGGCCCTGAGCTGAAGCTTGTCCTCGCCGCTGGAGCCGACCCTGATCGCAGGGCTGACCCTGTCCTGGTAAAGCTGGTAGTCCTCGCGCACGCCGCGCAACGGGCGATGACCAACGGCGATCCCGACCCGCTCGTCGCCCACTACAGCAAACGGCATCTGTGGCAGCTGCTTCGCATCAGCTGTCTCGCGCCTGACATTACCGCGGCGATCGTCGAGGGGACGCAGCCGGCGACGCTCACCGGGCGTCGGCTGCTCCGTGCCACTGACATCCCGTTCGGCTGGAAAGACCAGCGTGCCTTCTTCGGCTTCGACTAGAACAGGTCTGCAACCCGCAACTGCAACTGGTGCCAGCAAATGCGGGGGTCAGAGAAACTCGCGCTCAGCGCCAGCCTGTTCGCGCGCCGATTTGCTCTCTTGGGCTCAACTGAGCTCTACCGACTGCGTCTAAGTTCCGGTACTTGCGCGATTAATCCCGACTTAGGGCAGGTCCGGCATTAATTCTATCGAGAGAGAATTATGGGTGGTGCCACGCAGATGACTCGAACAAACGACCCCATCTCGGTAAGGGACTGAAATCGCGCTTCAATTTGGCATTTAAGCAGCCAGAGAGAGCAAACGCGGCCAACGTGTGCGCTGCTGAGCTAATGTCTGTCTTCGACCCATTTCGGACACTACGGATTAAATCGACTCCGCCAATTTGAGAGTCTAGGCAGCGATCCGATCGTCTGAGCATGCGGAAGGAGGAGAGCGAGCTTTTCGAGACCACGGTCACGCGCTGCATTGACGAGGGGCTGCCGCCGCCATCGCCTCCTCAGTCTTTTTCGCCTTGCTCCTGAAGCGAGCCCGCATTGCCGTAAAAGCGCGTGCCAACCAGACCGCGCAGCAGCGCCGATAGCCGCCCGCCGCGCGCCTCGCCCTCGGCATCAGTTCGACCGTCGCCACGGTAAGCGGGGCCAGCCCGGCTCCGCCGAGCAAAGTGTTGAAGCGCGCCACATCGCCAGCCTTCAGGGCGGAGAAGCGGGCCTCGACCTCGGTCAGCTCGCGGTCGAGCGCATCGACCCGCGCCAGCTGATAGGCGGTCGGCGCCGCCTCGACCGAATTGATCGCGCCATAGACGTCGTCGACATTCTCGCGCAGCCGCTCCTCACCGGTGATGGCGCCGCCTTCCTTGGTCGCCACCAATTCCTTGCGCAGAGTGTCGGCTTGCGCCGACAAGGCGACCGCCGCGGCGCGCACCGCGGGCGGCGCATCGGCCTTGGCGCCATAGGCCTCGGCGCCGGTGCGCACGCTGTTGATCCCGCCCAGCACCGCCGTCATCCGCCCGAACAGGCCCTTGACCCGCTCGGCCGCGGCATATTGCGCCTGGCGGTCGGCGACGTTGAATTTCGCGCGCGGATCGAGCGTCACGGTCAACGGCGCCGTCGTCATTTGCCCCGCCTTGGTCAGCCGCAGTGAATAGCGCCCCGGCAGCACGCGTTGGCCCTGGGTAGATGCCCCGGCGATCGCTGCCGCCGGCGGTACCTGCGGCGGCTTGGTCCGCATTGACCACACCACGCGATTGAGCCCGGTGCGCTTCGACGCCGGCAATTCGTCGATCACCCGACCGGCCTCGTCGAGCACTTCCAGCTTCATCCGCCCGATCACGTGGCGGGCCTTTTGATAGTAAGAGATCACCGCGCCCGACGGCGGGTTGTCGCCATAGAAAGTGGCATCGCCTTCGGGCCAGCCGCCATTGCCGCCGATCCTCTGCTGCACCGCGCGGCCGGGAATCAGCGCCGCATTGCTCGCCAGCGTCGCCGCGTCGAGCGCGCGCAGCGGCGCGACGTCGTCGACGATCCAGATGCCGCGGCCATGAGTGGCCAGGATGAGATCGTCCTCGCGCTCCTGCAGCCAGATGTCGCGCACCGCGACGTCGGGGAAGTTGTTGGGCTTGAACTGGCCCCAGCTCTGCCCGCGGTCGAGCGAGGCGTAGAGGCCCATCTCGGTCCCGACGAACAATATGTTGGGGTTGACCCGATCCTCCTTCACCACATGGGCATAGCCGCGCACGCCCGGCGTGGCGGGGCCGATCAGGCGCTGCCACGAGCGCCCGTAATCCCCGGTGCGCAGGACATGCGGCGCCATGTCGCCATAGGTGTGGCGGTCGATCGCAACATAGGCCACGGCGGGGTCGTGGCGGCTCGCCTCGACCCAGCTCACCCAATTGCCCGGCGCCAGGCCCATGCTGCGCGTGACATTGGTCCAGTTGCGCCCGCCATCGCGGGTCAACTGCACATTGCCGTCGTCGGTACCGACCCAGATCTGGCCTGCCGCGCGCGGACTTTCGGAAATCGAGTAGATCGTGGTGTTCATCTCGGCGGCGCTATTGTCGACGGTGATCCCGCCCGACTTCTCCTGCTGCTGGCGAACCGGATCGTTGGTCGACAGGTCGGGCGAGATGCGCTCCCAATTGACGCCCTGGTCGCGGCTGCGGAAGAGGAATTGCGAGCCGATGTAGATCGTGCCCCTTTCGTTGGAAGACAGGTGGATCGGAGCGTTCCAGTTCCAGCGAAGTTTCTCCTTGAAACCCGCCTTGGGCTGGATGTCGCGGCCTTCCATCGTCTTGCGGTTTACCCGGGCGATATGGCCGCCCTGATATTCGACATAGGCATGGTCCGGGTCCGCCGGGTCGGCGAAGGCCCAAAAGCCGTCGCCGCCGTACAGATTCTCCCAGCGGTCGTTGGTAATGCCTCCGGGATATTCCTGGTCGCCGACCCAGGACGAATTGTCCTGTAGCCCGCCATAGACCTGGTACGGGTCCTTGTTGTCGGCGCTGACGTGATAGAATTGGCTGATCGGCAGATTGCCCGACTTCCACCAGCGATTGCCGCCGTCGTAGCTGATCCACATACCGCCATCGTCGCCGCCGATGATGTGCTTGGGGTTGGCCGGGTTGATCCAGATGTCGTGCCAGTCGCCGTGCGTGGAGTCGGTGGTGGAGGAGAAGCTCTTGCCGCCATCCTCCGACACGATCATCGAATAGCCCATCTTGAACAGGCGCTTGTCGTCCTTGGGATCGACGACGATCTTGGCGAAGTAGAACGGCCGCCACACCATGCCCTGGCTGCGGTCGCGCTCCTCCCACGTCCGGCCGCCGTCTTCCGACACGAACAGCGCCGGGCGGACATTTTCGACGAAGGCGTAAACCTGTTTGGGGTTGGACGGCGCGTAGGCGATTTCGATGCGGCCGAGCGGGCCCTTGGGCAGGCCCTTGCGATTGTCGGCGGTCAGCGTGGTCCAGCTGCGCCCACCGTCGGTCGATTCGGCGAAGCGGCTGCCCGACGCCGCGTCTGGTCCGTCGCCGCCGGAGCGAAATTCCCACCCCTTGCGACGGAAATCCCAGGTGCCGGCGAGAAGATGCTCGGGGTTGGCCGGGTCGAGCGCGACCGACGAGCAGCCGGTCGACAGATTGGCGCCCTTCAGCACCAGCGCCCAGCTGCGCCCGCCGTCGGTCGTCTTGTACAGCCCGCGCTCGGCGCTGTCGGACCACAATGGCCCCGGCGCGCAGACGTAGACGATATTGCCGTTCTTGGGATGGACGACGATGCTGGTGATGCGCTCGGAGCCGGGCAGGCCCATGTTGGCCCAGGTGCCGCCGCCGTCGGTCGACTTATAGATGCCGTTGCCGATCGACACCGAATTGCGGGTCCAGCTCTCGCCGGTGCCGGCCCACACGATTTGGCTGTTGGTGGGGTCGAGCGCGACGGCGCCGATCGATTGCACCGGCTGCTTGTCGAACACCGGCTTGAAATTGGTGCCGCCGTCTTCGGACTTCCACACGCCGCCCGAGGCGGCGCCGACGAACACGGTGACCTTGCCATTTTTTTCCTGGCGCGCGGCGATTGCCGCGATGCGGCCCGACATGGTTGCCGAGCCAATGTTACGGATGCCGAGGCCGGAAATGGCGGAGCTGCTGGTCTGCGCCACGATCGGGGCGGCGGCGAGAATGGTCGAGAGCAGGAGGATTGCGCGGGTCATGGAAATTACTCCCCCTTCGGCGGGCTGGCCGGGTCGGCCGGATCGGCGGTGTTGGGCTTGTCCGAGGAATCGTCCTTGACCGGCGCGTTCGACGCGTCGGGTGGCGATCCGCCGGGCTGCGGCGGGGCCGGTATTCGGGGCTCGGCAAACTGCGCTACGTCGACCGCCGGATTGGCCGCTCCGGTGGCGATGATCACGCGTTGGCGGTTGTTCGAATCGCCCTCGCTCCAGCTTTCCACCGACATCGGGAAATAGACTCCGGCGATCTTTTCATAGTCGCCAAGCTCGGTCTCCGTGGTCCGTTCGGCGCCGCGCACACGGCGCGTCTCGTCGATCTTGATTTCGAGAAAGGTGTCGGGGTCGAGCCAATAGACAAACTCGTCGCCGTCCTTTTGCGAGACCTTCAATTTATAGGCCTGGGTCCCGTCGAAATCTTCGCGGCCGAGATAGGTCACCCGGCTGCCGTCCCCGCGCGAGGCGAGCAAGGGGCCTTCGATCAGCGATGCGTCGGCGACCGCGCGCGCTTCGTCGGCGCTCATCCGCTCGGCATCGCGGCGGCCCTGGAACGGGTTGATCCGCCAGCCGGCCTTGCCGTCATAGCCTTGGACTAAGGTCATGCCCTGTACCGCCATGTCGATGCGCGAGCTGCCGGCGGAGCGAAGCTCGCGATAGGTCAGTTCGAAGTCGCCGGGGAAGATGACCCGCCCCTTGAAGCCGACCGCGCGAATGGCGGCCAGCACCTCGGCCCCGCCGCGCGCGGCAAGGTTCCTGGCGATCAACCCGTCGGCGCTCATTTCCTGGGCCGCGGCGGGCCACGCGGCGCCAGCCAGCAGCAGTGCTGCGAAAGCGTGTCGGATCATATGATTGTCCCCCTCTTGGCCGACAGCATGGAAGAGGGTGAGGCATGAATCAAGCGGTCAAACCGCCCGTTCGCAGACGGGAGGATGCGGTTGGCAGCGGGGCGCTCGCAACCTTACAGCGTGTAGGCGCTGCCGCGGCTCATCTCGTGCTGGGCGATGACGCCGCGCACGACATTGTTCATCAGCGTCATGCGCGTCGGCAGCGGCGTCGCGTTCTTCTTGATCATCACCGCGACAGAATAGCTGCGCCCAGGGACCAATCCTCGCGGCGAGCGCGGCTGCAGTGGTTGGCAGAGAGGATGGAGCAGCGGTCATCTCTTTTCAGCGATGTTCCTGCATTCGAACGGTTCAGTGCGTGGACTACGGGGAGCGACTATGAGCGGCTTTTGTAACAAAGCCGTTGCGCGGGGATTGATCCGATCTCGGCCGAAAAGTTCACCTTCGCAGCCCCCAGCTTATGTCCGCTTTCCACCCAAAGCAGACACGAGCCGCTTACGTCTGCTTTCGACCCATTGCGGACATTCCTAATCGGCCGTTACAAGTCGCTATGGGCGCTCAGGGAAGCTGTCACTGCGGCAACGTGCGGATAGAACTGCCAAGCAAGCCCGCGTGGGTTGCAGACTGTAACTGCTCCCTCTGTCGCCGGCTTGCATGGCGTGTGGCTTATCTCCCGCCGGACCAGGTACGCATTTCAGGTGAGACGACAGCCTATGTCTGGGGCGATCGAATGATCGGCATTCACCACTGTCCGGTCTGCGGCTGTGGCACACACTGGCAGTCTCTTGGCGAAGATTTCGGCAAGATGGGCATCAATGCACGCTTGATGGACGATTTCGATGACAGCGCCGTCGAGGTCAGGAAATTCGACAATGCGGGGTAATTAGGCTCGGCGCTCACGTCCGCTTCCCACCCAAAACGGACACTACGAGGACAGCCGACAGTTGACCGGATTACATTGGCCTTTGCGCAGTAACGGCGGTAAATGTCGCGTGGCAGCTCGGGCTCGGGTCAACCGCGCTCGCCCTCGTCTCGAGCCATCTGATCAGCCCGCTTCGATGCTCCAACGGATGCGGCATCAATTGCGCTCTGCAACTGGTGCCAGCAAATTCGGGGGGTAGAGAAACAGCCCCCAGTACGGACTCGGTTCCGGCGCCAATCTAGTCTCTAGGGCTCAGAACGAGATGCGCGGAAACCCGCCAATCCCCGGAAAAGTGGGCACTAAAGCGGGGACGTGCTTTCCTCTTATGTCATTGTTCTCGAAGGAAATTTATGGGTGGTGCCGCTTAGAGGACTCGAACCTCTGACCCCATCATTACGAATGATGTGCTCTACCAGCTGAGCTAAAGCGGCTTTTCCAGGCGAGCCGGGCGCCCTCGCGCCAAGCGGCGCACCCACTACCAGCGGCCCCGCTTAGCGGCAAGGGCGGAGCCGCTCACCGCCCGGCTGAACGGATATGCTTAACGGTTTGGTAATCCGCTTGGCGCATCTCTCCAGCGAATACGAGCAGTGGGGGCTCAGAGGTGGATAGCTATCACGACCATCCGGGCGACTTCGGGCCGGCCTTTGCCGGCGGCGAGTATTCGGCGGATTCGGCTCGGCCCGACATCGGCACCGACGAGCGGCGGATGCACGTGCGCGCCTATAATTATTGGGCGTCGCTGCTCGACGGCCGCGACTATCCGTCGATTGAGGATCTGGAACCCGGCGACCTCAAGGATTTCGCTCCGCACAGCGTATTGCTCGACTTCACCGTCGGCCGCGACAATCCGGCGACGCCCTACATCGGCGAGGCGATCCGCGCAGAATGCGGCCTTGCCGAAGGTATCCAGGCGATCAACGACGTGCCCGGCCGATCTTTGCTGTCGCGGCTGACCGGCCATTACATGCAGATCATCGCCAACCGCGCGCCGGTTGGTTTCGAGGCGGAGTTCGTCAACCAGCGCGGCGACACCATCTGCTATCGCGGGATCCTGATGCCCTTTTCGTCGGACGGCGACACGATCGACTTCATCTACGGAGTGATCAACTGGAAGGCCGGCGGCGAGGTAGCCGAGGCGCCGCCCGCGAACGCCATCGAGCTGGCGCCGTTGCAGCCGCAGCTGGGGACGGCTGGCGACGAGGAACAGCCGGCGGCGATTCCGATCGGGGAAATGGACGAGCCCGAAGCAGTCGAGCTCGGCGACGACGCCGGGCTAGGCGACCTGTTGTGGGCAGCGCGCGAGAATGCCGAGGCGGCAAAGGCCGCCGACGGACGCAGCCGAAGCGCCCTCTACCGGGCGCTCAGCCACGCTTACGACTTCGCGCTGGCAGGCAAGCAGGATCCGGTCGGATTTGCCGAACTGCTCGAGGAATCGGGCATGAAGCCGCAGGCCCGGGCACCGATGACGCCGGTAGTCAAATTGGTGTTCGGGATCGATTATGCCAAAGCGCGGCTGACCGATTCTCCGCCGCCTTGTGCCACGCCGAGCGGCAACAGGTCGGGGTGGGCGGGTTCCTTCCGCTGATCGAAGCCCAGGCCGTCGGGCTTAAGGCAATGGTCGCCGCCGAACGGCAGGCGCGCCGGCCCGATGGCAAGCCCGCTACCCGAAGCGAGGACGCCCGCTCGAGGCTTCGCCATGCGCAACCCTTGGCCGCGATCCACAGCGAAGAGGAATTCGCGCTGGTGCTGACTCGGCGGACGAGCGATGGAACCCATGAGCTTGTAGCGATGGTCGACGATCCGGCGCTGGTCGAGCGGGCAATCCGCCGCGCCGGCGCCTAGGCGCTACAAAGAAACTTCCGGCTCCCCTGTTGTCGGCCCGCCAGGGCGGCGGCTATAGGCCGCCCGCATTGCGACCAGCATGTCGGAGCCCAGCTGCATGACGGCCCATTCGCGCCTGCCGAAGACGGTCGTCGACTCGTTGCGGGCCGCGTTGACGAACAATGCCCTTCCCGGCGAAACCGATGGCCTGACCCGCCAGAACCTGCGCGAAGCCGCGGAGTTCATCGCCGCCGCCGCCGCCGTCCGCCCCGAGGGGACGAGCGCGATCCTCATCGAATCCACCGGCGGCGAAGCCGGGCACAGGCGGATGCGGCTGGTGGCTGTGAACGGCGACATGCCGTTCCTGGTCGACAGCGTCGCCGGAGCGATCGCCGCGCGCGGCCTTGGCGTCCACCGGCTGCTCCACCCGATCGTGCTGGCCGAGCGCGACAAGAACGGCAAGCTCAAGGGGATTGGCGAAGGCGAGCCGGAATCGATCATCTACATCGAGCTCGACCGGGCCGACGCGCGCGGGCGCCAGGAGCTGGTCGGCCAGCTCCGGAACGTGCTTGCCGACGTCCGTGCAGCGGTGCGCGACTGGCGCCCGATGCTGGCGCAAATGAAGACCGACGCCGACGCCCTGGAGAAGCGCGACGGCGAAGGCGCGGCGCTGCTGCGCTGGCTCGCCGCCAATAATTTCACGTTGCTCGGCTACGCCCACGTCAAGGGCGACGGCACCGTCATCGAGGCGCAGGGCATCCTCAAGCGCGAAATGGCGCTTTGGGACCGTGACGCGGCGGAAGCTGCGATCACCCATTTGGCGGACGAGTCACGCACCGTGCTGATCCTCAAGGCCGACCGCATTTCCCCCGTCCATCGGCGGGTGCCGCTCGATGTCGTGATGGTGCGGCTGAGCGACGGCACATTGTCGGTCCACGCCGGGCTGTGGACCAGCGCAGCTCTGCGGACTTCGGCCGACCAGGTCCCCGTGCTCCGCACCCGACTGACCAAGCTCGACGCCGAGCTAGGCTTCGCGCCGTCGAGCCATGCCGGCAAGGCGCTCGCCCACTCGGTTTCCACATTGCCGCACGACCTCTTGATTTCGTTCAACGAGGAGGAAGTCCGTGCCGCGGCGCTGACCGCGATGAGCCTCGCCGACCGGCCGCGGCCCAAGCTGCTGCTGCTGCCCGGGGCGCTTCGCCGCCACATCTACGCTTTCGTGTGGCTGCCTCGCGACGAGCTTACCACCGCTCGCCGCAAGGCGATCGCCCGGATGCTCGAGCTGGAGATCGAATCGACGATCAGCAGCTGGTCGGTCGAGCTTGGCGAAGGCGAGCTGGCGCTGATCCGCTTCACGCTTCCGGTCGATCCTTCGGCCGAGCTGCCCGACGCCGCCGCGCTCGACGAAGCTTTGGTCGAAATGGTGCGCGGTTGGGCGCCGGCGGTGGAAGCCGAGCTGGTCGCCGCCGCCGGCGCTGCTCGCGCGACCCGCCTGGCGCTCACTTATGTGCCCGCATTTCCCGACGGCTATCGGGCGCGGACCAACCCTGAAGATGCGGCCGCCGACGTCATCCGCCTTGCCAATTTGTCGGGTGAGGAAGCGCGCGGGGTGCGGCTCTCGCGGCTCGGCGACGGTGAGGGGCAGCTTCAGCTCAAGACCTACCGCCGCGGCCAGCTGATCCCGCTGTCCGACGCGGTGCCGGTGCTGGAGAATTTCGGCTTCCGGGTGCTCGAGGAAATCCCGACCGCGCTGTCGGGCGGCTCGCTTGGCTACATCCATGACTTCCGGCTCGAGCTGCCCGGCGTCGAATCGCTGGATTCGATCATCGAGCGATCCCCGGTCATCGAGGAGGCCATCGCCTGCGTCCTCAGTGGCTCGGCCGAAAACGACGAATTCAACCAGCTGGTGCTGCTCGCCGCGATCGATCCGAACGCGGTCATCTGGCTTCGCGCCTGGTTCCGCTATCTTCGCCAGACCGGAAGCTCGTTCGGCCTGATCACGGTCGTCGATGCGCTTCGCCGGGCACCCGCCGCGACCGCCGCTCTGGTCGGGCTGTTCCGTGCCGCCCATGACCCGGCGACCCGCAGCCGCCAGGCCAAGGTCGAGCGCCGAAGCGACCAGTTCGACCAGGCATTATCAAAGGTCCGCTCGATCGACGACGACCGCATCCTGCGCCGGCTCCGGGCGCTGGTCGAAGCGATCCTTCGAACCAACGCATTCGCGCCGGCGGCAGACGAAGCTTTGGCGTTCAAGATCAACTCCAACCTGGTACCGGGACTTCCGGCGCCGGTGCCGTGGCGCGAAATCTGGGTCTATTCGCCCCGCGTCGAGGGCATCCACCTGCGCGGCGGGCCGGTCGCCCGCGGCGGCTTGCGCTGGTCGGACCGACGCGACGACTTCCGAACCGAAATCCTCGGCCTGATGAAGGCGCAGCTGGTCAAGAACGCAGTGATCGTCCCGACCGGCGCCAAGGGCGGCTTTTACGCCAAGCAGCTGCCGCCGCTGGCGCGGCGCGACGCGTGGCTCGCCGAAGGCAAGGCCAGCTACAGCATCTTCATCCGATCGTTGCTGTCGATCACCGATAACATCGTCAACGAAAAGGTCGAGCACCCGCCCCAAGTGGTCGTGCACGACGACGACGACCCCTATTTCGTCGTCGCCGCGGACAAGGGGACTGCGACTTTCTCCGACATGGCCAACGGCATAGCGCTGGAGCGGGGGTTCTGGCTTGGCGACGCCTTCGCCAGCGGCGGCTCCAACGGCTACGATCACAAGGCGATGGGGATCACCGCCCGCGGCGCCTGGATATCCGTCCAGCGCCACTTCCTGGAGATGGGGGTCGACGTCCAGTCCGACCCGGTCACCGTCGCCGGCGTCGGCGACATGTCCGGCGACGTGTTCGGCAACGGAATGCTGCTGTCGAGCTCGATCAAGCTGTTGGCGGCGTTCGACCACCGCCACATCTTCATCGATCCCGACCCGGATCCGAAGCTCAGCTGGCGCGAGCGCCAGCGCCTGTTCGACCTGCCGCGGTCGAGCTGGGACGATTACGACCGCAAGATCTTGTCCAGCACCGGCGGGATTTACCCGCGCGACCAAAAGTCGATCAGCCTGTCGAAAGCGGAGCGCGAGGTGCTCGGCCTGGAGGTGGCGACGACGGACCCGTCGACGATCATCAACGCCATCCTCAAGAGCGAGGTCGACCTGTTGTGGTTCGGCGGTATCGGGACTTATGTTAAAGCGTCGGACCAGATCCATGCCGAGGTCGGCGATCCGGCCAATGACGCGGTCCGGGTCGATGCCGCCGAGGTTCGGGCGCGAGTCATCGGCGAAGGCGCCAACCTTGGCATCACCCAGGCGGGGCGGATCGAGTTTTCGGAAGAAGGCGGGCGGATCAACACCGACTTCATCGACAACAGCGCCGGGGTCGCCTGCTCCGACAAAGAAGTGAACATCAAGATCCCGCTAAACCGCGAAATGCGCGACGGGCGGCTGACGCTGCCCAAGCGCAATTCGCTGCTTGCGCGGATGACCGACGAAGTCGGCGAAATGGTGCTCGAGGACAACCGGCTGCAGGCGCTGGCGCTGTCGATCGCGGAAAGCGGCGGAACCAGCGCCTTGCCCGGCCACGTCCGCACCATCGAGCTGCTCGAAGCTTCGGGCCGGCTCGATCGCAGGGTCGAGGGACTGTCGAGCAGCGAGGAAATGCTGCGGCGCGGCCAGGACAAGCTTGGGCTGACCCGGCCGGAGCTGGCGGTCGTCCTGTCGATGTCCAAGATCGCGCTCCAGGATGCGGCCGACGAGCTTGAGCTTGCCAACGACAAGCTGCTCGAGCCCGAGCTGTTCGCGGCTTTCCCGAAAGCGATGCGCAAGGCGCATGCGCAAGCGATCCGCCAGCACAGGCTCCGCAATGAGATTGTCGCGACTCGCGTGGCCAATCGCCTGGTCAACCGCCTCGGCCCCGGGGTCGCGCTGGACATGACCGAGGAGGAAGGCGCGTCGCTTGGCCATGTTGTCGCCGCTTTCCTGGTCGCCGAACGGTTGCTCGACCTCGATACCTTGTGGATCCAAATCGAGGAGGTGCCGGTTGCCGAAGCGGTCCGGGTCGAGCTGTTCGCCATCGCCGCGACCAGCGTGCGAGCGCATTTGTCGGACATCCTGCGCTCGGTTGGCGGCGAAACCAACGTCAGCGCGCTGAGCAAGCTGCTCGAGCCGGCGGTCGACAAGATCGCCGTCGCCGCAACCAAGCTGATCCGCGCCGAAGTGCGCAATGAAGCCGTCGCCCGGCGCGACCGCTTGATCGCGCTTGGCGCAAGCGAGGACATCGTTCGCGGGCTGGTGCGCCTGTTCGAGCTCGACGGCGTGTTCGGCCTGGCCGCGCTGGCGGCGCGCAAGCATATCGACGAGCTGGCGTTGACCAAGGCCTACACCAGGCTTGGCGAAGCGCTCGGCATCGACTGGGCGCAGCAGCAGGTGGCTCGCTACACGCCGCGCGACCAGTGGGAGCGGCTTCTGACCGCTGGGCTGGCGCGCGATTTCGAGCAGCTTCGGATCGACTTTTTGGCGCGGGTTCGCGGCAAGGCGCCCGATGTCGCGGTCGAGGAATGGGTCGCCAAACAGCAGGCGCGGATCGACCAGTTCCGGATGCTGATCGACCGGGCCCGTCGCGACGGATCGGTCAGCGCACCGATGCTCGCCCAAGTGGCGAGCCAGGCGCGCATCCTTTTGGCACGATGACGCTGTCATCGCGCGTCAGAGCGCGTCTGCTCGCCCGCTAGTGAGGTTGGCCTTCCTCGTACCCGCTCCCGACTTCGCGGAGGAGTGGCAGTGAGCGTTCGACGCGGAAGCCGCTGCGCTCATCGCCGGCGGGGTCCAGGTCGATCCCATTGCCTGGACCGAGGCTCACGAGCTTGCCGGTTACGATCTCATACTTCCGTTGGTCGCCTGGGGCTATTTCGAGCGGCCGCGCGAGTGGTTCGCCTTGTTGGACCGCCTGGAGGCGAGCGACATTGCCGTCATCAACCCGCCCTCGGTGCTGCGCTGGAGCAGCGACAAGGCGTATCTTTCCAAACTCGACGAGCGTGGCGTGCCGACGGTCCCGACGATGGCGGTCAGGTCGCTCGCGGCCGCCGACATCGACCAGGCGCGGGAGCGTTTCGGGACTCAGACGATCATCGCCAAGCCGCCGATTTCAGCCGGCGCGTTCAACACCTACCGTCTGATGCCGGGCGAGGCCGCGCCCGAATCGCGCGTGGGGCTGCCGATGATTCTTCAGCCCTTCATCGAGACAATCGCCAGGGCTGGTGAATACTCGTTGATGTTCTTCGACGGGGTGCTGAGCCATAGCGTTGTCAAGCGGCCGAGGCCGGGAGATTTCCGCGTTCAGCCGCACCTCGGCGGAACGACGCAGCTCTGCCAGGCACCGGATGGCGCGGAGGCCACCGCGCTCGCGGCACTCGCAGCGGCGCCGGATCGAGCGACATATGCACGGGTCGACCTGATCCACGACGATGATGGCCAGTTGAGGATAATGGAGCTGGAACTCGTCGAGCCGGCGCTGTTCCTCGATCTTGCACCGGACCGGGGCACGGCATTCACGCGATCAATCCTGCGGGCCGCCGAGCGCCTGCGCCAATAGCCACTGGCGGATCGCCGACGCGAGGTTGGGCGGGACAGAGGCTTCCAGCCGCTCCGCATCGATCCGCGCAATTAGAGCATTGAGCGGCAAGCCGCGATCGGCGGCGCCCCGCTCCAGCGCCGCCCAGAACATCGACTCGAGCGCGATCGACGTCTCGTGGCCGGCGATCGTCACCGACCGCTTCACCGGCGCTCCGTAAAGTGCGCCGGCGCGCGTCAATACATATGCTGCCCGCCGTTGATCGACAGCGTCGATCCGGTGACGAAACCGGCGTTCTCGTCGCACAGGAATACGACTCCGCGAGCGATTTCGTCAGCGCTGCCGAGCCGGTTGACCGGGATTCGGGAAACGATCTTGGCCAGCACCTCTGGCGGAACCGCTGCAACCATGTCGGTGTCGATGTAGCCGGGCGCGATCGCGTTGACGGTGACGCCTTGACGCGCGCCTTCCTGCGCCAGCGCCTTGGTGAAGCCATGAATGCCCGATTTGGCGGCGGCGTAATTGACTTGCCCGTATTGGCCGGCCTGGCCGTTGATCGAGCCGATGTTGACCACCCGCCCGTAGCCGCGGCTGGTCATGCTCTCCCACACCGCTTTGGCCATGTTGAAGCAGCCGCCAAGATTGGTGTCGATCACGTCCTGCCACTTTTCATGGTCCATCCGCTTCATCGTCGTGTCGCGGGTGATGCCGGCGTTGTTGACCAGCACGTCGACCGCCCCAAGCTCCGATTCGACCTGGCGGACGCCCTGCTGGCACGCCTCGAAGTCCGACACGTCCCACTTGAACGTGGCGATCCCGGTGCGCTTGGAGAAGCCGCGGGCGCGCTCCTCGTTGCCGGCGTAATTGGCGGCGACGGTCATGCCTTTTTCCTGCAGCGCGATGCTGATCGCCTCGCCGATGCCGCGCGTTCCCCCAGTGACGATCGCCACTCGAGCCATGGACTCTCTCCTGTTGCTTGTGCCGCCGCTTATTCGCGCGGCAGCCAGCCTGCAAGTTCACGGCGGACCAGCGCGTCCAGCATGTGCATGCCTTCGGCCGAATCGTTGAGGCAATCGAGGGTCGCGAACTGCTCGCCCCCGGCGGCGATGAATGTGTCGCGGCCGCGAATCGCCAGCTCCTCCAGCGTTTCGACGCAATCGGCGGAAAAGCCGGGCGCGGCGATCGCCACGCGCTTCACTCCTTGGCCCGGATAAGCCGCAAGCACCTTGTCGGTCGCGGGCTCGAGCCACTTGGCGCGGCCGAAGCGCGACTGGAAGGCAATGTCGGTGCGGATCGACAGCTGCTCGCCAAGCAGCCGCGCGGTTTTCTGGCAATGGCAATGGTAGGGATCGCCAAGTTCCAGCGTCCGCTGGGGCATTCCGTGGAAGCTGAGCAGCAGCCGATCGGGAGTGAAATCGAGCGCGGCGAACTGGCTCTCGATGCTCGACTTGAGCGCGTCGATGTACAGCGGATCGTCATGGTAAGGCGGCAGCGTGCGAAGCGACGGCTGCAGCCGCAGCGGTGCGAGCGCCGCGAACAATGCGTCCTGCGCGGTCGCCGTCGTTGCCGCGCAATATTGCGGGTAAAGCGGGGCGGCGAGGATCCGGTCGCAGCCGGCGGCAATCATCCGCTCGACAGTGGCGGCGATGGCCGGGCTGCCGTAGCGCATCGCATATTCGACGACCACGCCCTCGCCGAAGCACTGTTGCAGCGACTTTGCCTGCCGTTTGGTGATCGCGGCTAGCGGCGAGCCTTCATCGGTCCACACCTGCCGGTATGCGTGCGCCGATTTCCTCGGCCGGGTGCGAAGGATGATGCCGTGGAGGATCGGGAGCCACGCCACGCGAGGAATCTCGATCACCCGCGGATCGGACAGGAATTCGGCGAGGTAGCGGCGAACCGAGGCGGCATCGGGCGCGTCCGGCGTGCCGAGGTTGATGAGCAAGACGCCGACGTGGCCACAAGCGACCGGCGGATGCTCGGCGGGTGCGTTTGCCGTGGTCAAACCGCGTGCTTGGCCTTCAGCGCCACCCGGTCGATCTTGCCGGTGCCGAGGCGGGGCAGTGGCTCGTCGGAAAAGATCATCCGCTCGGGGATCTTGAACGCCGCGAGCCGGCTTTCTAGGAAGTCGCGCAGCTGCTGCTCGTCCAGCCCGTCGGGGGCGTGCACCACCGCGATCGGGACTTCGCCCAGACGCTCGTCGGGCGCCCCGAACACGGCGACTTCGGCGACCGCCGGGCAGGTGTAGCAAGCGGCCTCGACCTCGGCCGCCGCGATATTCTCCCCACCGCGGATGATGATGTCCTTCTTGCGGTCGACGATGAACAGATATCCGTCCTCATCGAGGTAGCCGATGTCGCCGGTGCGCATGAAGCCGTCATCGGTGAAAGCGGCGCAAGTCGCTTCCGGGTCGCGCCAATAGCCATCGACATTGGCGGCCGAACGGATCGCGACTTCGCCGGTCTCGCCGGTGTCCATGCGCCGGTCCTGCTCGCCGAGGATGGCGATCTCGACGAACGGCCGCAGCGGCCAGCCGGTCGACGCCGGCTTGTCGGCGTAATTGGACCAGAAATTCATGCAGCCCACCGCGTTGGTCTCGGTCAGGCCGTAGCCGATCGCCGGCTGGCTCGGGGCGAAGCTTTCCCTAAGCCGCTCGACGTGGCTGACCGGGCGCGGCGCGCCGCCGGCGGCGATGTCCGTCAGCGACGACAAATCGAACTTTTCGCGGTCGGGATGGGTCATCAGCTCCAGGCTCATGGTCGGGACGCCGATAAAGTAAGTGACCTCTTCCTGCTCGATCAGGCGAAGCGCTTCGCCCACGTCCCACTTGGGCATCAGAACCATGCCGCGGCCGATTACGAAACTGTTGAGCATCACCGGGACTTCGCCGGTGACGTGGAACAAAGGCACGTTGACCAAAGTGCGCGGCGGGTTGGCGGGCGGCCGGCCCTCGCTCTCCAGGATGTACAGCAAGGTCATCAGGCCGATTGCAAACACATAGACGCCGGTCGTCACCGCCCGGTGGGTCGACAATGCGGCCTTCGCCTCGCCGGTCGATCCGGAGGTGAACAGCAAAGTCGCCGGATCGTCGGGTGTGACGTCAGGCAGATCGGCGTCGGATTCGCTCTCCAGCAGCGGAGCGAGCGCCTGTTCGAGCGGCCGATCGACAGCAATCGGGACCAGCGGGATCGTGCAGCCCCCTGCTTCCAGCCGCGACGCTCGCGCCTGGTCGGCGATGATCAATGCCGGCTCCGCTAGCGCCAGCGCATGCCGGAACTCGTGCGCCTGCCACCAGCCGTTGAGCAAAGTTGCCACCCCGCCGACCTTGGCGATGGCCATGTAGGCGACGATCCAGCTCGGGCAGTTGCGCATCGCCAGCCCGACCCGGTCGCCCTTGGCGATGCCGCGCCCGACCAGCGCCTTGGCGAGCCGGTCCGACCATTGGTCGAGCTCGGCGAAGGTCAGCCGCTCGTCGGCGGTAATGACGGCTTCGGTCGCGGCATTGAGCGCGCAAAAGGCCTTGAAGAAAGCAGGGAGGGTCGCGGGGAAGTTGGCGACGACCGCCCGGCCCTTGGCATCGTGGCCGATGACGACCCGGCCGCCCGGCCCGGTGACCCGGGCCAGCGCTTCGTCGAACTTGCGGTCGAGATCGCTCGGCATTGTCTTTTCGCCGCTCCTTTGCCTTTGCTTCACCGCGCCTTATGAGGCGGTGATCCGCCAGGGGGAAGCCTTGCCGACCGTCGAAAACACGTCAAACGCAATTGCCTGGACCGACCTCGGCCTGTCGCCGGTGGCGCTCGACCTCGGTTTCTTCGAGCTACGCTGGTACAGCCTCGCCTACCTCGCCGGCATTTTCCTTGGCTATTGGTACATGCTTCGGCTGCTCCGGCAGCCCGGCGCGCCAATGGCCCGGCGCCACGCCGACGATCTGATTTTTTACGCTGCTCTGGGAATCATCCTCGGCGGGCGCCTCGGCTACGTCTTGTTCTACAATTTCGGCTATTACGCGCAGCATCCGTTCGACGTGCTCAAATTGTGGGACGGCGGCATGTCGTTCCACGGCGGGCTGGTGGGGACCGTGCTCGGCATTTTCTATCTGGCCTGGAAGAACCAGCTGCCGGCGCTGCGAATCCACGATTATGTCGCCTGCGTCGCGCCGATCGGGCTGTTTTTCGGGCGGCTGTCGAACTTCGTCAATGCCGAGCTTTGGGGCGCTCCGACAACCGTGCCATGGGCGGTGCGGTTTCCCGAAATCGTCAACGGCGTCACCCTGATTGGGCAACCACGCCATCCGAGCCAGCTCTACGAGGCGATCCTCGAAGGGCTGGTGCTGTTCGCGATCCTCGCAGCCATGTTCTGGAAGACCCAGGCGCGTTACCTGCCGGGCATGCTGACCGGCGCCTTCGGCTTTTTCTACGGCCTGTTTCGCTTCCTTGTCGAATTCGTCCGCGAGTCTGATCCGCAGCTGACCGGCTTTGCGCAAGCGACCGGGCTGCACATGGGCCAGTGGCTGTCCCTGCCGCTGATCATCGGCGGCCTGTATTTGATGCGGACGGCGAACAAGCGCCGGACGCGCGTCGAGCCGACGCTCGGGACCACAAGCGTCTCTTGACGCCGTTCGAGCGCGCGCTGCGGGAGGGGATTGCCGCGCAAGGCCCGATCACGCTCGAAGCCTATATCGAGGCGTGCAACGGATATTATTACGCGACCCGCGACCCGCTTGGCAGCGACGGCGACTTCACAACCGCGCCGGAAATCAGCCAGATGTTCGGCGAGCTGGTCGGCGCTTGCCTCGCCGATTGCTGGGCACGCGCGGGGAAGCCGGAGAGCGTTCGCTACGTCGAGCTCGGGCCGGGCCGGGGAACGCTTGCGGCCGACGCGCTGCGAGTGCTCAAGGCCGCGGGCGTGGAGCCCCCTGTGCATTTCGTCGAGACCAGCCCCGTGCTTCGCGGTGCGCAAGCACAAGCGGTGCCGGCTGCGTCTTGGCATGACGAAATCGCCGACGTCCCGGAAGCGCCGCTGCTGCTCGTCGCCAACGAATTCCTCGACGCGCTTCCGGTCCGACAGTTCGTCGACGGCGTGGAGCGGCGGGTGACAGTGGCCTCGGGCGGACTTGCTTTCGACCGCGACGGCGAGATCGTCGAATGCTCGCCCGCTCGCGCGGAAGTTGTCGGCGCGCTGGCCAAGCGGCTGGCCGCGCACGGCGGAGTTGCTCTGGTCATCGACTACGGCCACGCCCGATCCGCCCCCGGTGATACGCTCCAGGCGGTCCGAAGCCACCGGTTCGCGCCGATCCTCGACAGCCCCGGCGAGCACGATCTGACCGCGCACGTCGACTTTCAGGCTGTCGGCGAAGTCGCACGGGGTGCGAGCGCCTCCGTGACTAATGTGGTGACCCAAAGCGAATGGCTTCAGCGGCTCGGCATCGCGGCGCGAGCGCAAGCGCTGGCTGCGGCGCAACCCGAGCTGAGCGCGGACCTCGAATCGGCTCGGCGCCGTTTGTGCGATGGCGAGCAGATGGGATCGCTGTTCAAGGTCGTCGCCATCCACTCGCCCAAGTGGCCGTCGCCGGCGGGGTTTGAATGAGCGTCGAGGTGATCAAGGCCGATCGCCTTACCGTACCGCACGGCTTCCTCGGCCGGCGCGGCGGCGTGTCCGGCGGCATCCTCGCCGGGCTCAACGTCGGCAGCGGCGACGATGCCGACGCCATCGCCGAGAACCGGCGGCGCGCGGTCGACGCCGTTCTGCCGGTGGCGCGGCTGGCAACGGTCTTCCAGGTCCATTCGGGCGACGCCGTTTACGTCGAAAAGCCCGGGCCGCACGAAGATCGGCCACGCGCGGACGCAATGGTCACGGACAAGCCGGGCCTGTTGCTCGGCATCCTCACCGCCGATTGCGCGCCGGTGCTGTTCGCCGACGTGCAAGCAGGCGTAGTCGGCGCCGCCCATGCGGGCTGGCGCGGCGCGCTTTCCGGAGTCACCGACGCGACGATCGGAGCGATGGAGAAGCTCGGCGCTAAGCGTGAGCGGATCGCGGCGGCGGTCGGGCCGTGCATCGGTGCGATATCCTACGAAGTCGACGAAGCGTTCCGCGACCGCTTCCTCGCCGCCGCGCCGTACAATGCGCGCCTCTTCGCTCAATCGCCCGGGGGCAAGCCGCATTTCGACCTGGAAAGCTATGTCGCCTCCCGCCTGCGCGAGGCCGGGGTCGGCACCGTCACCACCCTCCGCCTCGACACTTATGCCGATGCCGAGCGCTTCTACAGCTATCGCCGCTCGATCCACCGCGGCGAGCCGGATTACGGCCGGCAGATCAGCCTGATCGGCCTCGCGCCCTAGCGGCGCGCCGGCAATTGCGGCTAAGCGGCGGATCAGGAGAACAGCCTGTGCCAGACGAGAATGAACTGAGCGGCGCCAACCCGCCGCGGCCCCCGAAGCAATCGATCACCAGGATCGGCAACCACCAGCTCAACCCGTCGACGATGATGATGGGTTTCGGCTTCGATCCGTCGCTGAGCGAAGGCTCATTGAAGCCCCCGGTGTTCCTCACCTCGACCTTCGTGTTCGAGAATGCGGCGGCCGGAAAGCGCTTCTTCGAAGGAGTCACCGGCAAGCGGCCGGGCGGCGCTGAAGGGCTGATCTATTCGCGCTTCAACGGCCCCAACCAAGAGATTCTCGAAGACCGGCTGAGCATCTGGGAAGGCGCCGACGACGCGCTCGCTTTTTCGAGCGGCATGTCCGCGATCGCCACGCTGTTCCTGACCTTCGTCCAGCCAGGCGACGTCATCGTCCACTCCGGGCCGCTGTACGCCGCGACCGAGGGCCTGATCGCCAAGATCCTCGGCCGCTTCGGCGTCTCCTATCTCGACTTCCCGGCAGGGGCGACCCGCGCGGAAATCGACGCGGTGCTGACCGCCGCCAAGGCCAAGGGCCGGGTGTCGCTGATCTATCTCGAAAGCCCGGCCAACCCGACCAACGCCTTGGTCGATGTCGAAGCGGTTGCCGCCGCGCGCGCGTCGGCTTTCGGGCCAAACGAGCGTCCGCCGATCGCCATCGACAACACTTTCCTCGGCCCGCTGTGGGCCAAGCCGCTCGCGCAGGGTGCCGACCTCACCATCTACAGCCTGACCAAATATGCCGGCGGCCACAGCGACCTGGTTGCCGGCGGCCTCGTCGGCAGCAAGGATCTGATCAACCAGGTGCTGATGATGCGCAACACCATCGGCACCATCTGCGACCCCAACACCGCCTGGATGCTGCTTCGAAGCCTGGAAACGCTGGAGCTCCGGATGAACCGGGCCGGCGAGAATGCGGCCAAGGTCTGCGCTTTCCTTCGCGACCACCCCAAGGTGGAGACCGTCGGCTACCTCGGCTTTCTTGAGGAAGGCTCGCTCCAGGCCGACATCTACAACCGCCATTGCACCGGCGCCGGGTCGACCTTTTCGCTCTACCTCAAGGGTGGCGAGCGCGAGGCCTTCGCTTTCCTCGATGCGCTTCAGATCGCGCATCTCGCCGTTAGCCTCGGCGGCACCGAGACTTTGGCCAGCGCGCCAGCGGCGATGACCCATCTGTCGGTGCCCGACGAGCGCAAGCAGGCCCTCGGCATTACCGACAATCTGGTGCGGATCTCGATCGGAGTGGAAGATGCCGACGACCTCATCGCCGACTTCGACAACGCGCTGAACGCGATTTAGCCCCAGTCCTCCACCGCCCAGCCGCGCTCCGCCGCCATTCGCGCAAGGCGCGCGTGGGGGTTCACCGCCACCGGCTCGTCCGACCAGCTGAACGTCAGCTCGTCCGAGGCGTGATCGGAATAGAAGCGGACGTGGCCGTGCTTGCCGGTCAGGCCAGAATTGTCGACCCATTCGGCGATCATCCGCATCTTCTCGACCCCGTAGCAATTGGTGTCGAGGATTCGCGCGTGGACCCGCTCGTCGAGGCCGATCACCGAGCCGGTGGCGATGACGTCGTCGAAGCCGAGGCGGGTGGCGATTTCATTGGCGTAGAGCCGGTAGGATGCCGTCGCCAGCACCAGCCGCCGCCCCTGCCCGCGGTCACGCTCGATCGCCAGTCGCGCACCTGGGCGGACGTTGCCGGCGACGGTCGCGTCGGCAAAGCTTTCGGCGAGCGGCTTGAGCTCGCTCGCGTGGATCCGACGCCCGATCAGCAGCGCCTGGCAAATTTCCTTGAGCCTGCCTCGGTCGAACAGTCCTAGCAGGTAGGACAGCATTGCCAGCGCGACAATCGGCACGAACAGCAGGCGCCACTGCTGGCGGCGCATCGCGCAGTGGATCAGGAACGGCGTGTAGGTCGCCCGCCGAGTAATCGTCCGGTCGAGGTCGTAGACGGCAAGGTCGCTCACGCGCGGCCCTGCAGGATCGCTTCGACCAGCGAATGATCGCTTGGTTTGTCGACATCGATGGCGGCGAGCGGATCGCTCATTTCGACAACTCGAACGCTGGCGCCGAGCTTGCGGCTCAGCGCCTCGGCGGTCTGGTGCACCGTGCGTAGCTTGAGCACCGCGCCCATGAACAAGGCGGGGCCGAAAGCGGCGAGCACCCGCAGCCCCTTCTTGCGGTCCTGCTCGACGCTGCGCCATTGCGCGATCGCCCGCTCCGCCGCCGGGCTGCCGAGCAGGAACAGGTTGGCGCCGCTGTAGCGCCCCCCGCCGAACGCCAGCCAGGTTCGCTGGGCATCGGGAAAGCGCGCAAGCAAGCCCTTGCTCTCGACAAAACCGACGGCGATGTCGGCGCCTTGCGCCCCGTCCACGAACTCGCCGATCATCGCCGGCGTCAGCAATGCGTGGTCGGCGGTCGTCACCAGCACCGGCCAACGAGTGGCCGGATCGCCGCAGATCGCCGAAAGCGTATCGGCGATCGTTCCGAGCGATCGCCTGACCGAAAGGTTCGGATGCTCCGGCAGAACGTCGGCGAGCATCGCGAGCTCCTGCGCGAGCACCGCGACGTCGCTGACCCGCGGGCTCGCCAGCAGCGCGCGCACCGGTCGAAGCACCATCGGTTCGCCCGCGACCGGGATCAAAGCCTTGATCCTGGCGCCAAAGCCGGCGGCGAAGGAATCGCCCTCCGGGCGCGACCCGGCGAGGACCAGCGCGGTAACGCCGGTCATGACAGCCAGGTCGCCACCGGCTCGCCGCGGTAATAAGCCGCTTCCGCCTGGGCCAGCCGGACCGCGTGGAAGACCAGCGAGATCAAAGTCCACAGCGCGACCAGCTCGATTCCGACATCCGGCCGGCCCGCCAGCAGCGCGGCGACCAGGATCACCATGTTCGGGTTGCGGCGGGCGGTGATCAGCCGGAACTGGCTGTCGATCTGCTGCCAGACGTGGATGTGCATGCCGAACCGGCGCATGAAAACGCCTTCGATCGCCCGCTGCGCGATATAGCCGCCGACGATCACGGCGAGCAGGTTGGCGGCATAGACCGGCTCGAGCGGCTTGCCGTATGCGGCCAGCCCGTGGAGCCACGCCCACCACCAGAATGGCGGGTGGACAAGGTCGATGCCGTGGTCGAAGATATTCCCCCACAACGACGAAGTGCCGGTGCAGCGCGCCAATTTCCCGTCGACCGTGTCGAGCACCATGAAGGCAAAGCCGGACAGCACGCCGGGCCAGTAATATCCGTTCCAGAACAGGAAGAAAGCGAGCACGCACACCACCGCTCCGACCGAAGTCACCGCGTTGGGGGACAGCCCCGCCTGCGCCGCCCAGCGGGTCAGATAGAAAGCCGGCCGGCGCCACAAATAGAGCGTCAAAGCGTCGGTGACGCCCTTATAGGACGCGTCATAGGCGGCTCGCTCGACCTGGCCGGCGGATTCGGCGGTCAGCGGCAGTACGAACGGCCGGTCCTTTTTCCTCAGGTCGGCATAAGCGACCTCGGCCGAATCGGCGTCGACCACCGTCATTCCCTCGATGCCGCCGGCGCCTTCGCCGGCCATCGCCGCGGCGACCACAGCGCTGTCGGTTCCGGCGGGGACGTGGGCAAGCACCGTCCGGCCATCGCTCGCGATCACCGTGCCCGGCGCCATCGCCAGCATCTTCAGCCAGGCGGGGTCCCACGCATAAGCGAGGTTGGCGAGCACGACCGGCGCCCCGGCCGGCGCCAAATCGGCGCATTCCAGGCCCGCCTTTGCGGCAAGGCGGCAGGCCCGGGTGCGGGCATCGAGCCCGAAGACGCGGGTTTCGTTGGCGCCGACGGCTACAAAAAGGGGGGCACCGGGGTTCGTCATCGGCCCGCTGTGTAGGGGCGTCGCCGACGCCACGAAAGTGGGGGCGATGCTTCCCCTTGCCGGAACCGAGTATTTCGCGCAGTTTGCCGCGGCAGATGGTAGCCGATGTCGCACAGCCCGATGAAGATGGAGATAGCGCCGCCTATCGGATGGTCGGCGCGATCACCATCGCGCGCGCGGGAAGCACGGCCCGCGAGATCGATGCCCGCCCCGACCCGCTGACCATCGACCTTAGCGACGTGTCGCGGATGGACACGGTCGGCGCCTGGCTGGTCTATCGCACGGTGCGCGACCGCAAGGCGAAGGTGGTCGGCGCAAGTCCCGAGACCAAGGCGCTGCTCGACCAGGTGGCCGAAGCCGACAAGCCGGTGCGGGTGCATCCTGAGCAAGTCGGCGGACTTGTCGGCCTGACCCGCGAGCTTGGCGAATGGGTGGTCGAAGTCGGACGCACTTTGGTCGGGCTGCTCGGCTTCTTCGGCGCGACGCTGATCGGCTTCGCCAATTTGTTCCGCCACCCCAAGCGCTTCCGCCTCAATTCCGTCGTCCAGCGATTCGACGTGGTCGGCGTCCGCGCGCTCGGGATCATCGGCCTGATGAGCTTCCTCATCGGCATCGTCATCGCCCAGCAGGGCGCGGTGCAGCTCGCACAGTTCGGGGCCGAGGTTTACACGATCAACCTGATCGGCCGAATCACCGTCCGCGAGCTGGGCACGCTGATGACCGCGATCATGGTCGCCGGGCGCTCGGGCTCCGCCTTCGCCGCGCAGATCGGGACGATGAAGATCACCGAGGAGATCGACGCGATGCGCACCATCGGGGTCTCCCCGATCGAGGCGCTGGTGATCCCGCGGATGATCGCATCGGTGGTGATGATGCCGCTGCTCGCTTTTTGGGCGATGATCGCGTCGCTGCTCGGCGGCGGCCTGTTCGTCTGGCTGGTGCTGGGCATTCCGCCGCTCACCTATATCAAGCTGCTTCAGGAGGTGGTCCCGATGACCGACTTGTACATCGGCCTGATCAAGGCGCCGGTGTTCGGCTTCATCATCGCGCTGTCGGGCTGCTTCCAGGGCATGCTGGTAGAAGGCGACAGCGAAGCGGTCGGCCTTCGCACCACCACCGCGGTCGTCCAGTCGATCTTCCTGGTGATCGTGCTCGACGCGATCTTCGCGGTCTTCTTCAGCTCGATTGGATGGCGATGAAGGGCGACGAATGCGATGCGGTGATCACCGTCAAGGGCGTTCGCAATGCGTTCGGCGAGGCGGTGATTCACGACAATCTGGACATCACCGTCTGCCGCGGCGAGATCCTCGGCGTCGTCGGCGGGTCGGGGACCGGCAAGTCGGTGCTGATGCGCTCGATCATCGGCCTTCAGACTCCGACCGACGGCGAAGTCGATGTCCTCGGCGAGAATATGATCGACCGGCCCGAGGACGAGGCCAAGAATATCCGCCGCCGCTGGGGAATCCTGTTCCAGAATGGCGCATTATTCTCGACGCTGACGGTTGCCGAGAACGTCCAGGTGCCGATCCGCGAGTATTTCCCGTTCATCAAGCCGCCGCTGCTCGACGAGATCGCGTCCTACAAGATCGCGATGAGCGCGCTTCCCCCCGACGCCGGGCCAAAATATCCTTCCGAGCTGTCGGGCGGCATGGTCAAGCGCGCCGGACTTGCCCGCGCCTTGGCGCTCGATCCGGAATTGTTATTCCTCGACGAACCGACCGCCGGCCTCGATCCAATCTCGGCCGCGTCGTTCGACGAGCTCATTCTGTCGCTGCAAAAGAAGCTCGATCTCACGGTATTCCTGATTACTCACGACCTCGACACGCTCTACGCGATCTGCGACCGAGTGGCTGTTATCGCGGAGAAGAGAGTGATTGCGATCGGAACGATTCCGGAACTATTAGCGTCGGACCACCCGTGGATTCAGGAATATTTCAACGGTCCGCGTGGGCGGGCTGCGGGCGTGGCGGACAAGAAGCGGGTTGAAGCCTGATGGAAACGCGATCCAATTTCGTTCTGGTCGGCGCCGTGACGATGGCGATTCTCGTCGGCCTGCTGCTGTTCACGGTGTGGCTGAGCGGCCTCTCCAACAAAGAGAACAGATGCTACGACGTCTACTTCTCGCAAGCCGTGAACGGCCTAAGCAAGGGGTCGAACGTCACCTTCTCCGGCGTTCCGGTGGGTAAGATCATCTCCATTTCACTGCTCCCGAAGCGCCCCGAGTTCGTCTGGGTGCGCATCGAGGTGGATGAGGCCACGCCGATCCTCCAGGGCACGACCGCGCAGATCAAGGGCGTCGGATTTACCGGGGTCAGCGAAATTCAGCTCCAGGGCGCCGTCAAGGGCGCTCGCGCCATCGAGCAACTCGGGCCCGAAGGCTGCCCGGTCATTCCCTCCGCTTCCGGCGGCCTGGGCGCTCTGCTGAACAGCGCGCCCGAGCTGATCGAACGGATCCAGCGGCTCACGGAACGGCTGACCGAGCTGTTGTCCGACGAGAATCAGAACTCGATTTCGGACATCCTCGAGAATGTCGAGCGCACGACCCAGGTGCTTGCCGACCGCGCGCCCGAGCTCGGCGACGCGATCGCCGACGCCCGGATCGCGATGCGCAACGCCGGGGTCGCGGCGGAGCGGGTAAGCGTTCTGGCCAACAGCACCAGTCAACTGATCGAGCAGGAAGGGCGGCCGGCGGCGCAGGACCTGCGCAAGGCGATTGCCGGCGTCCAGCGCGCCACCGAGAATCTTGACGCGATGATCGCCGACGCCCGCCCCGGGGTTCAGAACTTCAGCAAGTCAACCTTGCCCGAAGCCAATCGCCTGGTCCGCGACATGCGTGAGCTGACCGACTCGCTTCGCGCGGTCTCCGGCCGGATCGAGCAGGAAGGCATCGGCGGCGCGCTTGGGCCGGAGACGCTTCCCGACTACAAACCGAGGAACAAGTGATGACACCGCTGTTGCGTTTTGCAGGACCGATCGCGCTTGCGGCGTCGCTGGCCGGATGTTCGCTCGGCGGGCTTCTCGGCGGCGGCAAGGCCCCGACCGTCCTCTATGACCTGACGCCATCGGCGCCCGCTGCCGGAGCAGTCGCCCGCCAGTCGACCGCCGGCAATGCGGTTACCGTCCGCATCCCGGTGATCGGCAAGGAATTGCGCACCAACCGGGTCCCGGTTCAGGTCAATGCGGTCCAGGTCGCTTATGTCGAGGACATGCAGTGGGTCGATACGCCCGACCGCCTGTTCCAGAATTTGCTCGAGGAAACGATCACCCGCTCCACTGGCCGGGTGGTGCTCGACCCGCAGCAGTCGGGGCTCGATCCAGGGGTGACGATCAGCGGCCAGCTCCAGCAGTTCGGGTTTGACGCGCAGCGCTCGGTAGTCGTGGTCCGCTATGACGCGGCGCTCGCAACCCAGGGCGGCACCAGCGTCCAGAGCCGGACCTTTCTTGCCGAGCTGCCCGCCGACGGGACCACGGCGACGGTCGCCCCGGCGCTCAACGCGGCGGCCAACCAGGTCGCGTTGCAGGTTGCGCAATGGATTGGCGGCTAAGACGAACCTCGCCTGCTAGGCGAGCGACTTCGACGCCTGCTCGTACACGTCCTTGGACAGGCCCGGCGTCGCGACGATCCGCTCGAGCTGGGCGCGCATCAGCGCCGCCCTTTTGTCGTCGAACCGCCGCCAGCGGCCGAACGGCGGAACCAGCCGGGCGGCGACTTGCGGGTTCAATTTCTCGGCGGCGAGGATCATGTCGGCAATGAAGCGGTAGCCGCGCCCGCCGACGGCGTGGAACAGCCACTGGTTGACGGAAAAGCTTCCGGTCAGCGAGCGCAGCCGGTTGGGGTTGGCGATGGTGAAATCGGGGTGCCGCGCCAGTCTTTCGACCTCGTCGATCGTGCCCGGCAGCTGGGCGGCGGCCTGCAGCCCGAACCATTTGTCGAGCACCAATTGGTCGTCATTGAACCGCTCGTAAAAAGCGTCGAGCGCGGCTTGCCGCTCGGGCCGGTCGAGCGACACCAAAATGCCCAGCGCGCCCTGGCGGTCGGTCATGTTGTCGGCCGTGTCGAATCGGTGCTTGGCGAGTTCCGCTCCGGCTTCCGGGTCGGCAGCGGCGATCAGCCCCAGCGCGACGATCCGCAACTTCCGGCCGCCCTTAGCGGTCGGCGACAAATCGTCCCCGCGCGCTCCTTCCCTGCGATGACACGCAAGCAAGTCGGCTTGAAGGCTGGAGCCGAGAGCCGAGCGAAGTCGGTCGCGCGCGGCGTGGATCGCGTCGGGATCGACCAGCTGCATCCGGTCGCCGACGATCGCTTCGCTCGGCAGCAGGATCGCTTCGGCCTTGAGCGCCGGGTCGAGCGAGTTGGACCGAAGCGTAGCTGCGACGGCGTCGATCAGCGGCGCCGGATCGGCTCGCTCGCCGCTGCTGTCGGCGATCAGGGTGCGCAGCATCAGCTCTTGCATCGCCTCGTAGCGGGCAAATGGGTCGGTGTCGCTTTGCGCCAGCCTCTCGAGCTCGCCGGCGCCGCGCTCGACTTCGACGATGACCGGCGCCGAGAAACCGCGGTTGATCGACAGCAACGGCCGCTCGCTGACCTTGTCGAAGGCGATCGTCTGCTCGGCCCGGTCGAGCAGGATCACCCGCTCGGGCGCGATCTGCGACCCGCTGGCTTCGCCCATCAGCGCGGTCCTGAGCGGGATCGGCATCGGCTGCTTGACCGGCTGGCCAGGCGTCGGCGGCAGTGATTGCGACAGATGCAGCAGCGCCTGGCCGATGCCGGCGTCATGCTCGAGCCGGGCGCTGACCCGCGGCGTCCCGGCCTGCGAATACCAGATCTTGAAGGGAGACAAATCGACTCCGCTGGCATCTTCCAGCGCGCGCACGAAATCGTCGCACGTCGCGGCTTCGCCGTCGTGCCGGTCGAAATACAAGTCGGTCCCGGCGCGATATTTGTCGGGCCCGAGCATTGTCCGCATCATCCGGATCAGCTCGGCGCCCTTGTTATAGACGGTGGCCGTGTAGAAGTTGGAAATCTCGATATAGCTGTCGGGCCGCACTGGGTGGGCGAGCGGTCCCTGGTCCTCGGGGAATTGCGCAGCGCGAAGCATCTTCACGTCTTCGATCCGCTTGACCGCTTCGCTGCCCAGGTCGGCAGAAAAGCTCTGGTCGCGAAACACCGTGAAGCCTTCCTTGAGGCTGAGCTGGAACCAGTCGCGGCAGGTTACCCGGTTGCCCGACCAGTTGTGAAAATATTCGTGCGCGAGGACCGCCGCGATGGCGTCGAAATCGGCATCGGTCGCGGTGTCGGGGTCGGCGAGGATGTAGCGCGAGTTGAAGACGTTGAGGCCCTTGTTCTCCATCGCGCCCATGTTGAAATCGGCGACCGCGACGATGTTGAACAAATCGAGGTCATATTCGCGGCCATAGACGCGTTCGTCCCACGCCATCGCCTGCTTGAGGCTCGCCATCGCGTGGGCGGTCTTGGGCAGATCAGCTTCGCAAACCCAGATGTTGAGCGCGACCTTGCGGCCCGACATCGTCGTGAAACTGTCGCTGTTGGCGGCAAGGTCGCCGGCGACCAATGCGAACAGGTAAGACGGCTTGGGGAACGGATCCTCCCATGTCGCCCAGTGGCGGCCGCAGTCGGTTGTCCCCGATTCGACCGAATTGCCGTTGGTCAGCAGGATCGGGAAGCGCGTCGCATCGGCTTCCACCCGCACCCGATATTTGCTGAGCACGTCGGGCCGGTCGGGGAAGAAGGTGATCCGCCGGAAGCCCTCGGCCTCGCACTGCGTGCACAGCATTCCGCCCGACGCGTAGAGGCCCATCAGCTTGCTGTTGGCGGCGGGGTGAAGTTCGACTTCGGTCTCGATTTCGGCGCAATTGCCGGACACCTCGATGACCAGCGCCGGACCGTCCATCCGCCATTGCGCTTCGGAGCCGTCCACCGCGACGCGAAGGGGCGCCAGTTCATCGCCTTCCAGCTGAATCGGGCGGTCATGGTCGCCGTTGCGCTCGACGGTGAGCCTGGCCCGGACCCGCGTCGATTCTGCGTCGAGGTCGAACCACAGCTCGATCTCGGGCACCAGCCAGTCGGGCGGGCGGTAGTCCTCGCGCTTTATCTCGGCGTGCTTCGGGACGGGTGGAGCTTGGGTGGAAACGCGGACATCTGCCATGGCGCTTCGCTTAGGCGGCGTCCGGCGCCGGGACAACCGACCTCGATCGGCTCAGCGCTCCAACCATTCCGCCCAGCGCCAGCACGGCCCCGGCGATGGCCAAGGCGCTCCAGCGATAATCTTCGAGCCAGGTCGAAAACCCCATGGCGATGATCGGCACGATCGCGCTCGAATAAGCGGCCTTGCCGGGGCCGATCTTGCGCATGACCGGGATGTACAGGCTGAAGGCGAGCGCGGAAGCGAACACCGCTAGATAGACGACGCCGAACCAATATCCGGGCCGCGTGTCGATCACCGGCGGGCCGGCGGTGAGGATCGCGATCACCCCGTCCATCACCGCGCCCAATGCCATCGCCCAAGTGAGGATGGCGAACAACGGGTATCGCCGCACTTCGCGGCGCCCTTGGAAGACGTTGGCGGCCGACGCGCCGAGCATGCCCACCAGCGTCAGCGCGATCCCTATCATGATCGAATCCGTCCGCGCCGGGTTCTCGCGAAGCTCCTGAGCGAACAGCATGACCAGGCCGGCGATGGCGACCAGCGAGCCCCAGGCGAAGCGGCTTGTCGGGCGCTGGCCGAGGTATGCCCACGCGAGCAGGCTGTTGGGGATGAGCAGCAAGGCGAACACCGTCGCCACCAGCCCCGAGGTGATGTGATGCTCGGCGAAATAGACCGCCATGAAGTTGATCACGAACTGGAAGAAACCGAGGATCGCCGCGACGGCGATCCCGCCCACGGGCAGGCGCAGGCTCTGCCCCCTGAACCGCGTGATCGCCGCCATCGCCATTGCGGCGATGACGAAGCGGTAGGTGATCGACCATTGCGGCGGGACAATGCCGAGCTGGTCGCGGATGACAATCCAGGTCGATCCCCAGATGGCGGTGAAAATGATGAAGGGGATGACGACCGAAAGGTCGACCCGCCGGCCGCTCACAATTTGGCGATTGCAGCGGCCAGCTTGGCGACCGGTTCGCCGGTCTGGTCCCAGCTGGTGACCAGCCGGATCTCGCACGGCGCCCAGTCGTAGAAGTCGAAGCCCTGCGAGCGAAGCGCGGCCGCTTCCTCGGGCGTCGCTCGCAGGAAAATCTCATTGGCTTCAACCGGGTAAACTAGCCGGCAGGGGGCCGCCGCAGCAATCGTCCGCGCCGCCGCATTGGCCGCCCGCGCATTGTCGAGCCACAAATCATCGTCGAGCAGCGCCAGGATCTGCGCGGCGAGCATCCGGCCCTTGGACAGCAGATGCCCCGCGCGCTTTCGGCGCACCGCAATCTCGTCGGCAAGCTCGGTGCGGAAAAGGATCAGCGCCTCGGCGTTGAGCCCGCCATTCTTGACGAAGCCGAAGCTCAGCGCCTCGACTCCGGCCCGCCAGGTGACGTCGGCGGGGCTTTCGCCGGTGGTGGCGATGGCGTTGGCAAAGCGCGCCCCGTCCATGTGGAAGCCAAGGCCGCGCGAGGCCGCCAGATCGCCGAGCTCCGCGACTTCGGCGGCGCGATAGGCGAGGCCATATTCGGTGGCGTTGGTGATCGACAGCGCCTTCGGCTGCACCTGGTGGACGTCGGCGCGGACCCGGTCGCAGGCGGCGGCAACCGCGTCGGGCGCGACCTTGGCGCCCTCGCCGCCGACCAGCATCAGCTTGGCGCCGTGGGTGTAAAAGCCCGGCGCCCCGGCCTCGTCATTCTCTATGTGGGCATCGTGGTGGCAGATGATGCCGCCAAAGGGTGGGCACAGCGCCGCCAGCGCCAGGCAATTGGCGGCGGTGCCGGTGGTCACCCACAGCGCCCGCACCTTGGTCTCGAACAAATCGGAAAAGGCGCCGTCGAGCCGGCCGCTCCACTCGTCCCCGTCGTAAGCGGTGTCCATCCGGTTGGATTCGGCGATGGCATCGATCACCGCCGGGTGAGCGGGTGCCGCATTGTCGGAGAAAAAGCGCATTGCGCCGGTTCCCAAGCTGATCGCGCCTCGTATAGCAAGCCAAAGCTGGTAGTTTCGCCGATGCGAGACTCGAGGGACTGGTGAAGTGACGTGAGCGAAGACCAGTACGACACAGCCGCGATCATGGGCGGCCTCTACGGCGACGGCATCATCGGCCTCAAAGGCGCCTTCTCGCCTGACTGGGCCGACCGCTTGCACCACGATATACTGGCGCTGTTCGCCGAAGCGAAGGCGATCGACGGCGGCGCGCTCCCGCGCGGGCCCGAGCGCTGGTACGTCGAAGTTCAGCCCGAGCGAATCCGCGGCTTCGTCGACATCGCCACCCACAAGTGGTTCGTCGCGGTGTGCGAGGCGGTGCTCGGCCCCGATTACAGGATCGTCGAGATCGGCTTCGATATCCCGTTCCCCGGCGCCGCCGACCAGCCGTGGCACCGCGACTTCAAGTCGCCGGACGCGACGCTCAAGGGGCGGCGGCTCAACTCGCTGGCATTCAACCTCCCCGCCATCGACACAACAGACGAGCATGGCGCGTTCGAAATTGCGCCCGGCACCCAATGGGACGACATCGCCGGCGCCCGCGACGGCATGTTCCCCGACCGAAGCTCGTGGGACCGCTATGTCTCGCGGACGGTGCGCAAGCTGCCACAGCGCGGCGACATCTCGGCGCGCTCGGCGCTTACCATCCACCGCGGCACCGCCAACCGCTCGACCGAGCCTCGCCCGGTGCTGGTGGTCGGCGCCGACGCGCCCGACGCGACCAACGCCCACCACCACGATCTGCAGGTGACGCGCGGCTATCTGGATTCGTTGCCGCCGAGGGTGCGCGATCATTTGACCTGCCGAGTCGCGGACGAGCTCGAGCCGGTGATCCAGCACCATGTGATCGAAGGGCTGCTCAAACCCGCTTATTAGGCGATCTCGACCCGGTCCCCGTCGAAGCGGAGCCGCGCGGTAAGCAGCGCGCGGAACACGTTGTAGCCGCCCGTTCCCGGAAAATAAGCGTGGAAGAAGATGTACGGGGTTCGATCGGGGCCTTGCGCGATGGAAGGGTGCCCCGGCGCCGACCAGCTTCGCGCCGACTTCAGCAGCGGCTCGGGCTGCGGTTTCACGTACGGCCCGAGCGGGTTGTCGGCGATGGCGACGCCGATCCCATAGGCCGGGTCGGTGAAGTCGTTACCCGCGTAGAACAGCCAATAGCGCCCGTCCTGGCGCCATAAGAACGGGCCTTCGACCAGATGCCCTTCCCACTCTAGGTCGTTGGCGATCACGGTGGTGGGTAAGCCGAGCAGCGATCTGCCGTCGGCGGCGAGCCGCTGTGCCAGGATCGGCGTTTGCATTGCGTCGAGCATCTCTTCGGCGCCCTCGACGCTTTCGAGGCAGCTGCGCAACTTCGCCCAGCTGGCGACGGCCGATCCGATGAATGGCTGCATCAGGAAAAAGCGCTCGATCGGGCGCCGGCCCGCGGCCCAGGCGACCATGGACGCCGCAAACTGGGCGGTGCGGCGGTCCTCCTCGGCCGTGAAGATGCGATCGATCAGCTCCGGCCGGTCGCGCAGGAACGCCGCCAGCTTGCGCGGCCAGATGCCGTTGCGGTCCTCCTTCCAGAACAGATAGGGCTGGCCGTCGGCATCGACGAAGATGTGCCCGTCGATGCTTCCGCCGCTGATCAAGGGCTGGCCGTTGTCGGTCCACGGCCCGGTCGGCGAAGCGCTCCTGGCAAGCCCGACGCACAGCACATGGGATTTGTCGCGGGCGGTATAAACCATCCAATATTCATTGCGCACGCGGGCGATCTCGGGCGCCCAGAAATCGCCGACCCGCGTGCCGGCCGCTGTCCATTCCGGGGTTCCGCCCTCAGGGAAGGCAAAGCCGACGTGCCGCCAAAGCTCGAGGTCGTCGGAATGCAGGATCGGGAAAGCATCGGGCGCGTCGTTTGACGTTGCCGCCAGGATATAGCCGTCGTCGGTCCTGAGCACCGCCGGGTCGCCATAACCCGACAGGATTTTCTCCCCGACATTCTCGGTGAGCAGCGGCCGCCACGGCGGGTCTTCGAGGGTCGCTTGATCGGTGACCGCGTGCGGCGGGCGGGTCCCGAAGTCGCGCGCCAGCTCGGCGTAGAAGCCCAGGAAATCGGCTTGCCCGCTGCCGGCCAGTGAATAGACGTGGGTATGGCCGTAGCCGCGCACCGCTATGCGCAGGCCCTCGCCCTTCTCAACCGCCTCAATTTCGAAGGTCATCGGTTGATTCCTGTCCTCGGATGTCCCCCGGACATCCTGCGGGCAGGAATGGCGCTGCCGGTGAGAATTGAACTCACGACCTCAGCCTTACCAAGACTATTAGGTCTCGCGAAGGCCCGTTCGAGCCCGCTACAGCCCGGCTCAAACGGCCCCAGAGGGGCCCCCAGCCATGCTTTGGACGGAGGTGAAGATACGGAATGCCCGACCGCTGCCGGGCAAACGCGTTGAGCTTCCGGATGGTCACGGTCTGGTATTGAGAGTGTCGCCGGACGGACGCAAGAGCTGGAGCGTTACCTATCGAGTTGTCGGTGGAGGGGAGTTGATCCAGAGCTCCAAAGGAACAGAGCTGGCGCGAATCGGCGACTCACTTTGGGCTATTGGCCAGCGATCTCGTTGGCAGAGGCCCGAGCAGCGGCTCTCCGGGTGCGGGCCAAGCGCTCAGCGGTAACTTGGCCCGGCCGCCATCAAATCAGCGGCCCACGACGGTGAAGGAGCTAATCACCGCCTATTGCGACAACATGAAGTCAAGCTGCTGAGCGAGAAGCGCCTTTTGGAGACTTACGTAGAACCGAAGTAGGGCAGCTCCATCTCAACAACCTCTCCCGAGAGGACTGCTCAGCCGATCCTGCGCACCTTGACGCCGGGTTGGCCGGAAACGCTCAGATTGTAGCTGCCGAGCACGCCTCGTTGGACGAGAATCTTGTCTCCCTTACGCGGGGCGAGCGCGAGCGGCGAGTCATCGGTCTGTGCCCAAACCGAACCGTCAGCAAGGGTGATGGTCCAGCCGTGCGCAAGTCCGCGATACGTCGCTCGCGCCACGGTGCTCTGAATTTCCCTTACTTGGTTCTGCTCGTTGCCGAACAGATTGCCCAGGTTCGGAGCTCCAAAGCCGAATAGCGAACGGCGAGTCGCATTTGCCGTTGCGCGGTCGACAACCACCAACTGCTTGCGCTGAATCGCCTCGTCGACGGCGAGTGCCTCGCGGTCGAAACACAGCACGCGAGGCGCCGGATCCGCAATCGAGCGGCAGGCAAGCAGCCGCTGGACCTGCGCCGACATCGCCGTCTGTCCGGGCTCACGGGCAGCAGCCGGAGTCAGGGCCAGCATCCCAGGGGCAGCCAATAGCAAAATTCTCATCATCCTTCAGGGTTCTCCGCTTTTGCGTGATTCTAATCTCGAAGCGGTGGGAACGACAAGGGGCGCTGTTGCCAAATTGTTACATGCGTCAACAACCTGGACGAGCGGACCGACTTGATCATTGCGTGCTTTCCCAGTTTTCACTTATCAGTAGCGCAACTTTTCGCATTACGTTCGCATTGCGTGAGCCGTCGCGCCACGCCTCGAGGGGAGATTTTATGAACCGTCAGTTTCGCCAGCGCTTGCTAACCAGCACCCTGTTCGTTGGTGTAAGCCTCATCGCTGCTCCTGCGTATGCGCAGTACCCAGCGCAGACCCCGAGCCCGCCCGACAATAGCGCGACGCCGCAGAACCCGGAGACCACCACTCCGCCTGAGGGTCAGACCACCATCCCGTCGACCTCGGCCGAGGGCGAGACCGTCGAGACCACCTCGGATATCATCATCACGGGCTCGCGCATTCCGCAGCCGAACCTGACGTCGGCGAGCCCGGTCACCGTTCTCACTGCGCAGGAAGTGAAGCTTCAGGGCACGACCCGCACCGAGGATCTCATTAACTCGCTGCCGCAGGCGTTCGCCGCGCAGGGTTCGAACATTTCGAACGGCGCCACCGGAACTGCGACCGTGAACCTTCGCGGCCTCGGCTCCTCGCGCACCCTGGTGCTGGTCAACGGCCGCCGCCTGATGCCCGGCGATCCGCGCTCGCCGGTTCCTGATCTCAACTTCATCCCGGCTCCGCTGATCAAGCGTGTCGACGTTCTCACTGGCGGCGCTTCGTCGGTTTACGGTGCCGACGCCGTATCCGGCGTCGTCAACTTCATCATAGACACCAACTTCCGCGGGCTTCGCATCGACGCGCAGTCAAGCGTGTTCATGCACGAGAACGGCACCAAGTCTGACATCATCGAGGCCAACGAGGCGCGCGGGTTCCGTCCGCCCACCGGCTACAGCGTCAACGGAGGGGCCCAGGACATAGCGCTGGCGTTCGGCGCCGGCTTCGACGACAACCGGGGCAACATCACTACCTATGCGACCTATCGCAGGCAGCGGCCGGTCCTGCAGTCGACGCGCGATTATTCGTTCTGCGCTCTCGCGGCGCTCCCGCAGAGCGCGCCGCGCGCTAATAACGACATTGATGAACTGGATCGCCGCTTCAACTGCGGTGGTTCGGCGACTTCAGCGAACGGCACGTTCTTCACCAACGTGGGCACGTTCCAGGTGGAGGGAGATCAATTCGTTGCAGGCAATACGCCGTTCAACTTCGGTCCATTCAATTTTTTCCAGCGGCCGGACGAACGCTATACGCTCGGCGGGTTCGCGGAATATGAGATCAGCGAAGGCTTCAAGCCTTATCTCGAAGCGATGTTTATGGACGACCGCTCACTCGCCCAGATTGCACCGTCCGGCAACTTCTTCGCGACCGACTCGATCAACTGCGACAACCCGCTTCTGTCGGCTCAGCAGAGTGGGATCATCTGCCAGGGGGCCGTGTTCGACCCGACCGATGCGACGGTGACGGACGGAGACTTCAACAGCAACTTCGGTAATCTCGTCGGACAGAGTCCGATCTTCGGGGACGATCCGGACGGCGACGGTCCGCTGGAGGCTCCGCTGATCGGCTTCACCGACCCGACTACGTTCACGGGGCCGACTGGGGACTTCCTACGGGGGATCGCCTACACCGGGCGCCGCAACGTCGAGGGCGGTGGCCGTCAGGACGACCTACGCCACACCGCCTATCGGCTGGTGGGTGGTATTCGCGGCGATTTCAGCCGCGGCCTCTCTTACGACGCCTATTATCAGTATGGCACCACTCTCCTTTCCCAGGTCTACCTCAACGATTTCTCGATCCGGCGTCTCACTCAGGCATCGGACGCGGTCACCGATCCGGCAACCGGCCTGCCGGTCTGTCGTGGAACCCTGACCGGAACAGCTGACGCGGGCTGCGTCCCGTTTAACATCTTCTCCGAAGGTGGGGTTACGCAGGATCAGCTCAACTTCCTGCAAACGCCGGGCTTCGCGAACGGCAACGTCAGGGAATCGGTCGCGAACTTCAACGTCACCCTCCAGGGCGCTGAATATGGATTGCAGCTTCCCTGGGCGAATCGCGGCATCGGCGTGAACGTGGGCGGCGAGTACCGCAAGGAATCATTGGACTTCGATACCGACACGGCCTTCTCGACCGGCGACCTTGCCGGCCAGGGTGGACCGACCATCGGCGTCTCAGGTGACTTCGACGTGCGCGAACTGTTCACCGAGGTCGAATTGCCGATCGTCAACGACAGCTTCTTCCACGAATTCTCGATCCAAGCGGGCTATCGCTATTCGGACTACAAGGTCGGTGGTGGTGGCAACTTCGACACCCACACGTACAAGCTGGCAGCCGAGCTTGCGCCGGTCCGGGACGTACGGCTGCGCGCCAGCTACAACCGCGCGGTTCGTGCCCCGAACGTGGTCGAGCTGTTCTCGGCTCAGTCGATCGGCCTTGGGCTGAACGCGGATCCGTGCGCTGGTGAGGCAGAAGGGGGGCTTGTCAACGGTCTGACCCAGGCGCAGTGCGCCCTGACCGGCGTCTCTGCCGCCCAGTTCGGCAGGATCCGGGACAACCCGGCCAACCAGTTCAACTCGTTCGGCGGCGGCAACCCGGACCTGGAACCGGAGAAAGCGGACAGCTACACCGCGGGTATTGTGTTGCAGCCACGGTTCATCCCCGGGCTGGCGGTAACGGTCGATTATTTCGACATCAGGCTGAAGAACGCGATCGGCGTGATTGGCGCCGACACGATCGTGAGCCAGTGCCTTGCGACTGGCGATCCATTCTTCTGCGACCGGATCAATCGTGCGCCGGGTTCCGGGTCGTTGTTCCTCGGGGACAATGGCTTCGTCACCGATATCAACACCAACGTCGGCGGGGTCAGCACCAAGGGGGTGGATGTGAACGCATCGTACGCGCGTCAGATCGGCCGCCTGGGAAGCCTCAACCTGAGCCTGGTCGGTACGTACCTCGACGAGCTGGTCTCGAACCCGGTCGCCGACACCAAGTTCGACTGCGCCGGCTTCTTCGGAACGCAGTGCGGCACTCCCAATCCGGAATGGCGCCACAAGTTCCGTGCTGGCTTCACACTGCCGAATGGAATTGGGTTCTCGGGTCAGTGGCGCCACTTCTCGCGGGTGAAGATCGACGCATTGAGCAATGATACTGACCTCTGCCCAACGACGGGGACCGGGGACGGCTTGACTTGTAACCCGAACTCGACTTCGCCGAGCCTGTTCCCGGCCAACCGGCGGCTGAAAGCGATGAACTACTTCGACATCGCGATGCAGGCTCGGGTCAGCGACCGCTTCAACTTCCGGATCGGTGCTAACAACGTCTTCGATACCGAGCCGCCGATCGCAGGCAGCCAGGTGATCGGTGCCGGTTCAGGCAACGGCAACACCTACCCGCAAGTCTATGACTCTCTGGGCCGCTACCTCTTCGCGGGCATCACGGTCGACTACTAAGACCCAAAGCGGAACGAACTATGGCGGCGGGCCCCTTCGGGGGTCCGCCTTTTTTTGCGCCTCAGGCGCGACTGATCGCCAATCTGAGCTTGGTTTACTCGGGTTGCCAAGACCTGAGCCGAGAGCGCCAAATTGTGATAACGTTGAAACTTCTGAAGCTCTGCCAGAAAAGTATCTAAGCGAGCCGAAGCTCCAGGCTCGGGTCACGCAGCACCTAACGCAGGTGAAGGACGGTCTCGGGCGCCAGTGTTTGCGGGCTTCACCACTCTGCTCGCGCGAACATTTCTGCTTGAGCGCATAGCGGACCCGAGAGCCGGCGAGGCGCTCTCAGTTGCTGTCGCCCGATCGCCGGATTCTGGTGGGGTGCCGGCCGAGCTAGCCTCGGCACTTGAACATGCCCGCAACAAGAGCGAGCTGCACACAGTGGCGACCGAGCAACGGCTGCTTCGCCTGCTGCCTGCGGAGCTTGCGTCTGTTCTGCGGGCGCGCCTGGCGCGTTTCGCCCCCAATAGCTCAAGGCTGCTCCACTGACGCTACGGTCGTCGTCAAAGCGGCGATCGCTGCGGTGAACGGCTTAAGCCCGGCGGCACTGACTGCCGGCCATCGAGGTCGCTGAGGCAATCCCCAGACGCGCGGCAGTGGCACCTCAAGGGACTGATCCACCGTCACGACGATCTTCGGAACGCAGTGCGGCACTCCCAATCTGGAATGGTGCCCCGAGTGCGCGCTGGCTTCACGTTGCGCGAATGCCCCCAAGTTCCGCGCTGGCTTGATGTTGCGAATGGGGTTCTCTGGCCGTGGCGCCACTTCTCGAAGGTCGAGAGGACCGTTTTTGAGCAGGGTACCTGACCTCTGACCAACGATGCGGGCGACCCCGCCCACTTATAACCCGGACTCGACTTCGCCGGGGCTGTTCCGGCCAACCGGCAGCCGCGCGCGATGAACTACTTCGACATCGCGATGCAGGCTCGGGCCAGCGACCGCTTCAAATTCCGGATCGGCGCCAACAACGTCTTCGATACCGAGCCGCCGATCGCAGGCAGCCAGGTGATCGGTGCCGGTTCAGCAACGGCAACATCTATCCGCAGGTCTATAACTCTAAGCCGCTACCTCTCGCCGGCATTACGGTCGTCTACTAGACGCAAAGCGGGACTAACTTTGGCGGTGCCCCCCAAGGGCCCGCCTTTTTTTCACCTCAGGCGGGAGCGATGTCAATCTGCGCTTGGTCGGTCCGTTGACGTTAACCGCAGGATTGCCAGGACCTGAGCAGGGAGCGGCTTGTTGCTAGATGGATCATCGGCTTGATTGGCGGCACACTGCTACTTTGCTTTGCCTTTGCCCGGACGAGGGGCCAGAAGTGCTGTGATGTGGACCATCGACTACCGATCTCCGGCGGCGCAGAGCATGTGACGTGGCCAGTGTGAGCGACACTCCATCCTCGGCAGATCGAGCGGTCGATCAGGCAATCGAAGCACTCAAGTCCAGCAATCCGGCGTCCGCACTTCCACCGCTCGAAGCGGCGGTCAGGCGAGCACCGGAAGATGGGCGTTTGTGGCACCTGATCGGTCTTATCCACCGCGCTGAAGAGCGTCGCGAATTGGCCCTCCCTGTGCTGGAGCGGGCGCTCCAGCTTCTCCCGCGTCATCCGCTGGTGGCGCATGGGCTCGCTCGCACCCGCTTCGAAGCGGGCCTGTCCAGCGTCGACGACTATGCCCGAGCGCTGCAACTGGCGCCAGGCGACCTTGAAATGATGAAGGGCCTCGTCGCGGCGCTTAATGCCGAACGCCGGGTCGATGACGCGATGGCCGGCCTGGTGCGCGCCCTCTCCGGCGCTCCCTTGTGGGTCGAAGGACATCTTCTGCTGAGCGATCTGCGCTGGATACAGGGTGAGCGAGAGGGGTTCGCGCGCAGTTTCGACGAGGCTCTTGCCGTACACCCGCTCAGCCTCGAGCTGCGGCGTCAGCAGATCATCACGCTGCTGCACGCGGAGCAATATGACGCAACCTTGACCGCAATCGAGAACGGCCGCCGCGCAATCGGCGAGAACGCTCTATTCGCAGCCAACGAAGCGATCGTTCACGCTGAGATGGGAAATATCGAGCAGGCGGACCTGCTGTTCGCGCCCCTCGCGGACATGGCCAATTCGTCGGTGCAAATTCGCCGGATACGGCATCTTCTTCGTTCGGGTAGAGCCGAACAGGCGTCTGAAGTGATCGATGCCTGGCTTGCGACGCCCGAAGCGTTCGCATTCTGGCCGTACGCTGCAACCACGTGGCGCATGACTGGGGACAGTCGGCTTGAATGGCTAACGGGCGACCACCATTTCGTAGCGCAATATGATCTGGCCGAGCGGCTGCCGCCGCTGGAAACGCTCGCGGGCAAGCTTCGAGAGCTTCATCGCGTGAGCGGTCAGCCGCTGGCACAATCCGTGCGCGGCGGGTCTCAGACCGATGGCCACCTGTTCCATTTGATCGACCCGGCAATCGTGTCGCTACGGGAAGCGGTACGTAAGGCAGTGAAGGAATACGTGACGGCATTGCCACCGCGCGATCCCCGGCATCCATTACTCGCACCTCCAAGGGCAGCCCCCATCACCTTCGCAGGGGCATGGTCTGTTCGGCTGCGCAGCGGGGGATTTCATTCAAACCATGTCCACCCGTTCGGCTGGATTAGTTCCGTCCTGTATATCGCGCTCCCGCCGGATGTCGGGGCGGGGATTGCGGGCTGGCTCACTCTCGGCGAGCCCCGGTCGCGTTCGTTACCGCTCGACCTGGAGCCGCTAAGGCTGGTGGAGCCCAAGCCTGGTCGGCTGGTGCTTTTCCCATCGTGGATGTGGCATGGCACGCGCCCGTTCGGTTCCGGAGAGCGCCTCACCGTAGCTTTTGACGTCGCCGTTCCTCGCCCGTGACGGCGGCGCATTGCCGCCGCATGTCGTTCCCTCTATGATGCGGTTTCAACCGGAGTAAAAAATGATGAGACTGGTGATCGCGGCATTGCTCGCGGCGGCCCTTGGTTCGGCGGCGGCTGCCCAGACGAGCATTCAGTCCTCCAATCCAGCTCCCAAGAAGAGCAGCGATCCCAATCGCAAGATCTGCGAGAGGGTTGAGAAAACCGGGAGCCGCCTTGGTGCGGTGACGGTCTGCATGACTGCGCAGCAATGGGAGGACCAGCGGCTCGATCATCGAAACGGACTCGAGCGCGCCCAGAAGCATGTCGGGATAAAAACGAACGGCTGAGGGGACGTCGCCTACTCGCCAAGTTAGCCTGAACCGATCGTCCGCCGCAATATCGCAAGATGCTGCTCGTAGTTGCGCCACCGCCCCAATGAGCGGCGGTACAGAGGTTCGCGCACTTGCCACACGCTGGCAGTTTTCACCACATTGGGCTGCCGGTGGAAGTCAAGGCATGCGTCCTGCCATGGCAGGTCGCAAAATCGCAATATGCGCGAGATGGCCGGGCGCGGATTGGCAACCAGCCTTTCGTAATTCACCTCCATAATATCGTTTGGGTAGAGCGCCTGCCAATGGGCCATCAGGCGCTGGTATTGCATGTACCAATGGGCAGCATCGCCAAGGTCGTGGGCGTAGCTCATCCTGGGGTCGAGTTGCAGGAAGTAAAGCGACAGCAAATTGTCCAACGGGTTCCGGACCGTGTGGAGGATTTTGGCAGCCGGAAACAGCCTTTTGATCAAGCCGATGTGCAGGAAATTGTCGGGCCGCTTGTCAGTCCTCAACCGGTCCGGTGAGGTGGAGGGCCGTCCTCCCACATACCGTTGGCGCAGCGTGTCTACAGCGCGAGGAACGAGCCGGGCGGCCGCTTCAGGGTAGGGCTTGATTAAGCGTACTAGGTTTGGGATGAGTTCAAGCTCGCCCTCGGCCGTGACCATGCCGTGCGCTCCGAGGATCTGCTCTGTCAGGGTTGATCCCGAGCGGAACATCCCGAGGATGAACAGCGGCGCAGCTGCCTGGCCACTACCGACATCCGAAGCTGGCGCGGGGAAGGCGGCGATGATCCGTGAGACGAACTGTTCCTGCGCGGCCCGGTCGTAGAATGCGGCAGGCCCAGCGCTTGCGCGGTTCGCTGCGTTGGCAGTCGAATATGCGCAAAAGGCGGCGTCAAAGTCACCGGCCCGATCGAGCAAGCGGCCCAGGGCAAAGCCGAGATCGGCGCGGTTGGCCGGCTGAAGGCGAGGGTCCGACAATCTGACCTGCAGTGTGCGAATGAGTTCAGGACTGTCTTCAGCGCCGGCGACTCCGGCAAGGCGAGCCAGCGCGAGGCAGTTGTCCGGATCTGCATCCAGCGTGCGATGATAAGCTGCGCGCGCTCGTTCCAGTTGGCCCAAGTCCTCGCGCAGGTTGCCCAAGTTCAACAGCGCTGGAACATAAGTGGGATTGCAGCGAAGGGCCGCCTGCAGCTCGGCTATTGCCAAGTCGCTTCGCGCCAGATGATCGCCAAGGATCACCGCGCGGTTGACATGAACTTCCTCCGGTGCCGACACCCCAAGGGCGAGCGCGCGCTCATAGGCCGTCAGGGCCTGAGCAAAGCGCCGTTCCTGCCGGTAAACCCACGCAAGATTGTACCAACTGTCCGGGAGATCTGGGCGAAGCGAGAGCAGTCGTTCGTAAGCGCGGATCGCTTCGGCGTGGCGGCCCGCGTGTCGCAGTCCCGAGGCCTGCTCCAGCAGACGCTGCCAATCCGTTCCGACCACCCGAACGACCTACCGCCTCGAGCCCTCGGCTGTCGAGATGGCTGAGGTGCGTGCCACCGGTTGCGGAGCTTCGCCAGGAGCAATCCGCCGTCCTTCTGCTCGTCCTCAGCCCTCGTCACGATACTAGCAGTTGACCCGTTCAAAAAGCTCTAGGATAGGCTAACGCGTGATTATGACGTCCGCCCTTGCAGGCGCAATTGCGGCCTTTCAAAGCGGTGATCTTGATAAGGCGCGGCAACTTATTGAGACTAACTCCGGGCATGAGAAGCGGACCCCGCTTGAGAATCACCTCCTTGGCCTTATTCATTGCCGGAACGGTGATTTCGCGCGCGGCGTGGCCTGTCTCGAGCAAGCGTGGAATTCGGAGCCCGGTAACGGCGCTTATCGCGTGATGCTGGCGCGAGCTCTCTTCGATGCTGGGCGCCCTTCCGATGTTCTCTCCTTGCCGGTTCCGGATCAGATGAACAGTCCGGACTGTCCCGACTTCTGGCGGATCCGGGCGCAGGCCGCCGAGGTATTGCGAGACTGGCCGGCCGCAGTCGATGCTTGGACGCTTCTGATAAACCGGCAGGGCAGCGATTGGCGTGCGCATGCAAGCCTTGGCGCCGCATTGGCGTCACTCGAGGAGTGGAATGCCGCGGCTGAGAGCTTCGCTCGAGCGGTTAGTCTCAACCCGGAAGACGGCAAACTGCGGCGGAGCTTTGCAGACGCGCTTGAATGCTGCGGTCGGCGAGATGAAGCCGTCAAGCAACTGCAGAAGGCATTGCGGCTCCAGCCTTCGGACGTCGAAATGCGTGTAGCGCAAGCGCAACTGTTGCGCCGCTCGGGCCTGGCGCTGGAGGCGCTGGCGGTGCTGGAAGCGGCGCCCGAGGGGCAAGCAGCGTCGCTCGACCTAGCGATAGAGCGGGCTCGCTCGCTCGTTGCTATTGGCCGCCTACAGGAGGCGGAAGAGCTTTACCGACGCGTACTGGGAAAGCGCCCCCAACAACTCACCGCGGTCCGCGAGCTTGGATTGCTTCTGGAGCGCGCCGGCCGCGTTGACCTTTTGCGCGAGCTCATCTGCGATCATGGCGCTGCTGCTGCTGACCAGCTCGGTCTCCTGCGAGCCGCTGTGGCTCTTCGTGACCGAGATGCCGGGGAGGCCCTGCGCTTGCTGTCGACTGAAGATCCGCGCCACGATCCCCTGCGCTGGTATCGGATGCGTACAAAAATTGCTGACCTGCTGGGCGATCAGGAAGGTGCATTCGCCTCGGCGGAGGCAATGCACCGTGCGGTGCCCGAATCCGCCTCGTGGCGCGAACGTGGTTTGGCTTACCGCCAAAGGGTGCGAAAACTTTCGGAGGTGGTTACTGAGGATTTGATTGCGGCGCTGCCGCAAGTGCCGTCGACGGAGCGCCGATCTCCAGTCTTCCTCGTCGGTTTCCCTCGTTCAGGAACGACTCTTCTCGACACGTTTCTGATGGGGCACCCCGGCACTGCTGTGCTTGAGGAAGTGCACATGCTGGAGGCTGCCGAGGGTGTGATCGGCACTACAGCCTACCTCCGCTACGCGACTCCCGAGCTCTTGATGAGAGCGCGCAACGCTTATTTTGCGGAGCTCGATCGACACTTAGTTCCCAATTTCGATGGCCTGATCATCGACAAGCTGCCGCTCAACATGCTCGGGCTCCCGCTCATCCATGCCATTTTCCCCGGGGCTCCTATCATCTTCGCTCAGAGGCACCCCTGCGATGTCGTGCTGAGCGGCTTCATGCAAAGCTTCGTAATGAACGATGCAATGGCGTGCTTTCTGGACCTCGGCGACGCGGCTGATTTGTACGACGCAACCATGACCGTATGGCTGAAAAGCCGGCACGTCGTACCCGTGAGCGTCCACACGTTGGTGTACGAGGAGCTTGTTGCCGATCCTGAAATCGCCCTGCGACCACTGATCGAATTTCTCGACCTCGAATGGCAGCCGGAGCTGCTTGACCATCGATCCACAGCACGGAAACGCGGCGCGATTCTCACGCCCAGCTATGACCAGGTGACCGAGGAACTCACCCGGCGGCCAAGCGGACGGTGGCGGCGCTACCGAAAGCAGCTTGATGCAGTGTTGCCGATCCTGCTCCCATGGGCGCACCGTCTTGGATATCGCTAGCCTGCGGGCGCAGGGCAGCATGACGACGTGATTGCCGATTCTTTCATTCGCACCCGCGGGCAAATCCTTGCGACGTCACGTAGCGAGCTTTGAGGGGGTAGCTCGACCGCGGCAGAAAAAACCGGTCCGAGGAAGCCCCCCGGACCGGTCTTTTTCGCAATCGGCCGAAGCCGATGCCCTGTGGCTACGCTTAACCGCGCTCTGGCGCCGGCGGCGGCGGCGGTGGCGGAGGCGGCGGTGCCGGGCAGATGTCGGTCGCCAGGATCACAGAGCCATCCGGGCACGTCTGCGTCGCCGGAGGTGGCGGCGGAGGCGGCGGAGGAGGAGGAGGCGGCGGAGGCGGCGGCAGTGGGGCGCCGAAGTTGAAGATCAGGCTCGCCAGCAAGCTGTGCGATCTCCACTTGCCACGAAGGCCGAAGTCGTCCTCACCGAAATTAAGCCGCCCCGTATTGAAGTAGCGATATTTAAGGCCCGCTTCCATGCTTTGCGAAATCGGCAAACGGATCCCTGCGACCGCCTGCCACGCGAGGGCTCTGTCCGACTCGCTGGAGTCGCTGAAGTCCGCGTCGTCGTCCGCGTCGTCGTCCGTGTCAATATTGTACCGGACGGAAGCAATGCCGATGCCGGCGCCGACATAGCCGCCCAGGCCGAGGTCACCGCCGAAGTCCAACAGCCCGTTGATCATCGCCGAAGCCGCGCGCGCACGGCCGTCAGCCTCAATCTCGCCGCCAAAACCAAGCCCGCTTGCTTCTTGGATTTCATCTATGCGGGCGCGCTTATAAGCAAGTTCGCCCTCAATGCGGCCTGGGCCGAAATCGTAGCCGGCGAGGACGTCGACATCAAAGCCATATTTATGGTTGATCTGAAATGCATCCTCGAAGTCGTCTTCCCCATCGTCAAAGTCGAGACTGAAGTCCTCGATGAGCAAGATCCCGCCTTCGATACCGGCGTACCACGAGTTGTCGCGAGCAACGGCTGGCGTAGCCAGCGCCGTTGATGCGAGCGCCACCGCAATGGCTAAGTTGCGCATAAATAATCCCCTTTCAAACTAGTGTGGTGATAGAACTGCGGCATCACATTATGAGAGGCCCGGTTTCCGTGCAACCAGGAGAATTGGCCCGCTGTTGCCAAAAAGCCTCAACCACGTGCGAGCTTGTCCTGGAAGTGACCGTACTTAAAGGCATTTTTTCTGTGCTCGGGAGTGAATGAAGACCCTTCGAACCCGGCTAAATTTGGGTTTGTGTCGATGGCTTTTGGAGAATGGTGCCAGGTGAGCAGTCTTAGGCACGTTTGGAAAAGATTTCTCGTGCCGCTTTCGTCGCAAAGATCGCAGCCGATGGTAGTTCGCATTGCACGACTCGACGGTGTGATAACTCCGCGGGGAAAAGCGTTGTGCCAAGACGGGAGTGAAGCGCGTGTCGCTAAGCGTGCCGCTGAATGCAGAGTGGCAGAGGCTTCGAGTGTCGGAACTCAGGACAACACGGTGGAGTGACGGTATCGCGAACGCGCTCCAACTTCGCTTGTTCAACGTCGGCCTTGTTTTCCAGTGTGGTCTGTTTCGGCTGCAGCGTGGGCAAGCTCGGTTGGGCTGAGCCCTTCTGTCGAGGCGCTCTCCTCGCTCAGAGCCAGGCCGGGTTCAAATTGTGGGCGTGGAACTCTCGCCGCTGCCCTACGTGCCCGAGCGGCCTCGTCGACCTTCGGACCCGCAATCAAAGTCAAACTCCCTTGAAGCTGACGCCGGCAGCCGCAACGACTTTCGCGACCGCGTGGCGCTCCGCCTCATCGAGCGCCGGCGGCCACATGTCGAAGATCAGGACCACGCGCAGCTCGTCGCTGTCGTTCCACGCTTCGTGCTCGATCGTGTCGTCGAACACGAACGCTTCGCCGACGCGCCATTCGCGGGTGGTTTCCCCAACCCGAAAGCCGCAATTGGGCGGCACAATGAGCGGAAGGTGCGCGACTAACCGGACGTTGGCCACCCCGGTATGTGGCGGTATCCTGGTCTTGGGAGCGAGCAGGGAAAACAACGCGTTAGGCCCTGCGCCAGGAATGACCGGCTGCGGCAGATTGGCCAACGCTTTCAAGGTTTCGGGACAGTGCTTTGCGTTCGCGTCAACTCGCCGGCCGTTCTGGATCAGGTGAATGGCCGTCCAGGCGGGATTGTTATTGAGCTCGAGCCACTGAGCGAGCGGCACATGGTCGGGATATTGCGTGTAGGGGACGAGCTCTGCGGTCTTGATCCCCTCGAGCGCTTCATATTCCGCGCGGATTGCGTCGGTTGCGCACTCAACTTCGTGAATGCCCGGGAACAGGTCCCGGTCGTGAAATTCAATTTCCGGCAATCCGGGGAAGTGAAAATTCGTCGGCTCCTGATGGAAGTGGCGGGTTCGGCGCGATGTGTTTGAAGCCAAACGCTCGAGCCGCTGTAGCTGCTTGCCGTCCAATTCAGCAGGAATCGCGTTTACTAGCCGCTTCTCCACGCTTGCCTGATGTTCCGCTGCGCGCTTTCTCCCGTGTTTGACGACATTCACCATTGGCAGTGGAACCTCACAGTCATCGGGGAGCTGGGCGAGGGCATGGGTGAAGGCCTCGCCGGCACGGCGGTCACCCTTGCGCTCAAGGAGCATCGCCCGCGAGAGCAGCGCGGAGAAGTGCAGGGGAGATAACGCAAGCGCCCGCTCGATCGCCCCAATCGCACCGTCGATGTCGCCGAGGGCACGACGAAGCGCACTGAGCTTCGTCCACACCGCGAGCGTCGAGCCGCCCGCAGCCACCGCTTGCTCAAGGGATTCCCGGGCCCCGGCGAGGTCGCCGGCAGCCGCTGCGCGATCGGCCTGTTCTTCAAGTTCGGATACGTTACCCACGTCGCAATTGTGCCGTGTCGAAAGGGAAATGCAAATGCGTCAAAAGAAAACGGCGGATATCTCTCGAAGCCCGTCGCAATTTGCTTCTTCGCGGTGACTTAGTAGTCGACCGTGGATCCAGCGAACAGATACAGACCGAGGGCATCGTACACTTGCCGGATAGGTGTTGCCGTTGCCGAAGCCGGGCGGAATGACCTGCTGGCCAGCTACCGGCGGATCGCGGTCGAAGATGTTGTTCGCACCCATGCGGAGGTTCAGCCGCTGCGCGAGGCGAGCAGGGAAGGCCAGGTCGAAGTAATCAGCGCAGCCGAAGGTTCAAGATACCCCGGCCTCGGGTAGCGCCGGAGCGACCCCGCAGGTGCGAGCTAACTATCTGGCTTCTAAGGAAGTGATGGTGCTGCCGGTGAGGATTGAACTCACGACCTCAGCCTTACCAAGGATGCGCTCTACCACTGAGCTACGGCAGCACTGCTTGCGGGAAGTGGCGGGCCTATGACGGTGCGGGGCTTGCCCTGTCAACCCGGCTTGCAGCCGGGCGCAGCTCAACGCATGGGACTACGATGGGCGTGAAAGAGGAACGCGAAGAACGGCTTGCCGCGGCACTGCGCGACAATCTGCGGCGCCGAAAGGCGCATGCGCGGGCGCCCAGGGAGCAAGCACGAGCGACCCTAACCGATGCAACTGATCCCGACGCCTAAAGCGGCGCGCACGCCCGCTCGATCCAGTCGCGGTCGGCGCCGTCGAGCGTTGGGGCGATCTTTTCCAGCACTTGCGCGTGGTAGCCGTTGAGCCAGTTGAGTTCGAGCGGCGACAGCATCTCCCTGCCGATCAGCCGCCGGTCGATCGGTGCGAAGGTCAGCGTCTCGAAGCCGAGCATCTCCTTTTCCGCGCCCTCGACGTGGCTTTCTACGACCAGCACCAGATTCTCGATGCGAATGCCATATTCGCCCGCCTTGTAGTAACCGGGCTCGTTGGAAATGATCATCCCCGCCTGCAGCGGCTCGACGCCACCCGACTGCGAGCTTCCCACCGGGGAAATCCGCTGCGGCCCTTCGTGGACGGCAAGAAAGCTGCCGACGCCGTGGCCGGTGCCGTGCGCATAATCGAGCCCCGCCTCCCACAAAGGCCGCCGGGCGAAGCTGTCGAGCTGAGTCCCGCGCGTACCCTTGGGGAAGAGCGCGGTGGCGATGGCGATATGGCCCTTGAGCACGCGGGTGAAGCGGTCGCGCATCTCCTCGCTCGGCTCGCCGATAGGCACCGTGCGGGTAATGTCGGTTGTGCCGTCGAGATATTGGCCGCCCGAATCGACCAGGTAGAGCTCGCCGGTCTGGAGCTTGCGGTTGGTCTTCTCACTCGACTTGTAGTGGACGATTGCACCGTTGGGGCCGGAGCCCGAAATGGTGTCGAACGATAAATCGCGAAGCTCGGCGCTCTCGCGGCGAAAGGCTTCGAGGCGATCCGAGGCGATCAGTTCGTCAATCTCGCCGCCGGGCGCCTCTTCGTCGATCCACCGCAGGAACCGCGCGATGGCGGCGCCGTCGCGCTGCTGGGCCGATTTCTGGCCGGCGATCTCGACCGGGTTCTTGATCGCCTTGGGAAGGATCGTCGGGTCGCGCGCGGCGATGAGCCTGGAGCCGGCTTTCTCCAGAGCATCGAAAATCGCAGAGACGGCGCGCTCGGGGTCGACTGCCACTGTCTTGCCGCCGAGCTTCGCCAGCGCCGGCTCGAAATCGGTCCGCTCGTGAAGACGGACGCCGTTGCCCAGATGCTGGCGGACTTCGGCGCCGACCTTCTCGCTGGCGACAAACAAATCGGCGGTGCCGTCGCAATGAACGATCGCATAAGCCAAAGCGACCGGCGTGTGGGTGACGTCCGCGCCACGGACGTTGAACGCCCAGGCGATCGAATCGAGCGCCGACAGCACCGCCGCGTCGGCCTTCCTGCCCGTCAGCCAATCGGCGACTTCGGTCCGCTTTTCGGCCGAGCTCTTGCCGGCATATTTGTCGGGGTGGACGATGAGGTGCGCGTCGGAGGCTTCGGGGCGGTCAGCCCACACCTTGTCGACCGGGTTGGCACCGACCGCGACCAGCTCGGCGCCGCGGCCGGCGAGCGCAGCCCGGGCTTTCCTCACCCAATCGCCGGTGTGCAGCCAGGGGTCGTAGCCGATGCGCGCGCCCTCGGGCGCATGCTCCTTGAGCCATTCGGCGGCGCTGGTCTCCGGCACCGACTGATAGCTCCAATCCTTGCCGTCGACCTGGCTTTGCACTTGCAATGTGTAGCGCCCGTCGACGAAGATCGCCGCTTCCTCGGGCAGGACGACGGCGGAGCCTGCCGACCCCTGGAAGCCGGTCAGCCACGCCAGCCGCTGCGCATAGCTTCCGACATATTCGCTCATATGCTCGTCGGTCAGCGGGACGACGAAGCCGTCAAGGCGGTCGGATTTCAACTGGTCGCGAAGGGCTTTGAGCCGGTCTGCATAGCTGGACATGGATTTCCTCTAAACCCGGCCTGAGCGCCCACAAGGATCGCGCCGGACCCACGTAACACGGATTGATGATGAAAGTTGTCGGCTTCCTGAGAACGCCCAAAATAGTGCTCACACTCATCTTGCTTTTTTTGGCAAGAGCAGAGCTGTGGAAGCATCCATCTCGTCTCCCGATTCGCCGAGCGTGCGGTCTCTAAGTCAACTCGACCGCCTGCTAATAACGCTCGACGTGGACGTGCAGAGCTTCGCGCTGTGCCAGGTGGAGCGTGGACGGCGCCTCATAGTGGAGCCTGTGGACGCAATCATGGTCCACTATGTGCTTACCGGCACACATTACCTGACCGTAGAAGGACACGCGCCTGTCGATTGCCCCGCCGGCTCCATCGTCCTAATTCCACCTGCTTTTCGACCACTAGTCGCCGTTGACGGGGAACCGGCGATTGACGTGCCGGCGAAGGAGCGAAGCACGCTCACACATGAAGGTTTGCTGATGATGGATGCTACCGCTGGCGGCGAGGTTGGCCTCCGCTTCGTCTCTGGCATAGTTAACGCGAGCTTTTCAGGGTCATTCGGTCTGCTCGACAACTTGAAGAAGCCCATGGCCCAGAACGTCGGCGATTATGGCATCATTCGAGACGCTTTCAGCTTGATGATTGAAGAAGTTTGCAATCCGAGCCTGGGATCTCGTGCACTCACAAGCGCGCTCATGAAAACATGCCTGGTGCTGATGATTCGGCGAATCGTGGAATGCGGGGAAGAGCAAGGCTCGTTACTTGGCACCCTGTCTGACAAACGCCTCGGCAAGAGCGTCGCCGCAGTGCTCGATCGCCCTGCGCACCCGCACACAACGAAAAGCCTGGCAGAAGCTGCCGGCATGAGCCGATCGAGCTTCTGCCAGAAATTCGCCCAGGCTTTCCAAGTGACGCCAATGGAGTTCGTGGCAAAGACCCGGCTTCACCACGCGGCGCAAATGCTTCGATCGACGCCGCTTCCAGTTAAGGTCATCGCCGTAAACGTGGGATACTCAAGCCGGAGCCAATTCTCGCGAGCCTTTCGGACCGCCTATGGCGAGGACCCCAGCACGTTCAGAAGCTGGACTTCCGCTCGCCCAACCGATCCTCCGGGAGTCTAGCCGGCGGGCGTGATGCTGTGCAGGGCGAGCTTGAAGCGCAGGATGCTGTTGGGCGGGATCGGACCGGCCGCGCGATCGCCATAACCGAGCGCGGGCGGTATCCACACGAGCCACTCGTCGCCCGGCCGCATCAGCTTCATAGCCTCGGTGAAGCCAGGCACGAAGCCGTCGACGCGGCCAGTGAGCGGCGTTCCGCGCTCGTAGCTGCTGTCGAAGGTTTCACCGGTGAGTAGCTTGCCTTCATAGTCGAAGGTCACGGTATCGCTCTCTGTCGGGTGCGGTCCCGTTCTCGGCCCCGAGCGAACAATGAAATATTGCAGTCCGCTGGACGTCGTCACGACACGCTTGGCGGCCGCATTGCGCACCAGAAAGTCGGGACCGGGCGAGGTCGCCGGCGGGACGGGCACCGTGGCACACGCCAATGCCAAAAGCGATAGGAAGGCAGCAAACATCGGCTTGGTCATGCGGCGTGCTTTAGCGAAAAGTGACGAAAGGGAAACGCCTTTGCGGCAGGCCGGTAATCGCATGGCCCCGCCAATTGCCAACGCGCCGACACTTCCGGGCGCAAATGTCCCCTTTCCATCCAAGCGGGCGTTCGAATTGCCACCTTTGCGCTTTCCGTTCCCGGCCGCTTCGTTAAGAGCCCGGCATGAACACGCCTTCCAACCTTCCGCCGCCGCCCCGCGCCGAACAGCGCCAGCACGGCTTCGAGCACCACGGCCAGCGGATCGAGGATCCGTGGGCGTGGCTTCGCGATGCCGGCTATCCCAACGTCACCGACGGCAACGTGCTTGGCTATCTGAAGGCCGAGAACGACTATTTCGAAGCGGCGATGAAGCCGCATGAGCCGCTGGTCGAGCAATTGTTCGAGGAGATGAAGGGCCGAATCAAGGAAGACGAATCGTCGGTCCCGATCCGCGACGGCGATTTCGTTTACTGGTGGGCGTTCAAGACCGGGGCTCAGTACCGCAACTGGTACCGCAAGCTCGTCGGTGGTGGTGACGACCAGCTGATCTTCGACGAGCCGGCGCACGCCGACGGCAAGGACTATTTCCGCCTCGGCGCGATCGAAGTCAGTCCAGATGCCAAGCTGATGGCGACGATGATCGACGACAATGGCTCGGAGCGCTTCACCCTTCGAATCCGCGACATCGCGACGGGGCAGGACCTGGAGACCGTCACCGCGGTGGCAATCGGCTCGCCGGTGTGGACCAGCGACAGCTGCGGAATCGTCTTCACCGAGGTCAACGACAATTGGCGCAGCTACCGAGCCCGCTACCACCGGCTCGGAACGCCCGTCGTAGACGACCGCACAGTCTACGAAGAGACCGAGGACTTGGGCTTCTCCGTCGGGGTCGACGAATCGCAGGACCGCAGCCTGATCTTCATCGCCACCGGCGACAACACCACCACCGAAGTGCGCTTCGTGCCCTCGTCCGACCCGCTGGCCGAGCAGGTTTTGGTCTCAGCCCGCCGGCCGGGGCACGAATATTCGGTCGATGCCGCGCACGGCAAATTGTGGATCGTCACCAACGACAGCCACGTGAACTTCCGCTTGGCCGAGGCCGACCCGGCGGCGCCCGGCGAGTGGACGATGGTGATCCCCGGCTCAACCCAAGTGTATCTGACCGGCCACGCCGCCCACCGCGACCATCTGGTGCTGTCGCAGCGGGTCGACGGGCTCGATCAGCTGGTCCTTCGAAGCTACTCGGGCGAGGAGACCCGCATCCCGTTCGACGAAGCCAGCTACAGCGCCGGGTTCGCCGGCAATCCCGACTTCGCTCCCGACGCCTACCGGATCGGCTATTCGTCGATGGTGAGCCCGCTCACGGTCTACGATTATCACCCGAGCAGCGGCGAGCTCGAGGCACTCAAGGTGCAGGAGATTCCGTCCGGCTACGACGCGTCGCAATATGCGACCGAGCGGTTGATGGTGGCGGCGCGCGACGGCAAGCAAATCCCGGTCTCGGTGGTCTATCGCAAGGGGTTCGAGAAGAACGGCGGGGGCAAGCTGTTCCTCTACGCTTACGGCGCCTACGGCATCGCCATTCCGCCGGGCTTCTCGAGCGTCCGGATCAGCCTTCTCGACCGCGGCTGGGCCTATGCCATCGCCCACATCCGCGGCGGCGACGACTTGGGCTACGACTGGTTCCTCGAAGGCAAGCTCGACAAGCGCAACAACAGCTTCACCGACTTCGTCGACGCGGCAAATGGACTGATCGACGCGGGCTTCACCAGAGCCGGCAACATCGCCATCAATGGCGGCTCGGCCGGCGGCGAGCTCGTTGGCGTGGTCGCCAACACCGACCCCGATTTATGGGGCGCGGTGGTCGCCGACGTGCCGTTCGTCGACGTGCTCAACACGATGCTCGACGACACGCTGCCGCTGACCCCGGGCGAGTGGCCCGAATGGGGCAACCCGCTGACGGATCCCGCGGCGTTCGAGCTGATCAAGGGCTACAGCCCGTACGACAATGTGAAGCCGCAGGATTATCCGCCGATGCTGATCACCAGCGGCTTGAACGACCCGCGGGTGACCTATTGGGAGCCGGCCAAGTGGGCAGCCAAGCTTCGCGCCAACAAGACCGACGATAATGTGCTGCTGCTCAAGACCAACATGGGCGCCGGCCACGGCGGCAAGTCGGGCCGCTGGGACAGCCTCAAGGAAGTCGCCGAAACTTTCGCCTTCGTGCTGACGCAGGTGAAATAGGCAAATGACCCGCCCTGCGTTCGAGATGAGCTTCACCGCGCGGCCGGAGCACATCGACGAGCTTGGGCACGTCAACAATGCGGTGTGGGTACAGTGGATCTAGGAGGTCGCGGTTGCGCATTGGGAGGCGGTAGCGGACCCGGCGCACAAAGATGCCTATTTCTGGGTGATCGTTCGCCACGAGATCGATTATTTGCGCGCCGCCCTTGAAGGCGACCGGGTGGTCGGGCGGCACCTGGGTCGGCGAAGCTCCCAAGCGCGCGCGCTTCGACCGCCACATGGAGTTCACCGGCACCGACGGTCGGCTCCGCGTCCGCGCGCGTACCTTCTGGGCGATCATCGACAAGGCATCCGGCCGCCCGAGCCGGGTTCCGCCGCAAGTGGTGGCGCCGTTCCTCGCCGAGCGGTAAAGCCACGCTCGTGACCCGCGCCATCCTCCACGATTATTTCCGCTCCTCGGCCGCCTACCGGGTGCGGATCGCGCTCAACCTCAAGGGCGTTGACTATGAAAGCCGCAGCGTCGACCTTCGCGCCGGCGAGCAAAAGGACGCCGCCTACCGGGCGCTCAGCCCGCAGGGCTTCGTGCCAATGCTCGAGATCGACGACCATCGGCTGACCCAGAGCCTCGCCATCATCGTCTATCTCGACCAGCATTTCCCCGAGCCGCCGCTGATGCCGAACGACCCGGCGGACTCGGCGCATGTGCGCGCGCTGGCGCTGACCATCGCCTGCGACATCCACCCGCTCAACAATCTGCGAGTGCTCAAATATCTCGGCGGTTCGCTGGGTATCGAGGAGAAGCAGCGCGATACCTGGTACCGGCACTGGGTCGCCGAAGGGTTCGCCGCACTGGAAGCGCTTGCCGCGCAGCGCTCGGGCTCCTTCCTGTTCGGCAATGCGCTGAGCCTGGCCGACGTCTGCCTGGTGCCGCAGATGTACAACGCGCGGCGGTTCGACGTGCCGCTGACGGCTTATCCGACGCTGGTCAGGGCCGATGCCAGCGCCAGTGCCCAGCCCGCCTTCGCCGACGCCCACCCCGACAAGCAAGAGGCACAATGAACCGGGTCGACGACATGAATCGCGGATTTGCCGGCGCCAAGGCGCTGGATTCCGTCGAGATCCCGTCCCTGGAAGGCAAGGTCGGCGACGAGGAATGGGCGATCCGGGTGGATCTCGCGGCGGCGTACCGGATGGTCGCTTATTATGGCTGGGACGACCTCATCTTCACCCATTTGTCGGCGCGGGTGCCCGGTTCGGAGCACTATTTCCTTTTGAACCCGTACCAGCTGATGTTCGAGGAAGTGACGGCTTCGTCGCTGGTCAAGGTCGACGTCCACGGCAATCCGGTCAATCCCAGCCCGTTCATCACCAACCCCGCCGGTTTCACCATCCATTCGGCGATCCACATGGCGCGCGAGGATGCGCAGGCGGTGATGCATTTGCACACGCCTGCGGGCCAGGCTGTGTCGGCGCACACCGAAGGGCTGCTGCCGCTGACCCAGACGGCGATGCTGGTGCGCGGCGATATCGCGTTTCACGATTATGAAGGGGTCGCGGTCGACCTCAGCGAACGCGAGCGATTGGTCGCCAATCTTGCCGACAAAGGCGCGATGCTGCTTCGCAATCACGGCACGCTGGCGGTCGGACGCAACGTCGGCGAATGTTTTGTGAAGCTCTATTTCCTCGAGCGGGCGTGCCAGGCGCAGGTGATGGCGCTGGCCGCGGGCGACAGTATCAACAACCCGCCGCAGGGATCGCCCGAGGTCACGTCTCAGCAGGGTGCCGCGGGACTCGCGGTCGCCGCCAACCTGCTCGCCTGGCCGGCGCTCAAGCGCAAGGCGTACCGGCTCGACCCGAGCTTCGCGACCTGAGCATGCGAGCCGCCTGCGTCGGCGATTATCGAGCGCTCGCCAAACGCCGGCTGCCGCGCTTCCTGTTCGAATACCTCGACGGCGGCTCGTATGGCGAGGTGACGCTTCGGCGGAATGTCGAGGACCTGGAGGCCGTGGCGCTTCGCCAGCGAGTGCTACGTGACGTGTCCAGCATAGACCTGTCGGCCGAGCTGTTCGGGCAGCGCTGGTCGATGCCCCTCGGGCTTGGGCCGATCGGCATCGCCGGCCGCTCCGCGCGCCGCGGCGAGGTCCAGGCGGCGCGGGCCGCGGCCGCCGCCGGCGTGCCCTTCGCTCTGTCGACCGTCGGTGCCTGCTCCATCGGCGAGGTCGCCAAAGCGGGCGTTCCGTTCTGGTTCCAACTGTACATCGTCCGCGACCGCGCCTTCGTCCGCGACATGATCGCCAAAGCGCGCGAGGCGGGCTGCGGGGCGCTGGTGCTGACGGTGGACCTGGCGGTGCCGGGCGCGCGCTACCGCGACTATCGCTCTGGCCTGGCGGGCCTCGGCGGGGCTTGCCGGCAAGCTCGATCGCCTGTCGCAGGTGGCCGCGCGTCCCGGCTGGGCGTGGGATGTCGGAGTGCACGGCCGGCCGCATTCGCTCGGCAGTCTCGAACCCTTGCTCGGCGCAGGCAGCGGGCTCGAGGACTTCATGGGCTGGATCGCCGCCAACTTCGACCCGAGCGTCACCTGGAATGACGTCGAGTGGGTGCGCGAGCAGTGGCAAGGCCCGCTGATCATCAAGGGCATCCTCGACCCGCAAGACGCCCGCGCCGCCGCATCCTCCGGCGCCGACGCGATCGTGGTGTCCAACCACGGCGGCCGCCAGCTCGACGGAGTCGCCTCCACCGCGCGGGCGCTTCCGGCTATCGCCGACGCGCTTGGCGGCAAGCTGCCGCTGCTTGCCGACGGCGGGGTCCGCTCCGGCCTTGATGTCGTGCGGATGCTCAGCCTCGGCGCCGACTTCGTGCTGCTTGGCCGCGCCTGGGCTTACGCCCTCGCCGCTCGCGGCCAGCCGGGCGTTGCCCATGTCCTCAAGCTGGTCGAAGCCGAGATGCGGGTGGCGATGGCGCTCACCGGCTGCACGAGCGTGTCCGGGATCGACGGCGACGCGCTCGATCGGGCGTCCGCGGCTTAGCCGCTTTTCTTCTCGATGAAGCTGATCTTGCCGTTGGTTTCGAGGATCGCCCAGTCGACTTGATCCACCGAGGAGATCCCCGCCAGCCGCATTTCGCTGAACACTTCGTCGACCGAAATCTTGTCACGCAGCAGCATCGCTTCGATCACCTCGCCGTCCCTGACCAGCACGCGCGGCTCCCCGTCGATGAGCTTGCGCAGCCGCTTGGACCTGAAGTCGACCCAGCCGAAAATCAGCGCCCAGAAACCGAACGTCGCAACCGCCAGGGTCGCAGCGGTGATCGAATAATCATTGTGGGTCACGGCCTGCTGAACGAGGTCGCCGAGCACGATCAGGCTGACGAATTCGAACGGCGTCATCTGGCCCAGCTCCCGTTTGCCGAGCAGCCGCAGCAGCAGGAACAGCATCCAGAAAATGATGCTGGCGCGAAGCACCACGTCCATTAGGGAATGACCTTGAGGCTGACCGGAACGGCGACCAGCTCGCGTGTCCCATCAAGCAGGCGGATGCGGCCGCTGGCGCTCGCGAACCGCGGCGGATTGATCTGCCCGTCAATCTTGAACAACAGCCGCTCGCCCGCTTCCAGCGGCCCAAAATGGAAGCGGAACTCGCCGTCCTTATACTCTTCCTCGGTGGCCGCCGGGACCAGCGAGTTGATCGTTATCTCCCGCCACAAATCCGCCGGGATGGCGACGACGGCATCGGCGATCGGCTGGCGGGCGGCGATGTCGATCCTCGTCTCGATGAACATGCCGTTCCTGATCGGATTGGGCAGGTTCACCCGCATCGCTGCCGCTTCGGCGACGTTTCGGATATCGCGCGTCGGCGCACCGCCGAGGAACCCGAACAGCCCCAGCGCAAGTAGCGCGCCCAGCAACGACGCGCGGATCCAGGCCGTCCAAATGGGCCTGCGCTCCTTGCAATGCTCCGCCTTGATCCCGTCGGGGAAGCGCTTGGTCGCGGCTTTTGCCATCAAACCGTGAACGTTCGCGTGGCGAAACGGTTTCGATGACGGCAGTGTTGGTCGGGGAGAGAGGATTCCCGACCAATTATTCGCGGCTCTGCCAAGAGGCTGAAATCCGCCAAAATTGCCGACGGGACAGTCCCCGCCGCGCACAATCTTGGGCACAATCTTGGGCACAAATCAAGCGCGCCTTGAGATCGCTCGACACCGGTACCCAAAGCGTCAACGACCGTTATGCGCCAATGGCGGTCATCTGCGGCGGATCGTGATGCGCCCGAAAGCAGTCATTCGTTCAGATTCAACCCTGTTCAGAACAACTCAAAGAGGCTCTACTCGCGTCGCAAAGCGAGACCCGCCCCGCATTTTTCCTAAGGTGCGTCCGGAGCATCAATTCGTTTTCAGAAGCGTGTTGGCAAACATCGTCTCAAAATCGAAATCCAGCACCGCAATCTTCGACCATCGGTGACCGCATACCCGACTGGATGGCCGAGACACGATTTCCAACCCCGCCGTGGGTTTTGACGTCTTGCGTTCGTGCTTCTTCCTTCGCGCCAGAAAGGAGGTGAAGCGCTCGCGGCAGTTCGACTGCGATGTCTTGGACGAGCAGGAACGGTTTCCCGATTGCGTTTAAATTGCGAGCATTCGCCTTCGCAAGCCACCAACCAGCGGCACAATCGGCTTCGAGCTCACGGTCCATGTTCGCGACCCGATGATTCTCATCGGCTTCCTCTAACTCGCTTTGGACGTGATGAGCGACTTCATGGGCAATGATCAGCGCGGTAATCAAGTCAGCTGAAGCGGGCTGTGCCCGTTGGATGTCGATCATGTCGCTCAACTCGACGTTGATCCCGAGCTTCCGAAAATAGCCAAAACCACGCGCCGGGTGACCGTCGGGAAGGTGCATGAACATCCTTCCGGGGGACTTGTAGGCGCGCCCACGCAAGGCGAAGTAGTCGCTCCATTCCACATTCGTCGAGGCCAGAATTCGATCGGCAAACGCACGTCGTTCAGTGGCTGGTGACGGATGGGGACGAGCTGGAGCGCTTGTGGCCAGCGCGGCAAGCAGAATCGGCAAGGTGATCAAGACGATACGACCCATATCTGTTGTCGCCGATCCTTCATTGCGATCATCGCACATTCGTTTGCCGCGACGAACGGCTCTAGAACAGTAAATTCGCCAAGAACCACAAGCCCGCTACGACGATGAGACCGCCCAGTGTTCGCACCACAATGTCGCCACGCGGCCGGGATCTGAGCATCCCCAAGGCGATGCCGAAAATGTGAAGCAGCCCGGTGGCGAGGACGAATCCGGCGCTATATCCCACCGGATCGGCAGCCGACGGCAGTTCCAAACCATGTGCGTAGCCGTGGAACAGGCCGAATATGCCGACGATCGTGCAGGCGAGCCAGATTGGCGCGCGGATGGCGCCGAGGACCATCGCGCCAAGGACAACCACCGACAAAGCGATCCCGATTTCAACCGGTGGGAGCGGCACCCCCGCGATGGCTGCCGCGCCGCCGACGGTCATCATTATCGGAAAGATCATCGGGAGCAGGTAGATCAGCGGCCGCCCGAGGAAGGCGCCCCATAGTCCCACTGCGATCATCGCAAGCATATGGTCCGGGCCGGCCAAGGGGTGCTGGAACCCCGCGACGAAGCCGCCCGCCAGCCCGGTGCCTTCGTGTGCCAGCGCGGGTTGCGAAGCGGCAAGCAGGACAATCCCGACCATCAGCCTGGAAGCAAAGCTCAGCGGCCGGGGCGGCTCGCAATTCCTTGACTTCTTCCTTGCCGCTTTCGCGCGCGGCATCAGAATTTCACCAACGCTGAGACGCGCAGCTGGCGCGGCTCGACCGCTTTGAAGTGGCGGTCCTCAATCCCCTCGAGCGGCTCGCCTTGCAGGCGCGAGGCATAGAAATACTCGATTTCCTTGTCCTTCGAATCGAAGATGTTGAGCAGATCGGCGGCAAGCTCGACCCTTCCCAACTTATAGCCCAAACGGGCGTTGACCACCGTCGTCGGGTCGGCCCGGACGCTATCGTCCTCGATCAGGCTGTAACTGCCGAAATGGCGCAAGCGGGTGCCGAACGAGGCGCGTTTGTATTTGGCAACGAACCCGCCCGCGATCACGCTCTCGATCGCACCCGGAATATTATTCTCGCCGCTCGGCAAGTCGGTCAGGCGTCCGCGCGACTCAGTATATTCGGCATCCAATGTCAGCCACTCGGCGGGGTTGTAGAATAGGCTGAGCTCATAGCCGCGCCGCTTTGATGGCCCCTGCGCTTCGGTGGTGCCACCATCGCCGACGAACAGCAGCTCCGAAGCTAGCTTGAGCCGCCAGATCGTCCCGGTCAGCGTCAGCCCCGAGATTGGGCGGGCGCGAATTCCGATCTCGGTTCCGGTCCCGCGCACCAGCGGATCGACCGGACTTGCCTCGTCGCCGGTGTTGGGATCGATATTGATGCTCGTGCCGCGCGCATCGTTCGAGTGGAAGCCGCGGCCGTAGTTGGCGTAAAGCTCGACCTGATCGGTCGGCGCCCAGGCAAGCGACGCTTTGGGGCTGAAGATGCTCGCATTGTCCTTGCCCGAATTCGCCGCGAGGTCCGATTTGACGTCGAAATGATAAGCGTCCCCGCGGACGCCGAGCATTGCGCGGACGGTGCGGGTCAGGTGGACCTTGGCTTCGGCATAGAGCGCGCCCGATCCTTCTTTGACCTTATCTTGGCGCACTGTCGACAAAACACGGCGCGAAGCGGTTCGAAACAAGCCGACCGGGTCGATGAAATCGAAGCGCGTTTCGCCGCCGAGCAGAATTTCGGTGGGCAAACCCGCCAGATCGAGGTTGAATCGCTTCTCGGCGCGTCCGCCAACTACCATCCGGCGGTCGCGCTGTTCGAACTCATCACCATCCACTGGGTTTTCGAGGAAATAGGTGAAGTTCGACGTCAGCCGGAACTTATAATAATGCGCGAAAGCGTTGAGGGTCAGCGGCGAGCTGGTGTCGGATGAATAGTTAAGCACACCCCCGATCCGCGTCGTCTCACCGCCGAGATCGCCGTCCAGGACGCCCAACCGGCTGATCAACCCGCTTTCGACCGCTCGCTGCGGGATTTGCTCGGGCGACTTGAAATCGACGTGATACGCGGTGGCGCTCGCACGCAACGTCCCGCCTGCGACGGGACCAGTCCATTTAGCGAAACCGCTGAACAGTTTGAGGTTTTGCTTGATGTCATACGGGCCATCGTCGAACCGAGCCTCGATGCCGAGCAGTGCGGTCCCGCTGCCGAGCTTGGACGAACCGGCGGCGACCGCCCGGTAAAATCCGGACGTTCCGATTTCGGCTTTAACAAATGGCGCGTCGAGACTGTCGACGGTCGTGAAGCGACCAGCGCCGGCGGTAGCGAAATCGCCGGTGTCGGCGCGGTATGGCCCTTTAGCGAAGTCGAGCTGTCCGACCAGTTCGGGAATGATAAAGGCAAGATCGAGATATCCCTGTCCGTGACCATGGGTCCGCATGTTGAGCGGCACGCCGTCATGAAAGGCGGCGAAATCAGTGCCGTGGTCGAGGTTGAACCCGCGCAGGAAATATTGATTGGCCTTACCGCCGCCCGAGTGCTGGGTGGCGATGAAGCCGGGGATTGCTTCAAGCAGTTCGGCGACCCGCTGGATCGGCCGATCGGCCAAATCCTCGCGGCTGACCTGGCCTTCGGATGCCGAAGTGGCGACTCCGATCAGGTCGGCGCGCCGTCCGGTGACAATGATGACACTACCCGGCGCGGCCGCCGCGACCGCGGGTTCCACCTGTTGTGCGACCGCCGGCGAAACTAGCCCGAACACCGGTTGGAGCATCAGAGTCGAGGCAATCGCAGTGACTTTGTGCATGGTCGAACTCCGAGAAAAGAAGAGTAAATGCGCTCCGGCTTTCGTGAGAGCGGCAGGGTCACGCGGCCTGTGATCGAGCCTTTGACGTTGAAGGCGCTTCGAACCGAACTCGCGAGAATTGCTGTCCCGGGCGAGCGGCGGTGACCCGCCCGATCGCGTCCGATTGCGTCCCCGCTCGGCGGCTGACGAGCATGGCAATGGCAAAGGCGATGCCTGCTGCGGCGATGATCGCCGCCCCCGCCCAACCCGACCCGCCGATCGAGGCGGCCGCAAAGTGAGGGGAGATGAGCTTGACGAGGATCAGCAGCCCCACGGTCAGGCTCATCAGCCCGACCGCGCCGGTCATCACGCGCGATGCGATAGCCGCGCGCCGGTCCGCCATGCGGATCAGCCGCGCCATCCAGTAGCCGTTAATGCCGCTTGCCAGCACCATTCCCGCGGCGAAGCAGCCTGCCACTATCGCCGCTTCTTGTACGCCGCCAAATTGTGACGCAGCCAGCCCGAGCGCTGCCGCCTGCGCGAGTGTGTCGGCGGAAATTGCGAACAAAGCTCCAAGCCCGGCGAGCATGAGCGGGTGGTCGCTGCCGAACGCGCGACCGACCAGCCGCGAGCGAAGTCCGACCGGGGTCACTGCCACGCCCGCCGGTGTCGCCCACACCGCATGTAAATTAAGCGCAGCGAGGCTTAGGAGCACGGTCGCCGAAATGATCATGCCCGCCGGTGCGAGCCATGCCGGGGCACTCCAGCGCGACGCCATTATCAGCGTGGCGCAGGCCGCGACCATCACTACCGCGCCATGCCCCAACGAGAATAATATGCCGGCAACCCGGGCAAGGCGCGGTCGTAGCGCGGCGTTGCGCCGCACGAGTCCATCGATGACCGTCAGATGATCGGCGTCAAAGCCGTGACGCATCCCGAGCGTGACCGCGATTGCACAGAGAGCTGGCCATGTTTCAGAAACCAGCTCCACTCGCGTTCACCTCGTCAAGAGTATGAAGAACGAGTCGAAACTTCCTACGCTCGGCCGGCCTTGTCAACCCCTTTTACGCCGCGGCGGCCCCTAACCGAGCGACATCGAGGGCAAGGACGCCTAGACATTCTCCGGCGACAAGTGCGAGTGACCACTTGGGTGATGGTCGGAATGGACGCCGACAAGATTGAGCGCGCTCGACCGAACACCGCGCTCGGCTCGAACCTCATCAGCAAAGGCGCACACTCGGGCTGTCGGACCCTTAAGCATCACGCTCTCCAGACTGTAATCATGGTCGAGGTGGACCAGCGTCGATGATGCAATCAGGTCGTGATGCATGTGCTGCATATCCGACAGGCGGCTGGCCAGCGACCGCACCCGGTGATTGTAGATATACGACAGGTTGGCGACGCAGTCGCCGTGTTCGGACGCTTCATTGCGTTGCCGGTCGATAGCCTCGCGGACCAGATCGCGCACGCCCTCGGAGCGGTTCTTGTACGCCCGCGCGTTCAGAAACTCGTCGAGCGCTTCGGCGAGGCTGTCCTCCAGCGAAATAGTGATCCGTTGCATGTGGTCCCCGCCTAAATTCTCTGACGGCTAAAGTGCGCGTTCGCCTCAGCCGCCGGCAATAGTGCTGCAAACGCCGCTGGTGCGGGTAATAGCAAAATTGATCTGAAGTGGGCAGTGCCGGGCCTGTGGTGGTTGATCTTGAAAAAAATACGCCGGTCGCCGGTCGCTTGCCTCAGCCATACTGGAATGCCCGACCATCATGGCATGACGCTTCGAAGCAGACGGTCCGTCTTCGGCCAGTTTCAGCATTCCGGCAAGCTGAGCAAGTTATTCGGAGGATAGCCATCATTTTCCGTCACTAAGTACAGGCGGCCCGAGGTGGGATGTTGCCTGACAACAACCCAGACGCTCTGGCCCTGCGCGACGGTCCAAAAACGGTGGGCGCCGCTCTGTATCCAGCCGATAACGTGGTCGATCTGATATAGCTGACCGCCGAAACCGACGGCGTCGATCCGTCGATCGACGTCCTTACTGTCGCGTCGGCAATTATATACTTGACTTAGCAGACGTCATGGCGCCATATGCTCCCAACAGGAGCAACGACCGTGAACATCAACATCACAGACCCCATCTTCCACGACGAAGCCAAGGCGCTGGCGCACCTTGAAGCTGACCGTTGGCCCGATGGTGAGCCGACTTGCCCGCATTGTGGCAGCGTCCGCACCCGTCGCATGGGTGGCAAGACTCAGGCCGGAATGTTCCTCTGCAATGACTGCCGCGACAAGTTCACCGTTCGCACCGGAACGGTTATGGAGCGCAGCCATGTTCCGCTTCACAAGTGGCTCCTCGCTACGCACATCATGGCCGCTTCCAAGAAGGGCATGAGCGCAAAGCAGATGGAGCGTATGCTCGGCGTCACCTACAAAACCGCGTGGTTCCTTTGCCACCGTATCCGTGAAGCCATGACCGACAACGGCGGGCCGCTCGGTGGCCCCAACGGTGTCGTTGAAGCCGATGAAACCTATGTTGGCGGAAAGCAGCGCAACCGCGCCACCCGCGCCGTGAAACCTAAGAAAGCCGTCGTCGCCCTCGTCTGCCGCGAAGGCCACGCCCGTTCGTTCCATGTCGCCAATGTGAACGCCAAAACTCTGCGCCCGCTGATCGTTACCAATGTCGATCGCGCTTCGCACCTCATGACCGACGAAAGCCCTGTCTACACCCGCGTTGGCCGTGAGTTCGCTGGCCATACCAGCGTCGTTCACTCGGCTAGCGAGTATGTCCGCATGGGCGGGTTTGCTCACAGCAACACCGCTGAAAACTTCTTCTCCATTTTCAAGCGCGGCGTGATCGGCACCTACCACCATATGAGCGAGGCCCATCTGGCTCGCTACTGCCGTGAGTTCGACCTTCGTTACAACACCCGCAAGATGACTGACAGCGAACGCGCCAACGTCATTCTCAAGGGCATGGTAGGCAAGCGCCTCACCTATCGGCGGGTTGGTCGGCTCGCCGCCTGATTACTACAAAGCGTTGCGCCAGATTGGCACTCCGCGAAAGCGATGGACGCGGTAAGAAGCGCAACCAGTTCGCGTGCGGTGCTAGGGGCTAGCAACAGGCCGTGTTCGACGCCGTCTCGACGGACGGCCAATCCTATGCTGTCGAATGTCGCGCTGGCGTGAATCGTGCCATTCTCTGCCTGTATCGACTCAGCAAAAGGGGCATCTATGGCAACGCTCGACAACATTCTGACCCTCCTCGACAAGTGGCCGCGTTGGAAGCGAATTAATGAGGCGCCAGACCGGCTAGACGAGATGATCGCTAGGATCGAAACTTTGGAAGCCGGCCTGGCAAAGTGCCCCGCCGAGGGCTGCCCCTACTGCGGCGAGCGCGCCCTTCGGCTGGATCGTGTCAGAGGACCGGGCGCGTGGTGGAAATGCAGTGCGTGTGACAAGCAAATCGAGCGGCCGTCTGAAATGGCGGCGGGAATGAAAGCGAGAGCCGGGGCTTTCGGTAGGCCGGGCGGGCGCTAGCGGGCCTTCTTATGCTCTTTGTGCGGCTTATGCGGCGTTGCGAGCATCCGCTTTAGCGCGGCCTCGCGCCGTGCCACTGTCTCCTCTTCGGAGTAGGTTTCGTCCCGATCGGAATTACCCATGAGCCATAGCCCCCGTAAAACGCGTGATCATTTCAACACCGCTAGAGCCGAAGCACTTAATGCTTATGCGCTGCTCGAGAAAGGGCTGGCCCTACTGTTCGCCACCGCTCTCAGTACTGATCCCCGCTACGCGACACTCACTATCTCTAAGATCATCAACACCCGCGCGAGAAATGAAGTCGTGCAACGGGTTGTCAACATGAGCACCGTGAACGCCTTCAAGGCGTTCACAAACTCTCTGTTCGTCCTGATTGGTCAATGTGACAGTGAACGGAATAAGCTGGTTCACTGGTACGTCGAAGAAAAGCACGGACAGATCGCACTGAGGCCCACGGACCTCCTCACGAAATCTGACGACAGAATGACGGCGGACGACATTAATGCCTTGTGGGCCAAATGCCTCTTCCTGTGTCAGCTGGTTAGCAAGTTCGATGCCCACCAGTCGAACTGGGCGCACGACCCAGCATTGCACGAAAGATTTCTTCAACCACTACGATATCCGCCGGAACCCGATGATCCACTATTCCCGAGCTATAAAGACATTGTAGCCCTGCCTCGACCATTGCAGGCGTGACCTCCAGCTCGTCAGGCTCATAACCGTCTTGGTTTGTACGACTCACTGGTTGCTAACTCAAGTACATAATTGCCGTCGCGTCGGATACAAGTGATTTGATAATCCGTCATTGCTTACTTCCGTTTTGCAGGTCGATTCGGTGTGATCACTCTGGTCATGCCTGGCATTCAGGGAAAGAGGTTGCAGGAGTCGACTGGCTCGAGCTTCGCCATTGTAGGCGAAGCAACTTTGGTCCCAGCTACATATCGACGGTGAGCTCGAAGCCATGCTCACCTGTGGAGATGGCAGAGGTAATGAACGCACCATCGAAGAGTCGTTGATAAGCTCCTTCAAACTCTACGATCGCAGCGAGCGGCATACTGACCATCGCAGCAAGCCAGCTTTCCGGACAAGTCTGGTGGAATACGAACCGGCCGCCATTCACATTCCCCACAAAGAGGAATGGCATGTCTGCACTGTCAAAGTCGGCGATCCGGATCATCGCAGACCTCCCCACGGCCCGAAATCCGGATGCCGCATCATATGACGAAAGTTTTGATCCGCCGCGACCCGCACAAGCTGAAAATGCGTTGGACTTTCTCGCGACTCCACGATGTCAGGTCCGCGGACCCCGTGAAAATAGCCGGGCGGGAATAAGGCATCTACGCGATCAGGATACTTCCGGCCGACAAGCAGGAATAGCCAAAAGCGTATCAGGTCTTCGTCATGACACCTATTGTATCTAACGAAGCAGGCACGCACAGTCTCAATAATTATATCGCTTGGCCCCTCTCCTGCTTCAGCCTCCTCTAATTCTCGTTGTTTTGCGCCGCGGTAGTCCAGTGTGACGCCGATTAGCCTCAGTGTTGCTAACGGCGGATAAAGTTGCGGCAAGGTGGGGAAGTCAAAGCCACTTCTTACCTCAACCACAGCATATGTGGAGCGAGGTACATCAAAGCGGCTCCAGTGTCTGTCATTCAAGCGCGGACCCGGTGGCTCATAAAGATCCTCCCGTTCTTGCATGGCCATGGCCGCTTCTGGGATTTTGCGACGCAGGAATCCTCCGTAAGGATCGTCTGTGTCCAGTTGCCCGACGCCTGTGGTCCTTTGGGCGGACCCATTAGTGCTATACCACGCCCAGTCCCCCGCAATGGTTTGCATTTCGGCCACCGTTGGGATCTGCGTAATTGGCTTTGCCTGGCGAAAACCGGACTGGGGTTTCTTCGGCAACGACAGGGTAAGCTTTTCACCCAAATCACGATCCCTGGACCGCTGCTTGTAGATCGCCTTGATCTCTGGCCAAGGCGAATTTGGATCGTCGTGCGCAGGATCGTCTGCCTTCCAACGCAGGAGGTCGGAGTATATGCTTAGCTCCGGATCAGCTTGCTGTGCCCAGTGCCATTTTCCGGCGCCAAAATCGTAGATTCTGTCTACCGCCTTACGCGCCGCGGCATAGAGGCCTGACTCCCCTTTTTCTCGCTTGGCGCGCTGGTCCAGTTCAATCGCTCTATCGACGTTTGCGGCGAATTTCTGGGCGAACGCGATGGAGACCAAGCCGCCTAATGCGGTGGCGATAGGACGTTCGAATTTTTTCTCCAATCTGGTGACTGTAGAGTGTGCCCTGAAACTCGCTTCCTTCAGCGGCGTCGAACTTTGCAATGGATGCTTCTGAGCGTTCTCGCCCGCATCCCGCGTTTTCTCGTCTACCGCTCTTCTAACTGCATTCTGAAGGTCGAACTGAATGGCTTCCCATTCTTTGTCGAACAACTCAAACGCCGACCCCAGCATTTTATCAATTTCCACGAACTTTCTCCCAAACTGGCAAAACTTCCCAGTATATAGGACAAGGTGGAGTCAGTCCGGAAATGCTAATTTCGGTCGGTCGAGGTGCGTCGAGATTTCGACAACTAGAACACCAATAGTAAGTAAGTTGAGTTGGCGGGGGATTCCGGTTTAGGCGCAATACCTCAGAGACGCCGCGGGGCGAACGTTTCTGCTGGCGGAATTCCGTTCCGGAATTCGGAGCTCGCAATGCTCGTTTCCGCGGACTGAAATTCCGCGGTCGATCCGTTCAAGTTCGGATCGGATCGGGGCGATGCCCCTCTGGCGGGCGGAGCCCTTTACGTTGTCCTTAAGGTGATCGGGATCGCGCTGCGGTGAGCACGCAACATTCTAATCCAAGTGTCACCAAAACATTACCTTGCGAGATCATTGAGGTATTCAGACCCCGGCGCTACGCCAGTCACCATCAGATGCTCTCGTGCTCGCGTGCAGGCGACGTAGAGCAACCTCCGTTCCGTTTCATACACGTCGTCGAGTTCGGCCTCGTCGGCGGCATCGCCAACGCGCTCGTCTAGTGGAAGGACGCCCTCGTCGCAGGCCATGACCACGACAGCCCGAAATTCCAGGCCTTTCGCAAGGCTCATCGGTGCGGTCGTCATCAGCTCATGGCCCGTGAGCTCCTCGATGGCCCCGCGCGCACGTGCGACCAGAGCGGCCGTTCGCACGAACAGACCGATCTCGTAGGGTTCGATGCCACCGTCCAGCCAGGTCTGGACGACCTCGCCCACTGTCCGTTTTTCCTCGTCCAGCGAACCCACAATGCGGACTTCAGGCTCGGGCCCTTCGAACACCGAGACAATCCCGCGTCGCTCATCTTCGGTGCCATCTACATCTCGCAAAACCACTGGGAGCAAGCGGTCGGCGGCCCGGCGGATCTGCTGAGAGGTGCGGTAGCAGACCTTGAGCGTGTGCGACCGCCCCCGCACATCGACGCCCAAACCTGCCCATGAATAAGGGTGCTGGAAGATACGCTGACCCATGTCGCCGGAAAGGAACAGCGCATCCGGCTTGTCCGTCGCGAGCGCCGCGAAGAACCGCAGCTCGGCTGGCGCCAAGTCCTGCGCTTCGTCCAGGATCACATGGTCGAATGGCTTGTCAAACTTGCCCGCTAGAGACCGAGCAAGCTCGCCAAACACGTCTGCCCAGGTCGTGTAGCGCTCGCTCGCTAGTGCTTGCCGCAGAGAATCGAATACCGGCCAGAGCCGCTCCCGTTGGTTCGGACCGAGGCGGCTCTTGCGCCCCATCCGCTGAACGGTGGCGAATGCTTCGATTAACGTGATGCCCCAAGCATCGATTACATTCGTCCACTCCGACAGCAGGAAGCGCTCCGAGAATCCCTTTAGGCCGGCGGCCCTCGCGGCAGCGCGCAACCGATCCCGCAGCACCGCTTCCGAGGCAATGCGCGGCCGTGCGCCATGCTCGAGCTGATACATCTGCTCGGCGATGCCCTGGAACGATGCGGTCGTGATCCGCGGCACGATGCCGCCGGCCTCGGGCGCCAGGACCAGTAGCTTCTTGGCCATCGCGTCCGCCAATGGCTGTGAGAAGCTGGCTAGCAGGATGCGTGAACTTGGGTTTTCCCGCGCCAGTCGAACTGCGCGGTGGATCGCGACGATCGTCTTGCCGGTCCCGGCCGATCCTGCGACGCGCGCCGGGCCGCTGAAGCTCCGGCCGACAAGGTCGCGCTGGGACGGATGGAGGAATACTCCCCACTTTTCCCACGGGAACGCCAGCGCTTGCTCCAGCTCCTCCTGATCGGCGATCGGGCGGATACGGCGGAGCGCGTCCGGATGGGAGAACGGATCGATCGCGATCGGCGCCGGCATTGGCTTCGGAAGCGCGCCGGTCGCCGCATAATCGAGCAAAGCTTCGGACGCTTCGGCGGGCAAATGTGCGGCCAGTTTGAAGAACCCGTCTTCGGTGGCGGCGCGCACATCGGCGATCCAATCGGCCGGCACACCGATCGACAGCAAGGCATCATCGTCCAGCCCCGCGAAGATCGGTGGATCGTTGGCCGATGGAACCGGCGCGGCTTCCGGCAAGACGAAATCGAACGCCCCGGGACGTGCGATTTCCTCGACCAGCTCGCGCACCTCGACGATCTGCACCGCGCCCGTCGTCGGATGCGCCTCGATCCGCCGCCGCTCCGCCCAAGCATAGGCATCGTCATGATGATCGACGTAAGCGACCAGCGTCGAGTCTCGCGTCTTATGGACCACTAGGCGCACATCGCGATTGACTCGCGCCGACCAGAAGTTCTGGTCCTTGCTCTTGTCGATGCGATGGAGCTGTAGCCCATTGCCACTCGGGTCCATCTGCAAGTCGAACACGCTTGCCTTCACCGCCTTCTGGTCCTGCCCCGACAGGCGGTTAAAGGACGAAGTGAAGGTATCGGCGATATGGAAATTCATCTGCCTAATTCTTCGACCACTGCCGATAGACTGCCTTTAGTTCATCCATCCAGCAGGCGACGGGGTCTGAGATGTCCCGTCCTTGGCTCTCGGCCATGTTGAAGAATCCAGGGCCGGGCATTTGGTCGCCAGTCTTGTGCACAACTACGACCGTCGTGAGGCCAAGGCCTTCGTCATCATCTTCCGAGGCAATTTGCCCAAGAAAATGATCGAGGCGATGGTCGTGAGCGTCGAGCGAGATCGAACCGATCCGGGAGACAAGGTCCGAATAAGCTATCAATCCTTGGCGCCGCGCCACCTTATACATAACCGCACGCGCTTCGCCCTTGGCTGCTTCCCAAGCTTCATCATCAAACCCGTGCCTAAAACCATCGACGATCACGGCTAATTTCCTCCCAATCTCCTAAACCCCAAATACCTTCATTACTTCGTCGCCGTGATGGTTGATGACCTTGACCGCGATCTTGCCGGCAGGCGGACGTTCGAACGGGCGGGATGTGTCGCTGTAGAGCGCTGCCCAGGCGTCCTCGTCGATCTCCGCCTTCAGCGCCGTCTTCAATGATTTGTAGGGATCGTTGGCCCCTAGAAAGTAAGCGTGACGGACGAAGAAACTCTCCTCATTATAATCGGTGTCGATGAACCAGGCAGCGATGCCCTTGGTGTCGCTGGAGCGAACGTCGCCGGTGTTTGGGTCGAAGACATCGACACCGTTGATCTTGATCCGAATGTCCTTGCCGCCGTCGTCGAGCACGTCGATGTCGGGCTCGCCGAAGACAACAAACATGTTGCCGCGGCCGGTGTTCTTCAGCTCGTCCGACATGTGCATGTCGGGGTTTATGCGCGCCTTGAGAATGGTTAGGCTTCCGAGATTGTCGAGCTCCGACGAATGGGCGTCGAAGTTGAAGGCGCAGGCGATCAGGACGTCGAAGCGATTATCGACCGCCTCGCGCGCGGCGGCGACCAAATCCTGACGGCCGACGGTGCCATATTCAGGACCGATCAGGATGGCGGCGCGGCGCTCGACCCTGCCCTCGTTGCTGTCTCTTGGGCCTTCGACGAAGGTCGCGGTGGCGGCGACGAAATTGCCCGCCCATGGCGTGATGCTGTCGAAGGTGATGCGGTCGCCCTTCGCCTGCTGCTTGACGCCTTCGGTCTTGAGATATTCAATGACGATCCCGGCAAAGTCCTGTCCGGCCAGGTCGGCAGTGGCAGGCGAACGCTTACCTTCTGCGGCCTCGGCATCGGCAACTAAGCTGCCGTTGTCGCTGGCCGGCAGGACACGGTGAGGCGACAGGCTTTCGACTGTGAATGGTCCGGCGACCCGGACGCGACTGTCGTCTTTATACGGCTTGTCGTAGAGATACTCGACATCAGCGCGGGCGGCGATACTGGCGTCGATCTCGCGTTGGCGAGCGATACGCGCTTCCCACCATTTCGCGTGCGGTTTGGCAGCAGCAGGCGGCGCGGTGGCGGGCAGATGGCGCGGGATCTGCCACTCTTCCCAGCTTTCATCGGTCGCGAAGTTGAGATCAGCGCGTAGTGGCTCGATCACTGCCTGCCATTTCTCCCAGATGTCGTCGATCAATGGATTGCTGGCGATCGAGCTGAGCATAATATGAGGCAAGCGCTCATAGACGAAACCCTGACGGATATCGTGGCCAACAGGCGCATCGCTCGGCACGCGCTGGGTCAGCGCGGATTCCCTCTCGCGCCCCTCGCGACTGTCTGCGAGCAGATACCAGGGATACCGAGCGGACATTAGCCGCGTTCGGGCGAGAGCCAGCGCGACGCGGCTCGTGTCCATCGTTATCCAGCGCCGTCCCCACTGTTCTGCCACGAACGCAGTCGTTCCCGATCCACAGGTTGGGTCTAGGACTAGGTCACCTGGGTCACTGGACATGAGAATACACCGCTGGATGACGGTCAGGCCGGTTTGAACAACATAGACCTTGTCGCCGCCAAACTGATTCTGGCCCACGGTGTCCGTCCAAAGATCGGACAGAGCAAAAGCTTTGAAATCATCGAGGTAGCGAACGTAGCCAATGTTATTGTTGCCGCTCAGTTCCACTCGCCCAGCAGCAAGCAAGCGCCTCATTCCAGTTTCGTTCGTTTTCCACCGGACGGAAGCTGACGGACGAACTACCTGTCCGTCGATTGAAACGGGAAACCACGAAGCAGCGCCTTCGCCTTTCGCTCGGCCCATGCTTTGGCTGGTCAGGTTGTCTCTAAAATAGACCCGCCACCCCTCGGGAAGCTCGAGTTGGCCCGCCATTTCTGCAGGCGTCAGAGGTCGTCGGCTTCCCCATTCTGACCTTGCATTGCGATAGCCGGTCCCGCCCTTTGCTCCCGGCTTTTTCTCCATCATGAAAGGCCGAAATTTTAGCGCTTCTTTTCGTCGGGCAAACCAGATCACGCGGTCGAAGGTAGGAGCGATATGGTCACCGGTCGAACTGCTCGTTTTTGCGAAAGCTATTTCCACGACGAAATTCGACTGGCCGAAGACCTCTTCTAACACACTGCGAACTCTATGAACGTTTTCATCGCCAATCTGGACAAAGATTGACCCGCTATCGGCAAGAAGATCACGCATAACGGTGAGGCGATCGCGCAGATAGGTCAGGTAGCTGTGAATCCCGTCTTTCCAAGTGTCGCGGAAGGCTTTCACTTGCTCGGGCTCGCGGCTGATATCGGCCTGCTTCCCATCCTGCACATCGCGACTCTGTGTCGAAACCTGCCAGTTCGAGTTAAATTTGATTCCGTAGGGCGGGTCGAAGAAGATGCACTGAACCTTACCCTTCAGGCTTTCGCGCTCGGACAGGCTGGCCATCACCTGCAGGCTATCTCCCAGGATCATGCGGTTCGACCAATGCTGGTCGTGCTGGTAGAATTCAGCGCGCTGGTCGGGCTCAATGCCGTTAAAGTCGGCGAACAGGTCTGGCGCATCGCTGGTCGATTGTTTCGCCGCCTGCGTTCGGCGCTTCAGATCGTCGATGATCGCCTTCGGGTGGATTTTCTCCTGGATGTAGAGCGGCGGCACGTTGACGACGAGGTCGGACCAATCCTGCTTGTCCTTGCCGCGCCACACCATTTGGGCGTCCGATAGGGTTAGCGTCCCCGTTGAGGCCAGCTCCTCCATCTGCGCATCGGTGATGCTGATTTTTGCGCCGTTCCAGATGATCTCGGGCACGCTGACTTCCTCGTCGGTGCGCGTCTGGCCGGGGGCAAGCGGCCGGGCGCGCGGATAATGTTTGGGCGGCATCGGCGCGACATCGTCCTCGCGCCTGAAGAAGGATTCCATCTCCGCGGTTGGAATATTGCGGCGGGTGGCCGCATCGTGCTTGAGGGCGTCGACCTGCTTCGGGCCGCTGGGTTTGCGGGCCATTACGCCTCCCCCGATTTGGCGCACAATGAAGCGTAACGATCCTGCAACCAGGGATACCAGTCCGCTTCCGGCCAGTTGGCCAGCGGCGAGAAAGCCGCCTCGATCGACAACGACAGGAAATCCTTAGGATCGACAAGCAACGACCGAAAGATGTCGAAAGCGTCATCGCCGAACCGGCGCATCGGGGGGGAGGTTACGGCATGAAGCGCTCGATTGCCGACCGGCGAAATGTGCAGAACCCGGGCACGGTCGATGCCGCTGCTCGCATCATGCTCACTATGCCAAGCGAGCATTTGCTGGCGAAGCATCTGGTAGAATGGCTCCCAGAAGAAATTGTCCAGCGAAACGTCCGCATCCGGTCGGATAGGACCGTTCGGCGCGCGGAAAATTCGCTCATAACGGGCCCGGCGGGTCGCATTGCCCTTCGGGTCGAGTGGCTGACCATATTGCTCGGTATATTTCCATTCGACCAGTAACAGATTGGTTTGGCCCGCAGCTGTGCGATACATCACCGCGGCATCGGCGGCGGTCGCGTTGGCACCACGCTTGCGGGCGCCACCTTCCTTCGCCTCGTTGAGATAATCCTTTTCGCCGATCCACTCGAAGGTGACGAACCAGTCCTGGCCCGCGCGTCCCGTTTCGACCGGGAGAACCTCGGCAACGGTGTCGCCCGTCACATGCTCGATCCAGCGGCCTAACAGCGCCGGCTTGTCGGCGAACGGCATCAGGAAATTGACGCAGCAAACCTGTGACGACAAGCCGTGGTTGGCATGCTGATGCCACTGAATAACTGGCTCGGCATCGAACAAACGGCGTGCGAAATCACGGATCGATGGCGCGAGATTTTCCAGACGTTGCTCGGGTGCAACGCGATAGGCTGCGCCTGCATAGCCGTGGAGCGGCGCAAGGTTGACTTCGAACCAAGCACCTTGGGCGAGCCGCTGCTCTGCGTCGAAAGTCGGCGTGCGCGCCATTAGATTTGAACTCCAAGTAGGCGGGCAAACGAAGCCTGATATGCTCTTGTTCGGTCATCAAGCCAGTCGGCAAGCCGCGGCCACTCTGCCTTGTCGCGCGAATTGCCGCTCAGATTCTGTGACAGGAAACTAGTGTTGCCTCCGATCGGAGCTCCAAGATCAGCCGACAGCGTCTCCAAATGAGGGGCCAACTCGCGTCCCAAGTCTTCCATGGAATGACCACGCCGCGGACGGACAAAAACACCTACCCCGTCTCGCGCGACATACTGAACCACGACGCCGTCGGTCCCGGGCAATTCGGCCCAGTGAGAGCTCGCAGCATCCGGCTTGCCGAACGCGGGATGTCTTTCGCAGAAGTAACTCCAGAACTCGAATCGGTGTTGCCCAAGCTCGGAACGGTTTCCCTCCACCGAGCGCTTCTGCTCGGCAAGCTGACGGTCCCAGTTATTGGGGCGTTCGACGACTTCGAACAGCGGAGCGAACGGCGAGTCGCCGATACGAACGACGCGGAGGCGAACAGCGAAAAAGGCAAATGGATCAATTGTGTGCTCGTTGAGCCACCGGATAGCCGACAAGTGCTCGTCTCGGAACGATGGCGCGATCCACACCATCGTATGAGTTTCCAGACCGGCAAGGTAAGTCATTATCTGCCCGAGGTGCGTGTGGTCTGATCCTTCAAGCTGATTTTCAATCAGCACGACGCTGTCGTCAGCTGTGTTCCGGGCAAGAATATCGGCGCTGAATGTGCCGACGCGCATTTCAGTTCCTGTCAGCTCTAACGGGATACCGATTGCGGCCGCGATGCGGTCAATGTTTTCGGCCAGCCAAGGCGTAAATCTATGGGCCTCGTGCGTCCATGCTGACCGCAGCGGTACATCGGCGAGCGTTCCGAAGATGATTTCGTCACTCATCCGGTGACCTTGTCCATGACCTGCGCAACTAAGGCTTCGAACCTGTCACTCGTCGTGAAGGGATCGGTAAATTCGGCAAACTCCCAGCGGCCATATCCACCAAGGGCATTGACGCCCGGCACCCAAAATTCGCGGGCGGTTTCTGCTTTGGCCTTATCACTTTCGTCGCGCTGTCCCTTCATTTCGAGCACGAGGTTCAGCGGTTTCCCGCCCGTGTCGAGACGAACGAGGAAGTCGGGCACGTAGCGTCGCATGACGCCGCCATCGTTGTAGGGAATGTCGAAGCCGAGCGCCTGATTTTTGGCATAAGCGACCACTCTGTCGTGACCTTCCAGCGCCTGGGCGAGCGCCACCTCCCAGCTGCTGTCCTCGACAACATGGCTGATGTGACACTTGGGCGGTCGGGCGCCCGTCACCCAGCACGATTTGCTGGTGATGAAGTTCACGTGCCGCGTCGACCCGCTCGGATTGTAGGGATCGAGGACGGCCATGATCCGTCCGCCGCCGCCGCGGGTGCAAGCGATGTCAATTTTCTGAGCCGCGCGGGCCAGCTGTTCCTGATAAAGGATGGCGCCGATTGGCACGCCCTTGGTGACGAGGTAGCCCTCGTCGATCCAGCGCCGCGCCAGCCGCTGAATCTGCGGGAACAGGTGCTGCTTCGGAAAGCCATCGTCGTCCCGAAAGTGCGTGTAAAGCAGGTGTTTGGCGAGGTTGAAGCTGATTTCCGACGGTCGCAGCTTCTCGAGGACCTGCGGCGTGATCGTAACGCCCGCGCCGACAATGCCCTCCATTACCACCGACGTTGGGCCGATATCCTCGGGCGTGATGACCAGCCGGCTATCGTCGGTGAACGTCGCCTCCAGCTTCTCCGAGTCCAATTCGCGGCGATACCCGCTGACCCGCGGAAAGCGGATCTCGAGTTGGTCGCGCTCTTTCATCGAGTGGACACGGGTGACGGGCTTGGGCGGTTTAGGATCGACCTTCTGCGGCGAGCGCGCGAAGTCGAATGGAATGCCCATGATGTCAGCATATTCGACGTCGAACAGACCTTCGTCATTCAGCTCGTAGGATTGGCGGCGAAGACCGCGACCGACAACCTGCTCGCACAGCAACTGAGTGCCGAACGCGCGGACGCCGAGGATGTGGGTCACCGTATTGGTGTCCCAGCCTTCGGTCAGCATGGACACCGATACGACGCAACGGATCTGCTCGCCAAGCCGCCCGGGGCGACCGACCGTGTTCATCACCTCGCGAAGCAAGTCGCTCTCGCCTATGTCGCCTTTGACGCTGCCCGCACCTTCGCGCGCGGCAAGCTCGCGCCGGAACTGTTCAATTTCGGCAGACGCGGCGTCGCGGAACCCCTTGTCGAGAGCCTCGCCAGCTTCCAACTGGCGGGAGTCGATCAACAGCGTGCGCGGGCGGCTGAGACGGCCTCCGTGCTCGTCATAGTTGCGGAACAGTTCAAGGTGACCCGCATGGAATGCGGCCCTCTCGTCTTCCTCCGCATCGCCGCGTTCAAACCCGGCAATCCATTCGAACACCAACCGAGATATGGCTGTATTTTGGCAAACAACGATAAACACCGGCGGGACGCCAATGCCTTGCCGTTCCCACCGTTCGAACTCGCCCTGGTAATGGCTGTAAAGCGCGTAAAGCGCCGTTTGCAGCAACTCGGGTAGGTCAAACGGACTAAGCTTGCCGGCGGCCGAAGTGCTCTTCGGAAGCTGCTTGGTTCCCTTTTTGAGGCTCGCCCAAAGGTCGCGATAAACGACCGTGTCGGTCTGGACCAGGTTGTCGGTGACGGGCACCCGCGGCAGTTTCACGATCCCGCTTTCGATCGCGTCCATCAGGCTGAAATCGGACACCACCCATGGGAATAGCGTGCCTTCCTGATAGCCCGATCCGCGCAAGAAGAATGGTGTTGCCGACAGGTCATAGACCGCACGCACGCCGCCTCCGCGCTTGCCCTTTTTTAATTGACGGTCGAGCGCTTCGATACCGTTGATCCACAGGCGTGCGGCTTCCTCGTTCTCCTGAGCTTCCTTCTTTTCGTCGCCGATCAGTGCGCCTTCGGCGTCGCTGCCGACCTTGTGGCGATAACAATGATGAGCTTCATCGTTGATGACGTTGACCCGGTCGAATCGAATCAACTTCTCGCACGCCCGCTGAAGCATTTGGCTGTCGGTCTCGGTGGTCTTGATCGGCTCGGGATCATTCCCTTGAAGGTAGCTGCGTGCCACCTTTGGCATCGACAGCGTCTCGCGATGCTGGAAAGCGTGATAATTGGTGATGACGATCTCGGCCCGACGAATTTCGGATAACATCTCAGGCGGAACGATTTCGCGAGTGTCGTAATAATTGTCCGGCTCGCTCGGCAACAACACGCGAAGCCGATCCTTGATCGTGATGCCTGGCGCCACGATCAGGAAAGCTCGTGAAAAGTCCTTCGTTTCCTTGCGAACGGCATTGATCGACTGCCAGGCAATGAACATCGCCATGACCGTCGTCTTGCCGCTTCCCGTGGCCATCTTCATGGCCAGGCGGAACAGCGCGGGGTTGGCCTCCTCATTATCTTTCGCAATCTGATCGAGGAGGCCCTTAGTCGCCGCTCTCCTCGGGGCGACTTCCGTCAGCCAGATGATCGTTTCAATCGCTTCGATCTGGCAGAAGAATGGGCGTGGGCCAGCCCACAGCTCATTCGGACGGCGCCAATGCTCCAGCAGCCTTTGAGTCGCGGGGGTGACGCCCCAGTCGGCCGGATTTGGAACAGCGCGCCAAGCGTCAACATAGCCCCGGATCTCATTAACCTTGGCGTTTGGCGCATAGCTTTCCAGGTCGAGGGATGTCTGCGCAGCGGAAGCTTTCTTCCGTGAAGCGGGGACCGGAACTATGAAACGGGAGGGCCGTCGGCCCTTGATTGGGTCCCCGTCGAGCGGCTGTCCATTATCGTCCAGCGGGTGATGAAGGGCGGGAGCGGCATAGGGCGAATTCAGGATCGGCCGCTCGTAGAAACTAGACAACGTTAACCCCCTCATCCGGCTCGATTGTCTTAAGTTCGCAGAAGATTAGCGCAAGCGGCCCAAGGACCAGTAGGCATTAAGCACTTCAACAGGCGGACTTGGCAGTCGAGTGAACAACTCCGCAATGGCCAAGCATGTCAAGCGCCGCTGGCGCACTTGGTGCGGTGCGGCAGGACGAGCGCGTGGAGGCGGCGCCTCGCACGCTACCTCGATGACCCTTCGGAATAGTGCGAGATGCGGACGCCTGAGCGCGTTAGTGGAAAACCAGTGGGGCTCGGAATTCATGAGCCCGGTTAGAGAATGGAAAAAGGCGGCAGTCGCCGATGCTCCGCCGGGCTCAAGAAGGAGTCCATTATGACACTACATAGTCAACGCCGGTCCGGCAGCAGGGGCCGGCTGGCGGTTCTCGACATCGAGACCATTGCGCCGCCGGTTGTCGGCGAGGGCTTTCCCCCGTGGCCGACGCACACCCCGGTTGTCGCGTCCATCCTGACAGCGGACTGGGGGCGATACGGCCAGTGGCGCTTTGCGCTGGAGTCCGTCGACTTTCTGAATGATCCGGGGAGCGCGATAGAACGCGTCAGTCACCTCATCGAGGGCCGCGACCTGGTGACCTATAACGGCCGTGGATTCGACGTCCCGGTGTTGGCACTCACCGCAATGAAGCATCAGCGGTTTGACCTCGCCGGAATCAGCGAGGGTTGGCAAGCGCACCGGTTCAGCGGCCGTCATTTCGACCTCGCAGATATTGTGTCCGGTTTTGGCGGTGCTCGTGGCGCGAGCCTGGAGATGCTTTGCGACCAATTGGGCATCCCGGCGAAGCAGGATTGTCACGGCAGCGATGTCGCCGAGCTTGTCGCCAAGCGCGAGTTCGAGGTGATCCGACACTATTGCGAGTCTGACGTCATCGGAACGGCCATGGCGTTCGCCTGTGTCGAGGGATTTCGCTCTCGCGATGCCAGCTTCGCAGCCACCATGATCGCTCAGCTGAGCCGGTGGATCGCCGATTGCGGATACGCGCATCTCGAGGCGTTCGAGCGCATTGCCGGTCACGAGGAGTATGACCGGCTGTCACTGATCGCCATGCTCGAGGAAGGCATTTCAGCGCTCGATCATCGGCAGCAGCTGAAGTTCGTCACCAACCTGCCCGGCGCGTCGGGCGTTTTCGTGCCCCAGCACTCCGACTTCTAGCTCACACCCACCAATACCGCACTCCATCCACTCGCCCGGCGTCAGCCGGGGAGCGATAGCGCACGCCATCATTTTGAGGAAATTACCTATGGAATATCCATCTAAGCTCACCATCCTCGCTCCCCAGTTTCGGGTCGCGGTCGATGACAATAAGCGTGCTTTCAGCAACAGGCTCGTTTTCCTACCGGCCTTCGCCGTGTTGCATGCCGTTAGGGACGACAAGGGCCACATTGCGTTTCACGAGCGGGTCGAGCTTGATCCGACTGGCAACAGGTCAATCGACCTTCTCATCCAGATCGCCAGTGAGCTTGATGCCGACGCCACGCTTGGCGGCTGGCGGCTGGACCGCCAGGTCGCGAGCTTAAACCGGTTGCCCCGCGACAGCGAGCGGGAGTGTGAGGGCAAGGCGCCGCTTATGCGATTCGGCCTTGCTCTTGCCCATCGGCCAATCGACGTTGCCTGGTTCGATCGCGAAGGCGGGCTGCCCACGCTGGTGGCCGCTGCTGCCCGGCATGGCCTGGCCGCTCAGTGGCGCGACCAGCGATCAATGAACCCGGCCATCGTGCGCCAGCGATTGTCCGCGCGGGCTCGCTCGGTGTGGGCGACGATTGCCGACAAGCTCCTCGAGCAGGGAGAGGCTCGACGAAAGGCGTTCGCGTGCTTTGACCAGTTCAACAGCAAGGCAAGTTGGATGAAATAGGAGAGAGGAAAACAACAAACTCCAAGTCCGACGCTCGACCCAATCAACCACGCAAAAGCCCGCAGTTGTGCGGGCTTTTTCATATTTAAAGGAAATAAAAATGACCAATTACAACACCGCTCGCCGTTCATTCGCTGTCCTCGACATCGAGGTTCTTAGCGATCGGCAGGCCTATGCGACTTATGCAAAGCTCGATCCCCGCGCTGCGGATTTGAGGTGGCCGTTTCGCCGCGTCTGCTCGGCATCACTGCTGACCTTTTCGGTGACCGAAGATGGGATGTTCGAATTCGGCCACATGGACAGTTATGCCGATGCCGATGAGAAGGCCGTAATCACCAAACTATTTAATCGGCTACGCGAGCTCCCGGACCACGTGTGCGTAACCTGGTCGGGACTTTCTCACGACCTGCCGATCTTGCGAATGAGCGCCGCGATTCATGAGATCATTCTGCCACGGCAGCTCATTCATAATGCGCGTGATCACGGCCGATACCGACATCTGGATCTCGCCGTCGAGCTGAAAGCACATGGCACTTACACGCATCTGTCCGAGATCGCCGTGGCTTTGAATTTGCCGTGCAAGTTCGGCGGCAGCGCCGGCCGCGTCCCAGTCCTCGTCGAGCAGAAGCGTTGGTCGCGCCTGATGGAGTTGGCGGACAGCGATGTTATCGTGACCGGGATGGTTCTGTGCAGCCACTTGTGCATTCATGGAGCACTGGTGAGCGCAACCGCCGCGCACATCACCCTCCTGGACGAAATCGGGCGACGTCGCCGAGAAGCGAAATATCATGACTATCTGGTTCGAGTGCGAGCCCGGATCGCTCGCCGGGCAATGGCAGACGCAGAGGCTTTTATTGCGTCCGCAGCTTGAATAACAGCGGGGTCGGCAGTGTCCGACCCCGCTACGCCGCTTCCACACTCAGCACGGGTCGCTGGCTCTCGACGCACAATAGCCGTTTTATCGCCCGTCGTTGACAGCCAGACCTACACACCGAAATTTGAAATTTACATCCTTCAACAGCATGGTTCATATGTCGAGGCTAAGCTGCGATCAGCCGGTCAACCGTGAAGCTTCCGATTTCCGCCAGGCCGCGGGCAGACTTCGGCATTCCCGGCAGCGATCCGGCCCCAAAAGTTCGCAGACCCCAGCGAGATGGTGGGCGGGCACGCGCATACGCGCGACCGTTAGCGCGAGGAACAGGCATTCGCTTAGTCCATCGGCTTGGATCGACGACGCAATGGCATCGGCAAGAAGCAGGTCCGTCGTGCTCTTGACGATAAGCGCCGGGTAGCGCCCGGCGCACAGGTTAGTGGCCTTACGCTCATCGATCAGCGCGACCGTCCCCGAGCCAAGCGCAAAGGCAATAGTCGCCGCCTCGCCATCATCGAGCGTAAGATTTGTCGGGCCAGCAACAAGACCTAAAAAGACGCCTTCGTCAGCAGAGCTGAGCGAGACCTCTCGAACTAGGCCCATCTTGAGGAGCCCTGCCAACTCTTCGGCTGTTTGCCGGCCTTTGGCGCGCCCGTTCTCGAGTTCGCCAAGCGCCGTAGCGGTGATGACAAGTTCCACCGGCGAGGATCGGAGAATCTCCGCCGCGCGGCCTGTCGCCACAAGGTTGATCCACACGCTCGCATCGCCGACCAGCGCAGCCGCCCCTTCAAGCCAGGAGCATTGGGGACTCATCGTCTACCGCTCCTTCCGCTTCGAATTCATCGATCAACTCGCGTGCCTCGACCCGGTCGATATGGAGGAGTCGCGCCAGCTGACCTTCGCTCAGCAGACCGCGGCGCCATGCTTCGCTCGCCATCAGGCTCATTCGCATGGACACGTGCCGCGCAGCATCGGTCTTGGCAGGATCGGGCAGTATAGCGTCGCCGAACACTTCGCGCGCTTGCTCATCGGTGATGCCACCGTGGTCCTTGAACCAGTCCCAGGTGCCGGACTTGGTGAGGCCGAGTTCCTCCAGTCTGCGCACCATCGCCTCGCGCGACACGCCGAACGCGTGCGCTAGGATGATGATATGGCGGCGAGTGAGCCGTGCGGCGCCGGCCGTGACATCCTGGAAACGGGCGGCAATCGCCCGGGCGGGGGTTAGAAAGCAGCGCGCAAAGGCATTAGCATAGCGCTCTTCCCGCGACGCTTCCGGCGAATCCGCGTAAAGCGCGTCTGGAGCCCGCCGCGTGGAGATGAAGTGGCCGGCCTCATGCGCGGCGGTATGTGCCCGCCGATCGCGAGGATGCGCGGCGTTCAAGAGGATGCAGGCGCCGGCAAGATCGTCGAAAGCATAAAGCCCAGAGATCCGGGCCGGCAGCTGCCGGACGAAGACGCGCGCACCCAGCTGTATCTCGAGCAAGCTGACCATGTCGTGGACCGGCGCCATGCCAAGCCCGAGCCACTGCCGCAGCTCGCTCGCGTCCTGCTCAGCCTGAAGCAGGACATTTCCAGGTAGCAGGGGACGCTCCGGCGGGTCATTGCGCGCACGTTTAATGCCGAGCAGACTCTCGAGCTCCAGCTCCGCCTGGACGAGGCTGTTTAGCAGGGCGACGGCATTGTCGACCTCGGCATCAGCTTCGCCGGCGCGGCGGAACCGGGGGCGCAGATCGACTTTCGCACTGCCTTGGCGCAACAACACGTTGAGCGAAACGCGATACAGGGCGGCGAGCTTTTGAAGTTCCTCCAGCCGCGCGCGGCGCTGCCCTTGCTCAATGGCGACCAGCGTGGTGCGGGCGACGTTCAGCGCCTGCGCCGCCGCGGCCTGGGTCAGCTTCGCATTCTCCCTCGCGTCGCGCAGCAGCTCTCCAAGTGCCTCCGCGGTCAGGCTGCCTGTCACCGCTGCCACGGCGAGACCTGTGCGAGCTTGGCAACGAAGGATTGCGGCCCGAGACTTTCCTGGAACGCGAGCCATTCCGCGCGATGGCGCATCAATAACGCCAAAAGGTTCGTCTCGGCCTCTGGCACTGTTGTCCTAAGGGCATCGGCGGTTTCGCGGGCCACCCGGGCAACCGCGCGACGGTGGATGCCAGAACCTGACAGCGCGGCCAGGTGATCAAGATGAAGGACGCCCGCGATGGCATGCTCGCGGAGGGACGGGGTCATTAACTTGAATCCCGCGACCGCGCCTTTCTCGATCTCGGGGGCTGATAAGTCCTCCCAGATGTAATTGGCGGCAGGCTCCTCGACGCTGGCCGCATGCATGCTGAGGCGGCGCAGCATACAAGCAGCGCAGATGCCGCATTGCCGACGCTTGTGCTCGAAGCTTACCTGCCGAGCAGCCTGCCAGCATGAGCGGGTGTTCGCCCACTTGGGCGGCCGTGGGAGCTTCTGTGCCGCCGCGATTGTTTCGCCCTTGGTCGACCAGATGCGGGGATACTCGTAGCGCGCCGCCCTGCCGGTCAGGGCCTCGAACAGCCCTTCAATCCGCCGGGTGAAAGCGGGGTGGACCCGATAGTCCGGGTAGCTTTGCCCTGAGGTGACCAGGATCGGACCGAGAGCACCCTGGCCACTCTCTGTTACAACGATGCGGTCCACATTCGCGAGCGCGGCAGCGATGCCGGTGATTACCGCAAACTTGAACCCGCGCGACCGCGCCGACGATTCCGCCCGTTGGTCGCTATGAAACCGCACCTGATAGGGCACCGCCATGAAGCGACGCTCCCGGGGATCCTTTGAATGAGTGTCTGCACCCTTGGTGCCGAGGCGCACGCGCACAAGACCACCATTCTCGGCGTCATCGACGAGCGCCGACACAGCGCGAGAGTCTACGCCGTCGCTATACGGCATGATGACCCGGTCGCGCACGTCGAAGCCGAGGGACCCTTGTCCCACGCGGTCCATCGCGCGCTCGCGTTGCACGAAGCTGACGATCCACTGATCGCCCGTGAGGAAGGACAGCGCTTCCTCGAGCGCATTATGGAGCGCGGGATCCTCCCAGCGATCAAGCGCGTGGACTGCGACACGCAGATCGAACGAGCGCGCCCAGCCCCATGCTGGCCGTTTGACGCTGAGATCGCAATATTCAACAGCAGCCGCGATGACGAGGAGGTCAACGAGTTCTGGACGCCACCCGGTATAGAAGTAGCTCTCCAGGCCTGCAGTTGACAGATTTATCGCGGACCGGAGGCAGGCAGCAGCCGCGCCGTCGCGAACGTCCGCGCCGAGTTCGATCGCATCGACCACGAACGCGGCCTCGCGTGAGGCATAATAGGTCCGGGCGGTCATAGCTGAACTCCAGCGTCGAGATCCATGAATTGGGCACGGCTTCGGCGGGGTAGCGGCTCACGCGTCCTTAGAGCGGCCCGCGCGAGACCGAGAAGATCGATTTGGCCGTGCGCCACCGCGAACCGGTGTCGCACGAACGCCGCGTTGCGCACGCTGTCATCGCGGCGGACATGCTCCTCGACTTGGCGATAGTTGCAGAGAAGGCGATCGGAGAGTGCCTCCGCAGCGGCGAACTGGACGGCGTCGCCGCCCATGCGTCCGGATGCCACGGCGTCGATTGCATTGCTGACGAACGAGGCTTCCAGCGGCGACGCACAGCCGCGCCGGAGTGCAGCCAGGTCCGACATAGCCTGGTCCGGAAAAAGCGCCTGCTGCCCTAAAGGTGCGACGACGGCAGAGACCGACGCAATAAGCGCCTGGCGAACTTCGGCGCGCCAGTCGGCGTGCGAGGCGCGTGTCACGCTTTCAACGATCTCATCTAGCGAGAACGCCTCCTTGTAAGCGCACTTCGATGCATGCCGCCATCTGGGCTTCATCGGAAGCGATTTGTATGGGCCGTCGCTCATCAGTTCATGCTCCCCACAGCGTTGTGGAGGAACGATCTGACATTGTCAACAGACTTGGCGGAATATCTGACATTATCGACAGAATGGTCGCAGCGATGTTTGCCTAAGCCGCGGGCAAAGGTGACATCGATAGGGGCGGACCGGTCGACCTCAGCGTCAACCGCCCGGCTCTGGATGGTTCACGACTTACGATGCGGCACCGCCACGGAGGGTCGCACAACTATCGGCTAGAGTTGCTAGGCCGTCCTAGCGGGCTTCCGTATTTCATGTGCTCTACCGGCCGCGGGTTGAGCGGCATTGGCTCTAGATGCTCAAAAAGGCCCTCGAGGCAAGACATCGCCTCAGCCAAAACACTTAGGGGAGGATCATCTTCGTAGACCTTGTGCGTCATGGCTCCCGGCTCATGACCTGCGATGTAGACGCGCAATTCGGCTGCGACTCCATTCTCAGCCAAAACATCGACGACCAACTTGCGGATCGAAACGACATCTGCGTCTTTTCCTTCAACCTTCGCGCTGCTCCCGTGCGGAAAATGCAAAGCCCGCTGCTCCGAAAAGAATGCTTTGTAGAAGCATTTCGATGGCGGCATCGTCGGGTGAACAAATTCCGGGAAGACTGCCGTCTGACCGATTGCCTGAAGATGCCGGATATAGTCCCCGAACCCTAGCTCCAGCAATTTGGGCAGGATCGGAAGCCGACGCTCTGAAACAATGGTCTTCAGGCCACGGATCTCATTCTCGCGAATGACGATGTAGGGAATGTCGGCGTCCAGCACGATGTCCCGAATTGCGAAGCCGGTGCCCTCACTCGACCTCCCAGCCGAATTTACTAGAAGCGGGCCGCCGAAATATGCGCCGTCGTGAAAGACGTGAGGACCCGGTTCGAACCGCCGGAAGAGCCCAGCGCATCCGGAGAAAACAGGTCCGGTAAGCAGCTTCGTAAAATCTGCCTTCGTCCAGCGCGGTCGCTTATTGTTGGCCTTCTTCTTGTTGAGGCTTTTGCCTTTGTGGCGAAGACCTTTGAATTTTACGTCGACCGGCCAATAGCCAAGTGTGATCGCCTCTTCGATCGTCGCGGACATCCAGGTCAGATGCTTGTTGACGGTCTGCGGTGCAAGCCCCAGGCCCTTCTTGTCACCCTTCGCGATACGGGCCGCCCCCACCGCCGCGGCCCCCCGAATGCCATCCCGCCTGAATTCCTCCATGTAGCGATATTTAGGCTTCAGCTGGGGGAACAGCGCGGTGGCGGCCGCTAGGTGATGTTGGCGCAACTGCGAGAACATGATGTCGCCATTGGCCGCGATGAGAAAAGAGAATGCGCGCTTCACGTCGCCCGCTATGGCTTCTGACCAGGTTCCTTTGGCGACATTGGCATTGGCCACGGCATCGGCCACGTCGCTGAGCTTGGCATCGAGGAAGCGATCGTCGGTCTGCGTCAACCTCACCGGGTGGGGCCCTTCGCGCTCTTTCGATGTAGGCACATCTGCCGCTCTGGAATCGAGCAGCGTCGCACGCAGGTGACCGTCCTCCAGATCCGATAGTGGCGCCGGCAGATCCCAGCCTAGGGAATAGTCCGCGGCATAGGTCGACCGGTTGGCCTCGAGGCATGCCTGGCTCTTGGCAAATGCGAGCGCTGGAAGGCATTTCCTAAGGTTCGTTTCGGTGGGTTCGATGCCTGCAGCCAGCAACGCCGAACGCATGTAACCTGGGCTAATCGGACCGTTCCGCTGACGATACCAGGTCGCGAGCTTGGCCAGGTCCCCGCGATCAGCCGCTGTTAAAGGCACTCGGTCCAGCGCCTCCGCAAGGCCGTCGTTACCCCACCCAGCTGGATCTTGCGCAATCAGAGCGAACAAGCGCGCATGGCTGATGTTCGAGAGCCGATGATCCATCGTGGGCGCCGACATTTGATCGGCCATGAACCGGTCCAGACAATCGCTGACGTGCTGCTTGACCAAGAGCTGCAGCTGCTCACGGGAAACCGACTTATACAACATCGCGCATCGTCCTTCAGCTTCGAGCTGGACATAGCCGGCCCGTCGTCCCGCCTCCTGCCGGCAACCGGTTCGGAGGCTCATGCGAATGGTTATAGTATGAGATCGGCAAAACTGCCCGCGGGGTCGCCAGCGCCACCACCAAGTCCGCGAACGCAGAAAGAGGTCAGCAGCCATTGCCGCCACCTATGATCGCCGGTTCGAAGCGCCCTGCTGGACACAGTTTCGGGCACAAAAATGGGCACAAATGCCCCGAAAGATTCTCGACCAATTGTTCGCCTCCGCCGCTAAGCGACGGATTTCAGACACTTAGCGGCGGAACGGCGAGAAATTGGTCGGGGAGAGAGGATTCGAACCTCCGGCCCCTGCCTCCCGAAGACAGTGCTCTACCAGGCTGAGCTACTCCCCGACCGGAACCCGCGAGCGAGACGTTTCGCGGCGGGAGCCAAGGCCGCGGCTGTCTAGATGCAGGGCTCACCCGGGGCAAGCCTTCAATGGCCGAGCGCGGAAAGCCACTGCTCGACCCGAACCATCTTCTCCCGTGGCGATCCAGGCCGCGCGGCCGCTTCTTCCGCTTTCTCGATGGTTCGCCAGTCGTCGAAGCTAGTGGGGCGGACGCCGCTCGAGGCGAGCAGGCCGGCCAGCGCTTGCCCACCGCCGCGCCCGCCGTCGCTGCCGGGCGGCATCGCCGCTTCGATTTGGCTGGCGACCTCATAGCCGTCCGGGCGGTTTGTGCCGATGGTGCCGGTCGGCCCGCGCCGCGCCCAGCCGACGCAGTACAGTCGCTCGGCGATCAGCCCACGCTCGTTGAGGAACCGCCCGCCGCGCTCGTCGTAAGCGACTCCTTCGAGCGGAGGCGTGGAATAGCCGATGCAGGAGATGACCAGGCTGGCGGGCACTTCGTAATTCTCGCCGGTGCCGCGCGCGCCGCCGCTTTGATCAAGCTCTGTCCGCTCGACGACCAATCGCTCGGCTCGGCCCCCATTATCTTTGGCACCTTCGATCCGAACCGGCCTGGCGAAGAAGTCAAACACCATTTGTTTTGGCTTGGCGGGATCGGCGGGGCGGGCCGCAAACTCCCGCAGGATCGTCACCGACTTGCGCTGCCCGGGCTCGAGCGCGTCGTCGGCCTCGACCGGTGGGAAATCGGCGGCCTCGACGACCGGCGACGCGGCTTCGAGCCGCCCCAGCTCGCCCAGCTCCTTGGGGGTCATGGCGATCTGGTGCGGCCCGCGGCGCCCAAGGATGGTGATGGTCCGCACCGGCGATATTTCGAGCGCCGCCAGCGCGTGGCCGACAATGTCGGAGCCTTCGAATTCGGCGCGGGTCTTGGCCAGAATCCGGGCGCAATCGAGCGCGACATTGCCGTTGCCGATCACCGCCGCGTGAGTGCCGCCGAGCGGCGGCTTAAGGTCGGCAAATTCGGGATGGCCGTTATACCAGCCGACGAACGCGGCCGATCCGATCACGCCGGCCAAATCCTCGCCCTCAATCCCGAGCTTGCGGTCGTTGGGCGCGCCGATGGCGAGGACCACCGCGTCATAAGCGCGCGTCAGCTCGTCGATGGAGACATCGCTGCCGACGCAGACGTTGCCGATGAAGCCGACGCCGCCGCTGTCCGCGACCTTGTCGTAACGCTTCGACACCGCCTTCAGTGACTGGTGGTCGGGGGCGACGCCGAAGCGGATCAGCCCGTACGGCACCGGATAGCGGTCGATGATGTCGATTCGCGCCCTCTCGCCATAGGACTTGCTCAGCGCCTCTGCGGTGTAGAAGCCGCCCGGGCCCGACCCGACTATCGCGAAATGGCGCATGCATTTGTCCCGCTGCTCAAGCGGACATGCTTAGCCGAGCGGTTCCGAAAGAAAAGCGTCAGCGCTTGGTCTTGTCCTCAAGCAGAAGCTCGCTGCCCTTGGCGCTCAGCATCGCCTCGATCGGCCGGGCGAACATCGCCAGGAAACCGGGGAGCACGACTTTGCAGCGCACCCGGCTGTCCTCGACGTCGAGGTCGGCATTGACCGCCTGGCCAATCGCGTGAATCGCCAGGTTGAGCTGGTCGCCGGTCCAGCTCGACTGCACCTTGGCGCCGCCCGGTATCTGTCTTTCCAGCTTGTGGATGTTGCCTGCAATGCGGCGGCGAGCCTCTTCCTTGCCGAGGCTGTGGGGCAGATCGACCTGGATTGGCTGTGACATGCACAAAAGAGTGGGCGGCCGTTCAGCGTTTTTCAAGCTGCGGCAGCCGATTAAAGGTGCGCTCATGCGTGACCTTGCTCTCTTGCTGATCCTCGCCGCGTCCGGCGCCCAGGCGCAATATACGCCGCCGCCTTCGCCGCCGCTTTGGCAGCCGACAATGCGTTACGTCACAGCGGGCCAGGACGAGCCCGGTTATCGAAGCTGGTACATGGCCGCTCCGTGGCGCCCGGCGGCGGTGCGGTCGTTAAACGCCTATCTGGCGACCTATCAAGTGGCGGGCGTGGTGCCGACCTGGCAGCTGCTTCGAACCGCGAGCGACTGGCAACGCTGCGGCGGCCCGCCGTTCGAAGTGGCGCCGACCTCCGAATGGCCCAACATCGTCCAGACCTTGCGCTACATCCGCGACCGCGTGATCCCGACGGTGGGGCCGGTCGAGCCCGTCTCGGCCTACCGCAACCCGGCGCTCAACCATTGCGCCGGTGGTGCGAATGAAAGCGCACACCGCTTCATGCAGGCGGTCGACTTGGTGCCGCTTCGGCCAATTAGCCGCGAGGCGCTGATGCGCGAGCTGTGTGCGGTGCACAGGCGGGAAGGCGAGCCGTATGGCGTCGGCCTCGGCTTCTACGCGTATCACCGCTTCCACATCGATACCCGCCGCTTCCGCAACTGGGGCTTCGGCCACGCGCCGGAAGCCGAGCAGTGTCGGCGAGACCCGCGGCCGCCCCCTCCGCCACCGCCTCTGCCGGCTGCGGTAGCGCCGCCAACCGATCCCGATCCACCTGCGGCTGCTCCGGATCTCGCCCGACCCCTGACCTCTTGAGTTGCCAAACCGCAGCGACCATCTGGGCGTGACGCAGAGGGGAAGTCGATGGACCTGGAAAAGCTGACCGAGCGCGCCCGTGGCTTCCTGCAGGCGGCGCAGACAATCGCGGTGCGCGAGCATCATCAGCGGATCGCGCCAGCGCATGTGCTCAAAGCGTTGCTCGACGATGAGCAGGGGATGGCGGCCGGGCTGATCCAGGCCGCCGGCGGCGACGCGAAGACAGCGCGGCGCGAAGTCGATGCCTTGGTCGCCAAATTGCCGTCGGTGACCGGCAGCGGCGCGACCTCGGCGCCGGGCATGGACGGCGACACCATCCGAATCCTCGACCAGGCCGAGCAGGTGGCGAAGAAATCGGGCGACAGCTACGTCACCGTCGAGCGGATCCTGCTGGCGATGACACTGGCGAAGTCGAGGGACGTCGGCGCCGCGTTGCAGCGCGCCGGGCTCGATGCGCAAAAGCTCAACGCGGCGATCGAAAAGCTTCGCGGCGGGCGCACTGCCGACACCCAGGCGTCGGAAGACCGCTACGATGCGCTCAAGAAATATACGCGCGACCTCACCGCTTCGGCACGCGAGGGCAAGCTCGACCCGGTCATCGGCCGCGACGAGGAAATCCGCCGCACCATCCAGGTGTTGGCGCGGCGCACCAAGAACAACCCGGTGCTGATCGGCGAGCCTGGAGTCGGCAAGACCGCCATCGCCGAGGGGCTGGCGCTGCGCATCGCCAACGGCGACGTGCCCGACGGGATCAAGGACCGCCGGCTGCTATCGCTCGACCTCGGCTCGATGATCGCCGGCGCCAAATATCGCGGCGAGTTCGAGGAGCGGCTGAAGGGCGTGCTCGACGAGGTCAAATCAGCAGCGGGCGAGATCATCCTGTTCATCGACGAGATGCACACATTGGTCGGTGCCGGCAAAGGCGAAGGCGCGATGGATGCGTCCAACCTGCTCAAACCGGCGCTGTCGCGCGGCGAGCTTCACTGCATCGGCGCGACGACGATCGACGAGTTTCGCAAGCATGTCGAAAAAGATGCGGCGCTGGCGCGGCGCTTCCAGCCGGTGTTCGTCGGCGAGCCGACCGTCCCCGATACCATCTCCATCCTTCGCGGGCTGAAGGAAAAATACGAGCTTCACCATGGGGTGCGGATCACCGACGCGGCGATCGTTGCCGCGGCGATGCTGTCCAACCGCTACATCGCCGACCGCTTCCTGCCCGACAAGGCGATCGATTTGATGGACGAGGCGGCGAGCCGGATCCGGATGGAGGTCGAGTCCAAGCCCGAGGAGATCGAGAATCTCGACCGCCGCATCATCCAGCTCAAGATCGAGCGCGAGGCGCTGAAGAAAGAGAATGACAAGGCCAGCAAGGAGCGGCTCGACAAGCTCCAGGCCGAGCTTGCCAATCTCGAGCAGCAATCGGCCGAGCTGACCCAGCGCTGGCAGGCGGAAAAGGACAAGATCGCCGGCGAGGCGAAGATCAAGGAGCAGCTCGACGCCGCCAGGATCGAGCTCGAGCAGGCGCAGCGGAATGGCGATCTTGCGAGGGCCGGCGAGCTTCAGTACGGGCGAATCCCCGAGCTCGAGAAGCAGCTCATGGAAGCCGAAACCCACACCCGGGGCGCGATGCTCCGCGAAGAGGTAACCGACCAGGACATCGCCGCCGTGGTCAGCCGCTGGACCGGGATTCCGGTGGAGCGGATGCTGGAGGGCGAGCGCGAGAAATTGATGCAGATGGAAGCCGTGATCGGCGCCCGGGTGATCGGCCAGGCCGAGGCGGTGAAGGCGGTGTCGGCCGCCGTCCGCCGCGCCCGAGCCGGCTTGCAGGACCCCAACCGGCCGTTGGGCAGCTTCCTGTTCCTCGGTCCCACCGGAGTCGGCAAAACCGAGCTGACCAAGGCGCTTGCCGAATTCCTGTTCGACGCACCGGACGCGATGGTCCGGGTCGACATGTCGGAATATATGGAAAAGCACGCGGTGGCGCGGCTGATCGGCGCCCCGCCCGGCTACGTCGGCTATGACGAAGGCGGGGTGCTGACCGAGGCGGTCCGCCGCCGGCCTTACCAGGTGGTGTTGTTCGACGAGGTCGAGAAAGCCCACGCCGACGTCTTCAATGTTCTGCTGCAAGTGCTCGATGACGGCCGCCTGACCGACGGCCAGGGGCGGACGGTCGATTTCACCAACACCATCATCATCCTCACCTCGAACCTCGGTTCTCAATATCTTGCCGGCCTCGGCGAGGAGGACGATGTCGGCAAGGTCGAGCCGCAGGTGATGGAGGTGGTGCGCGGTCATTTCCGCCCCGAGTTCCTAAACCGGCTCGACGAAATCATCCTGTTCCACCGGCTTGCCGCGGCGCACATGGGGCCGATTGTCGACATCCAGGTTGCTCGCCTCGGCAAGCTGCTCGAGGACCGCAAGATCACGCTCGAGCTGACGCCGGCAGCGCGCGAATGGCTCGGCCGGGTCGGCTACGACCCCGTCTACGGCGCGCGCCCGCTCAAGCGCGCGGTGCAGAAATATCTGCAGGACCCGCTGGCCGACGCGATCCTCGCTGGGTGCATCCACGACGGCCAGTCGGTCTGCGTCGACGAGGGCGACGGTCAGCTGGTGCTGACGCCTTCCGAAGAATCGCGCGAAGCGGCCGAGTAGTCAACACGACCGAGAAGCGCGAGAGCTTGCAAAGCAGCTGTTGCGCGCAGATTGGACTTCTTCATTATTCTCTCCCCGAACCAGCGACCTCCCCAGGCCGCGCAAAAATCAGCGGGGCGCAAAAGCCCCCCACGTCAGGCACAGCTTGTGCGGGGATGCGAGCGTCCCTGTAAAGTTTGCTGTAAGCTGTCGTTAAGCTTTTGTGTCGGCGCTGAGTCAGGATGGCCACAGTGACTTATGAGGCTCTATCGGGATCGTTTTTCGGCTCTCAAACTGGCCTCGGCATCGACGTAAGGCTCCTGCCGTTCGACGTTCCAATAGCGCAGTTCGGTCAGCGGGATCGGCGCACCGGTCACCGCGCAAACGACATGCTCGCCGCCGCTCAGCACGCGGAACGTGCCATGCAGATAGCGAATCCGCGCAGGCGTCGCGCCGCCGGTCTTCAGCATCGTTCACTCCTCCGCCTCGTCAAACAGTCCAGGCTGCGGCGCGACATAGGTCGGCCGGCGCTTGCGCTCAACCGGCGCGCCCGCGGGTGGCGCCGCGCCCGGCGCCGAGGTAGTCGTCGCCTCTACCCCCACCTTCGCCTCAACGATGCCGTCGACGAAGTGCAACGTCAGCAGCCTAGCGGCGAGGGCGTCGCCGGACTTGGCCATCGTCGCTCCGGCGCGGTCGGTGACCCGGACGAAGCCACGCTGGAGCGGCCGCTCGGGATGCGCGAGCTGGGCCAGCCGCCACAGCGATACGAGCTTTTCCGAAGACCGCTTGAGGCGATCGAGCAACAGCTGATGGCGCAGTCGCGGGGCAACTCCATTGAGGTCCGCGCGCGCGTTGCCGGCGCGTGATGAAAGCGCTCGTGGAAGCCGATCGCCAATCTCGTCCAGCCGCTGCGCGGCCGGCGCGAACAAAGCCTCGGCCGGCGGCCAGCGGCAGACGATGAGGTCGAACCGCTCGCGGGCGCGCTCGGCCATGCGCGACAGGCAATGAAGTGACCGCCGGCCGAACTCGTCGACCAGCGCCAGCAGCTCCGCCCGTACCGGCACCGCCATCTCGGCGGCAGCGGTCGGGGTCGGCGCGCGCTTGTCGGACGCGTGGTCGATCAGCGTGGTGTCGGTCTCGTGGCCGACCGCGGAGATCAGCGGGATCGGCGATTGCGCGGCGGCGCGAACCACCTCCTCCTCGTTGAACGCCCACAGATCCTCGATCGAACCGCCCCCGCGAGCGACGATCAGCAGGTCGGGCCGAGGGACCGGCCCGTCCTCCTCCAGCAGCGCGAAGCCGCGGATCGCCGCCGCGACCTTGGCGGCAGCGCCCTCGCCCTGCACCGGCACCGGCCAGACGATGACGCGGGTCGGGCAGCGATCCTCGAGCCGATGGAGGATGTCGCGGATCACGGCGCCGGTCGGCGAGGTCACCACGCCGATCACGCGCGGGAGGAAGGGGAGCTTGCGCTTGCGGTCGGCGTCGAACACTCCTTCCCCGGCAAGCGCCTTGCGCCGCCGTTCAAGCAGCGCCATCAGCGCGCCCTCGCCGGCCAGCTCGAGTCGCTCGACCACCAGCTGATATTTGGAACGGCCGGGGTAAGTCGTCATCTTGCCCGAAGCGACCACTTCGGCGCCGTCTTCCGGCCGGAAGGCGAGCGCTCCCGCTTGGCTTCGCCAGATGACCGCGTCGATGCAGGCCGAATCGTCCTTGAGCGTGAAATAGCAATGGCCGGACGCGTGGCGCTTAAAGCCCGAAATCTCGCCGCGGACGCGGACCTTCTCGAACGCGCCTTCGACCACGCGCTTGACCGATCCTGCGAGCTCGCTGACCGTCAGCTCGGGCGAATTGTCGCCCGGACGGCTGTTCGCTAACAGGCCAGGGGCACGGTCGTCGGGGAGGTCCATTGAACATTCTGCTTCTGGGTTCGGGCGGCCGCGAGGATGCGCTCGCATGGCGGCTGAGGCAATCGCCCAGCTGCGACGCGCTGGTCGCCGTGCCCGGCAACCCGGGAGTCGCCCGCTGGGCCGAGTGCGTCCAGATCGACCCGTGCGATTCGCGCGCGGTGCTAGATCTGGCAGCCGAGCGCGGCATCGACCTGGTTGTCATCGGCCCGGAAGCGCCGCTGGTCGCCGGAGTCGGAGACAGGCTTCGCGAGGCGGGCTTAGCGGTGTTCGGGCCGAATGCGGCGGCGGCGCGGCTCGAAGGCTCCAAGGGCTTCACCAAGGATTTGTGCCGGGCCAACGGCATTCCCACCGCCGGCTATGTCCGCACCGAAAGCGGCGCGGCCGCGCTCGAAGCGCTCGACCGCTTCCGCGTGCCGGTCGTGATCAAGTCCGACGGACTGGCGGCCGGCAAGGGCGTCACCGTCGCCATGACCCGCGAAGAGGCCGAGGAGGCGATCGACGGGGCCGGGGATTCGCCGCTGGTCATCGAAGAGTTTCTCGAAGGCGAGGAAGCGAGCCTGTTCGCATTGGTCGACGGCGAGGAGGCGGTGGTGCTGGCGACCGCTCAGGACCACAAACGGGTCGGCGAAGGCGACACCGGCCCCAACACCGGCGGAATGGGCGCCTACAGCCCAGCCCCGGTGCTGACGGCGGAGCTGGAGCGCCGGGCGATGGACGAGATCGTCCTGCCCACCGCCCGCGCCATGGCCGCGGCCGGGACGCCGTTCTCGGGCGTGCTTTATGCCGGGCTGATGCTGACCGCCGACGGTCCCAAGCTGATCGAGTATAACGCCCGGTTCGGCGACCCCGAATGCGAGGCGATCATGCCCCGGATCGAAGGCGACTTCGCCGAACTGCTGATGGCGGTGGCAAGCGGCCGCCTAAGCGAGATCGAGCCGCCGGCGATGTCGCCGCGACCGTCGATGACGGTGATCGTCGCCGCCCGCGGTTATCCCGGCACTCCGGCCGGCGGCGGGGCGATCCGCGCAATCGAAGCGGCCGAGATGGTCGAAGGCGTTACCGTCTTCCACGCCGGCACCGCCCAATCCGAAGACTCGCTGGTGGCCAAAGGCGGCCGGGTGCTCGCCGTGACCGCGCTCGGCGACACCCTCGCCCAGGCCCGGGCGCGCGCCTATCGCGCCGTCGACCAGATCGACTTCGCCGACGGATTCCACCGCCGCGACATCGGCTGGCGCGAGCTTGAGCGGTCGCCGGCATGAACGCACTATGGAGCTATTTCTGGCCGGTCTTCGCGCTCTCGCTGGTGGTCGGCACGGTCGCCGGGCTGATCGCCTGGCGATCTGCATCGCGGCGCTGGGCGCTGCTCGCCGCCGGCGCCGTGGCGATGCTGGGCGTCGCCTCGCTGTGGCATGGCCCGCTTGGCGGCGGCGATCGCCTTGCCGGCACGGTCGAGCGCATCGCCGCGCGAACCCTCGCTTATTACGAAATGCCCGAGGTGACAGCCCGGCTGCAGCGCGGTCCGCTGACCCGGCGGATGGTGCTGAGCGGCCGTGCTGACGAGTTCCAGCGCGGCGAGATCGTCAGGATCCTGAACGGAATCCCCGGGGTTTCGGGCGCGTTTTGGTCACCCCGCGCCGGAATGCCCTTGCTGGTCGAGGGATCGGTCGTCGGCCTGATCGGCTTTCTGCTCGGCTGCCTGGTCGCTTATGGGGCCAGCCTGCGCCGGCGCGGCGATTCGGATTGGAGTTGAGATCGATGGAATTCATTAGCGAATATTGGCCGCTGGTCCTCGCCGGCCTCGTCCTGCTTGCAATCATTGCTTATGTCGCGCTCCGGCCCCGCCAGCGGGTGCGCCTCGACGACAGCCAGGCGCCGCTCCGCCCGCACATGACTGCAAAGCCGCAGGGCGAGAGCAAGGGCATAACCGATGAAGCGGCGGCGGCCGCGAGCGACGTCACCGGCCAGTTCATCGACGCACCGGTGCACGCCAACCTTCCCGGGGCGTCCGGCCCGCCCGACGACTTGCAGCGGCTCAAGGGCGTCGGGCCGAAACTTGCGGCACTGCTGGGCGAGCTTGGGATCAGCCGGTTCGAACAGCTGGCTCGCTTAAGCGACTCAGATCTTGAACGGGTCGACAGCCAGCTTGGCGCGTTTCGCGGACGGCTGCAGCGCGACCAGGTGGCGCAACAAGCGGATTTTCTCGCCCGCGGCGACCAGGACGGATTCGAGCAGAGGTTCGGCAAGCTTTAGGACGCGCCGTCCGAAGCTTTCTTCGCTTTCGGCGGCGAGGCGATCAATTTGTCGATCTTGCGCCCGTCCATGTCGACGACCTCGAACGACCAGCCGTCATGCTTGAAGGTCTCGCCGGTCTCGGGGATATGCTTGAGCACCGACAGAGCGAAGCCGGCGACGGTCGAGAAGTCACGTTCGTGCGGCATCCTCAGGCCGAGCCGGTCGCCGAGCACGTCGGCGCTCGCCGCGCCCGAAACCAGCCAGCTGCCGTCGTCGCGCTCGATCAGCGGCGCCTCCTCGTCCTCGACATCGTGGGCGAAGGCGCCGGCCAGCGCGGCGAGGATACTCCCGGGAGTGACGATCCCGTCGAAATGCCCATATTCGTCATGAACCAACGCCAGCGGCACCTCGGCCGCCCGAAGCACGGCGAGCGCATCCATCGCGTCCATCAGGTCGGGGATCACCGGCGCCGGCCGCGATAGCTGGCGAAGGTCGAGATCGCGGCCGTCGAGCGCGGCTCGAAGCACGTCACGGCTCTGGATGACGCCAATGATATTGTCGACCGAACCGTCGGCGACCGGAATCCGGCTGTGCGGGATTTCGTGGAGGGTTGCGCGAAGCTCCTCGCCGCGTTCCGACACGTCGATCCAGTCGACGTCGGTGCGCGGGGTCATCACTTCGCGCACCGGCCGGTCGGCCAGCCGGACGATTCCGGAAATGATCGCCCGCTCGCTTTCGTCGAGCACGCCCGCGGTCTGCGCTTCGGCGACGACGAGATGAAGCTCCTCGGCAGTGACCGCATTTTCCGATTCGCGGTTCATGCCCAGCATCCGGAAGATCAGCGCGCTGGTGTTGTCGAGCAGCCACACGAACGGCGACATCGCCTTCGACAGCCAAACCATCGGCCGCGAGACGATTGCTGCGATCGGCTCGGGCGAGCGCAGCGCGAACTGCTTGGGCACCAGCTCGCCGATGACCAGCGACACGTAAGTAACGACAACAATGACCAGGCTGAAGCCTGCCGTTCGCGCGGTTTCAGGATCGAGGCCCAGAAGCTCCAGCCGCTGCGCCGTCGGCTCGCCCAGGCTCGCGCCCGAATAAGCGCCGGCGAGGATGCCGATCAGCGTAATCCCGATCTGCACCGCCGACAGTAGCCGCCCCGGGTCGTTGGCGAGGTCGAGCGCGACCTGCGCGCCGCGGTTGCCGGCGCGGGCCATCGCCTTGAGGCGGGCTTCGCGGGCCGAGACGATCGCAAGCTCGGTCATCGCTAGCACGCCGTTGAGCGCGATGAGCGCCAGGATGCTGACGACGTCGATCCAGGGGAATGGGAGGAGCTGGTTGCCCATTGAGGTGGTGGAGCAATGCCTTCAAAAACGGCGCACAGCAAGCGCTCGCACGGTCGAGCAGCGGAACCATCGAGTGCGGGGCCGGTTTCCCGGCCGGGCCCAAGCCTCACTCGCGGGAGAGATTGAATGCGCCGAATCCGTAGCCGTTCCTTTGCGGTCGCAGCTGCCGCAATGCTTACCGCCTGCTCCACCGGCCCGCGCGACTATCCGCTGCCGCCGCCGCCGCTGCCGCTGCCGGTCCAGGTCGCCGCTCCTGCCTATCTGTTCGCCGATGTGATCGGCGACGGCCGCGATCGCGCTCGGCGAATCGTTGCCGCGGGCGCTCGCGCGCTCCCGCCCGCCGAGGTCGGCGCCTTCATCGCCCGCTACGAAACCGAGCTTCGCCGCGAAACGGCGGGCACCGGCGTCGACGTGCTTCGGCAGGGCGACCAGCTTGCCGTTCGGATGCCGGCAGCGCTGACGTTCGACAGCGGCAGCGCCGAGATCAAGCCGGAGTTCCGCTCGACGCTCAATGAGGTATCCCGAATCGTCAGCAGCAACCGGGCGGCTTACGTCGATGTGCTCGGCCATACCGACACCACCGGAAGCGACGAGGTCAACCTGACGCTATCGCAGCGCCGGGCGACGTCCGTCCGCGACTATCTGGTCACGCGAAAGGTCGCCGGGGTCCGGATCGCCACGCGCGGATTCGGCGAGTCGATGCCGCTGCGCATGCCGGAAGTGAGCGAATCCGACCAAGCCGCGAACCGCCGCGTCGAAATCCGGATTACGCCGCTGCGGCAGGGCGACCAGCACCGCTAGCGTCGATTAACGCCGCGCTTCGAAGAATCGCTTGAGCAGATCGCCGGCCTCGGCATCGCCGATCCCGCCGAGCACATCGGGCCGGTGATGGCAGGTCGGCTGCGAGAACACCCGCGCGCCGTGGACCACCCCGCCGCCCTTCGGATCCTCGGCGCCGAACCGGACAGCGTCCAGCCGGGCCAGCGACGCGGCCCCCGCGCACATCGCGCACGGCTCCAGCGTAACCCACAATGTGCAGCCGTCCAGCCGCGGCTCGCCGAGCGCCAGAGCGGCAGCGCGGATCGCCACCATTTCGGCATGCGCCGTCGGGTCGAGCGACCCGCGCATCGCGTTGCGGGCTTCGGCAAGGATCGAGTCGCCGCGGGTGACGACCGCGCCGACCGGCACTTCGCCGGCTCGCGCGGCCTCGGCGGCGAGGTCGAGCGCGCGGTGCATCGGCCAAGGCAGCGGGAAAGCCTGTCCCGAATTTGGTCGAAGGGCCATACGAATCGGCTACCGCACCGCCGGCTTGATGTCATCGGCAGCCTATTGGGCCGCGTTGGTCCCGGTGCTGGCCTGCGCATTGGCTTGCGCGTTGGACTGCTGGTCGGCCGGATTTACCCTGAGCGTCGGCACCACAACGTTGGTTTGCCTGGTTCCGACCGCCACCGAACCGGTTTCGATATCGAAAGCCGGCGCTTGGCCGCCCGAGGCGGTGACTCCGCTTCGGCTTGCATCGACGTTGGGGACGGCGGCGGAGCGCGTCTGGGTGATGTCGATAAATCCGGTGGCGACCGCGATAAGCAGGGCCACGACGACCAGAATCAAAATGAACAAAATAGCTCGCATCGGTTTTCCTGCAATTAAGTCGAGTATGCGACAATCTTGAACGCTTCGATGGTGCGCGAGGTTGCGGCCTAAGTTGACGAGGCCGGTCCCAGGGGGTAACGGAGCCCCCGCATTTCAGGGGGCCAGACACGGCCCCGCAAAACTCAGGATCCAGCTATGTCGCGCATTTGCGAGCTGACCGGCAAGGGCCGGCAAGTGGGCAACAATGTTTCCCACGCCAATAACAAGACCAAGCGGACGTTTCTGCCCAATTTGCAGAACGTGACGCTGATTTCCGACGCTCTCGAGCGTAGCGTCAAGCTGCGCGTGTCGATGAACGCGCTTCGCTCGGTCGAGCATGTCGGCGGGCTCGACAACTGGCTGGCCAAGACCGGCGAGGACAAATTGTCGTTGAGAGCCCGCAAGCTCAAGCGCGAGTTGGCCAAGAAGCAGCAAGCCGAAGCCGCTTAAGGCTGCTTGCGCAGCAGCCCTGCCGGAATATCGACGACAAGCAGAACCGTCCGCAGCCGCGGATGGAAATTGTCGTCGGTCATCATCCACAATCGATAGCCGCCGCCGTCGGTCCGCTCGGCGGCGAGCGCCTCGACATTGTCGCGCCTGCCGACCGGCAGCCGCTTACGCCACACGGTGCGAAAGGTGGCGCCGTCGGCGCGGACAAGGGCAAGGACATTGCTGAAGCCGGTGGCCGTCAGGCGGCGCTCGACCAGCAGGACCGAGCCGTCGTCGAGTCGGACCGCATCGGACAGCGGCGTGCGCGGCTCCACGCGCGCCTCGCCCCACCGGCCGCTGCTCCAGCTGAGCGCAGACCCGCCGCTTTCGGGAAACGCCAGCAAGCCGCCCTTGCCGCTCGCCAGGCCTTCGATGCCGGCGTTCAGGCTCATCCGCTCGCGCGGCACCACCACCTGCTGCAAGGCGCGAGCGAACCCCCAGTCATAGAGCCACAGCTCGTCCCGATTCTCGAACGCGATCCACCAGCCGCGATTGTCGGGATCGCGGGCGATCGCCTCGGAATCGCGGTTCATCTTGAAACGCTCGTCGCCGGGGCCGGACGGCAGGTCGCGGACGCGGGTCCGCAGCTGCGGCCGAATCGCTTTTGGAAATTGCAGGACGGCGCCGGTGTCGGTGACCGCCACAAGCTCGTCCCCGTCGACCGCAAGCGCCGAGACGCCGCCGACGCGCGGGTCGCGGGACGTCACCCGCCACGCGCCGACCAGAAGCAACGGAGCCCAGTCCGCCGCGGCAAATCCGGCCGGCGCAAGCTCGAGCAGCGCGACGGCGGAAGCCCGCGCTTGGCGGTCGGGGAGCGAATGCAGCAATGGCTCCGCGGCGATCACCGCGGCGAACAAGGCGAGGCCGCTCAACGCCGTGCCGATCCTGAATTTTTGCTGCAATTGCGGTTCAGCTTCGGTTGCTTGGCCGTGCTGCATAAGCACTTGATGTGGCGGGGTTTCCCCCTTTTTCCTCGCCGCCGAGAGCGGCCTTGAGCCGATCGATACCCTCGCGTCGCGTATCGAGGGGGGCCCAGCGCGGGACACTGCGCTGGGCCCAATTTTTTTGCCCGCCGATCACGCCGCTTCGAACAATTGCGCGAGCTGCTCGATCATCGCGCCGCCAAGCTGCTCGGCATCCATGATGGTCACCGCCCGGCTGTAATAGCGGGTAACGTCGTGGCCGATACCGATCGCCGCCAGCTCGACCGGCGAACGCTCCTCGATCCACCCGATTACCTGCCGCAGATGCCGCTCGAGATAGGTGCCGCCGTTAGCCGACGCGGTCGAATCGTCGACCGGCGCTCCGTCCGAGATCACCATCATGATCCGCCGCTCTTCGGGCCGCGCGATCAGCCGGTTGTGCGCCCACAGCAAAGCCTCGCCGTCGATATTCTCCTTGAGCAGCCCCTCGCGCATCATCAGCCCGAGGCTTCGCCGGGCGTGGCGGTACGGCTGGTCGGCGCGCTTGTAGACGATGTGGCGAAGGTCGTTGAGGCGTCCCGGGTTGCCCGGCCGCCCGGCCACCAGCCAGGCCTCGCGGCTTTGGCCGCCCTTCCACGCGCGGGTGGTGAAGCCGAGGATCTCGGTCGCCACCCCGCAGCGTTCGAGCGTCCGCGCCAGTATGTCCCCGCAGATTGCGGCGATTGCGATCGGCCGGCCGCGCATCGAGCCCGAATTGTCGATCACCAGCGAGACCACGGTGTCGCGAAACTCGGTCTCGCGCTCGACCTTGTAGCTTAGCGACTGGGCGGGATTGACGACGATTCGGGCAAGCCGCGCCGCGTCGAGCAGCCCTTCCTCCTGGTCGAAGTCCCAGCTTCGCGCCTGCTGCGCCATCAGCCGCCGCTGAAGCCGGTTGGCGAGGCGTGTGACCACCGTCTGCGAGCTGGCCATTTGCTGGTCGAGATAGGCGCGCAGCCGATTGAGCTCGGCCTCGTCGCACAGCTCCTTTGCCTCGACCATTTCGTCGAAGCGGCTGGTGAACGGCTTGTAGTTGGTCGGCGGCGCCATCTCCCAGTTGCGCCGCTTCTTGCCAGGCGTGCCGCTGTCGCCGGCCTCGTCGCCGTCGGCCCGCTGGTCGTCGCCCGGCTCATACTCGTCGGAGCTGTCCTGCTCGTCGGTCGACTGGTCCGATTCCTCGCCCCGCGCTTCGGCGTCGCCGCCCTCGGGCGTGCCCTCGCCCTCGTCTTCGCCGGAGTCGTCGGCGCCTTTTGTCTCCGCTTCGTCGTCACCCTCTTCGTCAGCGTTTTCGGGGCTGTCGTCGACCGCCAAGGCAAGGGCGAGGTCCTCGAGCAGCCGCCGCGACAGCCTGGCGAAGGCCGCCTGGTCGTCGAGGGTGAGCGCCAGCGCGTCGAGCTCGGCCCCGGCCTTTTCCTCGATCCACGGCGCCACCAGCTTCAACCCCGCCAGCGCCTGCTTCGGCGGTGCATCCCCGGTCAGCCGCTCGCGCGCGATCAGGCCGACCGCGGTCGCCAGCGGCACCTCCTCGGCGCTTCGGGCGCGAAGGATGGAATCGCCGCGAACCCGCGCCTGGGTGAACTCGGCAAGGTTGGCGCGGGTGCCGGCCATCGCCCGCGCGCCGAGCGCCTCGACTCGAGCCGTCTCCAGCGCGTCGAACACCGCTCGCGCTTCCGAATCGCCGGGCGCGTGGGACGAATGGATTCGCTGATCGTGATGGCGAATGCGAAGCGCCGCCGAATCCGCCGCCCCGCGCGCCTCGGCGACCAGCCGCGGCTCCAGCGACGGGCCCGGCGACGGCACCCGCGCCGCCTTGCCGCCGGGCGGTGCGGTGTCCGAAGCGAACACTACCTCCAACTCGGCATCGCGCGCGATCGCCCGCGCCGCGCCGGCCAAGGCGCGACGGAAAAGGTCGATCCGCTCGGCCATTAGCCGGCCTTTCCGACCACGCTTTCCGGAAGGTCAGAACCGAACACGCGCTGGTAATATTCGGCGACCACCGGCCGCTCCGCTTCGTCGCACTTGTTGAGGAAGGACAGCCGAAAGGCAAAACCGACATCGCCGAAGATCATCGCATTCTGCGCCCAGCTGATCACCGTGCGCGGGCTCATCACGGTCGAAATGTCGCCGTTAATGAAGCCCTGGCGGCTCAATTCTGCGACCTTGACCATCTTCTCGACCGCGCCCTTGCCGTCGGGATTGTCATATTCGCCCGACTTGGCGAGCACGATCTGCGCTTCGACCGCGGCCGGCAAATAATTCAATGTGCTGACGATGTTCCAGCGGTCCATCTGGCCCTGGTTGATCGCCTGAGTGCCATGATAGAGCCCGGTAGTGTCGCCAAGGCCGATGGTGTTGGTGGTCGCGAACAACCGGAACCACGGGTTGGGCCGGATCACCCGATTCTGGTCGAGCAGGGTCAGCTTGCCCTCCGCCTCGAGCACGCGCTGGATAACGAACATCACGTCGGGGCGGCCGGCGTCATATTCGTCGAACACCAGCGCCACTGGGTGCTGCAAGGCCCACGGCAGCAGACCTTCGCGGAACTCGGTCACCTGCTGGCCCTCGCGAATGACGATCGCGTCGCGGCCGATCAAATCGATGCGGCTGATGTGCGCGTCGAGGTTGATTCGGATCATCGGCCAGTTCAATCGCGCCGCGACCTGCTCGATATGGGTCGACTTGCCGGTGCCGTGATAGCCCTGGATCATCACCCGGCGGTTGCGGGCGAAGCCGGCGCAGATCGCCAGCGTGGTGTCGGCGTCGAACACGTAAGCTGGGTCGAGGTCGGGGACTCGCTCGTCGGCCTCGCTGAAGGCCGGCACCTCCATGTCGCTGTCGACCCCGAACAGGTCGCGCACCTTGGCGATCTTGTCGGGAACGGCCATCACCGTGTCGGCGCGGCTTTCGGGATTGACGTTTGAAATGTCGTTCATGGGTTGAAGCCTTTACGGCAGCGGCTGGCGTCGCTCAATAAGTGGGGGATCAGCCGGCGGGCCCCACTTTGGGTGGGAGCGTGAACAGGGTCACGAACCGCCGCGCAAGCTCAGTGTCGCCTGAAATGGCGAGCGTTTCAAGCGGCGCGTCGTCGTACAGCACCGCGCCAAGCTCTTCCGGAGTCGTCGCGACGACGAAATCGCAGCCCTCAAGGTCGCTCCGCTCGACGTGGATTTCGCCCTCGCGGGGCTCGGCGAGATAGCCGACGTCGCCGAAAAGAAAGCCGGCACGTGGCGCAAAATCGACGGCCGCTTTTGCATCGAACATGGTCTGCATCGACATCATGATCGACACCGGGCTGACCTGCTGGCCGGGGTCGTGGCGAGTGCTTCGGACCGCCCATTTGCCGAGCGCCCGAATCAGCGGCGCCGCGTCCAGGCCCCAGTCGGTCGCCTCATAGACCTGGACCGACGCCGGCGGCGGCAGCCGGGTGCGGCGAACCAACCCGCGCTCCTCCAGCTCCGCGAGGCGCTGGGCAAGCACGTTGGCGCTGATCCCCGGCAAATCGGCCTTGAGCCCCGAGAAGCGGCGCGGCCCGAGCATCAGCTCGCGCATCACCAGCAGCGCCCAGCGCTCGCCGACCAGCTCGAGCGCGTGGGCCAGTCCGCAGGCATCGTCATACCCACGTTTCGTCTCGCTGCGCCAACTCTTCGTTGTTTTTTCTAACTGCACAGTTGTAATTTATAACTTTATCGATCAAAAAGCAAACGAATCGAGTCGTGAGCGCAGGAGAATCGCGATGACGAAGATGGAAATCGCCGGCGTCGTCCCCGACAGGCATTAAGGAGCAAGCGAAATGCCAGTCGAACCCGCCGCCGACGTCGAGATCACCGCGTTCCGATGGGTGCCGCCGTTTGCAGCCGGGCTGGTCCGCGACCTGCGAATCCGCTGGGCGCTGGAAGAAATCGAGCGCCCCCATCGCGTGCGCCTGCTCGACGCGATGAACCCTCGCCCGCACGATTATTTCACCGAGCAGCCGTTCGGTCAGGTACCCGCGTATCGCGACCGCGACGCCCAGCTTTTCGAGAGCGGCGCGATTCTGATCCATTTGGGACTTCAGGACGAGCGGCTGCTGCCGGCAGAGACGGGACCCAGGATGCGCGCGATCGCCTGGTTGATCGCGGCGCTGAACAGCGTTGAGCCGATGCTCTTCGAGCTCGCAAGCGTCGACCTGTTCCACAAGGGCGAGGGCTGGACCGAGGAGCGCCGCCCGCAAGTCGTCGACTCAATCCGTGCGCGCCTGGCGCTGCTGGCCGACGCGCTTGGCAACAAGGACTGGCTGGAAGGCCGCTTCACCATCGGCGACCTGATGATGGCGAGCGTGTTGCGCAATCTGCGTCACACCGACCTCGTCGCGGAGCAGCCCAGGCTTGCCGCTTTCCTCGAGCGCAGCACCGCGCGCCCGGCGTTCGAGCGAGCGCTCGCCGACCAGCTCGCAATATTCGCAGAACATCCGCCCGAAGGAGCAGCAGCATGACCTATTTTGAGGGATTCGTCGTCCCCGTCCCCGAGGCCAACAAGGAAAAATATCGCAAGCACGCCAGCGATGCATTTCCGCTGTTCCAGGAATTCGGAGTCACGCGATTGGTCGAAGCCTGGGGCGATGACGTTCCGGAGGGCAAGGTCACCGACTTCCGGGGCGCCGTCAACGCCCAGGAAGGCGAGAATGTCGTCTTCTCCTGGTTCGAATATCCCTCGAAGGCGGCCCGCAACGCAGCCAATGAAAAGATGACGAGCGACCCGCGGATGAAGGAAATGGGCGCGAACATGCCGTTCGACGGCAAGAGGATGATCATGGGCGGCTTCGACGCGATCGTCGAAGAGGGCGAAGGCGGCGTGGGCTCCTACACGGACGGGTTCGTGGTGCCGGTGCCGAACGGCAATCGCGAGGCGTATTGCGCCTTGGCCCAAAAAATGGCCGGCTCTTTTCGGAAAGCGGGTGCGCTGCGCGTCGTGGAGGCCTGGGGCGACGACGTGCCGGACGGGAAGGCCACGGATTTTCGCCGCTCCGTCAAGGCCGAGGAGGGCGAGAACGTCGTCTTCTCGTTCGTCGAATGGCCGGACAAGGCAGTTCGCGACGCGGCCTGGAAGACGATGATGGAAGACGAGAATATGCAGCCCGGCATCGACATGCCGTTTGACGGCAAGCGCATGTTCTGGGGCGGCTTCACGCCGATCGTCGACGCCTCCGGGGAGTAGCCGCGATGACCCGCAAGATCACTACCTGCCTGTGGTTCGACGGTCTGGCCGAGGAAGCCGCCAATTTCTACCAGGCCACCTTCCCTGACAGCCACGTCCACGGCGTCCACCGTGCCCCCGCCGACTTCGACGGCGGTCGCGGAAACGAGGGTGACGTGCTCACCGTCGACTTCACCGTGCTGGGAATGTCGTTCCTAGGACTCAACGGCGGCCCCCATTTCAAGTTCGACGAAGCCGTCTCGTTCATGGTCTCGACCGAGGACCAGGCCGAGACCGATCGCTATTGGAACGCGATCATCGACAATGGCGGCAGCGCCAGCGAGTGCGGCTGGTGCAAGGACAAGTTCGGCCTGTCGTGGCAGATCACCCCGCGCCGCCTGACCGAATATTTCAACGAAGGCGGCGAGCGCGGCAAGCGCGCCTTCGAGGCAATGATGACGATGCAGAAGATCGACATCGCCGCGCTCGACGCAGCGGTCGAGGAACGCAGCGATGCGTAAGCTGACCGCCGCCGTCTTCCAGTCGCTGGACGGGGTCATGCAGGCGCCGGGCGGGCCGGAGGAGGACCCGACTGGCGGCTTCCCCTACGGCGGCTGGACCGCGCCCTTCTGGGACGAGGGCATGTCCGGCCCGATGGGCAAATTGTTCGAAAGCGACTTCGACCTTCTGCTCGGGCGCCGCACCTACGACATCTTCGCCGCTTACTGGCCGTACAACCAGGACGTCCCGATCGGCGCCAAGTTTCAGTCGATCCGCAAGTATGTTGTGACATCGTCCGACGAGCCGCTCGAATGGGAAGGCAGCGAGGCGCTTCACGGCGCCCCGGCGCAAAGCGTCGCTGCGCTCAAGTCCGGCAATGGTCCGGACCTGCTGATCCAGGGGAGCAGCGAACTTTATCCGCCTTGCTTGCCGCCGGCCTTCTCAACCGGCTGACCCTGATTACTTTTCCGGTCATCCTCGGGCTCGGCAAGCGGCTGTTCGACCACGACGGCGCGCAAGGCCGGGCGTGGGTGCTCACCGAGCACCATCTGTCCGACACCGGCGTGATCATCGCCACCTACGACCGCGCCGGCGAAGTGCCGACCGGCTCGTTCGCGATGAAAGATCCGAGCGAGGCGTAGCTGAAGCGGCGCGAGAAGATGGGGCATGGCCGCGGGTGAGCTGCATCTCTTCGTGACTGTGGGGCGATTAACGCGTTGATGTAACACTATATCATGGATGGCCTCACCCGGGCGCGTGCCGAGGCCTATGCCGGCGCCGCGGGCCTCAAGATCGACCGCATCCTCGGTATTTACGACGGCGGCGAATATGGCCTGCCGGTGCCGCAGGGACCGCCGCCGCCACCGGTGGTTCGCAACATGAGCACCGAGCAAGCCTCGTCCGCTCCGTTCAGCGCCGGCATGAATAGCACCGAGGTGCGGGTGCGCGTCGATTTCGCGTTGGAGACCAAGTAATCAGGCGAACGCCTTCGCCGTCTTGAGCAGCTGCCACGCGCCGATGACTTCGCCCAGCCGCTGTTCGTGGCTCCGGTCGCCGCCATTGCGGTCGGGGTGGAAGCGCCGGACCAGCTGCGAATAGCGCTTGCGCACCGAGTGCAGGTCGGAGTCCTCGCTCAGGCCCAGGGCGCCCAACGCGCGCTGCTCGTCGCGGCTAAAGCGCGGCGGCGGGCCGCGCTCGGCATAGCGGAAGCTCGCGGCAATCGCGTCGAGCGGGTCGGCGAAGTCGCTCCACGCCGGCGCCGGGTCGGCTCCGCTGTGCGCGAACCGACGGCTCGGCCGCTCCCAGCCGGCCAGCGGCCCTTGCGCTTCGGTGATCTCGTCGGGGCTCATGCCTTGGAAGTAATTGTATTTCGAATTGTGCTCGCGGACGTGGTCCAGGCACAGCAACTGCCACGCGCCGGGGCCGTCGAAATCAGACGGCTGGACCGGCGCCTTATACTCGCCGACGCAGCCGCAGCCCGGTACCGCGCAGCGGCTCGTCGCGCCCTCAATCCGGCCATGAAATCGCGCGTTCCTCGACGCCACTTGCTTCCTCGCTCGTTCAACCGTTCTATATAGAGCGTATGGACGCATCAGACACCGGCCCGGTTGCGAGCGAAATGCTTGCGCGGCTTGCGGGCGCGCTGAACCCGACCGCGATCGAGCTGGTCGACGACAGCGAAAAGCATCGCGGGCACGGCGGCTACAACTCCGCCGGCGAGAGCCATTTCAGCCTGGTAATCGAAAGCGCTGCGTTCGCCGGCAAATCCCGGATCGAGCGGCAGCGGCTGGTGCACCGGGCGCTCGGCGACCTGCTCGACGAGCGCGTCCACGCACTTTCGATCCGGGCCAGAGCACCGGGGGAAGAATGACAGACAGCCCCATCCTCCAGACTTTTGCGCCAGTCGAGGTCGAAGCCGAAGCCGACGAGCGCGCGCTCTATCTGCTCGACGGCGACGCCGAGCTCGACGGCATGGCGCTGCAGCCCCAGCATCTGGTGCTGCTCAGGCCAGGCTTGCGGCCTCGGCTGCGGTCGCGCGAAGGGGCCAGGCTGATGGTCTGCGGCGGCGCGCCGATGGATGGCACGCGTCACGTCTGGTGGAATTTCGTGTCGTCGAGCCGGGAGCGGATCAACGAGGCCAAGCGCGCCTGGAAGGCCGGGGAGTTCGCGCTCCCGCCCGGCGACGACGACGAGTTCATCCCACTGTCCGAAGTCCCGCTGACCGTCAGCCATCCGAGACTCAATTCCGCCGTGTCGCGCTGAGCACCGGGGTCACTGTCAACGTCGGGCTTTCGGGCGATGCCGGAGCGCCGCCGGTCATACTGCTCCACGGCTTTCCCGAATCGCATCGCACCTGGCGCGATCTCGAGCCGCGGCTGAGCGGCAGCTTCCGCTTGGTCATGCCCGACCAGCGCGGCTTCGCCGGATCCGACAAGCCCGAGGAAGCCGACGCCTACAAGACAGACAAGCTTGTCGACGACGTCTTCGCGCTGGCCGATGCACTCGGGATCGATCGGTTCGCTCTGGTCGGGCACGACTGGGGCGGAGCGGTCGCCTGGGCGGCGGCGCTTCGCGGCGATCCGCGGTTGACCCGGCTGGCGATCGTCAACGCCCCGCACCCTGTGATCTTCCAGAAGAGCCTGATTGAAAATGCCGAGCAGCGCGCCGCCTCGCAGTACATGACGGCGTTCCGCGCGCCGGGCTTCGCCAAGTTCGTGACGCGCAAGGGGTTCGACTGGTTGTTCGACAAGAGCTTCGGCGGCCATATCGACCTTGCCATCATCCCCGAGGCCGAAAAGCGGCAATATATCACCGAATGGTCGCAGCCCGGCGCCCTGTCGGCGATGCTCAACTGGTACCGCGCGTCGCCGGTCGTGGTGCCGCCGCCCGGCATCACCTTGCCGATCCCCGACTGGGTGCTCAAACCCTTCGCCAGGTCCGCGTGCCGACCCTGGTAGTGTGGGGGATGCGCGACAAAGCGCTGCTGCCGGTGCAGCTCGACGGGCTCGACCAACTGGTCGAGCAGCTGAGCATCGAGCGCATCCCGGCCGCCGGGCATTTTGCCCCGTGGGAGGCGCCGGACGCGGTCGCCCGGGCGCTTGCCCCCTTCCTTGAGGCCGACCGCGTGGCTACAGCCCCGCCCCGATGACCGCTCCGGCCCGCTCCCGATCCCGTTCGCGCTCCGCCGCGCGGCTTGCCTCGGTGCAGGCGCTCTATCAGCAGGAGATGGAGGGAATCCCGCTTGCCCGGCTATTGAAGGAGTTCCACGATCACCGGCTGGGAGCGACGATCGAGGACGCCGAATATGTCGAGGCCGAGCGCGATTTCTTCGACGATCTGGTCAGCGGCGTCGACGCCCGCCGCGCCGACATCGACCAGGCGATCACCGCCAAGCTCGCCGTCGGCTGGACCCTCGAGCGGCTCGACCGGCCGATGCGCGCCATCCTTCGCGCGGGAACCTATGAGCTGATCGCCCGGCCCGACGTCCCGGTCGGCTCGGTCATTTCCGAATATGTCGACGTCGCCCACGCTTTTTACGACAAGCGCGAAAGCGGCTTCGTCAACGGCCTGCTCGACGCCGTCGCCAAACAGGTGCGCCCGGCGCGCGGCGGCTGATGCGCGAACGCAACGTGATCGAGCGGCTTCGGCAAATCGCCACCCACCCGGCGGCGCGGCGGCTCGAAGACGACGCGGCGCTGCTCGACGGCTTCATCATCACTCACGACAGCATCGCCGAGGGCGTGCATTTCTTCGCCGCCGACCCGCCGTCGAGCGTCGGCTGGAAGCTGCTTGCGGTGAACCTGTCGGACCTGGCCGCCAAGGGCGCAAAGCCGGTGGCGGCGCTGCTGTCGCTGACCCTGTCGGGCGACGACCAGTGGGATCTTGCGTTCATCGACGGCATCGAAGCGGCCTGCGAACGCTACGGCGTGGCGCTTATCGGCGGCGACACGATCAGGCTCCCGGAGGGCTCCCCACGGGTGCTTGGCCTGACCGCCATCGGCCGTGCCGGGAAACATACCCCGTCGCGCTCCGGCGGCTCTCCCGGCGACTGGCTGTGGCTCGCCGGTACGCTCGGTGATTCGGCGGCCGGGCTGGCGCTGCTTGAAGACAATCCGGCGGCGGCCGGTGTGCTGGTCGACGTCTTCCGCCGCCCGGTGCCGCTGCTGGAGATCGGCCAGGCGCTTGCGGCCCAGGCGACGGCGATGATGGACGTGTCGGATGGCCTTCTGCTCGACCTGCAGCGATTGTGCGCCGCAAGCGGCTGCGGGGCGCAAGTCGAGCTGGAAAAGCTGCCCTTGTCGCGAGCCTTCATCGCCGAGCGCGGGCAGGGCCGAGCCGCCCGGCTGTTCGCCGCGAGCGGCGGCGACGATTATGCCCTGCTCGGCGCATTTACCGCGGATGCGGACCCGTCGGTAACCCTTTCTTTACCCAAAAAGCCGAATTTGGCCTGCATTGGGAAGCTTGTCGCCGGAAGCGCTGTCGCGCTAACCCACGGCGGCCAGGCGGTCCCGCTGCCGGAGCGGCTTGGCTATGAACATCGCACTGAACATTCGCCAATGGGTGATCGCCGCTAGCGGCCTTGCCTGCGGAATGACAGCGGCGCTGCTCCTCCACTAGTTCACTGGCACTAATCGACCGGCACTAATCCCCGCGCGCGCGGTTGCCAGCCGCTTGCGACCGCCATAAAGGGCGCCAATCCGCCGGCTGCCGTCGCACGCCGGCCGTTGTCATTTGCCGCCAACGGGGAAACACATGAATTTGCTTCTGATCGCGATCGCCTGCGGCGTCGTCGCTTTGCTCTACGGCATCATCACCAGCCGCCAGGTGCTTGCCGCCTCGCCGGGCAACCAGCGAATGATCGACATCGCCGGCGCAATCCAGGAAGGCGCCAACGCCTATCTTGGCCGGCAATATACGGCGATCGCCATTGTCGGAGTCGTCGTCGCGGTCCTCGTCGGCCTATTTCTTGGAGTGATTCCGGCAATCGCCTTCACCGTCGGCGCCCTTTTGTCGGGCGCGGCCGGCTACATCGGCATGAACATCTCGGTCCGCGCCAATGTCCGAACCGCCGAAGCGGCTCGAACCTCGCTCCAGGGCGGCCTGACCACCGCCTTCCGGTCGGGAGCGATCACCGGCATGCTGGTCGCCGGCCTCGCTTTGCTGGCCATCGCCGGACTGTTTTACGTCCTGGTCGAAGTGCGCGGCGAAGCCCCGGACAGCCGCGAAGTCATCGACGCGCTCGTCGCTCTGGCCTTCGGCGCGTCGCTGATCTCGATCTTCGCCCGTCTCGGCGGCGGCATCTTCACCAAGGCCGCCGACGTCGGCGCCGACCTGGTCGGCAAGGTCGAGGCCGGGATCCCCGAGGACGACCCGCGCAACCCGGCGGTGATCGCCGATAACGTCGGCGACAATGTCGGCGATTGCGCGGGCATGGCCGCCGATCTGTTCGAAACCTATGTGGTGACGGTCGGCGCGACGATGGTGCTGACGGCGCTCCTCGTCAGTGCCTCGGCCGACGACCTGATGGCGCTGATGTCGCTTCCGCTGGTCGTCGGCGGCTTCTGCATCATCACCTCGGTGATCGGCACGTACATGGTCAAGCTCGGCCGCAAGCAGTCGATCATGGGCGCGCTCTACAAGGGCTTCTGGACGACTGCTCTGCTATCGGTCCCGGCCATCTACCTCGCCACGACCTTTGCGCTCGGCGATCTCGGCCAGTTGGTCGGCGGCGCCGAAGCCGCCGGCATCGATCTCGAAGGCGCTGCTGCCGAGCAGACCGGCGGCTTCACCGGCTGGGACCTGTTCTGGTGCATGATGATCGGCCTCCTCGTCACCGGCCTTCTGGTCTGGATCACCGAATATTACACCGGGACCAACTATCGCCCGGTCCAGTCGATCGCCAAGGCCAGCCAGACCGGCCACGGCACCAACGTCATCCAGGGCCTTGCGATCAGCCTTGAATCGACGGCTCTTCCAACGCTGGTCATCTGCGTCGCGATCATCAGTTCCTATTTGCTTGCCGGCCTCATCGGAATCGCCTTCGCGGCGACCGCGATGCTTGCGCTGGCGGGAATGGTGGTCGCGCTCGACGCTTACGGCCCGGTCACCGACAACGCCGGCGGAATCGCCGAAATGGCCGGGATGGAGGACGAGGTCCGCGAGCGGACCGACGCCCTCGACGCGGTCGGCAACACCACCAAGGCGGTGACCAAGGGCTATGCGATCGGCTCGGCGGCGCTCGCTGCGCTGGTGCTGTTCGGCGCTTACACCACCGACCTCGACGAGTTCGCGACCGAGCTTGGAATCACCGCCGGAAGCGTCGATTTCTCGCTGAGCAACCCCTACGTCGTCGTCGGCCTGCTGCTCGGCGCGCTATTGCCTTATCTGTTCGGCGCGATGGGGATGACGGCGGTCGGCCGGGCCGCCGGTGAAGTCGTGATCGACGTGCGCGAGCAGTTCCGCTCGAACAGCGGGATCATGGACGGTTCGGTGCGGCCCAATTACGCGCGCACCGTCGATTTGGTGACCAAGGCCGCGATCCGCGAGATGATCGTGCCCTCCCTGCTGCCGGTTCTGGCGCCGATCGTAGTTTACTTCGCCATCTCCGCTGTCGCCGGGCGCGAGCAGGGCTTCGCCGCGCTTGGCGCTTTGCTTCTCGGCGTGATCGTCTCGGGCCTGTTCGTCGCCATCTCGATGACTTCGGGCGGCGGCGCCTGGGACAATGCCAAGAAGTATATCGAGGACGGCAATTACGGCGGCAAGGGCTCGGAAGCCCACAAGGCCGCGGTGACCGGCGACACCGTCGGCGATCCCTACAAGGACACCGCCGGCCCGGCCGTCAACCCGATGATCAAGATCACCAATATCGTCGCTTTGTTGTTGCTGGCGGCGCTGGCCGGCGGCGGCGGCGCCTAGGCCGCCCCGCGACGAAAGAGGAGCCCCGCCCGGCATCGCCGCGGCGGGGCTTTCCTTTGTCTGCCGCCGCACTAAGCGAAACCTGTATGGCGCACGCGATCAGAGTGAACGAGGCGGGCGGGCTCGAGGCCCTGTCGTGGGAAGAGGTCGAGGTCGGCCAGCCCGGTCCCGGCGAGGCGCAAATCCGCCAGGCGCCAAACGCTGCCGAGGCGCACCGCGCGCTGGAGGCGCGCAAGACGACGAGTTCGACCATCCTTACCGTCTGACCGGCGGCTCCGCCTTCCCTTCTGCACGCCCTGCCGCTAAGGCACCGCGACTTTTCCGCTATGAGCAACGGGGTTATCGTTTGGCCAAAGAAGAACTTCTCGAGATGCGCGGCAAGGTTCTCGAGCTGCTGCCCAACGCGATGTTCCGGGTCGAGCTGGAGAATGGCCACGAGATCCTCGGCCACACCGCCGGCAAGATGCGCAAGAACCGGATCCGCGTTCTGACCGGCGACGAAGTGCTGGTGGAGCTGACGCCCTACGACCTCACCAAGGGTCGGATCACCTACCGGTTCAAGTAAGCGAGGCCGCCGGTGCGGCTGATCCTCGCCTCCGCAAGCCCGCGCCGGCTCGATCTGTTGGCGCGGATCGGCGTCGTCCCCGACGCAATCCTTCCCGCCGAAGTCGACGAAAGCGTGCCCAAGGGCGAGCTTGCGCACGACCACGCGCTTCGGCTTGCGGTCGAGAAAGCGCAGTCGGTTGCCGCTCATCAGCCCGATTCGCTGGTCCTCGCCGCCGACACCGTCGTCGCGGTCGGGCGCCGAATCCTTCCGAAAGTGGAGGACGAGGCGACCTTGCGCGCCTGCATGAAGCTGCTGTCGGGCCGCCGCCACCGGGTACTGACCGGCGTCGCGCTCGCTGCCCCCGGCGCGCTGCTTCGAACCCGGCTGGTCGAGACGATGATCGCGATGAAGCGGCTGAGCGACGAGGAAATCGACTTTTACGCGAGCCACGGTGAATGGCGCGGCAAGGCCGGCGGCTATGCGCTCCAGGGCTATGGCGAAGTCTATGTTCGCCACATCGCCGGAAGCTATTCCAACGTCGTCGGACTGCCGCTTGCCGAGACCCGGCTGCTGCTCAAATCGGCGGGCTACCCGATTGCCTGACTGGCTGGTCGAGCGCGGGATCGGAGAGACCAGGGCGATCCTGGTCGAAGGCGGCGGGATCATCGAGGCCCGCATCACATTGGACGGCGCCGTGCCCGCCGGCACGATCCTGCAGGCAGTGCTCAAGCAAACCGGCAAGCCCGCTGTCGCAGCTGCAGGCAGCAGCGAGTTCCTGCTTCCCAACGGCCCCCCCGGGGTAACCCAGGGCGCCAGCTTTTTTATCGAGGTCACGCGCGAAGCGATTCCCGGCGCCGAGCCGTGGAAGCGGCCGCTGGCGCGCCTTGCCGAGGGGCCCGCGCGGCCGGCTCCAGCATTCGACGGCGAAGCGATCGCTTTCCCGGCGCCCACCGACCGCTTTGAGCAGGCCGGCTGGTCCGACCTTGTCGACGAAGCGCGCAGCGGCACCGTCCGGTTCGCCGGCGGCGAGCTGCGCGTCTCGCCGACCCCGGCGATGACTCTGATTGACGTCGACGGCCACTTGCCGCCGCCCGAGCTGGCGCTAGCCGGAGCGGTGGCGGGGGCGCTGGCCATCCGCCGTCACGGTATCGGCGGATCGATCGGGATCGACCTGCCGACGCTGTCGGGCAAGGCGCATCGGCAGGTCGTCGACGCGGCCATTGACGCGCATTTGCCGCAACCGTTCGAGCGAACCGCGATGAACGGCTTCGGCTTCATCCAGATCGTCCGCCCGCGCCGCCACGCCTCGCTGTTCGAGCTGGCGCAGGACCAAGCGGCGTTCGAGGCACGGGCGTTGCTCCGCCGGACCGCCTTCGAGCCGGGCGGACCCAAGCGGCTGGTCACGCACCCGGCGGTCATCGCCGTCATCGAAGCGCATCCGGGGTGGACCGAGGCGCTTGCCCGCCACGTCGGCGGCGCAATCGGCTTGCGGCCGGACGCTTCGATCCCCATTCATGGCGGCTATGCCGAGTCCTTCTAGAGCCAAGCCCTGCCCCGTCTGCCGTAAGCCGCCGTCGGACGCCCACGCGCCGTTCTGCTCGCGCGGCTGCAAGGACCGCGACCTGTTGAAATGGCTCGGCGAAGGCTATCGGATTCCCGGCCCTCCGGCCGACCCCGACAGGGTGGACAGTGACGGAGGCGAGGGCTAACGAGCGGCTCGTTTTTCGGCGGCGGGCCGTTAGCCCGCGGCGATGCCCAGGTAGCTCAGTTGGTAGAGCACGTGACTGAAAATCACGGTGTCGGCGGTTCGATCCCGTCCCTGGGCACCACTCTCTTAAAGCTAGCAGAGACACTCGGCAGATAGCCACGCGACCGCACCGCGAAAGTGGCTGATTACTGCTGGTCCACGGCGTCTTCGGTCTTCACCTACCGTGCTGCGGAGACCCAGGCCTGCGGCGGCCGGGCTGCTTGCTGCCACCCGCGTCTCGCCTCCGCAGAATTAGCGAAGAGCAACGGTGCAGAGAGGCTCTCGCGCCTCGAAGGTATTGTTTGCGCCCTTCTACACCGTTCAGGCCGTTCGACCTCGATCCCAAAACCTGCCGTCTGTTCAGCTAACGCGAACTCGTCAACGCAGCGGCGTTGAACGGCAGAAGGGGTTAGTTAGCCGGACGATCAGCGCGTTATTCTGTAGTTTTCGTCGGGCACCTGTTTGCGAGCCTCCCAGTCGAGAAATCGGATGCGGCCCTCGTTCTTCAGTACCGCGGTCATACGCCCGAGCCGTGTCTTCCTCACGCCGTACTTCGCGAGGATCGGTGGCCAGAGAGCGCCGTAGGTAACGGACTGCGGATTCGTGGGCACGCCGCTCAGGATGGCGGCATGGGCGGCGTCCTCCTGCTCGGCCATCCAGCGTCCGGCGAATTCGTTGCCGGTCATCACGCTGCCGAACATGTCGGTGGTGCCAGAGAGCTTGTCCCGCTTGGCGATTTGGAGATCCGCTCGAACCTGGTCCTGTGCTTTGAGCGCTGAATGCTGGCAGTCGCGGAAAACCTCGATGCCCTTTGTGCTACGGGTGGCGTAGATCAACGAGTAGAAGGTCCGGTCCTTGGTCGGAAACAGGACCGGAGTTTCCATCACGTACGGGAAGCCACCCAGCCGCTCGATAGCGGCGCTAATCGAATCGACGAGTACTCGCTTGCGGGCATCCGCGACGTTTTCGCCTGGCAGCACCTCGAGCTCGTCGAGCCGGCGCTTCCAGTCAGTGTCCGGCATCAGGCGTTCGAGCCCAGCCTGGATCGCCGCGTTCGGCATTGATGCGGACCAGTTAATTATCGTGAACATGAAGTTGAACACGACCTCGCAGTTGGGCCTTTGCATCAGCGGGGCCACCGCATGCATGTCAATCTTCCAGCCCTTGGGGTCCATGAGCACGAATGAGAAGGCGTCCGGCGGGATCGCGTGCAGCAGATCAGGGACGAGTGCCACGAAGTCGTCGTTGAATGTCCTGATCGTAATATCCGGGTAGCGGGGGATGATCTCCTGCAACCGGGCGTACGCCTCCGGATCCTTTTCGACGAGAAGCGCCGTCATGGTTCGTTCGCCGCGCCCAAGCTTGGCCCATGCCTGCTTGGCGCCTCGCAGCGTCTCGAGGGCAATTCCGAAGGAGGTGTCCTCGAAGTTCTGTCCCTGGCCCTTCCAAGGACCGGAGAAGCCGTCGACGTAGACGACGTCCCGGTGGCTTGCGACCTTAAACACGAGCCTCTCGACGTACTCGGCAAGAAAGTGGTGCTTCACGTAAGCCTGCTCGCGGCCGCCGTAGTTCGCCAGGTCCGGGCGCATCAGGCGGCTCGGGACGCAACGGGCACGGGAAGCTCATTCCATTCACGGCCGTCAAGATCTCGGCCACCGGTCTTCGGCCGGATGCCGCCCCACTGCTTGAAGAAGAAAGCCACGCGTTGCCCGGCGCACTGGTCGCGGATCTCACGAGCCCAATCGATCGCCATTGGCCGGGCTCCGGGGCCGCTCTCGCCGCCCGCTATGACCCAATGAATGCCGGCGAGGTCGACCTTGCCCAGCGCGCCGATCAGTGGTTCGATTGAGAGGAAGCGCACGGCAGCCGGGGCTTGACGGAGGTGCGAAATCCTCGCCTTAGAGCCGCCCTCCTCGACTGAGACGCCCAGCCAGATGTGCGCCGGTGGGGCGACATCGCGATAGCGGCTCCTAAGGTAGTCGCGCATCAGCGAGCTGCGCTTCGTTAGCACCTGAAAAACGTGCCAGTCGGCCTGCTCCATCGTGTCAAATACGGCGTCGATGAAGGGTCGGGGCACCCCCTTGTGGAAAAGGTCACTCATCGAGTTCACGAAGATCATCCGCGAGCGTTTCCACGACAGCGGCTGGCTGATGCGCTCGGGCCGGAGCGTCAGGTCGAAGCCGTTTTCAAACGGATGGCCGGGCACCCCGCGCCAGCGTTCGGAAAAGCGGGCGGCATAGCAATTGTCGCATCCGGCAGTAATCTTCGTGCAACCCGTTACGGGGTTCCACGTTGCGTCGGTCCACTCGATTGCACTGCCATCGGCCATCGATCACGAGCCCTAAGAACGAAACGTGAATCTGGCACATAGTGAGCCGCGGCGCAACGCCTTTGCGCGGCCGTTGTGGCGACAGCCCTAGCCTGAGCGGTTGCCACCGGCTGCTACTTTGGCGCTCCTCGCGTAAAAGCCGTTCTGCTAACGGCAAGGCAGAGCCAGTTCGCTTGACGCCAATCTAAGCTAACCGAGCTTCATCGCGTTACATTTAAATCGGTGCCCGTTCAGCCACGAGCCGCACGCAACTGGTCTCGCGATGGTGTCACCTATAAAGCGGAAGCCAGGGAAACGGAGGGATCTGGGTTGCAGGACGATATAATTGACGGCCTTGAGAAGCTTGTCATCGATAATCCTACGTTTGACGAGATCGTAGGTTGGTTCAACTGCTTCTGTCCTTTCGAGGCGCTTGGCGTAGTTCGCCACGAGATACGGCATTCGAATTTCCTTGCCTATTGTATGGATCCAAACCGCCCGCATGGTTTCGGCGAAGAATGTCTCAAGGGAGCCATGAGGGCGGTTGCGCGCGCTTATCGGCGATGGCCGTCCGTGTTGAACGAACGCGCGATTACTCCACTCGATTTCCATTTAATGGATTTCGAACGGGCCCGCGTGTTCCGTGAATGGAAAGGCGTCGATCTGCTGGTCCTGTTGCCGGACCACAAGATGGTTATCGCGTTCGAACTCAAAATCGATGCGAAAGAACATTCCCAGCAGCTTCGACGCTACCGGGCTTCGGTTAATGACCAGTATCCAGGGCGAGATGGCTGGAATCAGATCCTCGTCTTTCTCACCAAGCGCGGTACTGAGCCGAGCGACACCGGGGAGGGTTGGTTCGCGCTAGGGCTGGAGGACGTTGCCAAGGAGATGGACCGGGTCGTTGAAACCGGCGTCGGAGAAGAGTTTGCTCGCAACCAGCTCTCTAGTTACGTGACTATGCTACGGAGGCATCACTTGCCCAATGAACGATTAGATGAACTAGCGGCAAAGCTCTGGAGTCAGCACCGCGAGGCACTAGCTTTCCTGATGGAGCGAAGCCCTCAAGGTGGCGCGGGAATCTATGGTCGTCTGTTCGAGGAGAAGGCTGCGCTTGCATCAAAGATTTCTGAGGCCGCCGGATTGCCAGTGGTTCTCGACGATTGCACCCGGACCAACATCCGGTTTGCGGTCCCAAGATGGGATAAGGTTCGCAACATGTGCACTGCCGTCGACTGGACTGCGTCGAATAGGATCCTGCTTCTGGAACTGGCCGCCAGTAACGATCGAAAATCAATTAGCATGCGGTTGGTGATCGGTCAGGGAGATCGAACCGTTCGCCAGCAAATATATGCCGTTTTGGAAAGAGCGGGTCTCAAATCGGGCCGAAAGCAGATCACTGACACTTGGACACGGATCGCTACGGAGGTCACCAAGCTCGACGAAAATGAGGAGGATGTGGATCTCAGCTACGAGAAGGTCATCGAAAAGATCATGGGCTATTGCACCCGCGTCTTGCCGAAGGCGGACGCTGCGCTGATGACCACTGGCCCCTGAATAGCTCCCGTGTTCACTCCGGCAGGGCCCAAAGCATTCCGTCTGGCCTGTCCGCGACTCCTCATGAAACGAGAACGTGAACGAACGGCCGGACCATTACCTTGCGTCACGCAAAGCGGCCTGTCTGCTATCGGCCAGCTGATGACGCCGCTTTGCCTAATGGTAGTCAGTCGTCATAGTCGCCGCATGGCGACGACCCCCGAAATGCTGGCACGACAAGTGATCGACGAGCAATTGCTTGCCGCAGGTTGGGTCGTCCAAGATCGCTCGGCGATGAATCGCACCGCTTCGCTTGGCGTTGCCGTGCGCGAGTATCCGTTGGCGACTGGTCCTTGCGATTATCTGCTGTTCGTCGCCGGCAAGGCGTGCGGCGTGGTCGAAGCCAAGGCCGCTGGCACCACCTTGTCGGGCGTGACGGAGCAGGCGCGAGGCTATC
>JBBJOG010000017.1:0-35050 GCA_037721775.1 Sphingomicrobium sp. | reverse complement strand
GGCGCTCGCGCTCGGCGTCGCGGACCTTCTGGAAGATCACCTGCTTGGCGGCCTGGGCGGCGATCCGGCCGAACTCGATCGGCGGCAGAGGGTCGACGATAAAGTCGCCGATCGCCGCGCCCTTCTGAAGCTTCTCGGCGCCTTTCAAGTCGACCTGCTTGAAATGGTCCTCGGGCTCTTCGACCACTTCCAGAACGCGCCACAGGCGAAGGTCGCCGGTTTCGCCGTCGAGCTTGGCGCGGATGTCGTTCTCGGCTCCGTAGCGGGCTCGGGCGGCACGCTGGATCGCGTCCTCCATCGCCTCAATGACGATGGCCTTGTCGATCAGCTTCTCGCGAGCGACCGCGTCGGCGATGGCGAGCAGCTCGGCCTTGTTGGCCGACGGGGAAGCGGTTGCGGGGGCGCCTGATGCTGCAGTGGTGGCCATTTTCAGTTCAACCTTCCGTTTTGATCAGGTCCGCGCCGTCGGTGCTGAGCGGCGCGGTGGCTTTGATGAGTTTGTCGGTGAGCAAAAGCTTGGCGTTGGCGATGGAGGCGAACGGAATCGGATAATCGTTGCCGTCCTTGCCCTCGAGCTGGACGACATCGCCTTCGGCCAGGCCGCGGATCGTGCCTGAATATTGCTTGCGGCCGGCGATTGGCTCGACCAGCGAAACTCGCGCTTCGTGGCCCGCCCAATCGTCGAAATCCTTGGCGCGGGTCAGCGGCCGGTCGATGCCCGGCGAGCTGACTTCCAGGCGGTAGCCGCCCTCGATCGGGTCGCGGCCTTCGGCTTCCAGGGCATCAAACTTTTCGGAAATCTTGCGCGACAGCTCGGCGCAGTCGTCGATCGTCAGCTGGCGCGTGTCGGGCCGCTCGGCCATCACCTGCAACGTCGGGTCCGACGTCCCGCCGGTCATCGCCACGCGCACCAATTCATAGCCCAGGGCCGTCACCTCGGGCTCGATCAATTGTTGCAGTGCGCCGGTATCGGCCATTCATTTCGCTCGCTTGAAATCCAAACGCCTCTCGGACCGGCCCCGGGGGAGGCCAGCCTCAGCATCACTAGCGATGTCGAGGAGAGGAGGGCGATATAGGCGCACGGCCAGCGCCGGGCAATAGCGGATGCGCTTAGCGCGCGCCCCACGGCGGGGGCGGCGCGGGGACCGGTCGGGTCAAGTCGAAATCGACCCGGAAGAATCGGTTTACGCGGCGCAATTCGTAGGCGAACATCTGCCCGGGCACGACTTCCATCGCCCATACGTTGGTGGTCGAAACCGCCGCGTCATTGCGGTTGAACAGGTCGATCGAGAATTGGTCGACCGGGAATGTCTGCCGCCGCGCGGTTCCCGGAGCGGCGGTGTCGCCGCCATATTGGGTGAGCAAGTCCTCGCTGCCATCTTCGTGGCGATGGTCGTGCTTGAGGCGAAGGCCGGCGCCGCTGCGGGTGATCACCCAGGTGCGCGAGCGATTGTCGCCGACATGGAAGGGGATGCGGATCACATCGCCGGAACAGTCGCGCACGTGCATTACCAGCCGCTTGCCGGCGAAGCTCGAGTCGAGCTCGACCGGAGGACTGGCGACGCGGCCCTCGAACGCCCGGCCGCACAGCGTCGAAAGACGAGAGAAAAAGGCGTCCGGCGGACCGGCGGAAGGAGTGGCGAGGGTGGTGCAGCCGGAGACGAGCAGCGCGGCGGCAAGGGCGATGGCTTTCATGCCGATATGCTAAGAAGATCGGCGGGCGACGGCCAGCGCTTTGTTCTCGGCGGCGATGCGGATGGAGCCACAAGGCGGCCAGCCAGATAACGATTAGCGGGTAATGGGCGGCGCCATGCTCGCGCGCGCCGTCGGCGAGCAGGCGTTTGGTGTGCCTGCTCGACAGCCACAGCTCGAGCAGCCGCTCGGCGGTAACGAAGGCAAGGATCGCGACCGCCTCCCAACTCATCGCAGCTGCAGCAGCAGCCCGGCGCAGGTGAATTCAGCGGAAGCGGCGCGTTCGAACAAGTCTTCGGCGGCTTGCAAAATAGACGGCGTTGCGGTCGCTCCAGCCGTGCGGCTGCTGATACCATTCGATCGGGGCGACGACGTGCCTTGTGGCGATGGCCGCGTTGTCGAACACGCCCGACAGCCGGTCGAACAACGGCTTGCGGCCGAACGCCTCGCGGGCAACGGCTTGGCATCGGCCTGGGCGATGACATGGCCGGAACAGCGGTTGCAATCGACAGCAGACCGAGTTCAAGCCTTACATCACGTAAGCAGGCCAGACCGGGAGACAATACAATGAAGCGAGTTTCGATGCGCGCCTACCTGTTCCAAAGCCTAGCCCTGGTCGCGCTGGCGGCTTGCGGGGCTTCGCCGCCAGCAACCGCCGAAGCGAATTCCGCTGGCCAGCGTACGGAGCAGGGACGACCGTTCACAGTCATCGAACTGAGCACGTTCCAGGCTCCCTGGGCGATGGACTTCCTGCCCGCGAGCGGGCCGTTGGCGAACATGGCGCTGGTCACCGAAAAACCCGGCCGACTGTGGCTGGTGGATGTGACGGACGGCAATCGGCAGCAGGTGACCGGGGTTCCGGCGGTCAAGGCAATGGGGCAGGGCGGCCTCGGCGAAGTCGTCGCTCACCCCGGCTTCGCCGGGAACCAGCGGGTCTATCTCAGCTACGTCGAGCGGGGCGCGGGTGGGATCAGCGGCGCGGTGCTGGGCTACGGGCGGCTGATGCTGGGCCAGGGGCAGCCGCGCATCGACGGGTTCAAGGTCATCTGGCGCCAGACGCCCAAGGTTACTGGCAACGGCCATTATGCGCACCGCATCGCCTTTGCTCCTGACGGCACCCTCTACTTAAGCTCCGGCGAGCGCGAGAAGAAGCAGCCGGCGCAGGATCGCAACGTCGACCTCGGCAAGATCATCCACATGACCGCTGAAGGCCAGCGCATCGGCGGCCCGTTCGCGACCATGGGCCACCGCAATGTTCTCGGCCTCGACTTCGCGCCCGACGGGCGGCTGTGGGCGGCGGAAATGGGCCCGCAGGGCGGCGACGAGTTCAACCTCATCGTCCCAGGCAGGAATTACGGCTGGCCGGAGGTCTCCTACGGCAGCCATTATGGGGGCGGCGCCATTCCCGACGACCACAAGAGCCGCGGCTTCGAGGAGCCGAAGCTGTGGTGGAACCCGGCGATCTCGCCCGGCGCATTGCTGATCTATTCGGGCAATTTATTCCCCCAATGGAAGGGCGACGCGCTGATCGCAGCGCTGTCCGGGCAGGCGCTTGTGCGCGTGGATATAGAGGGCGACCGTGCCCGCAAGGCCAATCAGTGGGACATGGGCACGCGTATTCGCGCAGTCGACCAGGGGCCAGACGGGGCGGTTTACCTGCTTGAGGACGGCGACGGCGGTCGGCTGCTGAGGCTCGACCCGGTGCGCGAATAGCGCAAATAACAAGGGCGGCGGCCCTCGCGGCGCGACTTGGCGCCGTAGCGGGTCTCCATCCAGCCGCCCGGCGGATCGAGGAAGTCGGACGGACGCCCGGCGAGCCAATCGAACTGCGCGGTGTGGCGTTGCATCACCATCAGCGTCCATTCCAGATAGACAGGATGGTCGGTCGCGATTCGAAGCTCGCCGCCGGGCTTGAGCTTCGCGGCGAACAGATCGACCGGACGGTCGTTGACCATGCGCCGCTTGGCATGGCGCGCCTTGGGCCATGGGTCGGGATGGAGCAGATAGAGGAAGCTCAAGGCGCCGTCCGGAATCCGCTGCAGCACCTGCAGCGCGTCATTGTGCCACAGCCGCACGTTGGCGAGCCGCCGGTCGCGGACGTGCGCCAGCGCAGCGGCGACTCCGTTGAGGAAGGGCTCGGCGCCGATGAAGCCGTGGTCGGGTAGCATGTCGGCCCGTGTCGCCAGATGCTCGCCCGAGCCGAAGCCGATTTCGAAGTGAAGCGGGCGCCCGTCCCCGAACAAACCATGCGATGTCACTTCGCCCTCAGCCGGCACCGAGATTTGCGGCAGCAGCGTGTCGACCAGGGCCTGCTGAGAGGCGCGCAGCTTGTGGCCGATCGACCGGCCGTACAATCGGTTGAGGGTCGTCGGGTCGCCGGGTTTGTGCGCGGTCATGCCGCCGCCGGCTTACCGCGGCGGCGTGCAAGAGCAAGCGAGGGAACCTCGACCTTCCCCCTGCGTCCATTCATATCGAACAGAGGAGCGCGACCAATGGACTCCGGCCAAAACCGCACGACCAGCAGCAATCCCCGCAGCACGGCGACCGTGGGCGGTCATCCGATCCACCCGATGCTGGTGCCATTCCCCATCGTTTGCTTCGTCGGAGCGTTGGTTACCGACCTGTTCTTTGCCGGCGGCGCCGGCGACGGCTGGGCCGAAGCATCTCAATGGCTGCTTGGGTTCGGCCTACTGACCGCCGCAGCCGCAGCAACGGCCGGGATCGTCGATTTCATGGGCGACGACCGGATCAGGCGGATGGGCACCGCGGTCAAACATATGATCGCCAACGTCACCGTGGTCGTGATCGAGATCATCAACCTGCTGATCCGGACCACGACGCCGGATTCGGTGCTGACGATCGGCGTGTTCCTGTCAGGCCTGGCCGTGTTGGTACTGATCTACAGCGGCTGGCTCGGCGGCCATCTGGTTTATGTGCACAAGGTCGGCGTGCACGATCGCTCGGCCGATTAGGACTCGCCGACTGCTGCCTTCAACTCTTCGACCAGGTCGACTTTTTCCCACGGGAACAGGTCGCCTTCGGCCTTGCGCCCGAAATGGCCGTAGGCCGCGGTCTTGCCGTAGATCGGCTTGTTGAGGTTGAGCAAAGTGCGGATACCGCGCGGAGTCAGTCCGCCCAGCTTGTCGATCCGGCCGATGGCGGTTTCGAGGTCGCCGTCCGCGACCGTGCCAGTCCCGTGCGTGTCGACGTAAAGCGACAGCGGCTCTGACACTCCGATAGCGTAAGCCAGCTGAATGGTGCAGCGGCGCGCCAGCCCGGCGGCGACGATATTCTTGGCCAGATAGCGGGCGGCGTAAGCGGCCGAGCGGTCGACCTTGGTCGGGTCCTTGCCGGAAAAGGCGCCGCCGCCGTGCGGGGCGGCGCCGCCATAGGTATCGACGATGATCTTGCGGCCGGTCAGCCCGGCGTCGCCGTCGGGGCCGCCGGTCTCGAACGCGCCGGTCGGGTTGATGTGATAAACAGTCTCGTTGCTCAGGAGCTTCTCCGGGAGGACGTCGGCGACGACCTTTTTCACATAGTCGCGAAGCTCGGCATAGAGTTTCGGGTCGGCGTGCTCGCCGGTCTCGCAATAGCCGCGCTTGTGCTGGGTCGAGACGACGATCACGGTCGCCGCGGCTGGCTCGCCACCCTCGAAGCGCAAAGTCACCTGGCTTTTGGCGTCTGGCTCGAGGAATGGCGCCGCTCCCGAATGGCGGTCGGCGGCGAGCCGCTCGAGGATCTTGTGGCTATAATAGAGGGTTGCCGGCATCAATTCCGGCGTCTCGTCGCAGGCGAAGCCGAACATGATGCCCTGGTCGCCGGCGCCCTCGTCCTTATTGCCCGACGCGTCGACGCCTTGCGCGATTTCCGAGGACTGTCCGTGGAGGTGGTTGTCGAAGCTCGCGGTCTCCCAGTGGAAGCCGTCCTGTTCGTAGCCGATACGCTGGACGGTGTGGCGGACCACCTGCTCGATCTCGTCGCGCGCGCCCGGGGCCCAGCCGTGGGTGTCGCGGAACTTGAGCTCATCGTAGACGGGAGCGCACCGGATCTCGCCGCCGATCACGATCCGCTGCGTGGTCACGAGCGTCTCGCACGCGACCCGCGCCTCCGGGTCCTTCGACAGGAACAAGTCGACGATGGCGTCGGAAATCTGGTCGGCAACCTTGTCCGGGTGCCCCTCCGAAACGGATTCGGAGGTGAGGAGATAGTTGCTTCGCATCGGTGAAATTCGGCCTTCCGGGACGCCGGCGATCAGGCGCCGGACGGGATATAAGGGATTCTTTATGTCCCCCGATAGCGTTCGGCCCGGGACAGGGCAATGCCGCCGATGAGCAGAGCCAGGCCGAGCAGCAGTGCGATCAGATTGCCGAACTTTCCAAAGGGCGTGAGGTTGGTCGCGGCCGGTGGAAGCGTGGTGTCGATTACGCCGGCGGTGCGCCACGGCACTTGCTCGACGATGGCGCCGGTAGCGTCGATCACGGCGCTGATTCCGGTCGGCGTCGAGCGGATTACGGGAAGTCCTTCCTCGGCCGCCCGAAGTCGCGCTTGGGCAAGGTGCTGCGGCGGGCCCCAGCGCCCGAACCAGGCATCGTTGGAGGGGTTGAAGATGAAGTCGGGGCGGTTGCTGCTGTCAACCACCTGGCCGGGGAAGATTATTTCGTAGCACAATTGGAAGCCGATCTTGCCCCAGCCCGGCAGGGGGATCGTGCGCGGGCCGGGGCCAGACGCGAAGTCGACGTCGCCGGGCGCGAGGCGTGACAGGCCGAGCGAGGACAGCAACGGCCGCATCGGCAGATATTCGCCGTAAGGGACGAGGTGCGCCTTGTCGTAGCGCGCCAGCGCCTTGCCGCCGAGGCCGAGCAGGAAGACGCTGTTGGTTGCCCCCGACACCGCCCGCCCGTCGGCAGAGGCAAGCGCGAGGCCGCCGGTCAGCAGAAATTCGCCTTGGCGGAGCGAGGCTGTGGCGCGCGAGCGCTCAAATTGCGTGAGTCCGGGATAGGGCCCGGCCCGCTGGTCCTGGAGCGGCTGAGTGACCGCGGCTTCCGGCCAGAACAGCAGGCGCGGACGCTGCGGCCCGGGCCGCTCGGAAAGCGAAGCCAGCCGCGCCGCCGATTGGTCGGCGAAGCCCGGGCGCCACTTGTCTTCCTGGCCGATGTTGGGCTGGACAACCCGAATCGGCTTCACCGCCAAAGCGTGCTCGGGGACGTTGGAGGTCGGCATCGCCCACAGCAGCGCGGTGACGACGACGACGACCACCGGCGTCAGCCACTTGCGATAATATTCGAGCCAGATGACGGAGCCGAACAGGACCACCAGCGCCGACAGCCCGTACGTCCCGAGCAGTGCGGAAATGCCAAGCAGCGGGGTCGGCACCAGGGTGACCCCGACCGGGTTCCAGGCAAAGCCGGTGAACACAATGCCGCGGAGCCATTCGGTAATCGCCCAGGCGCCGGCCAGGGTGATGGCAAGGATGATCCGCTCGCGGTTGCCGATCTTCCAGGCGATGCCCGCCGCGATCGCCGGATAGACGGCGAGGTACAGGGACAATAGCACCACCGCGATCCAGCCGAGCCACGGCGGCATTGCCGTCTGAAAGGTGAAGGCGGTGGCGATCCAGTTGAGGCTGACGACGAACTGGCCGAGTCCGAACAGCCAGCCGGTGGCAAGCGCACGGCCAAGCGACTTGGTGCGGTCGAGAAGCTCCATCAGCGCCGCGAAAGCGACCGGCATCAACGGCCAGAAGCCGACCGGTTCGAAGGCGAGCGCCGACACCAGGCCGGCGAGAAGCGCGAGGAGCAGGATCACCATAGTCGCGTTGGCTAGCGGTTAACCGCGATTAACGAAAGTGTGGACAGCGAAGGGCGTGGCGACCAGTCTGGCTCTTATGACACTGCGACCGTTCCACCTGGCCTTCCCGGTCGATGATTTGGCGGCCGCGCGCAGTTTCTACGGCGGCCTGCTCGGCTGCCCGGAAGGCCGAAGCGCCGACAAGTGGGCCGATTTCGACCTCTACGGGCACCAGATCGTCGCCCATCTTGCCCCTGACGCCGTTGCCGGGCGAGCGACGAACCCGGTCGACGGCGCGGACGTGCCCGTGCCGCACTTCGGGGTCGTTCTCGCAATGGAGGAATGGCGAGCGCTTGCCGACCGGCTGAGTACCACTGGGATCGAGTTCGTGGTTGCGCCAACCGTTCGCTTCGCCGGGACCGCGGGCGAGCAGGCGACGATGTTCTTCATCGATCCGGCCGGCAACGCGCTCGAGTTCAAGGCGATGGCGGACCCGGCCGGGCTGTTCGCCAAAGCCTAAAGCGCAGTCTCCGGCGCGTGCAGCCGCACTCGCAGGATTCGGCGCGGGTTCGAATCGACCGCTTCCAGCTTCCAGCCCGACGGGTGAGTGACCGTCTCGCCCTGCGCCGGGATGCGGCCGGCGAGCAGGAACACCAGGCCGCCCAACGTGTCGACTTCATCCTCTTCCCAGGTCAGCCGCGCGTCGACGGTTGCGGCCAGCTCCTCGAGCTCGATCCGCGCGTCGGCTTCCCACAGCCCGTCGTCGAGCTTGGCTAGCATTCCGCCAACCTCCTCGATATCGTCATGCTCGTCCTCGATCTCGCCGACGATCTCCTCGACCACATCCTCGATCGTCACCAGCCCCTCGGTCCCGCCGAACTCGTCGACGACGATCGCCAGGTGCATCCGCCCGGCGCGCATCCGCGCCAGAAGCTCGATCACGCCCATCGATTCGGGCACGAACAAGGGATTGCGGAGCATCGCCTGAATCGCACGGTCGCGAGTGGCGTCGTTCATCGCGACGAACAAATCCTTGATGTGGATCATCCCGACGATCTCATCGAGGCTTTCGCCGAACACCGGCAGCCGGCTGTGCCCAGCGTAGGCAAAGGCGCGGATCAGATTGTCGAAGCTGATGGTCGAGGGCACGGCGATGATGTCGCCGCGGGTGACGCAAATGTCGCCGGCGGTCTCGTCGCCGAAGTGAAGCAGGTTGCGAAGCATCTGCCGCTCGTGGGGCGACAGGTCGCCGGCCACCGGACGGGTTTCGTCGGCATCGTCGATTGCTTCTTCGATCTGGTCGCGAAGCGTGGTTTCGCCGTCGTCGCCGAAGATCAAAGCGCGCATCCCGCGCCACAATCGCGATCCGCCGTCTTCTTGCCCGGTCGCCATCGTCAGAGCCGGCTTTGCGCATAAGGGTCGGCGATGCCGATCCGGGCAAGCGCGCGGGCTTCGCGCCGCTCCATCGCTTCGGCCTCGTCGTCGCCGCCATGGTCGTAGCCGAGCAGGTGCAAGGTGCCGTGGACGACAAGGTGGGCGGCGTGGTCTTTGAAGGGGATTGCTTTCTCTTCGGCCTCCCGGGCGCAGGTGCCGTGGGCAAGGACGACGTCGCCGAGCATCAGATCGGGGCCGTCGGCGGTAATGTCGCCAAGCTCGCCCGGATCGACCTGCGGGAAGGACAATACGTTGGTCGGCTGGTCCTTGCCGCGCCAGGTGGAGTTGAGCGCCTGCATTTCGCTATCGCTGGTGAGGCGGACTGAAAGCTCGACCGGCCTTGCGCTGCTGGTCAATTGCGGGAAGGCGCTTTCGGCGATTGCCGCTTCGGCCGCTTCGCGCACCAGCACTTCCCAGCGGCTGCTACTGTCCCACTCCGCGTCGGCGTCGATGGCGATGTCGAGCATCATGCGTTCGGCCCTTCATAGGCATCGACGATCCGCCCGACCAGCGGATGGCGGACGACGTCGGCCGTGGTGAAGCGAACGGTGGCGATACCCTTGACCCCGTCGAGCCGCGCCACCGCGTCGGCCAGCCCCGACTTGCCGGGATCGGGCAGATCGACCTGCTTGGGGTCGCCGCAAATCACCATCCGCGCTCGCATTCCGAAGCGGGTGAGAAACATCTTCATCTGCATCGGCGTGGTGTTTTGCGCTTCGTCGAGGATGACGAAGGCGTCGCTCAGCGTCCGGCCGCGCATGAACGCGATCGGCGCGATCTCGATCTCGCCCGACGCGATTCGCCGTTCGACCTGCTCGGTCGGGAGCATGTCGTAAAGCGCGTCGTAAAGCGGGCGCAGATAAGGGTCGACCTTCTCCTTCATGTCGCCGGGCAGGAAGCCGAGGCGTTCGCCGGCCTCGACCGCGGGCCGCGACAGGATCAGCCTGTCGACCTGCCCGGAAATCAGCATTGCCACGGCTTGAGCGACAGCGAGGTAGGTCTTGCCGGTGCCGGCGGGGCCGAGGGCGAAGATCATGTCGTCGCGGGCGAGCGCTTCCATATAGACGGTCTGCACCGGCGAGCGCGGCACGATGGTCTTCTTGCGGGTGCGGATCATCACCTGCGGCGGGGATTTGACCTCCTCGTCGATGATCCCGTCGAGGCTCGGCTGGGCGGCCATGCCGATGATCGATTCGACCGCTTCGGCGTCGATGTCGTGGCCCTGGTCGAGCCGGTTGTAGAGGCCGAGCAGCACGTCGCGTGCGCGGCTCGCCGAATCTGCTTCGCCCTCAATCTGGACTCGGTTGCCGCGGGCGGAGATGTGGACCGCGAGCCGCTGCTCGATGGCGATCAGGTGGCGGTCGTAGTCGCCGAACAATGGGCCGAGCAGATACGGCTGCTCGAACTCGACCTCGAGGCGTGCGCGGCCCTGCTCGTTGGCCGGAACGGGGTGAAGGTCGCGGCGGGCCATCAGGCGGCGGCGCCGACGCGGACCGCGCCGGACATGCTGTTGGGGCCGGCGGAGGTCAGAGTCACGTCGAGCATGGTCCCGGGCTCTGCCGCGGTTTCGACGTGGACCGACTGGAGCCACGGCGAGCGGCCGATCATCTGCCCCGGACGCCGGCCCTTGCGCTCTATGAGAATGGCCGTGTCGCGGCCGACGGTGGCCCGGTTGAACGCCATCTGGTGCTCGGCGATTCGGACATGCAAACGCTGCAATCTTTCGTCCATTAGCTCGGGCGCGATCTGATCCTCCATTGCCGCCGCCGGAGTGCCCGGGCGAGCGCTGTACTTGAACGAATAGGCCGACGCGTAGCCCACTGCATCGACAATCTGCAGGGTGCTCAAGAAATCCGCTTCGGTTTCGCCTGGGAAGCCGACGATGAAGTCGCCGGAAATGCCGATATCGGGGCGCGCTCCGCGCACTTTCTCGATGGCACGAACGTAGCTTTCGGCGCTGTGGCTGCGGTTCATTGCCTTCAAAATGCGGTCGCTTCCCGACTGCACCGGCAAGTGCAAAAAAGGCATCAATTTGCCGACCTCGCCGTGAGCGGCGATCAGCGCATCGCTCATGTCGGCCGGGTGGCTGGTGGTGTAGCGGATTCGCTCGAGCCCATCGATGTCCGCCAACGCCCGAATCAGGCTTTCGAGCCCGGCGGGGCGCCTGCGGCCATCCTCGCCCGCCCAGGCATTCACGTTCTGGCCGAGCAAGACGATCTCCCGGGCGCCGCAGTCGACCAAAGCGTGCGCCTCGGCGACGATGTCGCCCCACGGCCGCGAGATCTCGGCGCCCCGCGTGTAGGGGACGACGCAGTAAGTGCAGAATTTGTCGCAGCCTTCCTGCACGGTCAGGAATGCGCTTGGGTTCGCTCGCCGCCGCCTGGGAAGCGCGTCGAACTTGGACAGAGCCGGCAGGTCGGTGTCGATCGGCCGCCGACCGCCGGCCGCTTCGGCGACCATGTCGGGAAGGCGGTGATAGGCTTGCGGGCCGACGACGATGTCGATCATTGCCGATCGCGCCTTGGCTAAAGCCCCTTCTGCCTGGGCGACGCAGCCGGCGAGCGCGATCAGCGGCCTGGTGCCATCCTCCCGGCGCAACCGCCCGACCTCCGAATAGGCCTTTTCGGCGGCTTTTTCGCGGATGTGGCAGGTGTTGAGAACGACCAAATCGGCGTCGCCGCCGTCGGCTGCGGGGGCAAGGCCGCTGTGGCTGAGCAATTCGGCCATCCGCTCGCCGTCATAGACGTTCATCTGGCAGCCAAAGGATTTGACCCGGAAGGTACTGGGGGGCGCGTTCATTGCCGCGCTTGTAGGGGAGCCGGGCGGCGACTTGAAGCCAGCGCCGCAGTGATCGCGTCACGCGCCGCTGCGGACAGGGCCTTGCGGTCGTCCGTCGGCGCCAGCGGCTCAAGCAGCCGGACGGTCACCGGGATTGTGCCCTTTCGCCCCAGAATCCGGAACGCATTGTCCCTGGCGCTCTCCTCAAACCAGCCGACGACCGTGGCTGCTTCGTCATAGTCGATCGCCACCGGCCGCACCGCGACGCCGGGCGGGGCGGGGGTGACGGCGGCGAGCAATGTCGGGCGAAACGGCAGCAGCTTATCGCCCGGCCCGGTGGTCCCTTCCGGGAACAAGGCGACGGGCTGGGCGCCGCCAAGCTTGCGGGCGATGGCGTCGGCCTGGCCGAGCGCTTCGCGCCGCTTCTCGCGGCGCACGTAAAGCGTGTGGTTCTGGTCGGCGAGCCAGTGGGCGACGTGGCCCAGATCGCTTTTGGACACGAAGGCGCATCCCGTGGCGTCCGCCAGGACGAAGATATCGAGCCAGCTGCTATGGTTGGCGATGAGCAGGGTGTGCGGCTGGGCGGGCTCGCCGGTGACGCTGACCCGGGCGCCGCAAATCCATGCGGTTCCGGCGAGGAAGCGGCGCGGCCACGCCGAACCGCCGGTAAGCAGCTTGCTGGCCAAATGCAGCGGCAGGCAGGCAAGCAACCACGCGGCAAGCGCGGCGACGCGCGCGCTGGCTATCAGGCGCGAGGGTTGCGCCGCCGGCTCAGCGGTCGCGGTTGAGGGAGACGCCGTAAAGCTCCATCCGGTGGTCGACGAGGCGGAAGCCGAGCTTCTCGGCGATTCGCCGTTGCAGCGTCTCCAGTTCCTCGTCGACGAACTCGACGACATTGCCGGTCTCGACGTCGATCAAATGGTCGTGATGCTCGTCCGACGCAGCCTCGTAGCGCGCCCGGCCGTCGCCGAACTCGTGGCGCTCGAGGATTCCGGCTTCCTCGAACAAGCGGACGGTGCGGTAAACCGTCGCAATCGAAATCCTGGGGTCAATCGCCGAAGCCCGGGAGTGCAAGGTCTCGACGTCGGGATGGTCCTCGGATTCGGACAGGATCCTGGCGATCACCCGGCGCTGCTCGGTGATCCGCAGGCCCTTGGCGGCGCACAGCGCTTCGACGTCGATGACGGTGTTGCCCATATTCGACCCCCGAATAGGGCTGCGGTGCTCCGCGGTCAAAGGAAAGGGCTTCTGGTGACGCCCTTTCCCGCAACCTTATTTGGCCTTGGCGGCGCCACGGGTTTTCCGGCGCTTGGTGCCGAGCCCGATCGACTTGGCGAGAGTCCGGCGCTGCTCGGCATAATTGGGAGCGACCATCGGATAGTCGCCGGACAGTCCCCACTTCGCGCGATATTCATTCGGGGTCAGACCGTGGCTGGTCATCAGATGGCGTTTGAGCATCTTCTGCTTCTTCCCGTCTTCCAGGCAGACGATGTAATCCGGCTTGATCGACGCCCGGATCGACACTTTCGGCTGCGGCTTTTCTTCCGGAGCGGCGTTGCCCCCGGAAATCCCGCTAAGTGCCTGGTGAACATTCTGGATCAAGGTCGGCAAGTCGTTCACCGCAACGCTGTTATTGCTAACATGGGCGGCGACGATGTCGGCAGTCAGCGTCAGCAGCATGTCTTCGGCGGCATCGATATCGGGCATATTGTCTCTTTCTTTTTCCGAGCAAAGAAAGCGCCGCTTCTTTGCAGCGCTTGACGACCGGCAATAGTCTGCGTGTCAGCCGATGCAACAATCGAACGGCGCCAAATCGGAAGTTCAGCCACCCAGGACGAAGGTCAAGGCGTCATATTGTTGGCCGTCCGAGCCGCGGTAATAGTTGCGCCGCCGGCCCGCGGGCGCAAAGCCGGCGGCTTCGTAGAATCGAATTGCACGATTGCCGTCGCGGACTTCCAGGTGAATTTTCGACGCGCCGTTGTTCTTGGTATCTTCGATGAAGTGGGTGAGCAGTTGGCGGCCGATGCCTCGGCCTTGGGCGCCTGGAGCAACCGCGAGCAGCAGCAGCTCAGCATCGTCGGCGACTGTCCTGTAGAGCGCGAAGCCGAGCAGGTTCGCCGTGTCGTCGGCATCGGCAACGACCAGGGTAACGCCGTGCATCGGCAGGATGCCCGCGCATTGCGAACGGGTCCAGGCCTCGCCGTAGAAGTCGCCGAACGCCGCCGTCATCACCGCCATGACATCGTCCAGTCGCCGCGCGTCCGCCGGGCTAATGGTGACAGTCACGCGGCGCTTTTTACACGCGCGTCGGGGGCGCGGGCGTAAAGCGGCGCTGCCGCAAGCGAGCGAAGCGCGACAGGAAGCGACAAAGCGCGGTCCGCCGACGGCCAGCGGTCGATCGCTTCGCCCGAGCCGCGAGCTTCGACCAGAGCGACAGCGCCAGGGCCGACCACAAGCTCGGCGTCGATCGCCGCCGCTGCGACCGCGGGCGGCAAGTTGAGCAGCGGGGAGGTGGCCTGGAGTGCGGAGCCGAATTGCTGGACGAACAGCTCGCCGTGCCCGCCCGGAATTGCGCCCGCGACCGGCTGGCCGCGGCCGGCCCCGGCGACCAGCAACGCCAGCGACGACATGCCCGAAATTTCAGTCCCCCAGCCGATCGCCATGCCATGCGCGGCGGCAATTCCGACGCGGATTCCGGTGAAGCTGCCCGGCCCGACGCCGACCAAAATGGCTTGCGGCCTGCGGCCTTTCAGCAGCTCCGCCACCATCGGCATCAGCCGCTCGGCATGGCCGCGGCCGATCATCTCGTCATTGCCGCCGATTAGCTCGCCGGTGCCGCTGAACAGAGCCGCGCTGCACGCGGCGGTTGACGTGTCGATGGCCAAGATCATGGCAAGAATAGGTCACATGCCGCTTGGCGCCGCAACCCCTAGACGGCTTCGACGGTCTCGACCTCGGGCACATAGTGGCGGATCAGGCTTTCGATCCCGCGCTTCAGGGTGATCGCCGAGGACGGACAGCCGGAGCAGGCGCCCTGCATCGCCAGGAACAAGGTGCCGTCCTTGTAGCCGCGATAGACGATGTCGCCGCCGTCCTGGGCGACCGCCGGCCGGACCCGGGTTTCGATCAGATCGCGAATCTGGGCGATGATTTCGGCGTCTTCGGGGTCGTCGTCGAACGAATCCTCGCCGGCGACGTGGATTCCGGCGGCGCTGCCGGGCGCGAACAACGGGGCGCCGCTGACAAAATGGTCGAGCAATGTTTCGACCACGATTGGCTCGATGTCGGTCCACGAAGCCCCCGGCGGCGCGGTCACCGAGACAAAGTCGCGGCCGAAAAACACGCCTTCGACCATGCCGCTTTCGAACAAAGCATTGGCCAGCAGCGATGCCTTGGCGCTGTCCGCATCCGCGAAGTCGCGAGTCCCCGCGTCCATCACGGTCTGGCCGGGGAGGAACTTGCGAGTCGCCGGGTTGGGCGTCTGTTCGGTGCGGATCAGCATGGGGGCGATGTGGCCATGCGGCGCGCCGCGATCAACCCCCGAGCGGCGGCGCTCCGGCGACGATCCAGCGCGTCACGCCGAGCGCGGCAACCAGGCAGATCACCGCGGCCCACCATTTGCCGGCCTTCATCGGCTCGGCCCCGGCCTCCAGCCTGGCGCGGCCGGTGACCATCGGACCGACCAGCTTCTTGCCCAGCACAAGGCGATAGAAAATGATCGCGCCGACGTGGAGGGCAATGAGCGCCAGCAGGACGTTGAAGGTGATCTCGTGAATGTCGTGAGCGGCGTCGGAGGTCGCGAAGCCGACCAGCGGCGCAAGCGGGCCTTCGACCAGCCCGTCGTCGTCGGTCTGGATCAGGCCGGTGCCGACCTGGACCGCAACCATGATTAGCAAGGCGAGCACGCTGAGCGCGCCGATCGGGCTATGGCCGACGCCGCTCCAGCCGCGAACGTCGCGCAGATGGCCGGCGACGGTTCGCGGGCCGCGCACGAAGTTGGCGAAGCGGGCGGTCGAGCTTCCGAAAAACCCCCACAGCAGCCGGAACAGCAACAAAGTCAGCACCGCGAAGCCCGACCACATGTGCCAGTCGGTGTGATGCTCCTCGGCCGACCACCAGCTAAAGCCGATCAGCGCTGCAAGCACCCAGTGGAACAGCCGCGTCGGCAAGTCCCAGACGCGGACGCCAGCGCCAACTCCAACTTCAACGCCAGCGCCGGTCGCTTGCTCACTCTTCTTCACGATAGAGGTCGTGACAGGCCTTGCAGCTCTTGCCGAGGTCGCCGTGGGCGGCCTTCATCGCTGCCACGTCGGTGCCGCGCGCAGCCGCCTGGAACGCCATCGCCGCCTTGTTGAAGCTGTCGGCCTTGGCGGCGAAGTCCTCCGGCTTCTGCCAGATTTCGGCGCGGGCGTCGGTCTTGCCGACGTCGGGGCCGGTGCCGGCCGGGAACCAGCCCGGGATCTTCGGCGCAAGCCCGGCGATGGTGTCGGCGCCCTGGCGGACCTGGGCGGGATCGGGGCTGTCGCCCTTGAGTTCGCGGCTGACCACCTTCATCGCGTCGCCGATCTTCTCGTAATTCTCGTGCCGCTCCTTCATCAGCGCCAGCGCTTGCTCCTTTTGCAAGGGCGGGGCATCCGACTGGGCGACCGCGTTCTCAATCGCGGCGCTGGCCTCATTACCGGTGGCGTTGGCCTCTGCCAGCGAATCGCTGCCGGCCGACTGGTTGCACCCGGCGACCAGGGCGCAAGCGGCGGCGGCGATAAGCAATTTGTTCATTCAAGGTACCTTCCAGCTGTCGTCAATCATCTTGATGAGGGCGGAGAAGTCCTTGGAGCCGCCGCCGCGTTCGACGAAGCGCTGGTACAATTCCTCAGCCTCGCCGCCCATCGGCGTATAGGCGCCGGTCTGCTGCGCCGCCTCCATCGCCAGCTTCAGATCCTTGAGCATCAGCGCCGCTGCGAACCCGCCTTCATAATCGCGGTCGGCCGGCGTCTCCGGCCCGACTCCAGGCACCGGGCAGTAACTGGTCATCGACCAGCACTGGCCGGATGCTTTCGACGAGATGTCGAAAAAGGTCTGGGCGTCGAGCCCGAGCTTCTCGGCAAGGACGAAGGTCTCGCACGTCGCGGCCATGCCCGCGCCCAGCAGCATGTTGTTGCAGATTTTCGCCGCCTGGCCCGAACCCGGCCCGCCGGCGTGAATCACCGCCTTGCCCATTTTCTCGAGGATCGGGCGCGCTCGCTCAAACGCCTCTTCGGAGCCGCCGACCATGAAGGTCAGGGTCCCGCCCTCGGCCGCAGCGATCCCGCCCGAAACCGGAGCATCGACCATCGCATAGCCTTTTGCCGAAGCCTCTTCCTCGATGCCCCGCGCCGAGGCGATGTCGATGGTCGAGCAGTCGATCAGGATCGCATCGGCGGGCGCCGAACCGAACACCGCGCTTCGGTAGACTTCGGTCACATGCTTGCCGGCCGGGAGCATGGTCACCACGGCTTCGGCGGCCTTGCAGGCTTCGGCGGCGGAGCCTACCCGCGCGCAGCCTTTTTCGACAGCCCGGGCCAGCGCCTCTTCGCTAAGGTCGAAGGCACTGACTTGGTGGCCCGCCTTGGCAAGGTTCGGCGCCATGCCGCCGCCCATGTGGCCAAGCCCGATGAATGCGATGCGTGCCATGGACGGACTAACTCCTACCGCCCCGTCCAGTTGCCCGGGCGTTTTTCGACGAAGGCGGCCATGCCTTCCTTCTGGTCCTCGGTTCCGAACAGGCCGTGGAACAGGCGCCGCTCGAAGCGGATGCCCTGACCGAGCGGCAGGTCGAGCGCGCCGTTGACCATTTCCTTGACCGCGATCGCGGCAAGCGGCGCCATGCCGGCGATCGCCTCAGCCGTCTTGATTGCCTCGTCGAGCAGCTCGCCGGCTGGCACGACTTTCGCGACCAGGCCCGACGCTTCCGCTTCGGCGGCGTCCATCATCCGCCCGGTCAGGCACATCTCCATCGCCTTGGCCTTGCCGATCGCCCGGGTCAGCCGCTGCGATCCGCCCATCCCCGGCGTCACCCCCAGCTTGATTTCGGGCTGGCCGAATTTGGCGGTGTCCGCGGCGATGATGAAGTCGGCCATCATCGCCACTTCGCAGCCGCCGCCGAGCGCGTAGCCGGCGACCGCCGCGATCCACGGCTTGCGGGTCGCCGTCACTTTCTCCCAGCCGGCGAAGAAGTCTTCACGATACATGCCGGCAAAGACCTGGCTCGACATCTCCTTGATGTCGGCGCCGGCGGCGAACGCCTTGTCCGACCCGGTCAGCACCAGGCAGCGCTGTTCGGGATCGGCGTCGTAAGCGGCGAACACGTCGATCAGCTCTTTGAGGACGGTGGAGTTAAGCGCGTTGAGCGCCTGCGGCCGATTGATCGTGACGAGCGTGACGGCATCGCGCCGATCGACCAGTAGAGTTTCGTAATCCATCCTCTTGTCCTTAAAAATCGAACGGCCGCCACTGCTCTTCGGGCGGGAGCGGCTCGAAGAAGGCGTCCACGTCGGCGTCGGAGATTTCCTCCGGATCGCTGGGCTGCCAATTGGGCTTGTTGTCCTTGTCGATCAGCAAGGCGCGGACGCCCTCGCGGAAATCGGGGTGGTGGATCAGCCGGACCATGATTCCATATTCCATCCGCATCTCGTCGACGAAGTGAAGCTGGAAGGGGCTCTCGACGAGTAGCTTGAGGCTGACCTTGCACGCCATCGGCGATTTTGCGCGGATGGTCGCGGCTTGGCCGGCCGCCCATTCGTCGCCCGCCTTGGCCTCCGTGTCGAGCGCCGCGAGAATCTCCTCCAGCCGGTCCGACGCGAACAGCCGGTCGATCGACTTGAGCCGCTGCAGGAGCGGCGCTTCGGGCAGGTCTTCGGCACTCAGCTCGTCGAGGATCGCCTCGGCGCGGAACGGCTGGTCGATGATCCTTCCCTTCGCCTCTTCGAGCCGTTCGGAGGGAAGATAATGAGTGGCGAGGCGAAGTTCGAGGCACTCGGCTCCGGCCAACCGCGCGCCGGTCAGCGCCAGGAATTGCGCGAGCCGGCCGCGCAGGCGCGACAGATAGCGGCCGGCGCCGACATCGGGGAAAATGCCGATCGTCGTTTCCGGCATAGCGAAAATGGTGCGCTCGGTGGCGACCCGGAAACGGCACGGGCAGGCGATTCCGACGCCGCCGCCCATGGTTACCCCGTCCATGAAGGCGATACCGGGCTTGGGGTAGGTATATTCGAGGTGGTTCAGGCGATATTCGTCGAAGAAGAAGTCGCGCGCGGCAGCTTCATGCCCTTCGACATTTTGCGAAATGCCGACCACGTCGCCGCCCGCGCAAAATCCCCGGCCTTCGGCATGGTCGATGAGGATGATCCGCACGTGGGGATCGTCGCGCCACTCGATCAGCGCTGTCGCCATGTCGCGAACCATCTGCCGGTTGAGGCTGTGCAGCGCCTTGGGGCGGTTCAGCCGGAGGCGGCCGGCCAGCCCATCCTTGACGGTGAGCACGTCCGCGGGCGTGGTCGTGACCGCGTCCATCACGGCATCATCGCGTAACGGCCGGGCGCGGGCTCGATCGGGTTGCTGGGCTGGCGGGCGGCGACGGTTTTGGCACTGCCGGTCGTTTCGAGCCATTTGGTCCACCACGGCCACCAGCTGCCTTCGTTGCGCTCGGCGGTCGCAAGCCACTCCTGCGTGTCCTCGGGCTGCTTCGCGTTGGTCCAGAAACCGTGCTTGTTGGCCGCGGGCGGATTGATCACGCCGGCATTGTGGCCCGAGCCGCCGAGCACGAACTCAGCACCGAGCTGGCGGGCGCCGCGATAGACGGCTTCCCAGGCGGAAACGTGATCGTCCTTGAGCGCGATGACCAGCATCGGGGTCTCGATCGCGGCAAGGTCGATGGCGGTTCCGCCGACTTCGAAGCCGGCCGGATCCTGCAACCGGTTCTCCAGCAGCAGCTGGCGGTTATAGCTTTTGAGGAAAGCGACCGGGATTCGCGCGCCGTCTTCGAACCAGTAGAGCAGGTCCGAGGGCGGTGCGGGGCGGTCGAGCAAATAATGGTTGACCACCGACGACCAGATGAGGTCGTTGGCCCGCATCGCCGCGAACAGCCGCTGCAGCTCCACGCTGTCGACGAAGCCCTGCGCTTCGAGATGGTCCTCGAGCGCGGTGAGATGCCCTTCGTGGACGAAGGCGGACCAGTCGCGCATGTCGGAAAAGTCGACCAGCGCGCCGATCAGGGTCGCCGAATTGACCTCGCTGCCGCGGCCTTGCCCGGCGAGCCAGGCAAGTGCGATCGCGGCCAGCGTTCCGCCGAGGCAGAAGGAGAAGAGGTCGGGCGCGGCGCCGGTGCGCTTGCGGACCTCGCCGATCGCCTCGACGATCCCCGACAGCACATAGTCCTCGACGCCTTTGTCCCTGTGCTCCGGGCTCGGATTGACCCAGCTGATGACGAAGACGGTGCGGCCCTCGTCAACCAGCCATTTGACCAGGCTCTGCCGCGGCACCAGGTCGATCATGTAATATCGGTTCACCAGCGGCGGCACGTAGAGCAAAGGCTCGGTGGCGACCTGGTCGGTGGTCGGCGAATATTGGATCAGCTGGAACAGCTCGTTCTCGAAGACCACGGCGCCCGGCGTGGCGGCGATGCTCTCGCCCTTCTTGAACGCATCGCGATCGGTCCGCCGCTGGACGATGCCCTTGCCGCTGCCGATGTCCTCGAGGAGGTTGAGGAAGCCCTGCACCAGATTGCCGCCGCCGGTCTCGCGCGTGCGCTCGATCACTTCGGGATTGGTGGTCGCGAAATTGGTCGGCGCGACGGCGTTGAGATACTGGTCGAGCAGGAAGCGCGCCATGGCGCCGTTCGACCCGTCCCCCGACGTCCTGTCGACCGAATCGCGCAGCTGCCTGGAAGCGAGCAGATAGGAATCGCGGATCGCCCGATAGTAAGGGTCGTCCTGCCATTGGGCGGCGGAGAACCGGCGGTCGCGCGGCTTCTCGCTTTCCTTGCCGGTCAGCGCCCCGGTCCAGAAATCGCTCCACTGGCGGGCGGCTTGCAGCTGGACGTCGAGTAGCTCCGCGGGGCGGGCGGCGAAACCGATCGCAGCCTCCCCGGCAGCCTGGGCGAGCGCGAACGGATCGAACGGGGTGGTCGGCTTGGCGCTGGTCATCTTATTGGCGCAGCAGGTCGCGGCTGACGATCACGCGCATGATCTGGTTGGTGCCTTCCAGTATCGAATGGACGCGAAGGTCGCGCCAGAAGCGCTCGATCGGAAAGTCCATCAGATAGCCGTAGCCGCCGTGAAGCTGCAGCGCGCGGTCGACGACAGACGATCCGGTATCGGTGGCGAGGCGCTTGGCCATCGCCGCGAAGCGCGTCTTGTCGGGCGCGTTGGCGGTGACCTTGGCGGCGGCGACGTAAAGCAAATAGCGGGCGGCCTGGAGCTCGGTCTCCATGTCGGCGAGCGTGAACTGGGTTGCCTGGAAATCGGCGATCGCGGTTCCGAACTGCTTGCGGTCCCTGGTGTAGCTGACGGCCTCGTCGAGGCAACGCTGCGCTCCGCCCAATGAGCAGGCGCCGATATTCAGCCGCCCGCCGTCCAGCCCCATCATCGCGATGCGGAAGCCTTCGCCCTCGGCGCCGACGCGGTTGGCGACCGGCACCCGTACTTCGTCGAAATTGACCTGGGCGGTCGGCTGCGAATGCCAGCCGAGCTTCTTTTCCTGGGCGCCGAAGCTGACCCCCTTCATGTCCTTTTCGATGACCAGCGCGGTGATGCCCTTGGGCCCCTCCTCGCCGGTTCGGACCATGGTCACGTAAATCTCATTCTCGCCGGCGCCGGAGATGAAAGCCTTGGAGCCGGAGACGACGTAATGGTCCCCGTCAAGCACCGCCTTGGTCTTGAGCGCCGCGGCGTCGGAGCCCGACGACGGCTCGGTCAGGCAATAGCTTCCCATCCGCTCCATCGGGATCATCGACGGGAGATATCTGTGCTTCACTTCGTCGCCGCCGAAGCGGTCGATCATCCAGGCGGCCATGTTGTGGATGGAGATGAAGGCGCTGGTCGACGGGCAGCCATAGGCCATCGCCTCCATGATTAGCGCCGCCTCGAGTCGGCCCAGCCCGATCCCGCCGCTCTCCTCGGACACGTAGATCGCGCCGAAGCCGAGCTCGGCCGCCTCGCGGATCGTGTCCTTTGGAAAGGTGTGCGTTTCGTCCCATTCGGCGGCGAACGGGCTGATCGCGTCGGCGGTGAACTTGCGCGCCATCTCCTGGATTTGAAGCTGGTCGTCGGTGAGGTCGAATTGCGTCATTGGCCGCGCCTAGCATTGCCTCAGGGCGGTGCGCCAGAGGATCAGCCGCACCTTTTGTAGGTGAACCGTCCCTCTTCTTCGGCGCGGACCAGCGTGTCGTCGGTTTGGGTGAAGGTCATGACCTTCTCCCACTTTTGGCCTTCGCCGGTGAAGGCGAACACGCCTGAGAAACTTGTTGCGATGGCGGGGCGATGCTCTGTCAGCTTGGCGACGCTTTCGCAGAAATACACGCTTTGCTCACCGATCGTGATCAAGCCCTTGGCGTCGCTGCGTCCCGGTTGGCAGTCGTTGGCGACCATGCCCCAGCGGCCGCGCATCTCCATCGGGAACGAGATCGAGCTGACCGGCGTCGGCGGACCATTTTCCGAGCCCCAGTCCTCGGCTTCGTTGAGAACGGGAGCGCCATTGTCCAACGCGTCGGTGACCGCGGCAGAAGCTTCGTTCGCCGCTGCGCCTGTCTCGCCGAGGATCCGGGTGTCCTCGGCTTCGTCGGCTACTGGGCCGGGGCCACCGCAGGCCGAAGCCGCGAGCAAGACGGCGAGTGAGCTGAGCATGATCTTCACGCCCGCCCCAACGCTCTTGCTCGCTTACGGGTTCATCCCATGGTCGGGATGACGAAGGCGTTGGCGGCATCGCCGACTCCACCGTCGGGCCAGCGCTGGGTGATGGTCTTGGTCTTGGTCCAGAAGCGCACCCCTTCCATGCCGTGCTGGTTGACGTCGCCGAAGCCCGAGCGCTTCCAGCCGCCAAAGGTGTGATAGGCGACCGGCACGGGGATCGGCACGTTGACCCCGACCATCCCGACATTGACCCGGGCGGCGAACTCGCGCGCCGCGTGGCCGTTGCGGGTGAAGATGGCGACGCCGTTGCCGTACTGGTGCTCGGACGGCAGCCGGACCGCTTCCTCGAAGTTGTCGGCGCGGACCATCTGCAAGACCGGCCCGAAAATCTCTTCCTGGTAGGATCGGAAGCCCGGTTTCACATGGTCGAACAGGGTCGGGCCGATGAAAAAGCCTTCTTCGTGGCCCTGGAGCTTGAAGCCGCGGCCGTCGACGACCAGCTCGGCGCCCTCGTCGATGCCCATCTGGATATAATCCTCGATGCGCTGCTTGTGGGCGGCGTTGACCACCGGGCCGTAATGGGCGTCGGCGTCGGTCGACACGCCGACGCGAAGCCCCTCGATCGCCGGAATTAGTTTCTCGCGAAGCGCATCGGCGGTCTTGTCGCCGACCGGAACGACGACCGGCAGCGCCATGCAGCGCTCGCCGGCCGAGCCGAACGCAGCGCCGGCGAGGTCGTTGACCACTTGATCGAGGTCGGCGTCGGGCATGACGATGCCGTGGTTCTTGGCGCCGCCGAACGCCTGCACCCGCTTGCCGTTGGCGGTGCCGCGCGAGTAGATATAATGCGCGATGTCGGATGAGCCGACGAAGCTGATCGCCTTGATGTCGGCATCATCGAGGATCGCGTCGACCATTTCCTTGTCGCCGTGGACGACGTTGAGGATTCCGTCGGGAAGGCCTGCTTCGGTCATCAGTTCGGCCAGTCGCACCGGCACCGACGGGTCGCGTTCGGACGGCTTGAGGATGAAGGCGTTGCCGCAGGCGATGGCGACGCCGAACATCCACATCGGGATCATCGCAGGGAAGTTGAAGGGCGTGATTCCGGCGACGATGCCCAGCGGCTGGCGCATCGAATAGACGTCGATCCCGGGTCCGGCGCCGTGGGTATATTCGCCCTTCAGCGCATGCGGGATTCCGCAGGCGAACTCGATCACTTCGAGTCCGCGCTGGATGTCGCCCTTGGCGTCGGCGATGACCTTGCCATGCTCGGAGCTGAGCAGCTCGGCGAGCTCTTCCGTCCGCGCTTCGACCAGCGCCTTAAAGGCGAACATGACGCGGGCGCGGCGCTGCGGGTTGGTTGCTGCCCACGCCGGCTGGGCGGCCCGCGCCGAGTCCATCGCCCGCTCCAGTGCGATCGCGGTGCCGAGGCGAACCTTGGCCTGCACGCCGCCGCGGTTGGGGTCGAAAACGTCGCTGCTGCGATCCCCCGAAGAATGGCTCTCGCCGCCGATGAAATGGTCGATGTCGCGCAACATGGGAAATCCTCGAAATTGAGTCACTTGGAAGCGCGGCTCCACTAGACCTGGGCGCTGCCAAATGCCAGTTGCTGCAGCCAAGGGAGATCAGTCATGCGCACCCTCATTCTGCTTGCCGGCCTCGCGCCGTCTGTCGCAAGCGCGGCCATCGCCACCCCGCCGCTTCCGGGCCCGGAGGACGTGGTTGCCCAATATGCTCGCGGGGTCGACCCGGCGCAGCTGCGCCGCCAGGTAGAGGCGCTGGTGAGCTTCGGGACCCGCCATACATTGTCATCACAGACCGATCCGAAGCGTGGCATTGGCGCCGCGCTCAATTGGACGGAAAGCGAGTTCAGGCGCTACTCGGCGGCGTGCGGCGGCTGCCTGGGGGTCGGCCGCGCCAGCGAGGTCGTCACCGGCCGGCGAATCCCAACGCCGACCAAAGTCACCAATGTTTTTGCAATCCAGCGCGGCACCGAGCGCCCCAACGACGTGGTCATCATCACCGGCCACATCGACAGCCGGGTGACCGACGTGATGAACGCCACCGCCGACGCCCCCGGCGCCAACGACGACGGCTCCGGCACAGCGGCGGCCATCGAGGCGGCGCGGGTGCTCTCGAAGCACAAGTTCCCAGCCACGATCGTCTATGCCGCGCTCTCGGGCGAGGAGCAGGGGCTGCACGGTGGCAAGATCATGGCCGACTATGCCAAGGCCCAGGGCTGGAATGTCATCGCCAATCTCAACAACGACATCATCGGCAATAGCTGCGGCTCCGACGGCGTCTGCGATCCCAAGGCGGTGCGGGTGTTCTCGGAAGGGCCGCGCTGGCAGGGGCGCGAAGAGCTGGCGGGCAGCATCCGCAGCCGCGGCGGCGAGAATGACTCGCCCTCGCGCAATCTTTCCCGCTTCCTCGACTCGCTGGCGGAGCGGGTCGGACCGCCGCTGGGGCTCGACGTCCGGCAGATCTGGCGCAACGACCGCTTTGGCCGCGGCGGCGATCACACGGAATTCCTGAACCTCGGCTACCCCGCGGTACGCTTCTCGGTGGCGGTCGAGAATTACAACCACCAGCACCAGGATTTAAGGGTCGAGAACGGCATCGAATATGGCGACACCATCGACAAGATGGACTTCGCTTACTTCGCCAACGTCGTGCGGCTGAACGTCGCCGCCCTCGCGTGGCTGGCTAGCGCGCTGCCGCCGCCGGAGCCGAGTGTGGAAGGGGCTGTAGAGACGGATACGACGGTGACCTGGGCGCCCGTCGTCGGAGCGGCTGGCTACGTGGTCCGCTGGCGCAGGACCGACGCGAACCAGTTCGAGCACGCAGTCCAAGTGCCGGCATCGGCTACCAAGCACGAGCTTAAGGGTGTCCGGGTCGATGACTGGGTGTTCGGCGTCTCCTCTGTAAGCAAGCACGGCTATGAAAGTCCGGTGGCCGGGGCCGTGCCTGGAGGCGCATTCAAGCCCTGGGTCGCGCCTCCTGCGGCTTCGCCCTGAACTTGTTTCAGGGCTCACTCTTTGGTCCGCATTGCAGGTTTCCGAACTGGATGCTGAAACAAGTTCAGCATGATGGAGTAGTGTAAGCGATGCCCCGCAAGCGCACCGCCGAACTGCCGAGCCCAAAGCAGATTCTCGAGTTCATCTCTACGTCAGACCAGGCGGCGGGCAAGCGCGAGATCGCGCGGGCTTTCGGGCTGTCGGGCGGCGACAAGATCGCGCTAAAGAAACTGCTCACCGACATGGCCGACGAGGGGCTGATCGAAGGCTCGCGCGGGCGCGCGTTCAACAAGGTTGGCGGAGTGCCCAAGGTGACGGTGCTCAAGGTGGTCGAGGTCAACGACAGCGGTCAGGTCTCAGCCGTGCCCGAGGAGTGGCAGGCGGACACGCCACCGCCGAAGATCTTGATCATCGAGCGAGGGAAACGAAGAGCGCTCGGCATTGGCGACCGGGTGCTGTCGCGGACCGAAGAGCGGGGGCAGGGCTATGTCGCTCATCCGCTCAAGAAGTTGGAGCGCAAGGCCCAGTTGGTGCTCGGCGTCGTTCGCCAGGAAGGCGACCGCCACTGGCTTCGGCCGGTCGACAAGCGCGAGCGCCGCGAGCTGCAGATTACCGACCTTGGCGATGCGGAAGCCGGCGACCTGGTGCTGTGCGAGGTTGCGGGCCGGCCCCCGCGGGTCAGCGCCCGTGTCGACGCGGTGCTCGGCGATCCGTTCGCACCGCGAAGCTTCAGCCTGATCGCCATCCATAAATACGATCTTGCGCACGAATTCAGCGATGCAGCGATCGACGAGGCTGCGCGAGTATCCAAGCAACCGCTCGGCGAGCATGAGGACCTCACCCACCTGCCGATTGTCGCTATCGACCCCGCCGACGCGCGCGACCACGATGATGCGATCTGGGCGGCGCCCGACGATGATGCCGCCAACCCCGGCGGGTGGAAGGCAATCGTCGCGATTGCCGACGTCAGCTTTTACGTTCGCCCGGGCTCCAACCTCGACCGGGAGGCACGGTCGCGCGCCAACAGCGTCTATTTTCCCGACCGGGTGGTGCCGATGCTGCCCGAACAACTGTCGGCCGACATCTGCTCGCTCAAGCAGGGGCAGGTTCGGGCGGCGCTGGCCTGCCACCTGAAGATCGCCAAAGACGGGACGGTGAAAAGCTGGAAATTTACACGCGCGAAGATTTGTGTCGCAGCAAACATTGCTTATGAAGATGCGCAGGCCGCGATGGACGCAATCCTCCCCCACGAGGGGGAAGATTTGATCGAGGTCGCTTCGTCGCCTTGTTCGATGCCGGAGGTTGAGGGGCCGGTCCCCGCCAGGCTGGTCGAGAGTGCGCTCAAGCCGTTGTGGGCCTGCTGGCGGGCGCTTCTCGCCGCACGCAACGCCCGCGAGCCGCTCGAACTGGATCTGCCCGAGCGGCAGGTGGTGCTCGACGAGAAAGGGCGCATCACCTCGGTTGCGCCGCGCGAGCGGCTCGACGCGCACCGGCTGGTCGAGGATTATATGATCGCAGCCAACGTCGCCGCCGCCCGCGCGCTGGAAGCGAAGAAGGCGCCGGTCATGTACCGAGTGCACGAGCCGCCGAGCCGGGAGAAGCTGGTCGCGCTCAAGGATTATCTTTCCACCTTCGACATGGAGTTCGCGCTCGGCCAGGTGGTCAAGCCAAGCACCTTCAACCGCGTGATCGAGCGGGTCGGCGACGGCGACGGCCGGGCGGAGATCATGGAGCAGCTACTGCGGACGCAGATGCAGGCGCGCTATGGCCCCGAGCGGCTCGGCCATTTCGGGCTTTCGCTTGCCACTTACGCCCACTTCACCTCGCCGATCCGCCGCTATGCCGATTTGCTCGTGCACCGCGCCCTGGTGCGTTTCTACAAGCTCGGCGACGGCGGGCTTCCGCCGGGCGAGGAAGAGCGGTTCACCGAGATCGGCGAGCATATCTCGATGCTCGAGCGGCGCGCGATGCAGGCGGAGCGCGAGACCGTCGACCGTTATGTCGCGGCCTTCCTCGCCGACAAGGTCGGGCAGATCGTCGACTGCCGGATCACCGGGGTGCAGCCGTTCGGCTTTTTCGCCACGGTGCTGGAGCTCGGCGGCGACGGGCTGGTGCCGGTGTCGACGCTGGGCACTGAATATTTCCGCTACGACGAAGCATCGCAGCAGCTGGTCGGCGAGCAGACCGGCGAGGCCTACCGGCTCGGCCAGCGGCTGAAGCTGCGGATCGCCGAAGCCAATCCGGTGTCGGCGGGGATTCGCTTCGAGCTTCCGGAAGGCAGCTACGGGCGACCGGAGCGCGGCCGCGGTGAACGTCCGCGCGGCGACCGGGCCCGGCCCGCTCAGCGCGGGCGGCCGCCGAATATCCGCCATCAGTCCCGCAGGAAATGAGGAGCAGTAATGCCCAGCTACAATATCGCGATCGTCGTCGGCAGCCTTCGCAAGGAAAGCATCAACCGCAAGATCGCCCGCTCGATGGGCGGTATCCGCGGCGACAAACTCGATTGCTCGATGGTCGAAATCGGCGACCTGCCGCTCTACAACCAGGACTTTGACGCGCTTTCCGAGCAGCCGGAGGCCTATGTCCGGTTCCGCAAGCAAATCGCTGCGGCCGACGGCATCCTGTTCTGCACGCCCGAATATAACCGCGGCGTCCCCGGTGTGCTCAAGAATGCGGTGGACGTCGGTTCGCGCCCCTACGGAAAGAGCGTGTGGGAGGGAAAACCGGCCGCGATCATCACCGCGTCACCGGGCGCGATCGGCGGATTCGGCGCCAACCACCAGCTTCGTCAGTCGTGCGTGTTCCTCAACATACCGGTGATGCAGCAGCCGGAGGCCTATCTGGGTAACGTCAGCGACGACAGTTTCGACGAGGACGGCTGCCTCAAGGACGGCCCGCTCAAGCAGGTGGTCGAAAAGCTCGCCCACGCATTCCACGACTGGGTCGACATGATCCACCGCGCCAGGAGCCTGCTCGGCAACTAGCGCTGCCGAACCTCTGTCTCGCGGCCGCGTGCGTCGAGGCTCCACGGCCCGGGCCCGGCGAAGACCAGGTAGAGGAACACGAAGCAGTAGAGGATCGCCGCATCGCCGCCGTTGTTCAGCGGGAAGGGGTTTTGCGGCGCGTGCGCCATCCAGTAAGCGACTGCCATCGTGCCCGAGGCCAGGAAGGCCGCCGGCCGAGTGAACAGGCCGATCGTGATCAGCAAGCCGCAGACGAGCTCGATGAGCCCCGCATAAGCTGGAAGGCCGGCCAAAGCGCGGCCCATGCCGGCATAGTCGCCCGGCGGGAATGACAGGAACTTCTGGGTTCCGTGGGCGAGGAATATCAGACCCGCGACGATCCTCAGGACGCTCAGCATCCTCGGTGCGAAACCACTCCAGCGCTCGAACATCGACAGTTCTCCTCGGTTTGCGCTCACGTTCAAAGTTTCGGTAGCGTCACGCCCTTCTGCCCCATATATTTGCCGGCGCGGTCGGCGTAGCTGACTTCGCACGGCTCATTGCCTTCCAGGAACAGGAACTGGCACGCGCCTTCGTTGGCATAGACCTTCGCGGGCAGCGGCGTGGTGTTGGAGAACTCAAGGGTCACATGGCCCTCCCAGCCGGGCTCCAGCGGGGTGACGTTGACGATGATTCCGCACCGCGCATAGGTCGACTTGCCAAGGCAGATGACCAGCACGTCGCGCGGCACCCGGAAATATTCGACCGTGCGAGCCAGCGCGAAGCTGTTGGGTGGGATGATGCACACGTCCAACTTGCGGTCGACGAAGCTGTTGGCGGCGAAATCCTTGGGGTCGACGATCGCATTGTCGACGTTGGTGAAGATCTTGAACTCGTCGGAAACGCGGGCGTCATAGCCGTAGGATGAAAGGCCGTAGCTGATGCAGCCGTCGCGCCGCTGGCTCTCGACGAACGGCTCGATCATCGCGTGATTCTGGGCGTGCTCGCGGATCCAGCGGTCGGAGAGAATGGCCATAAGCAGCGCCTAGCGAGGCGTCGGCCGTCCGACAATCAGCGTTGCCCGGTTTCCTCGTTATCCACAGGGTGCTTTCCAGTGCTTTCGTTTGGATCGGACGGCGCGCTGGCGTAGGATCGGCGCATGGCCGAAATCGTTCGCATCGCAAATCCGGCGCAAGCCGTCGGAACCCCGACCCTCCCCCAGAATATCGAGGCGGAGGCGGCGCTACTCGGCGCGCTGATGATCGACAACCGGCTGGTCGAGGATGTCGTCCTCAAGCTCAAGTCGCACCATTTCGCCGAGCCGCTGCACGGCCGGATTTACGATTCGATCCTTCGGCTCACCGACAAGAATATGGTCGCCAACCCGGTCACCCTGCGGCCGATGTTCGAGGCCGACGAGGGGATGAAGGAAGTCGGTGGCGCCGCTTATCTGGCGCAACTGACCGGCTCCGGCGCGGCGGTCATCGGCGCCCGCGACTTCGCCCAGCAAATCTATGATCTGGCGCTGCTCCGGGCGCTGATCGGGGTCGGCCGCGACCTAGTCGAAAGCGCGCTCGACACCAGCGAGGACGTCGCCCCGCTCGAGCAGATCGAGAAAGCCGAGACCGAGCTATACATTGTCGCTGCCGAGGGCGGTGCCGAAGGCAAGGCCAAGTCGTTCGCCGAGGCGACCAAGGACGCGCTCAAGACCGCCGAGCGGGCGCTCAACAGCGGCGGGCATCTGTCCGGGATCACTACCGGGCTGCAGGGGCTGAACTCCAAGATCGGCGGCCTGCACAAGTCCGACCTGATCATCGTCGCCGGCCGCCCGGGCATGGGCAAGAGCGCGCTTGCGACCAACATGGCGTTCGCTTCGGCGCAGCGCTTCCTCCGTGACACCGAAGACGGGATCGAGCCGGCCGATTCGGCGGGCGCGCCGGTCGCCTTGTTCAGCCTCGAAATGTCGGCCGATCAGCTCGCCACCCGTATTCTCGCCGAGCAATCTGGAATCAGCTCGGAAAGCCTGCGCATGGGCAAGATCAGCCAGCAGGAGTTTCGCAACCTGGCCCGCGCCGCCGGCGAGCTCGAAAGCCTGCCGCTGTACATCGACGACACGCCGGGCCTTACGATCGCGGCACTGCGAGCGCGCGCGCGCCGGCTCAAGCGCCAGAAGGGCATCGGCATGGTCGTCGTCGATTACCTGCAGCTGCTGCAGGGCACCGGAAAGGGCGGCCATAACGAGAACCGGGTCCAGGAAATCTCCGAGATCAGCCGCGGCTTGAAGCAGCTGGCAAAGGAGCTCGACCTTCCGGTCATCGGCCTGTCCCAGCTCAGCCGCGCGGTCGAGCAGCGTGAAGACAAGCGCCCGCAGCTTTCGGATTTGAGGGAATCGGGCTCGATCGAGCAGGACGCCGATATCGTTCTGTTCATCTACCGCGAGGATTATTACCTCAAGGCGTCGGAGCCCGACATGCCGCTGCCCGACGAGATCGAGAAGCAGGCCAAATACGAAGCGTGGAAGCAGAAATACGACCCTGTCGCCGGCCGCGCCGAGCTGCTGATTTCCAAGCAGCGCCACGGCTCCACCGGCATCGTCCGGGTCCGCTTCGACGGCCGCACCACCAAGTTCAGCGACGCGGCGGACGAGGGCTATCTTCCGCAGACGCGCGGCTAGTTTGCCATTGCCCAGCGATGCCATAAGGGAACGGCAGGGGGCGACCCGCCGCACCGGAGCACCGAATGGCTGACCAGTATGATTTGATTGTCCTGGGCTCGGGGCCGGGGGGTTATGTCGCCGCGATTCGCGCTGCGCAGCTGGGGTTGAAGACCGCGATCGTCGAACGCGAGAAGCTGGGCGGAATCTGCCTCAACTGGGGCTGCATCCCGACCAAGGCCCTGCTCCGCTCGGCCGAGGTGTTCCACCAGATCAAGAACGCCGAGGCCTATGGGCTTTCGGTTGGCCAGGCGGGGTTCGACCTCGCCAAGGTCGTCGAGCGCAGCCGCGGCGTCGCCGGCCAGCTCAACCGCGGCGTCACCGGCCTGATGAAGAAGCACAAGATCGCCGTTCACATGGGCGGGGGGAAGCTTGCGGGCAAAGGCAAACTCACCGTCACGGCCGAGGGCAAGACGGCTGAGCTTCAGGCCAGGCACACCATCGTCGCCACGGGCGCCCGCGCCCGCGAGTTGCCGTTCGCCAAGTCCGACGGCAAGCGCATCTGGACCTACCGCCACGCCATGACTCCGCCGGACATGCCGAGCGAGCTGCTGGTCATCGGATCGGGTGCGATCGGCATCGAGTTCGCCAGCTTCTACGCCGACATGGGCGCCAAGGTGACGGTGGTCGAAATGCTCGACCGAGTGGTGCCGGTGGAGGATTCGGAGGTCAGCGACTTCCTCGCCAAGGCGCTCAAGAAGCAGGGCATGACGATCCTCACTGGCGCCGGCGTCGAGAGCCTGGCGGCCGACTCCAAGGGCGTGACTGCCAAGATCAAGACCGCGGACGGCAAGTCCACCGAGCATCGCTTCAGCCACGTGATCGTTGCCGTCGGCATCGTGCCGAATATCCAGGATATCGGCCTAGAGGCGCTGGGCGTGAAGACCACCAAGGGGCACATCGACACCGATGGCCACTGCCGCACCAATGTGCCGGACCTGTGGGCTATCGGCGACGTCACCGCCCCGCCGTGGCTTGCGCATAAAGCGAGTCACGAGGGCGTGACCGCCGCCGAAGCCATCGCCAAGGAACTTGGCAACAAGGACGCCCACCCGCACGCCACCGACCCGAAGAACATCCCCGGCTGCACATACTGCCGGCCGCAGGTCGCCAGCGTCGGCTTGACCGAAGCCGCCGCCAGGGAGGCCGGATATGAGGTCAAGGTCGGCAAATTCCCGTTCATCGGCAACGGCAAGGCGATCGCGCTGGGCGAGGCCGAGGGCTTCATCAAGACGGTGTTCGACGCCAAGACCGGCGAATTGCTCGGCGCGCACATGGTCGGCGCCGAGGTCACCGAGCTGATCCACGGCTACACGCTGGGCAAGACCGCCGAGCTGGTCGAGCAAGACTTCTTCTCCACCGTCTATCCGCACCCGACCCTTTCCGAGATGCTCCATGAAAGCGCGTTAATGGCTTTCGGCCGGGTCATCCACGTTTGACTGGAACGCGACCGCGCGCTCTGTTGTTGTCACGCCGCATGCCGCGAGCACCGCGGCCGGAGAGTTTAGCTGTATGCGTTTACTGGCAGTCGCAGCGTTTACGTTCGCCCTCGCCGCTTGTGGGTCAAGCGGCGACGGCGGCGATCTGGCGGCCGGCAATAGCGAGGTCAGCGCGGCGCAGGTCGATGCAGCGCTGGGGCCGGCGGACCAGTCTTCGGTCCAGGATGCAATTGCCGCCGAAGACGCGCAAAACGGGGTCGTAACCGGCAATGAAACGGCTCCGGCCGCCAATTCGGCCGCGGCAAACGACGAGGACGAGTGATGAAGAGCGGCTATTGCGACAACATCGACAAAGCGACGCTCGCCAATGAGGATTTCCGCCGGGTGCTTTACACCGGTCACAATTTGCAGCTGGTGCTGATGACGCTGCAGCCGGGCGACGAGATCGGCGAGGAGGTTCACGCCGACCGCGACCAGTTCTTCCGCATCGAGGAAGGCGAGGGCGCGATCGACATCGACGGCAAGGAGAATCGGGTCGAGGACGACTTCGCGGTGATCGTGCCGGCCGGAGCGCGCCATAATGTCCGCAATATTGGCTCGCGGCCGCTTCGGCTCTACACGATCTACGGTCCGCCCGAGCATAAGGACCAGGTGGTGCAGTCGACCAAGGACGAAGCCGACCAGCGCCATCACAACGAGGAGTGGGATGGCGGCACGACGGAATAAGTGTCAGGCGGGGGCCGTGGTCACGAACTGAACGGAGGGATGAGGATGAGAATTACTGTTGCACTGGGCGCACTGGCCGCCCTCATCGTGCCGGCGTGGCAAGCCCAGGCGCAGGCCGGCGAGAGCACGCTTCGGATACGCCCCGGCCTCGGGGTTCAGATCCAACCCGAATATCCCGGCGCCGACAAGTCGGAATTGGCGCCTATCCCCAAATTCTCCATTGCCAGAGGTGACCAGCAATTCGGCTTCAGCGCGCCCGACGATTCGTTCGGGATCGGGCTGGTTTCCAGCGGCGGCTTCAGCGCCGGCCCGTCGCTCGCGATCCAGGGCAGCCGCAAGAATAAAGATGTCGGCGCGCCACTCGGCAAGGTGAAGACCACGGTCGAGGCCGGCGCCTTCGTCGAATATCAGATGAGCGATTCCTTTCGGCTTCGCGGCGAGCTTCGCAAAGGGCTGGGCGGGCATGACGGCCTGATCGGAAGCGTCGGCGCCGACAAGATATGGCGCGACGGCGACCGCTACGTCTTTTCGGTCGGGCCGCGGCTGCTGTTCTCCGACAGCAAATATCAGCGCGCATATTTCGGCGTGACCCCGCAAGCCGCGCTCGCAACCGGTCTGCCTGCCTATCGCCCCGACGGCGGGCTTCATGGCGTGGCGGCGGCGAGCGGGCTCAACTATTCGTTGGGCGGCCCGTGGGGAGTTTTCGGCTATGCCCGCTACGAGCGGCTGGTCGGCGACGCGCGCAAGTCGCCGGTGGTCAAGGAGCTGGGATCGCCCAACCAACTGTCCGCCGGGCTGGGGGTCAATTACATCTTCACGATGCGCAAATAGCCGCGGTGCCCTTAAGATTTCAGTGCGTATTGCTCGAGATAGCCGCAGCGGTCGCATCGGAACGACGCTATTTCAAGCTGGTCCTTTTTCGACGTCTTGACGCCCACCCAGATGCTCTTCTTCGGCTCGCCCGACTGCCACGTGCTGACCTCCCGATTCGGACGCTTGGCCGATAGCAAGCCGCGCGAGCAATTTGTGCCGACACCCACGCCAGCAAGACGTTGACCCCGCAAGCCCTCGCCGCTATTGGGCCGCTCGTCCGCGCGACCTGGCGTTTCCAGTCTCGCCGAGCGGGCAGAGCTGAACATTGCTCAAGCATAAGTGAAGGCCGGCTGGCCGAAAGGTTGGCCGCAAGCCTTCGCGCTTTTGCGTTGGGCAAAGTAACCGCCGGGCTTTCCGGCATTGAAAGGTGAAGGCTTCATGCCGACGATTAACCAGCTGATCCGCAAGGGTCGCGAACCGCAGAAGGCCAAGTCCAAGGTCCCTGCGATGGAACAGAATCCGCAAAAGCGCGGCGTCTGCACCCGTGTCTATACGACCACCCCGAAGAAGCCGAACTCGGCGCTGCGCAAGGTGGCCAAGGTCCGCCTGACCAACCAGCGCGAAGTCATCAGTTATATTCCGGGCGAAGGGCACAACCTCCAGGAACATAGTGTGGTGCTGATCCGCGGCGGGCGTGTGCGCGATCTTCCGGGTGTGCGCTATCACGTGCTGCGCGGCGTGCTCGACACCCAGGGTGTCAAGGATCGCCGCCAGTCGCGCTCGAAGTACGGCGCCAAGCGCCCGAAATAAGCTGGTTCGTCGGCTG
>JBBJOG010000016.1:0-35594 GCA_037721775.1 Sphingomicrobium sp. | reverse complement strand
CGACCAGTTTCTGGAACAGGCTGCGCGCATCGACCTTGCCGCGCTCGGTGCCGTCACGCGGGCTGCGCAGGATGAACTCGTCGCCGGCGCGGACCGCTTCCATGAAGGCGTCGGTGATCAGCACGCCGTGGTGGAGATTGAGCGCCTTGCGGTTGAAGTCGCCCGAGGGTTTGCGGATCTCGAGGAATTCCTCGATCTCCGGGTGGCTGATGTCGAGGTACACCGCCGCCGAGCCACGGCGCAGCGAGCCCTGCGAAATCGCCAGCGTCAGCGAGTCCATCACGCGGACGAAGGGGATGATGCCGCTGGTCTTGCCGTTGAGGCCGACCGGCTCGCCGATGCCCCGGACGCTGCCCCAATAAGTGCCGATGCCGCCGCCCTTGGAGGCGAGCCAGACATTCTCGTTCCAGGTGCCGACGATGCCGTCGAGGCTGTCGGATACGCTGTTCAGATAGCAGCTGATCGGCAAGCCGCGCCCGGTGCCGCCGTTGGACAGGACCGGGGTTGCCGGCATGAACCACAGCCGCGAGATGTAATCGTAAACGCGCTGCGCGTGGGCGCTGTCGTCGGCATAGGCCGAGGCGACGCGCGCGAACAAATCCTGGAAATTCTCGCCCGGCAGCAAATAGCGGTCGCGAAGCGTGTCCTTGCCGAATTCAGTCAGAAGGGCGTCGCGAGACTCGTCGGTGACCACCACGTGAGCCTTGCGATCGACCGTCTTGCTCGTCCTCAGCTCGGCCGCCACATCGTCGGTCGGAACGTCGCTTCCACTGGTGAAATCCATTGCGCTTCCCCGCTCGCTATCCGATCCGTCGAGAACCGGATGTTCTTCAATTGTTCGACTCGGAGCCATGGCTGGCACCCTAGCCCTTTTTGCCGCCCGCCGCGCCCCTTGGGATCGCTTTGCGGCTGTGGAAATCGGGGACGAACGAAGGCCTCACCGGAATAGCAAATTCCGGCCCCAAACACTAGGTGTTGATCAAGTTCCCCGTATCTCTACCAGCTATTGTGCCTTATCTTGCGAAATACGCAAGCGGTTAAATGCTTGCGCAAGCAAAATTCCTGTGGACGGGGCGGCTTTAGGAAAAGATCAGCCGGGCGCCGGCGAACACCAGAATCAGCGCCAGGGCAACGCGCACGAAAGTTTCGCTGATCTTGTGGACCAGCAGTGAGCCGATGATGATGCCGGGGATCGATCCGACCAGCAAATTGAGCAGCAACTGGCCGTCGACGCTGCCGATGAAGAGGTGGCCGATCCCGGCGACGATGGTCAGCGGCACCGCGTGGACGATGTCGGTGCCGACGATCTGCCTGGTGCTGAGCCGCATCGGGTAAAGGAATACCAGAAGGGTCGCGCCGAGCGCGCCGGCGCCGATCGAGGTCAAGGTCACCAACCCGCCGAGGATGGCGCCGGCGACCACGGTCAGCGGCGCCTGCCACCCGACCGCTTCGGCCGACCCGCCCCTGGACTGGCGGGCGAGGATGTAGCGGTGCAGCTGCGGCCGGGTGATCGTTGCGACCGCTGTCGCGAGCAGCACCAGGCCGAGCGCGTGCGGGAGCCAACCCTGCTTCACCTGCGACCAATTGAGCCAGTGGAGGACGACCAGCGTGACGATTGCCGCCGGGATGCTACCTGTCGCAAGCCGCCGCACCACTTGCCAGTCGGCGCTTTGCTTGGCGTGGTGGATAGCGCCGCCGACCGTCTTGGTGATCCCGGCGAACCACAAGTCGGTCCCGACCGCGGTGGTCGGCGACACGCCGAAAATCAGGATCAGGATCGGCGCCATCAACGACCCGCCGCCAACCCCGGTCATGCCGACGAGGATGCCGACGATGAAGCCGGAAAAAGCGTGCGCCAGGTCCATTATGGCGCCGCTAGCACGCGTTCCGGCGGTTGGGGAGCGCGGTCAGTCGCGCGATCCGGCCCCGTTGCGGCAATATCACAGAGGCGCCCGCGCCCGTGCCCCCCGACAGCCGCGTTCCCAAGTCCAAGGCGCCGGCACGACAGCCAACGCGGCCATTGGAAACGCGATTTTCACCCGCTCAGCTTTCCTTTTCCGTGCAGGCGCCGATACGCTTGGCATCGACCCGCATCTTCATCCGTATCCCGGCCTGGCTGGCGCCGCCGGCCGATTCCCGATTCCATGGTCATCCCCATCTTGTAGCTGTCGCCGCTGTAGGTGCCGGCCATGGTCATCGTTTGGGTGGCTCCGCCTTCGCTGCATTTCATCACCGCAGCGAGCAGGCGATGAGTAGTGCGGTCCTTGGCATGACGGCCCCCTGTTTCAGGCGCGCACCATATGCGGATGCAGCCGATTGGCCAATGCGCGAGTCAGACGCGCCTTCTCGGCATCAGCGCGCGCATTTCGGCTCCGGCGGTGAATACAAGCAAACAGATCGGAACGTCTGCTTTCGACCCATTGCGGACGTTAGCTCTTCTGTTAGACTCCTCCTTCTGGGGGCGCGGTATGGACGATCAAGTCCCTGTTCGCGAGCAAGAGGCCGACGAGAGCGGCCTCGCGCGCGTTATCGCTGAGCTTCGCCAATGGCACGTCTTCAGGATCGCCGCCGGCTATGTGGTAGCCACCTGGCTCGTGGTTCAGGTCGTCGCGACGGTCGGGCCCGCTTTCGAGCTGCCAGACTGGGTCCTCCGGGCCGCCGTGCTCGCTTCCATCGTCGGCTTCCTCGCGACGATGGGCTTCCTAATGTTCCGGCCCAGCTCAGCGGGCAAAGGCGGGCTGCCGAGATATCTCTCACGCCGCGCGCACCTCATTGCCGCGACCGCGGTGCTTCTGTTTGCAGCAGCGGCAGCCACATTCTCGATCCGCAGCCTCAGCGCGCGCGAGGAGATTGCGCTTGCGGTCGTCCCCTTCTCGGATCTCTCGCCCGCGCGCGACAAAGCGTATTTCGCTGAGGGCGTCGCCGAAGAGATCCTAAGCACGCTTGCCGCCGAGAAAGGCTTCAAGGTGCTCGGCCGCACTTCGGCCCGCCAGATCGAGCGCAACTCCGATCCGAAGGAAATCCGCGCATCGCTGGGCGTCACGCACCTGCTGGAAGGCAGCACGCGTAGTGCGGGCAACGACCTGCGCATCAACGTCCGTTTGATCGACACGTCGGATGGCAGCCAATTGTGGGATGAAGAATATCGCGGCGCCGTCTCGGACGTGTTCAACGTCCAGGATCAGATCGCGACCGCGGTGGCTCGACGTCTCCGGGGCACATTCTTCGGCGGAGCCGTGCGCGGCGCGAATCCCACAGCGATTGACGCCTATGCAGCGTATCTCGCTGCGCGCGCGCTCATTCGCGAGAACAAGAAGGAGCCGATGGCGCGCGCTTTCGTAATGGCACAGCAGATCGTCGAAGCTCACCCCGATTTTGCACCCGGCCACGCCTTGTACGCGGAACTTGCGCACCTGCTCACCGAAGGCCAATTTAGCTACGGAACCATCCCGCCCGACAAATCGCGCCCGATCGTTCTTAAGCATGCGAGAGAGGCGATCCGTCTCGCCCCTGAACGAGCCGAGGGATATGCCGCTCTTGGTCTCGCACTTCCGTGGCGCGAAAGCGTTGCGCCTTATCTGAAGGCGCTCGAGATTGATCCGAGCAGGGTGGACGTTCGAAGCAGATTGTCCATAGCGCTGAACATTCTGGGTCGGCAGGATGAAGCTTTCGAGCAAATCCGCTCGGCCGCGGAGATCGACCCGCTGTCCCCCGGAGCAATCAACCGGTACGGCCAGATGCTCGCGGCGTCCGGACAAGCGAATGAGGCAATGCGAGTCATTGACCAGTTCCAGCGCCGCGGCGGCTCGAAGGCCCAGGCTTGGCGGTTCCGCGGCAACACCTACCGATATCTCGGCGACGAGGCCCGCCACATCGCCGCACGCAGACGAGGGCTGCAGATCGATCCGGGGCTGCCATACCAGCACGAGTGGCTCGCCCAAGCCTATCACCTGCTCGGGCTCGGCAGCGAGGCAATGCAGCATCGGCCGAACGTATCGGTCTACTTCCAGCTGTTTGTCGGCGACGATCGGGGCACGCTGAGGGATCGCGTCGCGAGTGACGGACCGTCGGCCTGGGACACGAATGGCATCAACGTGGCCATCTTTTCGCTTGCCCGAGCGCGCGACTGGCCCGCCATCAAGCGGTTCTACGACGTGCGCCCGGCGACCCACCGGGACGTGTGCGTGACTGCGCCGCGATTTACCCCTTTCATCATCATGGCGTTGCAGGCGCGTGGCCCCGCAGGTGAGGCCCAGCGCCTGCTCGGGTGCACGCAACGGCAGGTCACCAGTCAGCTCGCGATGCGCTACCGCACTCCAGATGACGCCCCCGGGGAGTTGGAGACACTACAAGCGTCGCTACTCGCCAATCGCAACCATCAGCGCGCCCTCGAGTGGCTCGACAAGGCCGTACAGCGCGGCTGGCTCGGCCAATACTATTCAGCAAATCTTGCCGATTGGCCGCAGTTTGACGCTTTCCGCTCCGACCCGCGCTACGCCGCGATACAGAAGCGCATCGACGCGAGCATCGCCCGCGAGCGCGCCGAGTTCCTCGCTTTCAAGTAAAAGCCCTGGTTCGTACCGCTAGCTGCCAGCGACGCCTCTAACGTCCGCTTTCCACCCATTGCGGACATTCGCGTGGTTGCGGCGCAGGCGTGCCACTCCTGCTGCAGACGCTATCGCCGGAGGATCTGCTGACGCTCAGCGGCTGTCTTTTGCTTGAAGCGCGCGTCAAGCTCCCGATACTCGCGCGCCGACCGGTATGGATCGAAAGCGGGATAGAAGCTGAGCCCCGAAGAATGGGGGGTCCAAAGGCCGAGCCGATAGGCGCGGTTCATCTCCCGAAAGGCTGCAGTCTCATTTCCCTGAAGCGCGTGGATCTGCGCGGAGAGCGCCGCCAGGTACATCTGAGGATAATAGAACGAGCGAATCGCTCCTCTCGACTGGACATCGATGTTTTTCTTGACGCAGTCGAGCAGCCGTTGGACTTCCGGGGATCGTCCTCGTGCCTTCAAGGCATTTGCCAGATGGATCCTCCCCTGCGCCCCAATCGGGTGCCGACAGAGATCGCGCGCTGACGCGGGACGATTGTCGTAGAGATTTTCGATGGCGGACCAATTGCGCGTGACTGCAAGCGCGTCCAGGCCAACCCAGGCACCCTGCTGTTCCCAAAGCCCCTCTCTTTGCACCAGTTGTGCCAGTTCGCGGTACTGGCCAGACACATAGAGCCGCAGGCGCAAGTCGCTCCCTGCGAGGCTTGCCGCTCGCGCGAATAGCCCCTGGTCGTGGTAGAGATACGGGTGGCTAGGAGAGGAGGAAAGCAGCTCCGGTCTGGATCGGGTTACGATCTGTGAATAGCGGGCTGCTTCCGACAAGTCGCCCTTCATCCACGCGTTTTGCGATCGGATCAGCGCTGCGTGCGCAGGCGCGCCGCCCCTGCTCTCGAACTCGCGCACAACGCGTTCAGCTTCTTCATACCGCCCGGACGCAGCCAGGCTGTTGGCGAGGTTGCGCACCGCAGGCCCCCAGATGGGCTCCATCGCCACTGCAGCTCGATATTGCTCACGCGCCGCTACGTTCCTGCCCATTTCACTAAACGCACTGCCAAGCCACAGCCGAAGCTCGCTGCGGGAAGGATCGAGCTCGATCGCCTTCCTTAACGCTGCGACAGCTCTTTCGACAGGCGGGACAGTTCCGAGCGCGGCATAGCCCTCGGGCTGGTCCGGGGCGAGCTTGATCGCGCGCTGGGCGTGCCGCATGGTGACCTGCCGGGCATTCTCGATCGGGATGTTTCCGTAATTCTCTTCCGACAGTAGCCAGACCAGCTCCCCGAAGATCGCGTGACCGGGCGCGTAGTTCGGGTCGGCGGCTACCACCCGTCTGGCCAACCGCAGCGCGTCTTCGAGCGTCGGCTCGGTTCGCTCGCGCATCTTGGCCCGGGCGGCGAGGTACAGCGTATAGGTGTCGGCGCCGGTCGATTGGGGCGTTGCCGCGCGAACGCCGCGCGACAGGCTGCCACTGAGCCGCTCTGCGACGGCGCGGCCGATCTCCGCCTGGACCGCGAAGATGTTGCTCATCTTTCGCTGGTAATCCTCGGCCCACACTTGGCTGCCGTCGGACGCATCGATCAGCCGGACGCTCATCCGCAGGTCGTCCCCCGAGGTGCGTGCGCTTCCCTCCAGGACATGGGTCACGCCTAGTGCTTTTCTGATTCCCTGAAGATCGGACGAGGAATCCTGAAACTGCCTCGCCGAGCTGCGGACCAATGACCCGGATGCCGGGATCGCGCGCCAGCACACTGAGGATTTCCTCGGCAATCCCTTCTGAGAAATAGGCCTTGTCCCGCTGCGGTGACAGATCCGCGAACGGAAGAACTGCAAGGGTTGGGGTCTCGGCTGCGGATTGCGAGTCTCGTCCCCAGTAGAGCCACGCGGCCGCTATCACGAGAGCGGCAACCAGCACGGCGGTCACGCCACCGGCCAGGCGGGAGCGACGGCTCGCGAAGGCCGAAGCTTTTGCGGGCGCGCGCGCTTCCGACTCCTGCCGGTCCGGCCGGATCTCCTCAATTGCGCTTAGCAGCTCGCTGACCTGCTTGGGCATGGCTCTGCCGGTCCAGCCAGACAGGTCGGTCGATTGGAACTGACGAAAGCCAAGTGGCGGACGACTGCCGTCCAGTACCGCCGCTACGAGCCGCCCGCTGTCGCGACCCTCGGTTGCTTCGTCACGCACCCACGACGAACGTACCGACTCTTCGGACCATAGGACGAGCACTGCGTCCGCTCGCTTCAGCGCTTCCTCGATGGCGCCGGCAAACTCGGAGCCGCTGCGGATGTGGCGATCCCACCAAACGGCATGGCCGGCGCGCTCGAGAAGGCCAGCGAGGGACTTTGCCTTGGCAGCATCTTCACGCGCGTAGCTGAGAAAGACACTCGCCATCGCTGCCCCCTAACGGAAGCAGGAGTGTGGAGCTAATCCCCCCGACCTGCAAGGAACGTCCGCTTTCCACCCATTGCGGACATTAGCCCGGTGAGCGAATTGCCGTAAGCGCCGGCCGCGCCCATATCCCGCGCTCATGGCGATTCAAATCCGAACCTCGCTCGCGGAGCCGGAGACGGGCGAGACGTTCGTCCCGCACAAGCCCGCACGTCCCGACAAGGCGGAGGGCGGTAAAAAATTCGTGCTCAGCTCGGAATACGAGCCGGCCGGCGACCAGCCGACCGCGATTCGGGAACTGACCCAGGCGGCGCTGGAGGACGAGCGCAGCCAGGTGCTGCTTGGGGTCACCGGGTCGGGCAAGACCTTCACCATGGCCAAAGTGATCGAGACGCTGCAGCGCCCGGCGCTGGTGATCGCGCCCAACAAGATCCTCGCCGCCCAGCTGTACGGCGAGTTCCAGAGCTTCTTTCCCGACAACGCCGTCGAGTTTTTCGTCAGCTACTACGATTATTACCAGCCCGAGGCCTATGTGCCGCGCAGCGACACCTACATCGAGAAAGAGTCGAGCGTGAACGAGGCGATCGACCGGATGCGCCACTCGGCAACCCGGTCGCTGCTCGAGCGCGACGACGTCATCATCGTCGCATCGGTGTCGTGTCTGTACGGCATCGGGTCGGTCGAGACTTATTCGGCGATGATCTTCAGCCTGAAGAAGGGCCAGACCGCCGACAGCCGCGAGGTGATCCGCAAGCTCGTCGCCCTCCAGTACAAGCGCAACGACCAGGCGTTCGCGCGCGGCAATTTCCGGGTTCGCGGCGACAACCTCGAAATCTTCCCGTCGCACTATGAGGACACTGCCTGGCGGGTCAGCTTCTTCGGCGACGACATCGAGGAGATCGTCGAGTTCGATCCTCTGACCGGCAAGAAGGCGGCCAGCCTGGATAGCGTCAAGGTCTATGCCAACTCCCACTATGTGACTCCGGGGCCGACGCTGAAGCAGGCGATGGGGGCGATCCGCCGCGAGCTTGCCGAGCGATTAAAGGAATTGGAGGCCGACGGCCGGCTACTGGAGCTGCAGCGGCTCGAGCAGCGCACAAATTTCGACCTGGAGATGATCGCCGCCACCGGGTCGTGCGCCGGGATCGAGAATTATTCGCGTTTCCTGACCGGCCGCCTGCCCGGCGAGCCGCCGCCGACCCTGTTCGAATATCTTCCCGACAATGCCCTGCTGTTCGTCGACGAGAGCCACCAGACCGTGCCGCAGATCGGCGCGATGGCCAAGGGCGACCATCGCCGCAAGATCACGCTCGCCGAATACGGCTTCCGATTGCCCAGCTGCATCGACAACCGGCCGTTGCGGTTCAACGAGTGGGAAGCGATGCGGCCGCAAACAATGTTCCTGTCGGCGACCCCGGGCCCGTGGGAAATGAACGAGACCGGCGGCGTGTTTTCCGAGCAGGTGATCCGCCCCACCGGCCTGATTGACCCGCCGGTCGAGATCAAGCCGGTCGAGGACCAGGTCGACGATCTGATCCACGAGGCCAAGGAAACGGCGAGGCTGGGCTATCGCACCCTAGTGACGACCCTGACCAAGCGGATGGCCGAGGATCTGACCGAATATCTGCATGAGGCCGGCCTGCGCGTCCGCTACATGCACAGCGACGTCGAGACGCTGGAGCGGATCGAGCTGATCCGCGAGCTTCGGCTCGGCGTTTACGACGTGCTGGTCGGGATCAATTTGCTTCGCGAAGGGCTCGACATCCCCGAATGCGGGCTGGTGGCAATCCTCGATGCCGACAAGGAAGGCTTCCTGCGGTCGGAGACCTCGCTGATCCAGACCATCGGCCGAGCCGCGCGCAACATCGACGGGCGCGTGATCCTGTATGCCGACCGTGTCACCGGATCGATGGAGCGCGCGCTAAACGAGACCGACCGGCGGCGCGAGAAACAGGTTGCCTATAATCTTGAGCACGGCATTACGCCCGCCTCGATCAAGAGCCAGATCAACGACATCATGAGCGACGTGACGATGCGCGACGGCGTGCTGGTCGACACCGGCGACGACGAGCGCCCGCACCTCGTCGGCCACAACCTCAAGGCCTATATCGCCGACCTCGAGAGCCGCATGCGCAAGGCCGCCGCCGACCTCGAGTTCGAGGAGGCGGGACGGCTGCGCGACGAAATCCGCCGCCTCGAGGAAGACGACCTCGGAATCCCCCATCCACAACGCGTAGCGCCGCGGCCCGCGGGCAAGTCCAGCGAGGGAAAGCCGGGGACCAGAAAGGGCCGGTTCGGTAAGCAGTCGCGGACGAGGTTCGGGCGCTAGGCGGCGTTGCGCGGGGCCCGATCAGAAGCCCATCGCACTCCGAGCTGGGCCCCAAGCTCCTGCCCGCCGTCGCGGCCGCTGGTGGAGCTGACCGTAGCGTCGTTTCACTCGCGCATTGCTTGGCGCCGCCAGCTTCGGCCTCGCCGTCGCCGCCACTCCGGCCTCGGCACAGCACATCGACCAGATCGTGGCGTTCGGCGACAGCTATGCCGACGACGGCAATCTGTTCGAGCTGATCGGCATCCCCTGCCCGAGCGTCTATTCGACCGGGCGCTTCTCCGGCGGCACAAACTACGTTGATACGCTGTCGCAGATCCTCGGCCACAGGTTCGCGCCCTGCTTCGCCCGCCGGCAGCCGATGAGCCGGCCGGCTGCTGCCCGCGAAGCTGAACGGCAGGTCGCGTCGGCCCTCACGCAATGTTCACTCGCCGCGCGCTATCTCAAGGCTAATTCGAACCTTCGCAACCCTTTAGCGTTGAGTCGGTAAGTCCTTGATAATTTGGAAGGGCCGCGATTGGCGGCTGGGGTAAAAAATGGTCTATTATCGCTTTCTGGCTGCTGCCGCGCTGGTCGCCTCGAGTCCCGCCGCGGCACAATATTGGGGCCCGCCAGAGCCGATTGGCGTGCCGATGAGCGTCGATCAGGGCATCGACTTCATTTATGTCGACCCGCAGCTGCAAAGCGCCACCGGCCAGCAGCAGCAGCAGCCCGACAACTGGATGCTTCGGAGCATCGGCTTCGAATGGCCAGGCAGCCAGCGCGCAAGCGCCCCCAGCCCTTTGTTTATCGAGCTCAGCCGGGGCCTCCAGCAATATCAGACGAGCTGGGGCCGGCTGCCGCGGGTCTACGTCCCCGCCGGGGCAGCGCTCAAGGCCGGGTCCGACGACGGCCGGGTCGACGTGCTCCGCCAGCGCCTGGGAATGCCGTTAGGGTTCGGCTTCGACCAGCGGCTGACCGACACTCTTCGCGAATATCAGCGGGTTCACGGCCTCAAGGTCAGCGGCACCGCCGATTCGGCGACGATCCGGTCGCTCAACCTGGGCGCCGACCATTATCTGCGCCGGATCGCGCTCAACGTCGAGCGTGCCCGCCGACTGCCCGAGATGGGCCAGTTCCAACGCTATGTGGTCGTCGATTCCGGATCGGCCGAAATCTACATGTACAACCACGACCGGGTCGCCGATTCGATGCGGGCGATCGTCGGCGCGCCTGACAGCAAGACGCCGATGATGGCGCTGCTGATGCGCGGCGCGAAGGTGAACCCCTATTGGAACGTGCCGCAGGACATGATCGCCGACTTCACCGCGAAGAACGTGCTCAAGCAGGGCACGTCCTACCTCAAGAACTATCATTATGAGGTGCTGACCGGCTCGGGCGCGGGCACCGTCCCCATCGACCCCAGGAACGTCGACTGGGAAGCGGTCGCCGCGGGACGCAGCAGCATCCTGGTGCGGCAGTTGCCGGGGCCATGGAATTCGATGGGCGAGATCAAGTTCGAGACGCCCAACCAGTACGGCATCTACATGCACGATACGCCGACGAAGTCGCTGTTCGCCAATGCCGACCGCTGGATCAGCAACGGTTGCGTTCGGCTGGAAGATGCCGACCGCTTCACCGCCTGGGTGTTCGGCGGGATGCCGCAGAGCGAGGCGCGCGAGAAGCTGGTCCCCGTGCCCAGCCCGGTGCCGGTGTACATGACCTATCTGACCGTCGAGGCGAGCCGCGACGGCGTCACCTTCCGCCCCGACCCGTATAATTTCGACGACCGCGCGACGCAGCGGATGTTCGGACCGCCGCAGCAGATGGCAGCATCCGGCGCCAATTAGGCGAGCCGCACAAGCAAGAAGAGCCGCCGCCCCGATGAGGGTGGCGGCTTTTCATTGCATGTTCGGTTAAAACTCTTTTTACGCATAACCGTTATGGTTATTACTTGCCGCGACTCGGCGGGGGTAAGCGATGGACGGCGAACATTCGATTGAGAAGCTGGTCGACGATCTGATCGAGCGCGAAGGCGGGTACGTCAACCATCCGGCCGATCGCGGCGGGCCGACCTGCTGGGGGGTTACCGAGGCGGTTGCCCGGCCCACGGCCACCGGGGCGCGATGCGCAACCTGCCGCGCGAGGAGGCCGCAGCGATCTATCAGCGGCTGTACTGGCTGCGCCCGCGGCTGGACGAGGTGGCCGGGCGCACGGCGAGAGTCGCCGCCGAGCTGTTCGACACCGGCGTCAACATGGGCCCGGCGGTTGCCACTACCTTCCTCCAGCGGGCGCTGACGGCGCTCAACCGCAACGGCAAGGATTATTCCGATCTGACCACGGGCGGATCGGCCCGGCCACACTCGACGCGCTCGACCGCTTCCTTGGCGTGCGCGGGGCGAAAAGCGGCGAGACGGTCCTGCTGCGCGCGCTCGAGGCTCTCCAGGGCGAACGCTACATCCGCCTGGCCGAGCGCCGACCCGCCAACGAAGCCTTCCTGTACGGCTGGCTTTCGAACCGAATTGGATAGCCATGACGGCAGGCATGAACCAGACAAACTACCGTCGGCAATTATATACTTGACAAAGCAGGCTGTGGACCTAGAGTGGGAGCATGGACAACATTCTCGCACCCCGCTTCATCGACCCCGTAGCAGCCCGCAAGCACCTTGAGGCGCTACGTTGGCCGGATGGTGCCGAGTGCCCGCATTGCAGCCTCATCAACGCCACCGCCGTCAAGGGTGGGCGCGAGGGGCTGTATCAGTGCAACTCATGCCGCGAGCAATTCACCGTTACGGTTGGCACCGTGTTCGAGCGTTCCAAAGTGCCGCTCAATAAATGGCTGCTCTGCAATCACCTGTTGATGTCGAGCAAGAAGGGCATGAGCGCCCATCAGATCCACCGTATGCTAGGCGTTACCTATAAGACCGCTTGGTTCATGTGCCACCGTCTGCGCGAAGCCATGAAACCGGTGAACCCCGAACCGCTTGGCGGACCCGGCAAGACTGTCGAGGCCGATGAAACCTTCGTCGGCGGTAAGGCTCGCAATCGCGCCTTCGGCAAACCGTCCAAAAAGCAGATGGTCATGACGCTAGTCGAGCGCGACGGCAAAGCCCGCTCGTTCCACATTGCCAATATCCACGCCCACACCATTCGTTCAGCGCTGGTAACCAGCGTCGATCGCGCCTCAAGGCTTATGAGCGACGACCATGTTGCCTATAAGACTGTCGGCAAGGAGTTCGCGGGCGGACACTTCCCGGTTATCCATAGCGCTCGCGAGTATGCCTTCATGGACATGCACTCGAACACCGCCGAAAACTTCTTTTCCATCCTCAAGCGTGGCGTGATCGGCACCTATCACCACTGGAGCGCCGCACACATTCACCGCTATCTGGCCGAGTTCGATTTCCGTTATTCGACCAAGGATATCAGCGACCGTGAGCGCGCCGACCTTTCCCTCAAGGGCATTGCCGGCAAGCGCTTGACCTATCGGCGGACTAACAGGCTCGCAGCCTGATTATTACAGGCCACCGCGCTTCCTAGGGACGCGCCGTATTCGCTGGAGCCGTTCCTGATTCGTCCACTTTTGTTCACCGTGAACAGAATCGACTTTTTCGATCATATCTGCTAGCGGCGAAACGATTCGGGCGACCCTTGCAGGGGCCGCCCGATGTTGAGTTGGCAATGAACCTGGACAGCTCGAGCCAACCCGAAACTGGCACGCTGATAAGTCAGCATATGACTTAAAATGTCGGTTTTCGCAAGGGCTGTCCGCAAGCAACGGAGGCCCTCATGGCTTCATATCAAGTGACCTGTCACAGTCCAGATAACCTCGACGCCGACCGCAGAATACAAGGGTTAGGCGGTTCTTTGGGTTGGTATGACATCGATACGATCATCCGGATGATTGAAAGCGGAATCCACCATTTCTGGACTACCGCCTATGGTCAGCGCGTCGATGTGATCGTTAGGCAGCACGGGCTGCTCGGCAAAAAGTATCTTACGACGACCGCAGATGGCTTTCCCCCAAACAACCTGCTGAGGCTACCGTTCTGCCAGCGGTAAGATAGTCGGCGGGCGACGTGAACCTAGTGGGGTCAATCGCCCACGACAAGGCGAGCTGGGCCGCGAATAACTGACGGTGGCGGGGGCCTTCCTCGCCTGATACTAATTCGCGGCCCAGTCTTTCCAATTCGCGTTGGATGAAGCTCATCTCGACCTCCGATCATTCAAGCCTAGAAAACCCGTATCGCTCTTGAATGACGCGGGGTAAGGATGGGCAATGCAGAACACGTCTCACGCGGTTATGGCCCAGCGGTTTGAATCCGCTGAGAGCCTGGACAACTTCCCGACGCCCAAATGGGCAACTCGAGCGCTGCTTGAGGAGGTTCTTCGAGCTGGCTCCGACTTCAAGAAACTGAGTTGCTGGGAGCCCGCTTGCGGACAAGGCTACATGGCCTCGGTTCTCGGAGAGTATTTCGGCTCAGTCAAAGCTTCCGATATCCACCCCTACGGATATGGCGAGGTCTACGATTTCCTTGCCAGCGGCCTGTTCAATCCGAACGAAGACTCCGCAGAGCACGACTGGATCATAACGAACCCGCCGTTCCGGCTTGGCGAAGAGTTCATTCTTCTGGCGCTCAAGCGTGCTCGGAAGGGCGTTGCGATGCTCACCAGAACCGTCTTCCTTGAGAGCGTCGGGCGCTATGAGCGCCTGTTCAGTGTTCACCCGCCGACATACTTTGCGCAGTTCACAGAGCGCGTCCCGATGGTGAAGGGTCGCGTCGATGCCAAGGCGTCAACCGCGACCGGCTACTGCTGGTTGGTCTGGAAGAAGCCGCCAGCAGCTACGCCGATGCTCCGCTGGATACCGCCCTGCCGCAAGCGACTAGAGCGCGCCGGTGATTATCTCGATCCTACGGCCGGGCCTTCGCAGATGACCTTGCTGGGCGTTGAAGGATGAATGCGGCGGTTGAAGCGGTCAAGCCAGAGGTCAACCGCACAATCCAGTCGCTCAACTCCAAGAAGTTCACCGCAGACCCCATAGCCGGGGCTCACTTCTCCAAAATCGTCAGCCTCTTGAGTTCCGCCTACAAGCGGCACGGCTTTATCATCGAACGGGCCTTGCTGGCCGCGCTTAAGCAGTATCCACAGTTTGAAGTCTGGGAGCAGCGGGATTTCTGCGTTTCTCTGGCTGCGGACAGCATGGTGGATCATCTGATCGCTACGCCAACGGAAGCCTCTGCCGTCACGCTGGCCTACGGGGAGAAGAAGCGAACTCTCCAGGTCGATTTGTTCGTCTACAGTCGGGAGACGAAGGTTCTACGCTCATATGAGGTCAAGCGCGGGTGCGGTCTGCATGACTCCGGAAAGCGACGCTCGATCCTTCGCGACCTGCTGTGCCTACAGGTGCTCACAAAGGGATACGGCCAGTCGCGCGGGCTAGATGTTGCCGAAGCGCATGCTCATATCATTTTTTACTACGGCCAATGCTCGATCAAGAAGCCATTCTGTCTCGTCAGAGAGGAACTCGACGAGCATTTCGGTGCGCCGGTGGTGGAAACCGTCGAAGCGATAAACGACTACTTTCAGAAGCAGCTGTTCGGCATTCTCTCAGCTGCTTGACCGCCGCTACGGTCAAATGTCGTTTTTGGGTGGTTTTTGTTTAGCCGGCCTCTTGAAGCCAACGGGCTTGTGCGGCTTCGGCTTGGTCGCCAGCATCCGCCGAAGCACATCATCTTCTCGCTTATCTTGATCGGTGTCTGACATGGCTCGCCTCGATTTCAATCTTTGCGCGATGATGCTCGAAGCACATCCATCCAAACCTGACGAAGCGCCAGAACCCCGCGTGCTTTCTCCGATGAGCGATGGTTTAGCTACGCTAGTCGGCCACATCCTGGTTTCATGGGGTCAGATGATGGACTCGATGCTCCGTTACACCAAGTGCCTTATCGCACATAACGGAAGCGATTCCATTCAGCAGAAGTGGCTCGACTATCCGAAACTTGAGCTTCGTCTTGAGGAAGAGTGCGACAAAGCATTCGCCGGGACGAAGCTGCCAGCCCAACTAGCCAAAGACGCATTGAGGCGAGCAAGCAACGCCAAGCTGATCCGCAAGCACCTCGCTCACGACCCGATTTCTTGGGCATCGGAGGCCAACCTGCCTGTCGTGGTTGTTTCGATCCAAACGAAGACGGGAGGCTGGAGAACATCCATTCTCCGCCTCAAGCGACTTGAAACTGCACGCCTAAATATCGAGATCGCTCATGGCCGAATACATCAGCTGGCACTGAGCAGTGCTGCCCAAGTTCCTTACTCATCGCCTGAAAGATCGCTGCTGCAAGAGATTCAGGCCAAGGGTTGGACGCCTCATCCCATAGTAGGAAAGCCCTAACTCCCGCCTCAAATCATCTGAGGGGTCATCACCACATCGGTTAGCGCCGGCCTGTCTTGGTTTGGACTAGCGACTCGCATCTGCTTTCTCAAGTATATAATTGCCCTACCGTCGCCGCAGTCGTTCGCCGAAGGGCAGCGGCTTTTACGGCTGGCTAACCTGCGCCGCCGGCATGTTCTGCGGCGCGATGGCGATGACGATGATCGCGCTGTTGATGTAGGGCGGCTGGTCGAGCGCCGAGGAGAACACCATCGTCGTCACCTTTGGCTTCACATTGGGCGGCTTCATCGCGGCGATGTCGGCGGTGATGATCGGGCTTCTGGTCGGCGGCCCGGTCGGGCGCTTCAAGGGCGTCGCCGGGCGTGACGGAATCAGCCTCGAAGCCGAACGCGATAAGCAATGTGTATGCCGACCCTGACCACGGTCAAGCTGGCGATCGGGATCCTGTGCGCGCTGGCGCTTGCGCTTGTCGTCCACGACCGCAACCGCTGGAAATCCGTCGCCGCGCTTCGCCAGCAGCAGGTTGTGGTCGAGAAAGCGGCCCATTCGGCGACAATCGCTTATTACCGTGCCGCCGCCGACCGTGCGCGCCAGGCAGACCAGGCCAACGTGGCCCGGGTGAAGCGCGATCAATCCGCAATCAACGAGAGGACCGCCGATGACTTTGAAAAGCGCATTGATGCTGCTCGCGCTCGCGCTTCCGGGCTGCAGCGCCAGGCAGGAGGCCCCGCAGCCGATCCCGGTGCTGGCGGAACAGCGCATATGTCCGCCCTATCCCCTGCCCCCGGCAAGCCTGCTGAAGCCCCCGGCGAAGGTGGACTTCCTGTCGCCGACCGCCTCCTCGCCACCGAGCAGGCGATCCAGCTCGACGAATTGATCGACTGGGTCTCGACGAATTGATCGACTGGTGAAGCGGCAGGCGGCTGTCTCCAGGCAGCGCGAATAGCATCGACCGGTTGCGTTTCGATACGCGACCTCCCAGATCGGCAGGCATGCCCAGACCTATCCGAACCAGTTCAGGACGATCGCGACGCTCAGGCGCGCTGAAGTGGGCGTGGGCGGCGCCGCTGATGGCGATGACCGCCTGCTCGCCGGCGCGATTGCTCACCAACTTCGACCGGCTGACCTCGCCGGGCAACGCCCGGCAAGTCGCTCATTCGGTCCCTTATGGCTCCGGCGCCCGGCAGTCGCTCGATGTGTGGGCGCCGCGGCGACGCGACGGTCAACAGCTTCCGGTGGTGATCTTCTTCTACGGCGGCGGCTGGAGCGAAGGGGCGGCGGCCGATTACGGCTTCGCCGGCGCCGCTTACGCAGCGAACGGCTTCATCGCCGTGGTCCCCGATTACCGGCTGGTCCCCTCGGTCCGCTTTCCAGCGTTCGTCGAGGACGGCGCGCTGGCGGTGAAGTGGGTTCGCGACAACATCGGCGACTATGGCGGCGACCCCGACCGAGTGACTATCGCGGGCCATTCGGCGGGCGCGTACATCGGCGCGATGCTCACCCTCGACCAAAGCTATTTGCGCAAGGTGGGGGTCGATCCGAAGATCGTCCGCGCCGCGGCGCTGATGTCCGGCCCGTACGATTTCCATCCGTTCACCGAGCCGCGCGGGCGCAACGCGTTCGGCGCATGGACGAACCCGGCGCAGACCCAGCCGATCACCTTCGCCCGGGCCGACGCGCCGCCGATGCTGCTCATGCACGGGACAACGGACCGCGTGGTGATGCCGTACAACAGCAAAAGGTTGACGGAGCGGTTGACGCAACTGGGAGCGCCGGTGACGCTTCGGATGTACAGCGGGGTCAACCACATCGACACGGTCACGTCGCTGGCCGCAGCCTTCCGCGGGCGGACGCCGGCGCTTGCCGAAAGCTCGCAATTTCTGCTGGAAAACTCCCGCCCGCAAGCGCAGCGCCGCCGCGCCGCGACCCGCTGAACTTGTAAGGCCTCTGCGCCCTTCCCAAATCGCTAGCGGACAAGGAGCGGGCGTTTGGACAGCTGGCACGGCACGACCATCCTCGGGGTGAAGAAAGGCGGGCGCACTGTCATCGCCGGCGACGGGCAGGTGTCGCTCGGCAACACCGTGATCAAGCCCAACGCCAAGAAGGTCCGCCGGCTGGGCGCGGACGGCCCATATGGACAGGGAAGCGTCATCGGCGGTTTCGCCGGAGCGACCGCCGACGCCTTCACCTTGTTCGAGCGGCTCGAGAGCAAGCTGGAGAAGCATAACGGCCAGTTGCTGCGCGCCGCGGTCGAGCTCGCCAAGGACTGGCGGATGGACAAATATCTGCGCAACCTCGAGGCGATGATGATCGTCGCCGATGCCGAGTTGATGCTGATCCTGACCGGCAACGGCGACGTGCTCGAGCCCGAGGGCGGGGTCGCCGCGATCGGGTCGGGCGGCAATTACGCGCTCGCCGCCGCCCGCGCTTTGTCGGAATATGAGCCCGACCCCGAAGTGCTCGCGCGCCGGGCGATGGCGATCGCGGCGGAGGTGTGCGTGTTCACCAACGACCGGCTGACAGTGGAAAGCGTGGGCGAGACGATTGAAGCCTGACCGCGAGCCGGGCTAGGCTTTCGGCGATGTCCTTGATCCTCGACCGCCGTGCGTTCGTCGGCGGCACCTCCGCTGTGTTGCTATCCGGCTGCGCGACGACGAGTCGACGCGTTCCGTCGGCAGCCTGTACGCCGCTGGCGCCGGTGGATGTCGATCCGGGCCGGGTGATCCGCACGGTCGCCGGGCTGAGGCCGTACCGGCGATCGGGCTTCGTGGTCCGCGCCGAGCCGCTCGGCGACAAGCGTCTGGTCCACAATTACGGGCACGGCGGCGCCGGGATCACGCTGAGCTGGGGAAGCTCGAAGCTCGCCACAGAGCTTGGGCTGCAGGGGCACAGCGGGCCGGTGGCGGTGATCGGCGCCGGGATCATGGGGCTGACCACTGCGCGGCTGGTCCAGGAAGCGGGCTTTGCGGTGACGATCTACACCGCGGCGCTGCCGCCGGAGACAACGTCCAACATCGCCGGCGGGCAGATCTCGCCGTTCGGGCACTTCCGCGACGACAGCGTCACGCCCGCCTGGCGCGCCCAGTTCGCGCGGGCGATGAGCTACAGCTGGCGGCGGTTCCAAATCATGGTCGGCGAGGATTACGGGATCCGCTGGCTGCCGACCTACGAGGAAAGCGACGAAAGCGATGACTTCGGGGCGTCGCCGCTCGATGTCTACCATCCAGGGCTGCGGCGGCTTCGCGCGAGCGACCATCCGTTCCCGATCGAGAAGCTGGCCCGCTTCAACACCATGTATGTCGAAACCGGCCGCTTCCTGCGGCAGCTGACGCGCGACGTGCTGGTTGGCGGCGGCGCGATCCGGGTGCGAAGCTTCGCCACTCCCGGCGACATCGCTGCGTTGCCGGAGGCATTGGTTTTCAACTGCACCGGGCTCGGATCGCGCCAGCTGTTCGGCGACGAGGAGCTTTACCCGGTTCGCGGGCAGCTTGCGATCCTGCTGCCGCAGCCAGAGGTGCGCTACGCCATATCCAGCGATTCCGGCTACATGTTCCCGCGGCCGGACGGAATCCTGCTCGGCGGCACCTTCGAGCGCAATGTGTGGGGCACCACGCCCGAGCCGGCGGCGATCGCTCGCATCCTCGAGCGGCACCGCCGCATTTTCGACGGCTTTCGCTGCACCGCTTGAAGTGCCCCGGCGGCGCTCCAATCTATTTGCGAGATGAACTATCCGCTACCCCGCGATGAATAACCCGCTGACCCCCAAGGCGATCGTCGCCGCGCTCGACGAGCATATCGTCGGGCAGGACGACGCCAAGCGGGCGGTGGCGGTCGCGCTGCGCAACCGCTGGCGGCGGCAGCAGCTTGGCCCCGAGCTTCGCGAGGAGGTTACGCCCAAGAACATCCTGATGATCGGGCCGACCGGCTGCGGCAAGACCGAGATCAGCCGGCGGCTGGCGAAGCTTGCCGACGCCCCGTTCGTCAAGGTCGAGGCGACCAAGTTCACCGAGGTCGGCTATGTCGGCCGCGACGTCGAGCAGATCGCCCGCGACCTGGTCGAGGAAGCGGTCCGGCTGGAGCGCGAGCGGCGGCGAAACGCGGTCAAGGCGGCGGCCGAGGAAGCAGCGATGGAGCGGTTGCTCGACGCGCTCACCGGCAAGGGGTCGAGCGCGGCGACCAGAGCGAGCTTCAAGCAACGCTTCGCCGACGGCAGCCTCGCTTCGGCCGAAGTCGAGATCGACGTCCAGGACGGGCCGTCCCTGCCGTTCGACATCCCCGGCATGGGCGGCCAGCCGGGCATGCTCAACATCTCGGAAGCGATGAGCAAGGCATTCGGCCAGCAACCGGCCAAGCGCCGCAAATTGAAGGTGACGGAAGCCTTCGCCCGGCTGACTGAGGAAGAGGCCGACCGCCGGCTCGACCCCGAGGACGTCAACCGCGTCGCACTGGCCGACGCCGAGGCCAATGGCATCGTCTTCCTCGACGAAATCGACAAGATCGCGGTCAGCGACGTGCGCGGCGGGTCGGTCAGCCGCGAAGGAGTGCAGCGCGACCTTCTGCCGCTGATCGAGGGAACCACCGTCGCCACCAAATATGGACCGCTCAAGACCGACCACATATTGTTCATCGCCTCGGGCGCGTTTCACATCGCCAAGCCGGCGGATCTGCTGCCCGAGCTCCAGGGGCGCCTGCCGATCAGGGTCGAATTGAAAGCGCTGACTCAGGCGGATTTCGTCCGCATCCTGTCGCAGACCCGGGCCAGCCTGACCGAGCAGTATCAGGCATTGCTGGCGACCGAAGGCGTGACCGTGAATTTCGCCGACGACGGGATCGCGGGGCTGGCCCGCATTGCCGCCGAAGTGAACGAGGCGCTGGAGAATATCGGCGCCAGGCGGCTCCAGACGGTGATGGAGAAATTGCTCGAGGAGATCAGCTTCGAAGCCGAGGACCGCCGCGGCGAGACTTTGCTGGTCGATGCCGCCTTCGTCGACAAGCAACTCGCCGGGATCGCCCGCGACACCGATCTCAGCAGATACGTTCTGTGAGGCTCAGTTCTGGTTGACGCCCGAAGCCCAGCGTCATCAGCTCAAGCAGCCTTGAGCGTCGGGATTTTCGCGATCTCGTCCGCCATGTCGCGCTCGGCGATTTTGACGTCGTAGGCGCGCTGCATGTTGAGCCAGCTGTCTGGCGTGGTGCCGATCAGCTTGGCGATGCGCAGAGCCATCGGCACGGTGACCGGCTGCTTTTCGGCGAGGAGCTCATGCAAAGTCTGGCGCGAGATGCCCATCAGCCGCGCGATCTCCGTCTTGGAGCGGCCGAGCGCCGGCAGCACATCTTCGCGAAGAAGCTCGCCCGGATGGACCGGGCGCAAACCCTTGAGCAATGGATTGGTCATCAGTGATAATCCTCCAAATCAACGTCGATCGCGTCGTGGCCGTCCCAGCCGAAGGTCACTCGCCAATTGCCGCTCGCATCGACCGCGAATCGACCCTTGCCGTCGCCCTTCAGCGGATGGAATCGCCAGCCGGGAAGATTCATGTCGCCCGGAGCTGACGCCGAATCGAGGCGCGCCAGAATTCCATCCAGCCGGGCGATATTCGCAACGCTCAGCCTGGATCGATCCCCACGTCCCGCGTAACGGGATAGCGCCTTGCTGCGAAACGAGCGGATCACGACTGTCAGCTAGTGGCTTACAGCCGCTCTGTCAAGTGTAGCCTTACGTTTCGTCCCGCTTCCGATAGCGCCATAGCAGCCCCTGCGCGAACGGTGGCCAGGCGCTGGTCTCAACCCCGGCGAGCCGCAGCCGGTTCGCGACCCAGCTGTTGCAGGTACGGACTGCGCTGGCCTTGCCGCGGCCCCGGTAGAAGGCGTCGGCGCGGCCATATCCGGGGTGGTCGATGCGCTTTGGCTTGCCGTCGGGGCCAAGCTCGAAGTCGGCTCGGACAGCGGCCCACAGTCGCCGATATTCCTCCGGCCGCAAACGAATCTCGCGCAGTGCATAGTCGGGGTCGGCCACCCATTCGACGTGCAGCACCGTCTTGCCGCCGGTCAGCGCCGACCAGATTGTCTTTGGCTTGATGTCGCGCCAGCGCGGCGTTTCCAGATAGACGCGCTCCTCGCCGGCCCCGAACGCGATCCAGCGAGCGGCGGGATCGGGCGCGGCGAAGTCGCTTTTGGGGACCAGCGGCGCCCAGTCGAGCCCGGCGGCGTTCGCCGGCAAGATCAGGTCGGCGTGGATGCCGTTATCGGCAAGATAGACGGTGATGCCCTCCTCCGGCTCGCTCCAGCCCGAATTCACCGGGACCAGCGAGCCGACCAGCGCCGCGAGCAGGTACAGGCCGGGAATTGCGGCGAGCAACAGCCACAAATGCCGCAGCTTCGCACGGCCCCTTCTTCTTCTTCGACGTTGTGCCACAAGACCCCGCTTCGACTTGCCTTCGCTTATGTGCCTGCCTAGATGCGCCACTCGCCGTTACTGGATGTTACCGACATCCGCGAGGCGGCACCGGTCGGGGCGTAGCGCAGCCTGGTAGCGCATCACACTGGGGGTGTGGGGGTCGCTGGTTCGAATCCAGTCGCCCCGACCACTGTCGTGCAAGGGAATCTTTCAATCGCAATGTCCAGCCAAGCCATCATCGAATCGACATTGGCCGCGGTCACCGGCGTCGGCGGGGCCGATTTCCTCATCGGGATGGCGCCGTGGATCCTGATCTTCGTCATCTTCTATTTCCTGATGATTCGGCCGCAGCAAAAGCGTGTCAAGGAGCACCAGGCCAATATCGCTTCGGTCAAGAAGGGCGATGAGGTCGTCACCGGCGGCGGCCTTCGCGGACGGGCGACCAAGGTCAGCGACGACGAGGTCGAGGTCGAGATCGCGCAGGGCGTCCGGGTGCGCGCCGTCAAATCGACCCTCACCCAGGTCGTGAAGCCCGTCACCAAGCCCGCGAACGACTAGGCACAGCCGCAGATGCTCGACTTCCCACGCTGGAAAGTGCTGTCGATCTGGGGGCTGGTCGCGCTCGGAATCCTATTCGCCATTCCCAGCCTGGTTCCGGCCAACCTCCTCCAGCGCTACGGCGCGTGGCTGCCCGACGCCAAGATCAGCCTGGGCCTCGATTTGTCCGGCGGAAGCCAGCTTTTGCTCGAAGCCGACGCCGCGGATGCCGCCAAGCAGCGCATCCAGGCGCTCGAGGATTCGGTCACGACCGAGCTTCGCCGAAACCCCAGGATCAACGTCGGCGACATGTCGTCGAGCGGCGGGCGATTGTCGTTCGTGGTCCGCGACCCGGCCCAGGTCGACGCCGCGGTCGAGCGGATGCGGACCCTCAGCCGCCCGGTCGGGCTGACCGGCGCGCGCGACTGGGATGTCGGCGTGCTCGACCTCAACCGGCTGGTGCTGACCCCCACCGCCTCTGGGTCGGAGCAGGCGCTCCGGGACGCGATGACCGTCGCCCGCGACGTGGTGCGGCGCCGGATCGACCCCAACGGGACCAAGGAGGTCACGGTCATCAACCAGGGCCAGCGGCGGATTCTGGTCCAGGTGCCGGGCGTCGAAGACCCCGAAGCGCTCAAGCAGCTGATCGGCCAGACCGCCCGGCTCGAGTTCAAGCTGGTCGATCTCGAGGCCGACCAGAACCAGGTCGCCGCCGGCCGCGCCCCTCCGGGGAGCCAAATCCTGCCGCTTGCCGATGGCGCCGGGTTGATGGCGGTGCAGCGCCGTGTGATGGTTTCGGGCGACCAATTGGTCGATGCCAAGCAGGGGTTCGACCAGGACGCGCAGCCAGTGGTCGATATCGGCTTCAACCCGGCCGGCGCCCGCCGGTTCGGGCGGGTGACCCAGGAGAATGTCGGCAAGCCGTTCGCGATGATTCTCGACAACGTCATTCTGTCCGCGCCCAATATCAACGAGCCGATCCTCGGCGGTCGCGCCCAGATCAGCGGCAATTTCACGGTCGAAAGCGCCAATACGCTGGCGGTCAGCCTCGCCTCGGGCAAGCTGCCGGTGAAGCTCAACGTGATCGAGGAGCGGACCGTCAGTGCCGAACTCGGCCAGGATTCGATCGAGAAGGGCATTATCGGCAGCATCGTGGCGACGCTCGCAGTGATCATCTTCATGCTCGCGACCTACGGCCGCTTCGGTGTGTATGCCGTTCTGGCACTGACCGTTAACGCGTTGATGATTCTCGGCGGCCTCGCGATCTTCGGATCGGCGCTGACGCTTCCAGGCATCGCCGGCTTCGTCTTGACCATCGGCGCAGCGGTCGATGCCAACGTGCTGATCAACGAGCGAATCCGCGAGGAGCAGAGGCGGGGGCGCAAAACCATCGACGCGATCGAGACCGGCTACAGGGAGGCCTCGACGGCGATTTTGGACGCCAATATCACCAACGTCATCGCCGCCGTGCTGATGTATTATTTCGGCTCCGGGCCGATCCGTGGCTTCGCCGCCGTGCTGATGATCGGCATCATTACATCGGTCTTCACCGCGGTGAATTTCACCCGAATGCTGGTCGCGCAGTGGGTGAAGCGAAAGCGCCCGCGCGCGATCCACATATAGGACCTTTTCGATGCGCCTCCTGAAGCTGGTACCGGACAATACGAACATCGACTTCATGCGAGGTCGAACGGTCGCGCTCGTCATTTCCGTGCTCGCCGTCGTCGCTTCCCTGACGTTGCTCGGATTCAAGGGGCTGAACCTCGGCATCGACTTCATCGGCGGGCAGATGGTCCGCGCCGAATTCGCCCAGTCGGTCAACATAGAACAGCTTCGCGAGCGGGTCGGCGACCTCGGCCTGGGCGACGCGAATATTCAGGAAGTCGGCAGCCAGCGGAGCTATCAAATCCGGCTCCCTAAGCCTCCCGGCCCCGACACAGCTGCGGCTGCAGCGGTGACCGAACTGCGCAACATGATCCAGCGCGACTATCCGGGCTCGCGGGTCGATGCTGGGGAATCCGTGTCCGGAAAAGTCAGCGGCGAACTGGCGTGGGACGGCGCGCTGGCCATCACCCTCGCGGTCCTCGGGGTCGCGATCTACATCTGGTTCCGCTTCGAATGGCACTTCGGCGTCGGCGCGCTGATGACTCTGTTCCACGACGTTTCGCTGATGCTCGGCTTTTTCGCTTTGACGCAGCTCCAGGTCGACCTCAATATCGTCGCGGCGTTCCTGGCTATCGTCGGCTATTCGCTGAACGACACTGTCGTCATCTATGACCGCATTCGCGAGAATTTGCGCAAGTTTCGCAAGATGGCAGTGGTGTCACTGATTGACCTCTCGCTCAACGAGACGCTGTCGCGGACAATCGTCACCTCGCTGTCGATCCTGCTGGCGCTCGGCACTTTACTGCTGTTGGGGCCGGAGACGATCTTCGGCCTGACGCTGGCGATTTTTCTCGGAACGGTGATAGGCACTTACTCATCCATCTACATTTCGGCGTCGATGCTGATCTGGCTTGGCCTGGAGCCCGACAGCTTCATCGAGAAAGAGGGGCCGGAAGCCGGCAGCCCGCGGCCAGCCGCCTGACGTCGTTCAGCAAAATCCAAGGTGGCACCCGCCATCTTCCACGCTTGGCCTGCCCGAAGCGCCACGCTAATGAGGTTCACATGTCGAAAATGACCCGTATCGGCGCCGTGGCGCTTGCCTGCGCAATCGTCCTTCCTGTCGCCGGCTGTGGCGGCGGCAACAAGAATGTCAGCGACACCGGATATATCGCCCGCGACGTCAACACGCTCTATTCGCTGGCCAAGCAAAGGCTTGACCAGCGGAGCTACGCCGATGCCGCCAAGCTGTTCGACGAGGTCGAGCGCCAACACCCTTATTCGGTGTGGGCACGGCGGGCGCAGATGATGAGCGCGTTCAGCCACTATATGGCGCGCGATTACAACGAAACGATCAGCTCGGCGCAGCGCTTCCTGACCATCCACCCGGGCAACAAGGACGCGCCTTACGCCCATTATCTGATCGCCATGAGCTATTACGAGCAGCTCGAGGACGTCACTCGCGACCAGCGCACGACGCAGCAGGCGCTCGATGCGTTCGGCGAGCTGGCGCGGCGCTATCCCGACAGCCGCTACGCGTCCGACGCGCGGCAGAAGATGGGCCTGCTGAGCGACCATCTGGCCGGCAAGGAGATGGAAGTCGGCCGCTTTTACGAGCGTTCGGGCCGCTGGCTCGCCGCCAATTTGCGGTTCCGCAACGTCGTCGAGAAGTATCAGACGAGCGGCCATACGCCCGAAGCGCTCCACCGCATGGTCGAAACCTATCTCGCGCTCGGAATTCCGGTGGAAGCGCAAAAGTCGGCCGCGGTGCTTGCCGCCAACTATCCGGGCAGCGAGTGGTACAAACGGTCGTTCGAGCTGATCCAGCGCAAATCGCCGCGCGCCCAACCGCAGGGATGAAGCCGGCCGCGAGATGCTAAGGCAGCTCGCAATCCGCAACGTCGTTCTCATCGACCAGCTCGACCTCGAGTTCGACAGCGGGCTTGGGGTGCTGACCGGCGAGACCGGCGCCGGCAAATCCATCCTTCTCGACTCGCTCGGCCTCGCGCTTGGCGCGCGATCGGATTCGGGGTTGGTCCGTCAGTCCGCGGATTCGGCCTCCGTTAGCGCCGAGATCGACCTTCCGGCGAGCCACCCGGCTCGCGAGCTGCTGCGCTCCCAGGACATCGAGGCCGAGCCAGGCGAGCCGCTTCTGCTTCGCCGGACGGTGAAGAGCGACGGCGGCAGCCGCGCCTTCATCGGTGCGAGCCCGGTGTCGGCGGCCACGCTGCGGGACTTTGCCGCGATGGCAGTGGAAATTCACGGCCAGCATGACGACCGCGGCTTGCTCAATCCGCGCGGGCACCGGGCCCTGCTCGACGATTTCGGCGGACTGATCACCAGCGCCGTCGCCGCCTCGTGGGCTGAGGTGACCCAGACCGAGCAAGCGCTGGCGCAGGCCCGCGCCGAAGCCGAGACCGCCGAGCGCGACCGCGACTATCTGGCTTTTGCCGCAGCCGAGATCGAAGCGCTTGCGCCCGAGGCCGGCGAGGAGACGCGACTGGCCGAGGAGCGCGCGGCGATGCAGGCGGGCGCCAAGGCCGGCGACTCGCTCGAGGGGCTCGACGAGCTGCTAGGCGGGTCGGATGGAGCGCTTGCCCAGCTGCGCCAGGTCGCGAGGCGGCTGGAGCGCGGCGCGGCCGACCATCCTTTGCTGGCCGAAGCGCTGACTTCGCTCGACCGGGCTCTGATCGAGGGCCACGAAGCCGAGGATCGCATCGTCCGCGCCGCCGAGGCGCTGACGTTCGACCCGGGGCGGCTGGATTCGGTCGAGGCGCGGCTGTTCGACATCCGCGGCCTTGCGCGCAAACATCGGGTCGAAGCCGACGCGCTTGCCGATCTGGGAGAAAAGCTGCGTGCCCAACTGGCAGCGATCGAGGCCGGCGGCGAACGGGTCGAGGCTCTCGACGCGCAGCTGCAGCAGGCGCGGCGGGAGTATTCCGAGCTGGCCGCCAAGCTCAGCGAGCAGCGGCGCGAGGCAGCGGGAAAGCTGGATGCGGCGGTCGCGTCGGAGCTTGCTCCGCTCAAGCTCGATTCAGCTCGCTTCCGTACCGCGATCGCGGCGGGCGAGCCGGGAGCCGCAGGCACCGACCGCATCGAGTTCGAAGTGTCGACCAACCCCGGCGCCCCGTTCGGCCCGCTGACCAGGATCGCCAGCGGCGGCGAGCTGTCGCGCTTCATCCTGGCGCTGAAGGTGGCGCTTGCCGAAGCGGGAAGCGCGTCGACGATGATCTTCGACGAGATCGACCGCGGGGTCGGCGGCGCGGTCGCGAGCGCCATCGGCGAGCGGCTGGCGCGGCTTGCAACGCAATCGCAAGTCCTGGTCGTCACTCATTCGCCGCAGGTCGCGGCGCGCGCGTCGCACCATTACCGGATCGAAAAATCGCACGAGGGCGGGGCGACCCGGACCATCGTCCGCCGCCTTACCACCGACGAGCGGCGCGAGGAGATCGCTCGGATGCTGTCGGGCGCCGCGGTCACCGACGAAGCCCGCGCGCAGGCGGCGCGGCTGCTGGAGGCGACGTGACGGGATATGTCGCTTTGCTGAGAGCGGTGAATGTCGGGGGCACGAGCAAGCTGCCGATGGCCAAGCTTAAGCACATTGCCGAGGAAGCCGGGTTCGAAAACGCGCGGACTTACATAGCTAGCGGAAACCTGATCGTTTCGAGCAAGCTCGGCGAAAATGCGGTGCGGACAAGGCTGGAAGCGGCTGTTGCGGCCCACATGGGCAAGCCGGTGCCTGTAATTGTTCGGACCGCGGCCGAGATGGCGGCGGCTGCGGACGCCAACCCATTCAAGGACGCACCAAGGCGGCGCGTGCTGGCGACGTTTCTGGGCGCCCCGCCGCCCAAGGACGCACTGAGGGATGTGCGCGGGCACGACGGTGAACGGCTGGCACTCGGCAAGCGCGAGATTTACGTGGATTATTGCGGGGCGCTCCTGGGGAGGTCGAAGCTGCGGATCCCGGCGGCTGCAGCGGGGACGGCTCGCAACATGAACACTGTGCAAAAGCTGGCCGAAATGGCGGGCGGACCGGTGTGAGCCGCGCAACGCCCATACCGCTCGATTTCGACAGCGAGGCGCTGGAAGGCGTTCTGGTGTCCCGCCGCGACAATGCGCCGCGGCCGGCGGTCATCATCTTTCCGACCGTGATGGGGGTGTCGGAGCTGGAGCTCGGCTTCGCCCGGCAGATCGTCCATCTGGGTTACACCGCATTTGTCGCCGACCTTTACGGAAAGGCGTTTCGCGGCGCTGCGCGGGAGGTAGCGGCGGGCGAAATGCGGCGGCTGCGTTCCGACCGGGCGGCGCTTCGCCGTCGGTTGCTGGCGGTGCTCGATCAGGTTCGCGGGCTAAACGCGGTCGAGGGCGAGCACGTCGCTGCAATCGGCTATTGTTTCGGCGGGCTGTGCGCGCTCGATTTGGCGCGAAGCGGCGCCGAAATCGCCGGGGCAGCCAGCTTCCACGGCATTTTCGAACCCACCGGCCTGCCGCCGCAACCGATCGCCGCCAAAATCCTCGCTTTCCATGGCTGGGACGACCCTATGGTGCCGCCGCAAGCGGTGAACCGCCTGGCCCAGGAGCTGACCGACGCCGGCGCCGACTGGCAGGTTCACGCCTACGGCCACACCATGCACGGCTTCACTAACCCGAATGCGACCGGCGCAAGCCCCGGTGTGCTCCACAACCCGATCGCCGCCGAGCGGTCGTGGACCGCCTTTGTCAACTTCCTCGAAGAACTGTTCGGCTGAATGGCCGAGGCGAACGAAGCCGAGGCCGCCAACCGGCTGATGCGGCTGGCCAAGGAGATTGCCCGCCACGACCGGCTGTATCACGACCGCGACGAGCCCGAAATCAGCGACGCCGATTACGACGCGCTGGTCCGCGAGAACCGCGAGCTTGAGGCGCGCTTTCCGCATCTGGTCCGCGCCGATTCGCCGTCCGAGCGGCTGGGCGCCATTCCGAGCACCGCGCTGGCCAAGGTCGAGCATAAGCGGCCGATGCTCAGCCTGGAGAATGCTTTTTCCCCCCAGGAGGTCGAGGAGTTCGCCGGGCGGGTCCGCCGATTCCTCAATCTTGCGCCCGACGCGGACGTGGCGATGACGGCGGAACCGAAGATCGATGGCCTGTCCTGCTCGCTTCGCTACGAGAAGGGCGAGCTGGTGCTCGCCGCGACCCGCGGCGACGGCGCGGTGGGCGAGGACGTGACCGCTAACGTGGGCACCATAACCGACATCCCGCAGCACATTTTCGCCGGCGCCCCCGACGTCCTCGAAGTGCGCGGCGAAGTGTATATGTCGAAGTCGGATTTCGAGGCGCTCAACCGGCGTCAGGAAGCAGCCGGCGGCAAGATATTCGCCAACCCGCGCAACGCCGCCGCGGGATCGTTGCGGCAAAAGGACCCTTCAATCACCGCCGCCCGCCCCTTGCGCTTTTTCGCCCACGGCTGGGGCGAGCTTTCCGAGCCACTGGCGGATACGCAGTTCGAGGCGATGCGGCGGGTCGCGGCGCTTGGATTGCCGGTCGCCGAGCTGCTGTCACGGTGCGAGAGCGTCGAGGCGGTGCTGGCGCACTATGTTGCGATCGAACAAGCGCGCGCCGATTTGCCGTTCGACATCGACGGCGTGGTCTACAAGGTCGACCGGCTCGATCTCCAGGAGCGGCTTGGCCAGGTCGCCAGGGCGCCGCGCTGGGCGCTGGCGCACAAATTTCCTGCCGAGAAAGCGGAGACGACGCTCGACGCGATCGAAATCCAGGTCGGGCGAACTGGAAAGCTGACCCCGGTCGGCCGCCTGAAGCCGGTCGGAGTCGGCGGCGTGATCGTCGCCAACGTCACGCTTCACAACCGCGACGAGATCGCCCGCCTGGGCTTGCGCGTCGGCGATCGGGTGCGAATCCAGCGCGCCGGCGACGTCATCCCGCAAGTGGTCGAGAACCTCACCCGGAACAAAGCGCGTGCGGCCTACGTTTTCCCCGACCATTGCCCACAATGTGGCAGCGAGGCGGTGGCCGAGGAAGGCGAAGTCGACGTGCGCTGCACCGGCGGGCTGATCTGCCCGGCCCAGCGGATCGAGCGGCTCAAGCATTTCGTTAGCCGCGGCGCGCTCGACATCGAGGGGCTTGGCGAAAAAACGCTTTTCGAGTTCATCGAGCTTGGCTGGCTTCATTCGCCCGCCGACATCTTCCGCCTCGCCGAGCACCGGCCCGAGCTGCTGCTTCGCGAAGGCTGGAAGGAGAAGTCGATCGACAATCTGCTCGCCGCGGTCGAGGCCAAGCGCGAACCCGACCCGGCGCGCTTCCTGTTCGGGCTGGGCATCCGCCATGTCGGCATTGTCACCGCAAGGGATTTGCTGCGCTGCTTCGGCACCGTCGACGCGCTGCGCGGAGCCGCCGGCGGGGACGACGCGCAGGCCGAGCTTGCCGCGGTCGAAGGCGTCGGCCCGGTGGTGGCCGAGGCGCTGATCGATTTCTTCCACGAGCCGCACAACCAGCAGGCCTGGGACGACCTGCTGTCCGAAGCCCGCCCCAAGCCGTTCGTGAGCGACGCCCGACAGACGACATGGACCGGCAAGACCATCGTCTTCACCGGCAGCCTGGAGACGATGAGCCGCGACGAAGCCAAGGCCCAGGCCGAGCGGCTCGGCGCCCGCTCCGCCGGATCAGTCAGCGCCAGGACCGATTTGGTGGTCGCCGGGCCCGGTGCGGGGTCGAAGCTCAAGAAAGCGGCGGACTTGGGCGTGCGCGTGATCGGCGAAGACGAATGGGCTCGCATTGTCGCCGAGGCTGGCAATTGAGCGCTCTGCCCGCCGCCGCTCACGACGAGAAGACGCTTCGATTCTATGCGGCGGAGGCGCCGGTCTACACTGCTGCCGGGCCTGACGGGGGTAACCGCCACCTGCACGGCTTCCTTGACCGCCTAGCGAGCGGAGCGCGGATCCTCGAGCTCGGTTGCGGCGGCGGCCGAGACTGCGAAGCGATGCTTGCGCGAGGCTATCGTGTCGATCCCACGGATGGAGTCGAGGCGATGGCGCGCAAGGCGGAACAGCGGATCGGTGTGCCGGTGCGCGTGATGCGCTTCGACGAGTTGGCGGCAAAAGAAGAGTATGACGCCGTCTGGGCAAGCGCGAGCCTGCTGCACGTCCCGCGTCCGGCGCTGCCGTCGGTGCTCGCGACCGTCCACCGCGCGCTGAAGCGCGGCGGGCTCCACTACGCGAGCTACAAGGCCGGCGGCACGGAAGGCCGCGACCGGTTCGGCCGTTACTTCAATAACCTCTCGCTCGATCAGGCACTCGACGCCTACCGCGCGTCAGCGGATTGGGCGGTACTTGCAACCGAAGAATATGAAGGCGGTGGCTACGAGGGTGGCACTGGGCCTTGGATTGCGCTTACGATGCGCCGTGAGCGATCGATGAGTCCCCGGGGAGTGGTTCAATGAAGTTTATGAGCATTTTCGCGGCGCTTGCCGCGCTTCCCGGTCTTGCGATTGCACAGACCGCGCCGACCCCGCCGGTCGCGGTCCAAAAGCCCTACACGGTCAAGGGACCGGTCGAGCGCAACGACCCTTATTACTGGCTTCGCGACGACACCCGGAAGAACCCGGCGATGCTGGCTTATTTGAACGCCGAAAACGCCTACGTCGACTCGATGCTGGCATCGACCAAGCCGCTGCAGGGCAAATTGTTCGACGAGATCGTCGGCCGCATCAAGCAGGACGATTCGAGCTTTCCCGTCCGCCAGCGCGGCTATTATTATTACAGCCGCTTCGACACCGGCGCCGACTATCCGATCATCGCCCGCAAGCCGGGGTCGCTGCAGGCCAAAGAGGAGGTGCTTCTCAACCAGCCGGCGATGGCCAAGGGCCACGAATACTTCGCGGTCAGCAACTATACCGTGAGCCCCGACAACCGCCTGCTCGCTTACGCCCAGGACACGGTCGGGCGGCAGCAATATGTGATGAAGGTCAAGGACCTCGCCACCGGCAAGACGCTTGCCGACAGCGTCTCCAACGTCGAGGCGAACATGGTTTGGGCGGACGACAACCGCACCATCTATTACATCGAAAAGGACCCGGTGACTTTGCTCAGCAAGCGGATGAAGTCGCATGTGCTCGGCACCACGGCGTCGGCCGACAGGCTGGTTTACGAGGAGGCCGACAACAGCTTCTACATGGGCATCAGCCGGACCAGCGACGACAAGTTTGTCTGCATCTTCCTGCAAAGCACGGTCAGCAACGAGCAACGCTGCACCAGCGCGGCTAGCCCCGGCGCTTTTGCCGTCATCGCCCCGCGCGAGCGCGAGTTCCGATACGGCGCCGACCACGTCGGCAACCGCTGGATCATCCGAACCAACTGGAACGCGCCCAACTATAAATTGATGACGCTCGGCGACGCGCAAAGCGCGAACGGCCGCGCCGGATGGGGCGATCTGGTGCCCCACGACGCATCCGTGTTCATCGAGGATTTCAAGCCGTTCGACAGCTTCATCGGCATCGAGCAGCGCTCCGGCGGCAATAAGCAGATTCGGCTGCTGCAGAATAATGGCAAGAGCGAGATCGTCGCGTCCGACGAGCCGGCTTATGCGATGGGGCTTGGCGACAACCGCGAGGTCGACACGACCCTGCTTCGCTACCGCTATGATTCGCTGACGACGCCGGCGATCCTTTACCAGGTCGATGCTTCGACCGGGCAACGGACGGTACTGAAGAAGACCCCGGCGCCGAACTACGACCCAGCCAATTATGTCACCGAGCGCGTGTGGGCGACGGCGCGCGATGGAACCCGGATCCCGGTGTCGCTGGTCTACCGCAAAAGCTTCCAGCGGGGCGGCACCGCGGCGATGCTGCAATATGCCTATGGCAGCTACGGCGCCTCGACCGACCCCGCATATTCGCCGGCGGTGGTCAGCCTGCTCGATCGCGGTATGGTCTATTCGATCGCCCACATCCGCGGCGGGCAGGAGATGGGCCGCGCCTGGTACGACCAGGGGCATCTGCTCAACAAGAAGAACAGCTTCACCGACTTCATCGACGTCACCCGCTTCCTGACGGCCCAAGGCTATGCGGCCAAGGACCGCGTCGGGGCGATCGGCGGAAGCGCCGGCGGCCTGCTGATGGGCGCGATCGCCAACATGGCGCCGCAGGACTATCGGGTGATCATCAGCCAGGTGCCGTTCGTCGACGTGGTGACGACGATGCTGGATCCGACCATCCCGCTGACGACCAACGAATATGACGAATGGGGCAATCCGGAGCAGCGCGAATATTACGACTACATGCTGTCCTATTCGCCTTACGACAATTTGCGCCCGCAGGCTTATCCCGCGATGTTCGTCGGCACCGGGCTGTGGGATAGCCAGGTGCAATATTACGAGCCGGCCAAATATGTCGCCCGGCTCCGGGCGACGAAGACCGACGGCAATCCGCTGCTGTTCCGCGTTAACATGGCGGCCGGGCACGGCGGCAAGTCGGGCCGCTTCGAGCGCTACCGCTCAACCGCCGAAAGCTACGCCTTCATGCTGCAGCAGCTCGGCGTGACGCAAAGCGGCGGAGCGCGCGGCGAGCAGGGTAAATAGGCCGCTGCACCCCGTCAGCCCGACTTGAGCGCCAGCACCGGCCATTCGCCGGCGCCTCGCTGTTGCACGGTCAGGCCCTCGGCTTCGTAGGCGCGGATCACGCCGTCGGCCTGGCTGTCGAGCAGCCCGGCGATGATCAGGTGACCGCCGGGCACAAGCGCATTGGCGAAATCCGGTGCAAGCTCGATCAGCGGCCCAGCCAAAATGTTGGCGATCAAAAGGTCGAACGGCGCGCGCGCCGCGAGCATCGGCGAGTCCATGCCGTCGGCCTGAGCGAGCAGCACTTCGCCCGGGCCATGGCCGACCGCGACATGGTTGATCGCGGCGTTGTCGCGGGCGACGTCGATTGCGACCGGGTCGATGTCGGTGGCGATGGACTTCGCGTCCCGCCACAGCGCCAGGGCGGCGAAGGCGAGCAGCCCGGTACCCGTCCCGATGTCGGCGATATTGGCGAAGCGCTCGCCGTCGCGCTCCAGCCCATCGAGCGCTTCCAGGCACCCCGCCGTGGTCGCATGCTGGCCGGTGCCGAAGGCGAGGCCAGCGTCGATCTCGAAGGCGATCGCGTCCGGCGGGTGCGACCGGTGCATCGGCGTGTGGACGAAGAAGCGGCCGGCGCGAATCGGCTGCAGCCCCGACTGGCTCATCGCCACCCAGTCGGCCTCGCCGAGCTGTTCGATCCGCAACTCGCCGGTGCCGAGGCCGGATAGCAGCTTCAGCTCGTCGGCGTCCGGCTGATGCTCGAAATAAGCGTGGATCAACCAGTCGTCGGGCTGCGCGGGATCGGGCTCGTCGGCGACCAGCACCGGCGGATCGTCGGCAAACAGGTCGGTTGCGTCGGGCAGGCCCTCCGCCTGCGCGCGCGAGCACGGCACGGTCAGGCGCCAGCTCACCTGACATAGCTCGCGCCGTTGACGTCGATATTGGTGCCGGTGGCCGAGGGCGGCGCCTGAGTGGCGAGCCAGCGGATCGTCTCGGCGATCTCGTCGGTGCTGGCGACTCGGCCGAGAGGGATGTCGGCGAGGATCTGTGCTCCGCCGCGGCCGCTTAAATAATCCTCGGTCATTTCCGACACGGTGAAGCCGGGCGACACGGCGAACGCCAGGATGTTGTCGGCGGCGTAGCCCCGGGCGATGGTCTTGGTCATCGCGATCATCGCCGCCTTTGACGCTGCATAATGCCAGTGCTGCGGAGAATCGCCACGTGAGCCAGCTCGGCTTGCGACGTTGATGATCCGACCGCCGCCGTTGTCCCGGAAGTGCGCGACGGCGAGGCGGCTCAGGTCGGCCGACGACTGCAAATTGACTCGAAGCGTCCGTTCCCAGGCGGCCTGCCACTCGTCGTCGGGGCTGTCGTCGGCAATGCTTTCATAGATGCCGGCGTTGTTGACCAGCACGTCGATCCGCCCGTCGAGGCGCTGCAGCGTTTGGTCCCATATCGCCCGCGGCGCTTGGGGATCGGCCAGATCGCCCGCGACCAGCTCATCGCTGCCGCGGCTGGAGTGGCCGACGACCGTGTGACCGCTCGACTTCAGCAATTCATAAGTCGCGGCGCCGATGCCGCGGCTGGCTCCGGTGACGAGGATGTTCATGGGCAGCTGTAAGAACCATTCGTCACTCCCGTGCAAGCGGGAACCTGGTACTGGATCCCCGCTTTCGCGGGCAGGACAATCAGGCGGCGATTCCGGCGACGAATTCCTTGGTCGTCGATTTGAAGTCGGCGATCTGATCGGAGAAGTTGCCGAAGCCCTTCTCGACCTCGTCGATATCCTCGGCGACGCTTTCGGTGTCGGCGCGAATCGCGGCGATGGTCGAGCTCATCGAATCGGCGGCGAGCGCGGTCTCGTCGACCGCGGCGGTGATCA
>JBBJOG010000015.1:0-36250 GCA_037721775.1 Sphingomicrobium sp. | reverse complement strand
CCTTCGCGTGTTCAGGCTCGGCCACGACGCGCAAGTAGGGCTTCACGGTTTTCCAACCGGCTCCGGATGTGCTCGTTTGGGAATTGGGGATCCGCAAGCGGACGCGCTTCAATCTATGCTGGAGCCGCTGACCCCCCAGCTCTGGCGCTCGTTCCGCAACAGTAACGCGGCCGGCAAGGTCTGCAGCAACCCGACGCCAGCGCGCGGCGTTGACTGCGCGAAGATGTACAGGACCGAGCTCAATCCAGGCCACAAAAGCGGCGCGATCGTCGCGGTCGCTGCGGTCCACGCCGCGCTTTTGTTCGTGTTCCTGAATATCTCCGGGACGATCGATCTTCCAAGCGCCGAGCAGGCGCTCCAGGTCATCGACATCACCGAGGCGCCACCGCCTCCGCCTCCGCCACCTCCGCCACCGCCGCCGCAAGCGCGGCAGGAGAAGCCCAAGGAGCCGGAAGGCGGATCGAGCCCGAACATAAAGAGCGAGGCGACGCCGGTGGTTGCGCCCAAACCCAGGATCGTGATTCCGGTGCCGCCGAAAATCGTGGTTGCGGAAGTTCCCGGCCAAGGCGCCGCACCGACTCAGGGCGCTTCAACCATCCGCGGGCCGGGCACCGGCTCCGGCGGCACCGGAACCGGCACGGGTAGCGGCTCGGGAAGCGGCAGCGGGGGCGGCGGAGCCGGAGGCTATGTCGTCCAGCCCCGGCTGTTGACGCCCGTTCTTCGCGGCCGCGACTTCCCGCAGCAATTGCTCCGGGTTTGGCCGCGCGGCGCGCCGTTGTTCGCCCGGGTTCGAGTGGGCGCGAACGGGGAGGTGATCCAGTGCATCGTCGACCGGGGGACGGGCGATCCGGCGATCGATGCACAGGTTTGCGCGACGGTCCAGGCGCGACTCCGTTACAGCCCGGCGCGCAATGCGTCCGGTCAGGCGGTTGCGGGATGGTCCGGATACCGCCAAGACCCGCCGCGATAGCCGTCAACGGGACCAAGCCGCATGATCGAAGCCGAATGGTGGGACTATGATTCGCCCGGTGAAATGGCCGCCGCGGTTGCAGGCGACATCGGCTTCATCATCGAAAGCGCGCTCGACGCTCGTGGCGCCTGCCTGCTGGCGCTGCCCGGCGGCAGGACGCCGCTGCCGATCTTCGACAGACTGGCGCAGGCCAAGCTGAATTGGAAGAAGGCGACGATCATCCCCACCGACGACCGGCTGGTGCCGATGGCGGACGAGCAGAGCAACGTCCGGGCGCTGGCCAAGGCCTTTCTGCCGACCGGCGCGCGAGTCATCCCGATCGCCGCCGAGATCGACGATTATCGCCTGGCCGGAAATTCGGCCGACGCCCGGCTGCAGGATTTGCCATGGCCGCCCGACCTCGTCTGGCTCGGCATGGGTGAGGATGGGCATACGGCGTCGATTTTCGCGGGGCCGGACTTGGCTGACGCTCTCGACGCGCCCAAGGCCCGCCGCGCGGTCGGCGTCATGCCCGACCCCATGCCTCGCGATGCGCCCGTCGCCCGCGTTACCCTGACCCGCGGCGCCATCCTGTCGGCCCGAACCATCCTCATCACGATCAGCGGCGACTCCAAGCGCGAGTTGCTCGAAGGTGCGATCAAGGACGGGCAAAGCTCGAGGCTGCCGATCGGCCGCGTGCTGGCCGAGGCCGAGCAGCCGATCGACATCCACTGGTGCGCTTGAGCCTCAGATCTCGTCGAGCGGGCGGCCGCGGGTTTCCTTGAGAAACAGCAACGACACCACCACCGAAATCCCCGTGAAGACGACCGAATACCAAAGCCCCGCATAGATATCGCCGGTGATGGCGACGATCGCGAAACTGGTGACCGGCAGGAAACCGCCGACCCAGCCGGTGCCGACATGGTACGGCAAGGACATCGCTGTGTAGCGAACGCGGGTCGGGAACATCTCCACCAGCGCCGCAGCCTGCGGCCCGTAAAGCGCGGTCGCGGCGACGACGAACAGCAGCAGGACGGCAATCAGCATCGGCATGTTTGCCTGGCGAGGGTCGGCCCCCTTGGGATAGCCGGCGGCCTGCAGCGCCGCGCCGATCTGCTCGCCGGCGCCGGCCTTGGCCGACTTGAGCTCGGCGGCTGCAAGCCCCTCGCCGCCGGCGATCGGCACCTGGCTGCTGCCGACCAGCACCCTGGTGCCGCCATCGGCCGAGGCTCGGGTTTCATAGGATATGCCCTTGGTCACGAGCGCGCCCTTGGCGATGTCGCAGGCGCTGGTGAACTTGGCGGTGCCGACCGGGTCGAACTGAACCGAACAGCTGGCCGGGTTGGTCTCAACCACCACCGGCTTCGAGGTCTGGGCGGCGACGAGCGCCGGGTTGACCGATCTGGCGATAAGGTAGGAGCCCGGGAAATACAGCACGAGCGCGAGCAGCATCCCGCCGACCATCACCGGCTTTCGGCCGACCCGGTCCGACAGCCAGCCGAAGAACACATACAAGGGAGCGCTGACCACCGTCATCACTATCAGCAGCAGGTCCTTGGTCGCCGCGGGCAGGCCGAGCGAGCGCTCGAGGAACACCTGCAGGTAGAAAAAGGTGAAATACCAGACCGCCCCTTGCGCGCACATGATCGCGAAAAAGGCGATCATCACCCGCTTGAGATTTTGGCGATTGCCGAAGGCTTCGCGCAGCGGCGCCTTGGTGACGTCGTCTTCGGCGACGAGCTTGGTGAAGGCCGGGCTTTCGGCGAGTCGCGCGCGAAGCCACACTGAAATGGCCAGGAGGATGGCGGACAGCAGGAACGGGATCCGCCACCCCCACTCGCCGAACGCCTGCTCGCCGACCGCGGTTCGAGTGGCGAGAATGACGAGCAAGGCGGCAAGCAGCCCGAACGACGCGGACGACTGGATCCACCCCGTCGCGGCGCCCCGGCGATGGTCGGGCGCATGTTCGGCGACATAGATTGCGGCCCCGCCATATTCCCCGCCGAGCGCGACGCCCTGGAGAATCCGAAGCAGGATCAAAAGCGCGGGCGCGAGGATCCCGGCCTGGCCATAGGTCGGCAGCAGGCCGATTAGGAAGGTCGCGCCGCCCATCAGGCTGACGGTGATCAGGAACGCGCCCTTGCGGCCCAGCCGATCGCCGACGACCCCGAAGATCAGCGCGCCGAGCGGGCGAAAGGCGAAGCCGGCGGCGAACAGGCCGAGCGCGGCGATCAGCGCCGCTGTTGGGTCGAGCCCGGCGAAGAACACTGTGGATATGACCGGCGCCAGGCTTCCGAAGATGAAGAAGTCGTACCACTCGAACGCGGTGCCCGCGGACGAGGCGGTGATCACGCGCGCCATGCCCCACGGCTTGTCCTGCTGCTCGGCCATTTGTTCCCAAAGCTCCCCTGCAAAACAGGGATAACGTCCGCAATTCGCCGCGCAAGCAGGCTAGGCTTGCGGGCAGGCGGCGGGTTCGGGCTCCGGATCGCCCACCCGGCCGCCGGTCGGCAATTGCGGCCGGCGGACGATCGTTTCGTTCACCCAAGCAACCCGAATGCCGAATTTGCGCACTACCAGCCTGTTGCAGAGAGACTCGGCGCTCTGCAGTGCCAGCTGCTGATCGACTTCGAAGCCGCCTTTCATCCAGTAACGAATGCGCGCCCGCGGGCCGGTCACGGTAACGCTGACGGGGCTTGCCGCGTCGGTCAGCGTGCCGGTGAAGAGCCCCGGACCAAGACGCCGCATCACCCACTGGCGCTGCCGCCAGGGTTTGCCGCCCTGCTTGATCGATTGTTTCAGCACCAGCGCGTCGTCACCGTCACGGGTGCCGACGCTTCGCACCCGAAGCGGCTCGGACCCGCCAATCACGGTATGGAGCCGGCCGTGCCCTTCGCTCATTCCGAGGAAGAAGGTGAGCGGGTCGAGCGTGCCGGTTTCGTTGGCGGGGAGCGGCGGCCTGTCGCAGGCGCCAAGCGCGAGCGTGACGGCCAGCGCAAGCCGCTTCACAGCCGCCCGGCGAGCAGCGCGTCGACCACCGCCGGGTCGGCAAGGGTCGAGGTGTCGCCGAAGCCGCCTGTTTCGCCCTCCGCGATCTTGCGCAGGATGCGGCGCATGATCTTGCCCGACCGGGTCTTCGGGAGCGCCGGCGTGAAGTGGATTTTCTCCAGTGAAGCGATGGCGCCGATTTCGCGGCGGACCTCCTGGCCAAGCTCCTTGCGGATCGCATCGTCGCCGTTCTCGCCGGCGTTGAGAGTCACGTAAGCGTACAGGCCCTGGCCTTTGATCTCGTGCGGGAAGCCGACCACCGCCGCTTCCGCTACTTTGGGGTGACCGACCAGCGCGCTCTCCACCTCGGCGGTGCCGATGCGGTGGCCCGAGACGTTGATGACGTCGTCGACGCGGCCGGTGATCCAGTAATAATCGTCCTCGTCGCGGCGGCATCCGTCGCCGGTGAAATAGAGGCCCGGATAGGTGCTGAAATAGGTCGTGAAAAAGCGCTCGTGGTCGCCCCACAAGGTGCGCATCTGCCCCGGCCAGGACGAAGCGAGGCACAAATTGCCGCTGGTTGCGCCGGGCAGCACCCGGCCTTCGGCATCGACCAGCAGCGGGCGGATTCCCGGCAATGGCAAGCTCGCCGATCCCGGCTTCATCGCCACCGCGCCCGGCACCGGTGAAATCAGGATTCCGCCAGTCTCGGTCTGCCACCAGGTGTCGACCACCGGGCAGCGAGAGTCGCCGACCACCCGCCAATACCATGACCAGGCGTCGGGATTGATCGGCTCGCCGACGGTGCCGAGCAGCCGCAGCGACTTGCGGCTGTGGCGCTTTACCGGTTCGTCGCCTTCGCGCATCAGCGCCCGGATCGCGGTCGGTGCGGTATAGAAAATGGTGACGCCGAGCCGGTCGATGGTCTCCCAGAAGCGGCCGAAGTCCGGATAATTGGGCACCCCGTCGAACATCACGCTGGTCGCGCCACACGCCAGCGGGCCGTAGACGACATAGCTGTGGCCGGTGATCCAGCCGACGTCGGCGGTGCACCAGAAGATGTCTTCCGCCTTGTAGTCGAACACCCAGTTGAACGTCGTCGCCGCCCACACCGCATAGCCGCCGGTGGTGTGGACCACGCCCTTGGGCGTCCCCGTCGATCCCGAGGTGTAGAGGATGAACAAAGGGTCTTCGGCGTTCATCGCCTCGGGCTCGCAGGTCGTCGCCAACTCGGCTCGTACCGCGGAGTAAGCAATGTCGCGCCCCGCCTTCATCGGCACGTCGGCGCCGGTGCGGGTGACAACGATCACCGTCGCCACGTCGCGGCGCTGAAGCGCGGCGTCGACATTGGCCTTGAGGGGGATTGCCTTGCCGCCTCGTAAGCCCTCGTCGGCGGTGATCACCGCGCAGGCGTCGCAATCGGCGATCCTGCCGGCCAGGCTGTCGGGCGAGAAGCCGCCGAACACCACCGAATGGATTGCTCCGATCCGCGCGCAGGCGAGCATCGCCGCCGCTGCTTCCGGGATCATCGGCATGTAGATCATCACCCGGTCGCCGCGCTTTACCCCGCGTGATTTGAGCAGATTGGCGAAGCGGCAGGTGTCTTCGTAAAGCTCGCGATAGCTGACCCGGCGGCCCTGGCCCGGCTCGTCCGCCTCGAAGATCAAAGCGGTGCGGTCGGCGTCATTTTCGAGGTGGCGGTCGAGGCAATTGACCGACAGGTTGAGCTGGCCGTCGGCAAACCAGCGGATGCCAAAATCCTCCTCGTTGAACGACCAGTCGCCGGCTTGCGTCGGGAAGCGCGACCAGTCGAGCCGCTGCGCCTGGTCGAGCCAGAAGGAGTCGGGATCGCGCTCCGCCTGCCGGTGCAAGTCCGCCAGCTCCCGCGGGCCGACCTTCGCGCGAAAGCCGTCGGGAACCTGGTGGACCGTCATTCGGCGAGGCTCGCCATGTGGCCCGGAACCATCGGATATTGGCTCATTCCCCAATCGTCGTGCGCGAAGTGGACGTCCGAATGGCAAATCGCGCAATGGCTGATGCTGATGGCGACGTCCTCCGGCCGCAGCAAGAGGCGCTCGACCGTCATCGGCTTCAGCGGCTCAGCGGACCCCGATGTCCCCCATGCTTTCGCGACTGTCGCCATTTGCAATCTCCCTATCGGCATTATTGAGCACTCGCCGTGCCTGCAGCAGATGCGGCCGGTCGACCATCTTGCCGCCGACCGACAGGACGCCGGCGTTCGGCTCGGCCTCGAACGCGTCGATGACGGCGCGGGCGTAAGCGATCTCCTCCTCGGACGGCGTGAAGGCGGCGTTGATGACCTCCACTTGGTCGGGATGGATCGCAAGCTTGCCGGTGAAGCCTTCGCGCCGGGCGGCTTCGGCTTCACGCTTCAAGCCTTCGACGTCGCGGAAGTCGGCGAACACTCCATCGACCGGCTGGACTCCGGCGGCGACCGCGCCGGCGAGGCAAAGCGACCGCGCCAGCTGATACGTGAAACTGAGTTCGCCGTTCGCGTCGTACTTGGACGACGCGCCGAGCGCCGCCGACAAATCTTCGGCGCCCCAGCTCATCGCCGCCAGCGGCGACGTTGGGTCGCGGTACGAGAGCATTCCGAACAGGCTCGCGGCGGTTTCGGTGACGATCGCGTGGATCGGGATGCTTCCCGCGCGATGCGCAAGTTCGACGATGTCCCAGCCGCCGTCGGCCTTGGGCAGCACGATGCCGTGAATGCCGGCGATGCCGATCAGCTCGAGGTCGTCATTGTGATGCTCGCTGCCGATGGGATTGATCCGGACCCACCATTCGGGTCCGCCTGAGCGCGACGGAAGCTCCTTGAGGATCGAGCGTGCCGCGGCCTTGCTGGTCGGCGCGACGCTGTCCTCAAGATCGAAGATGATTGCGTCGGCCTCGCCCGCCAGCGCTTTGACGATCTTCCGCTCGCTGTCGGCGGGCACGAACAGCCAGCTGCGCGGCTCGGCGGTCATTGACCCTTCTTCGACAGCAAGGCGGTGCGCGTGCATTCGCACACCAATTCGTCGCGCTGGTTGAAGCTGCGGTGCGCCCACGTGACGATTCCGGCATCGGGCCGCGACTTGCTTATCCGGACCGCGACGCACTCGCTTTCCGAGCGGAGCGTGTCGCCGACAAACACCGGTTTGGGGAAGACCAGCTTGTCGTAGCCGAGATTGGCCACGAGCGTCCCGAGCGTGGTGTCGGCGACGCCGACCCCGATCATCAGCCCGAAAGTGAAAACCGAATTGACCAGCGGCTTGCCGAATTCGGATTTCGCCGCGGCCTCATGGTCGAGGTGCATCGGCTGTGGGTTGTGGGTGAGCGCGCAAATCAACACGTTATCGGCCTCGGTCACGGTGCGCGTGATCGCGTGCGCGACCCTGTCGCCGACCTGCCATTCCTCGAAGTAGCGACCGGGCATGCCGCCGCTCTAGGCGAGGCCAACGCCGCTTGCCAAGCCGCGAGCTACAGTTTGGTAGGGGTGAGCCGAGCCTTCAGGTCGCCCATGCCGATGCGCTCGACCGCCCCGGCTGGATCGCTCGATCGGACGACGGTTGCGACGTGCCCAAGCAACTGGCCGATGACGTCTATACATTGCAGCGACAGCGCGTGGCGGGCAACGAGGATTGGCTCGGCCGACACGGCATCGCCCAGCGAATCGAGCATCCGCCGGGCATATTCGAGTTCTTCGGCGACGCGCAGCATCAGCATGTTGTCGGTGGCACAAGGGCCCTCGGCAGGGGCGGCGGGTCGCGCCGGATCGAGCGGCGACATTCGGGGCTGGCGCGCGCTGCGAACGGCGAGGGATCAGGCTCCTCGTCTGGTTTTCGGGCGCCAAAACAATCCTGATCCACCGCTATTCCCCCTACTGAAGAATAGCGCTGCACGTCGATGCAAACATCCGTTAGGTCATCCATTGTGGAGTAATCCCCCTAGGCCGCTTTCAGGCGCTCCGCGTCGAACTTGTGCTGGGTGTCGTGAATGGCTTCGACATTGTCGAGCGCCCATTGCGACAGCGCCTGCACGGGCCGGTGGAGCGAATAGCCGAGCTACGTGAGCGCGTAATCGACGCGCGGCGGGATGCTCGGCGTGACCTTGCGGCTGACGATTCCGTCGCGCTCGAGGTTGCGGAGCGTAAGCCCCGAGCAGAAAGAAAAGTCGGTTCGTGCCGCGCTTGGCGAGACGACGCCCCTGGCGGCCTGACCTTCAGCTCAGCAGGCGCAGAGGGTTCTCGATGTATCCCTTGAGCGCCTGCAGGAAGCTCGCCGCGTCCCAGCCGTCGACCACCCGGTGATCGCAGGAGAGGGACAGGTTCATCCTTTTCCTCACCTCGATCTCGCCGTCGTTGACGACGACCTTTTCCTCGACCTTGTTGACGGCGATGATCGCGACTTCGGGCCGGTTGATCACCGGGGTGGAGGCAATCCCGCCCATCCGGCCGAGCGAGGACAGAGTGATGGTCGAGCCGGACAGCTCCTCGCGGCTGGCCTTGCCCGAGCGCGCAGCCTCGGCCAGCCGAAGCGCTTCCGAAGCGAGCTGCCACACACTCATCGAATCGGCGTTGCGGATCACCGGGACCATCAGCCCGTTCGGGGTCTGCGCCGCCATGCCGAGGTTGAGCGCGCCGTGGCGGGTTATGACGTTGGCCTCGTCGTCGTAAGTTGCATTGAGCATCGGCCAGTCGGGCAGCGTGCGGGCCATGGCGCTGATCAGGAACGGAAGCAAAGTGAGCTTGGGGTTGGAGCCGCGATCGCGGTTCATCATCGCCCGAGCGTCCTCGAGGTCGGTGACGTCAAACTCTTCGACCAGAGTGAAGTGCGGGATCCGCCGCTTGGCCTCCTGCATATTCTCCGCGATTTTGCGGCGCAGGCCGACCACCTTGATTGTTTCGTTCTGCCGCCTTGGCGCGGCGCCGCGGCCGCCGACCGAACCGCCGTTGTAAAGTAAATAAGCGTCGAGGTCAGAGTGGCGCAGCCGGTCGCTCGCGCACTTGACCTCGGCCAGGTCGATGCCGAGGTCGCGGGCGCGCTGGCGAACGGCGGGCGAAGCGAGCACCTGCGCTCCCCTCCCGCTCGCGGGAGGGGCTGGGGGAGGACTGGTTTCCTCCTGCGCGCCCACGGATTCGACAGGCCCTCCTTTGTCCCCTTCGGCTTGCGGGAGGGGAGGTTCGACTGCCGTCACCGGCAGCTCTTCTTCCTGCTCCGCCGTCGGCTTGGCTGTGCCGTCGCCGAGCGGCCGCTCTTCCTTGCTTTCGGCTGCCGGCTGGGCTTGCCCTTCGGCGGCCCCCACGCTTTCCGTCTCGATCACCACCAGCACCGATCCGATCGGGACCAGGTCGCCGACCTCGCCGGCCAACTCGACGACCTTGCCCGCGACCGGCGATTCCATTTCCACCGTCGCTTTGTCGGTCATCATGTCGGCCAGCTGCTGGTCTTCCTCGACGCGGTCGCCGAGCTTTACATGCCAGGCGACGATTTCCGCCTCGGCAATACCTTCGCCGATGTCGGGCAGCTTAAATTGGAATCTAGCCATCAGTCGGCCATCACTTTCTCGAGGGCTTTCTTCAACCGCTTCGGGCCGGGGAAATAAGCCCATTCATATGCGTGCGGGTAGGGCGTGTCCCAGCCGGTGACCCGCACGACCGGCGCTTCCAGGTGATAGAAGCAGCGCTCCTGCACCAGGCTGACCAGTTCCGCTCCGAAGCCCGAGGTCTTGGGCGCTTCGTGGACCACCAGGCAGCGGCCGGTCTTCTCCACGGATTGTTCGATCGCCATAATGTCCAGCGGGACCAGCGTGCGAAGGTCGATGACCTCGGCGTCGATGCCTCGCTCCTCGACCGCCGCAAGCGCGACATGGACCATCGTCCCGTAAGCGAGCACGGTCAAAGCGGCGCCTTTGCGGACGATCGCTGCCTTGCCGATCGGCACGGTGTAATGGCCTTCGAAAACCTCGCTCGCGGGGTGCTTGGCCCACGGCTTGACCGGACGGTCGTGGTAGCCGTCGAACGGGCCGTTGTAGATTCGCTTCGGCTCGAAGAAGATCACCGGATCGGGATCCTGGATCGCGGCGATCAGCAGGCCCTTGGCGTCGTGCGGGGTCGACGGAATCACCGTCTTAAGCCCGGCAATGTGCGTGAACAGGGATTCCGGCGACTGGCTGTGGGTCTGGCCGCCGAAGATGCCGCCGCCATAGGGCGCGCGGATCACCATCGGCATCGACCACTCGCCGGCGGTGCGATAGCGAATCTTGGCCACCTCGCTGACGATCTGGTCGTAGCCGGGGTAGATATAATCGGCGAACTGGATCTCCACGACGGGCTTCAGGCCATAAGCCGCCATTCCGACCGCGGCGGCGACGATGCCGCATTCGTTGATCGGGGAATCGAACGAGCGCTGCTTGCCAAACTCCTTCTGCAAACCTTCGGTCACCCGGAACACGCCACCGAAATAGCCGACGTCCTCGCCTAACACGACGACATCGGGGTCGCCGCGCATCGCCACCCGGTGCGCGTCATTCAATGCCTGGATCATGTTCATCGCCGGCATCAGCGTGCCTCGTCGCCGGATTCGGCCAGCGCCTGGTCGCGCTGCTCCGCCAGATGCCACGGCACCTCGGCATACACATCGTCGAATATGCTTTCGATATTGTCCTTGCCCTGCTCGGGAAGCACGCCGTGCTTCTCGGCCAGTTTCTGCGCCGCGCGGACCTGCGTGTCGCACTCGGCGACCAGCGCCTCATGGCGCTCGTCGTCCCATTCGCCGAGCGCGACCAGATGCGCCTTTAAGCGCTCGACCGGGTCGCCCAGCGGCCACGCCTTGGCCTCGCCGGCGGGGCGGTATCCGGTCGGGTCGTCGGAGGTCGAGTGGCCCTCGGCGCGGTAGGTGAAATATTCGATCAGCGTCGAGCCGAGATTGGAGCGGGCGCGGTCGGCCGCCCAGCGCATCGCCGCATAGACCGCGAGCGCGTCATTGCCGTCGACCCGAAGGCCGGGGATTCCATAGCCGATCGCGCGCTGGGCGAAGGTCGCGCGCTCGGCTCCGGCGATGCCGGAAAAGCTGGAGATCGCCCACTGGTTGTTGACCACGACCAGCACCGCCGGCGCATTGTAGACCGCGGCAAAGGTCATGCCGGCGTGGAAGTCGCCCTCGGCGGTGGCTCCGTCGCCTATCCAGCCGACCGCGATGCGGCTGTCGCCCTTGATCGCCGACGCCATTGCCCAGCCGACCGCCTGCGGGAATTGAGTGCCGAGGTTGCCGGAGATGGTGAAAAAGCCGTGCGCCTTGTCCGAATACATGATCGGCAGCTGTCGGCCTTTTAACTTGTCGCCTTTGTTCGAGTAAATCTGGCACATCATTTCGACCAGGGGATAGCCGCGGGCGATCAGCAATCCCTGCTGGCGATAAGTGGGGAAGTTCATGTCCTCGCGGTCGAGGGCGGCGGCGGCGGCTACCGCGATCGCCTCCTCGCCGGTGGCCTTCATGTAGAAGCTGGTCTTGCCCTGGCGCTGGGCGCGGTACATGCGGTCGTCGAAAGCCCGGACCGTGACCATGTCGCGCAGGATCTTGCGCAATGTGTCGGGGTCGAGCTTGGGATCCCATGGCCCGACCGCATTGTGTTGCTCGTCGAGCACCCGCACCATGGTCGTCGCCAGCGGCGCGGTGTCCGCCGCCGAGCCGCCGATGTCGGGCCTCGGGACGGAGCCCGCGGCCGGTATCCCCAGCCGCGAGAAATCGGGCTTGTCGCCGGGCCTGAAATGCGGCTCGGGAACGTGCAGCGAAAGCTGGGGGCGATTGGGCTGTTCTGGTGGCTCTTTGTCGCGCATTTATCGAGGCGCTTAGTCGCGCCGCACGGGTCGGGCAATGCCGCGCTCGCCGGGCGGGGTACGCTTCCCGCCCAAACGCGCTATTCGGGCGCCATGAAACTGCTCGCAACCCTTGTCGCCGCCGCAGCGGCGCTGTCGGCCATCGCGGCTCCTGCGACCGCGGCCGGCCCGGTTTACGTGATTCGGCACCTGCAGAAAGAAGCAGGCCGCGATCCCGCGCTGACCGCGCAAGGCTCGGCCGGCGCGCAGCGGCTGTCGCATATGCTTGCAGGCAACGGCATCAAGGCGGTTTTCGCGACCGCGACCCGGCGCGCGCAGCAGACCGGCGCGCCGCTGGCGGCGCGGCTTCGCCTGCCGGTCACGACCTACGACCCGGACGACACCGAGGCACTGGTCAAGGCCGTGGTTGCTGCCGGCGGCCCGGTGCTGGTCGTGGGTCACAGCAATACGGTTCCCGACCTGGTCGCGGCATTTGGCGGCGACGAGCCGGCGGCGATCGCTGACGACGAATATGAGACAATCTATGTCGTCGACCCCTGCACGAGCGAAGTGCGGCTACTCTTGCTCACACGCCAGTAAGTCGCCGCCGGTCGCGACGGTAGGCCCGTCGATGACACCTATTCACTCGCACCTCCTGCCCGCACAGGCCGAAGCGGGCGCGAACGGCAACTGGCCGCCGCGTTGACGAGTGCGAATGGCGAGCGCTAGGCGGCGCTCATGGCTGAAGATCAATCATCGCTGCCCGACCGTCTGTCGCTCGACCCGCGAAGCCCGTGGTTCGACGAGGAGGTGCTCAAGAACGGCATCGGCATCAAATTTAACGGTCAGGAAAAGACCAACGTCCAGGAATATTGCATTTCGGAAGGGTGGATCCGGATCGCGGCCGGCCGCAGCCGCGACCGTCATGGGAATCCGATGACGATCAAGCTGAACGGCAAGGTCGAGCCCTACGTCGAGGGCTCGCCCGGTCCGCCGGCCGGCGAGGACGGGGTCGCTTCGGCCGGATAGGTCGCGCCGCCGCGGCGCTTGCGCCACTCCCACAATTTCTTGGCGCCATAGCCGACCGCCGCGACAGTCGCGAGCGGGCCGAGACCGCGCCGCGCCAGAGCGGCGACTCCGACCCCGATAAGCGCACCCTTGGCGCCCCGGTTGTTGCCGATGAGCTTCCTGCCGATCAGCGCGCTGGCGATTTTTCCGAGCATCCTCGAGCCCTTCTTGTCGAACCTCGATTCCTAAGCCCTGGCGCGGGAAGAGGTTCCGCAACCGTCTGGCCGGGTGGTTGGCAAATTGCGCCAATGTCGGGTGGCGATTCTTCCCAACATGCCTGCATCCCGCGCCCAACCTTCCTTTTTTTGGCAGTTTTCCAGGTTTGGCACGGCTCTTGAATAGACGGTGCCATGACCGCCAGCATCAAGGGCGGGGGAAAAGGGAGAAGGAAAAATGTCGGCTCACACGAACCTCAAGCGGACGCTGGTCAGCGCTTTCGCCGCCGTGCTCATGAGCACGGTCGCGGTCGGCTCGGCAATTGGCCCGGCGCATGTCAGCGCCGCTCCGACCAAGTACGTCATCCATGCCTGAACTCGAAATCCTGGAAGCCAAAGCGCCGCTGCGCACGCCCCGCCTCGCGGAGTCGCAAAGCGAGCCCACGACGGTCCGCTTCGCGCCGCTCGCAAGCTGGTTCAACGGCCCGGTGTTCAGCCGTGCGAGGGACATCTTCGCCGCGAACATGACCGAGCTGCTCGACCGGGCAGAGGACCCGGCGCGGATGATCCGGATGATCATCATCGAGATGGAAGAGACGCTGGTCGAAGTCCGGGCGACCGCGGCGCGCTCCATCGCCGACATCAAGGAAATGCGGCGAGCGCTGGGCAGGCTCGATGAGATGCAGGCCGGCTGGACGGAAAAAGCCGAGCTGGCGCTGAGCCGCGACCGCGACGATCTGGCCAAGGCCGCACTGAGCGAACGCCAAAAGGCCGCGGAAATGGCCCAGGGCCTGCAAGCCGAGGTCGACCAGATCGAGCAGGTGCTTCGCGGTTACGAGGCCGACATCGGCAAGATCCAGGGCAAGCTTCGCGAAGCCCGCGTCCGCCAGAATGCGATCGCCCATCGCCTGGAAAGCGCGGTGAGCCGAGCCAAAGCGAGCGAAATCCTGCACGGTGATCGCACGCTCGATGCGTTCAGCCGCTTCGAGATACTCGAACGCCGCGCCGACTTTGCCGAAGGCCGCGCCGACGCGCTCGGCATGACCGGGCCCAAAAACCTGGAGGAAGAGCTCGCCGAGCTCAGGGCCGCCGAGCAGGTGGATGCCGAACTGCAAGCCATGAAGGCCGCGCTCGCGGCAGGAAATTAATTGTACGAAAGGGGAAGGGCGATGGCCCGAAAATCATATCTTCATTCACTCAGGAGCCGCGGCCGCAAGCTTGCCGGGGTCTGCTCTACGCTCGGCGACCGGTTCGGGATTGACCCGATATTGCTTCGGGTCAGCTTCGTCGCAGCAACCTTCCTGATCGGCTTCGAGGTGACTGTCGTCAGTTACGCAGCGCTCGGCATCTATTTCGCCATTCGACGCCGCCGCGAAGCCAACCAGACGACCATGAGCGACTTCGACCGGATGGACCTTTCGACCCGGGTGCGCCCTTCGGTCCATGCGCTTCGGACCGAGCTCGACCCGATCGACCGCCGGCTGATGGCGATCGACGACCACATTGCCAAACCCAATCATGAGCTGGCGCGGGAGATCGAAGCGCTGCGGGAGAAAAAGTGATGGAACCGCTGTCAATCGGCCTGATCGCAGCCGCCGTCCTGATGGGCCTCGGCACCGCCGCCTGGGCCGCGCTCAAGGGCTGGAGCGGCTGGCTGGAACTTAAGCGGCTCGAGCTGTGCCGCGACGGCGCCGACCGACACCTGCCGCCGGCGGGCGGGCGGATCGAGCTGGCCGACCTCAAGGAGCGGGTCCGCAAGCTCGAGGCGATTGCAGCAGGAATAGATCTTTAGAGCTCCCCAGAAGCGCCGCGTTACAGCGCTTACTCCGAGAGGCGGTCCGGCTTTCCCGTGGCCGGGCCGCCTCGTCAGTTTCGCGGAAAAAGGCTGCGATCACAGGGCTGCGTTCATTGTATTGATATAATATATCGTGTACCGGCCGACGGATGACCTGCAAACCCATTGCGCTTCTGCTCGCTTCGTCCGTGCTCGCTCCCACCCCGACCTGCGCTCAGGACCAGACGCAGCCGCAGCAGCCCGCGCCTCTCCCGCGCGCTCAGCAACCTCCGCAACCCGTCCGCGACTCGGTCCACGGTGAAGACGACACGATCGTCGTCACCGGGCGTCTGCTGCGCGACCTCGACCTTCTGGCGGGCACGTCGGTTCTGGACGAGGATGCGCTTCAGCGCGAGGTGCGGCCGCAGATCGGCGACACTCTCGCCAAGCTTCCGGGCGTCTCCGCGACCTCGTTTACCCCAGGCGCCTCGCGGCCGGTGCTTCGCGGATTTTCGGGCGAGCGAATTCGGGTACTCACCGACGGCATCGGTTCGATCGATGTGTCCAATACGTCGGCGGACCACGCGGTGACGATCGACCCGCTCACCTCAGAGCGGATCGAGGTACTTCGCGGGCCAGCCGTGCTGCTGTTCGGGGGCCAGGCTATCGGGGGCGCGGTCAACGTCATCGACCGGCGGATCCCGCGCACCATTCCCAAGGAGGGGTATCACGTCGACGTGATCGGCGCCCTCGGCTCTGCGGCCGACGAGCGCTCAATCGGCGGCGCTGCCGATGTCGCGCTCGGGGGCAGTGGCCTGGTGCTCCATGCCGACGGCAGCTTCCGCAAGACCGGCGATCTTCGCGTCGGCGGCTATGTGCTTTCGCCGCGATTGCGGGCCGAGCAGTTCGAGATCGCCGAAGAGGAAGCGGAAGAGGGGCACGCGGAGGAAGCGGCCGAGGCGCTCGAGCTCGCCAATCTGCGCGGCGAGATCCCTAACAGCGCGGTGGAGCAATCAACCGCCGGCGTCGGCCTCGCGCTGATCCGCGACAATTTCAACATCGGCGCATCCATCAGCCTGTTCGACAGCGGGTATGGAATTCCCTCGCGCCCCGGTGCCGGGCATCATGAGGAAGGCCCCGAGGAGGAAGCGGAGGAAGAGGAAGAAGACGGCCACGGCGAGGTTCCGGTCTCCATCAAGCTTCGCCAAAAGCGGTTCGACCTGCGCGGCGCCTATGAATTCAACTCCGGTTTCCTCGACCGCGCGCAGCTCAGGGTCGGTGCCGCCGACTACAAGCACACCGAGTTCGAAGGGGAGGAAGTCGGAACCGTGTTCGACTCCAGCGGCGCCGAGGGGCGCCTGGAGTTCGTCCAGCGAGACCGCAACGGCTGGAGCGGCGCCAGCGGAGCCCAATATTCGACCCGCACGTTCAGCGCCGTCGGCGCCGAAGCCTTCCTGCCCGCCAACAAGACCCGTCAGCTCGGCCTGTTCACGCTGCAGGAGATTGCGCTCGGCAAGGCCGGGCTCGAGGGCGCGCTTCGCTTCGAGCACAGCGACGTTGAATCGGCACCGCTCGGTGTCGACCGCAACTTCGACGTGTTGTCCGGCGCAGTGGGTGCCTCCTACGAAGTCGCGCCGGAGGCGAGGGTTGGCGTGAACTTGTCGCGCACCGCGCGTGCGCCCTCGGCCGAAGAACTATTCTCCAACGGCCCTCACATCGCCACCCAGGCGTTCGAGATCGGCAATCCCAACCTCGGTGTCGAAACCAGCTGGGGCGGGGAAGCCTATGCCCGCCTCGAGCGCCGCACTCACGAGCTTGGCCTGACCGTCTTCGTTAACCGCTTCGACGATTTCATCTACGAATCGGCGACCGGCGAGGAGGAGGATGAGCTGCCGGTGTTCCGCTACTTCCAGCGCGACGCGACCTATTACGGGTTCGAGGCGGAAGCCTCGTCGACCCTGTTCCACGCCGTTGGCTTTCGCTTCGTCGGCGACGCCGTTGCCGATTATGTGCGTGCGACGGTCAAGGGCGCCGGCCCGGTTCCGCGGATCCCGCCGCTCCGCCTGCTCGGCGGGCTGGAGGCGCAGTCCGACAAGGTGGATGGCCGGATCGAGTTCGAATGGGTTGCCGACCAGGACCGCGTCGCGAGCTTTGAAACGCGGACCGACGGCCACACGATGGTCAATGCATCGCTCGCCTGGCGGCCGTGGGGCAAGGCGAAGGAAATGCAGTTCATCCTCTCCGCAAGCAACATTTTCGATGTCGATGCCCGGCGTCACGCGTCCTTCACCAAGGACTACGTTCCACTCGCCGGGCGGGAAATACGGGTCAGCGCCCGACTCGAGTTCTAACGCGGGGTTGCGGGCGCGAGGTGGCGGGGGATAAGGCCCGGCAATGGCCGCAATCGATCCGTTCGCGCTGTTCGACGCCTGGATGGACGAGGCTCGATCGAGCGAGGCCAACGATCCCGAGGCGATGGCGTTCGCCAGTGCTGATGAGAAAGGGCGACCTTCGGTTCGAATGGTTTTGCTCAGAAGCGTCGGCCCGACTGGCTTCGGTTTTTTCACCAACCTCGACAGCCGCAAGGGCCGCGAGCTGCTCGCCAACCCCGCCGGTGCGCTTGCGATCCACTGGAAATCCCTGCGCCGGCAGGTTCGAGCGGACGGCGACGTCGAGCAGGTCAGCGACGCCGATGCCGACGCCTACTTCGAATTGCGCGCCCGGGAATCGCGGGTGGGGTCGTGGGCATCGGATCAATCGCGTCCGCTCGAAAACCGGCAGATCTTTGAAGACCGCTACGAGGCAATGCAGAGCAAGTTCGAGGGCCAGAACGTGCCCCGGCCGCCGCGCTGGTCGGGATTCCGGCTGATCCCGCGCACGATCGAGTTCTGGTCGGACCGGCCGCATCGCCTGCACGAGCGCAGGCTGTTCACCCGCGCCGGTGAGGGCTGGAGCGAAAGCCTGCTTTACCCGTGAGCGGGCTCCATCATCATGGGCATGGGCATGGGCATGGGCACGCGCACTCCGACGAGCGCACGTCGCTGACCACTCGGGCGGCGATGGCGAGCGTGGCGATGGGCGTGTTCCTCATTGCTCTCAAAGCGTGGGCGGCGCTCGAAACCTCGTCGATGGCGATGCTCGGATCGCTTGCCGACAGCGGCCTCGACCTGCTTGCAAGCCTGGTCGTGCTGCTGGGCGTCAGGATCGCCGCGCTGCCTGCCGACAGCGACCACCGCTTCGGGCACGGCAAGGCGGAGGCGCTTGCGGCGATGGCCCAGGTCGGACTGATCTCGGTTTCCGCGCTCGCGATCGGCTTCCGTTCGGTCCAACGGCTGATCCGAGGCGCCGAAACCCAACAGGCCGAGCTTGGCATCGCCGTGTCGGTGGTGGCGATTGCACTGACCTTCGCGCTGATCGCCTACCAGCGCCATGTCGTTCGACGGACCAATTCGGTCGCGATCGCCACCGACCGGCTGCATTATGCGTCCGACCTCCTGCTCAACGCCTCGGTCATCGCCGCTTTGGTCCTCGACCAATATCTCGGCGTGCTCGGCGCCGATGCGGTCTTCGGCCTGCTCATCGCTTTGTGGCTGGCACGAAGCGCGTGGATGGCGTCGAGCCAGGCGCTGGACCAGCTGATGGACCGCGAATGGCCCGATGAAGCTCGGCAGCGGTTCCTCGCGGCGGCTGCAGAATATCCCGAGCTTGCAGGCCTGCATGACCTTCGCACCCGCTCGAGCGGGACCCACCAGTTCGTCCAGTTCCATGTGTGGGTGCCCGAAGACTGGACCGTCCGCGAAGCCCATGACCGCATCGACCGGGCCGAAGAAGCGCTGCAAAGGCGCTTTCCCGACACCGAGATCCTGATCCACCTCGACCCCGAAGGCCACACTGATCGGGAAGGCTTCCTGTCGTACGACCTGTCGGAAAAGCCCTGATGACGGCCTTGCCGTTCTTCCAGGTCGATGCCTTCGCCGAGCGGCCGTTGACCGGCAACCCCGCCGCGGTGATGCCCCTGCAAGCCTGGCTAGACGACCAGCTGATGCAGGCGATCGCCGCGGAGAATAATCTCAGCGAGACCGCCTTCACCGTCCCCAGCGACAGCGATGAGGCGGATTTCGACCTGCGCTGGTTCACGCCGACGACCGAGGTCGACCTGTGCGGCCATGCAACGCTCGCGGCCGCGCACGTCCTGCTCGCCGGCGAGCGGGTTCGCTTCGCGACGCGATCGGGAATCCTGACGGTGAGCCACGACGGTGAACTGCTCCAGCTCGACCTTCCGGCTTACCCGGTCGAGGCCGGCGAGCTTCCGGGGCTGCTGCCGGCGCTGGGGCTGGCGGAAGCGCCGCTGTTCCTGAGCCGCGGCGGCAATGGCAGCGCGATCGTGCTTCTGCCCGACGAAGCGGCGGTGCGGGCAGTGGAGCCGGACTTCGCCGCTTTGAGGGCGATCGACCGGTTGGTGATCGTCACTGCGCCGGGCAACGACCACCCCGTCGCAAGCCGGGTCTTCGCCGCCTACCACGGCATCGACGAGGATCCGGTTACCGGCTCGGCGCATGCGGCGCTGGTGCCTTTCTGGGCCGAGCGCCTCGGCCGCGACGAATTCACCGCGCTTCAGGCAAGCGCTCGAAGCGGGTCGCTCCAGTGCCGTTTCACCGGCGACCAGGTTATTCTCGGCGGTCGCTGCCAGACCGTGATCACCGGGACTTTCCAGCTCTAGGCGGCTGCCGCCTTCCGGGCCTGCTCGCCGGCGCCAGCGCCGGCAATCGATTCGACTATCCAGCCGCCGCCAAGCACCCGCTCGCCGTCGTAAAACACCGCGGCCTGGCCGGGCGCGACGCCATATTCGGGATCCTCGAAGCGGACCCACTGGCCGTCGATTTCAGCGGCGACGGCGGGCGCGAGGCTGCGCACCTTGACCAACAACTGCCGCTGGTCCTCACCAAGCCAGCTCAAGTCCTCGACGCGGATCCGTTCGACTGCGAGAGCCGAGCGTGGGCCAATGACGATTTGCTGCGAATCCGGCTCGATCCTGACCACGTAGAGCGGCTCGGGGCTTCCGCCGATGTCGATCCCGCGCCGCTGGCCGACTGTGAAATGGACCACTCCGCGGTGCCTGCCGAGGATCCGGCCGTTGAGGTCGACGATGTCGCCGGGAACGTCAGTCTCCGGGCGCATCCGCTTGACCAGGCTCGCATAGTCGCCGTCGGGCACGAAGCAGATGTCCTGGCTGTCGGGCTTTGAGGCCACGGCCAAGCCCTGGTCGAGCGCGATTGCCCGCACCTCGCTCTTGGGCAGGCCGCCCAGCGGGAAGCGAAGAAAATCGAGTTGCTCGGCGGTGGTGCCGTAAAGGAAGTAGCTCTGGTCGCGCTTCGGGTCGGCCCCGCGGTGGAGCTCGACGCGGCCGTCGTTGACGACGCGCCGCACGTAATGGCCGGTCGCGAGGCAGTCGGCGCCAAGGTCGCGGGCGAAGGCGATCAGGTCGGTGAATTTCACCCCCTGGTTGCACAGGCTGCACGGCACCGGGGTTCGGCCGCGCGCATATTCATCGGCGAATCGGTCGATGACGCCGGTTCTAAAGCGGCTTTCATAATCGAGCACGTAATGGGCGATGCCGAGCCGGTCGGCGACCTGCTTGGCATCGTATATGTCCTGCCCGGCGCAGCACGAGCCGGAGCGGCGAACCGCTTCGCCGTGATCGTAAAGTTGCATCGTCACGCCGATGACTTCGGCGCCGGCGCGTGCGGCCAGCGCGGCGACGACACAGCTGTCGACGCCGCCCGACATGGCGACGACGATCCTCGCCTCAGCCGGCGGGCGCAAAAGGCCGAAATCTGCGGACATCGGCTTGTCTTTACCCGAATTTCACTCCTCCTCGCTAGGCCGGAGCGGGACAAATGTAATTTTGCGGGGGTGCCGTGTCGCGCAACGAAGGCAGGATCGGAGCTGGCGGTGAAGCCGCTGGCGAGGCCGCGGAGATACTCGCGCAGATCGAGGCCGATGCCGCATCGCGGCGCCTGCCGCGGCCGGCCGCGGTCGCTCGCTACCTCTCGGCGGCAGAAGGCTGGAGAGACGCTTCGGCGACGCTCGGCGGGGCATTCGCACCGGCAGCCCGCAATGGCGATGGTTAAACGGCGGTAAGGGCCGGTGTGCGCGATATTAACCACCGGTCTTGAGAATATCTTTAACGGGCCGCTCTTAAAGCAAAGCCCAAGGCAAAATTAAGCAGGTTCACTGGAATGCTCGAGAATCAGAAAATCCGGCCAGCCCAGGTCATCGGCCCGCTCGGCGAGCCGTTGACGCTCGGCTCTTTGCCGCCGTCGACCACCACCCGCTGGGTGGTCCGGCGCAAGGCCGAGGTCGTGGCCGCGGTCGCCGGCGGACTGCTCAGCGTCGACGAGGCCTGCCAGCGCTATTCGCTCACGCTCGAGGAGTTCACCAGCTGGCAGCGCGCGGTGGACCGAAGCGGCATGCCCGGGCTGCGAGTCAGCCGGATCAAGCATTACCGCGACGTTTACGAACGCCAGCAACGCTACTGATTAATCTTTACGTCCGTCCACCAAGGCCGGATTTCCGCGCTTCATCCACATAACTGTTCATCGCGGCGCTGGACACGAGCGCCTGAATCCGGAACAACGCAATGGCACTAAGCGTCTAAAAGGTGCTGAAGGCCACCGGGTACTTTGTGGTGGCCACGAACAGGAGGGAACGCGATGGGTTTCATACTTTGGCTGATCGTTGGCGGCGTGGTCGGTTGGCTTGCCAGCCTAGTCATGCGCACCGACGCTCAACAGGGCATTATCCTCAACATAGTCGTCGGCATCATCGGTGCCGTCATTGCCGGCCTGATTTTCGGTGGCGGCAACATCAACGATTCGAATCCACTCAATCTGACCAATATCCTGTGGTCGCTGCTTGGCGCGGTGATCCTGCTTGCGATCGTCAATCTCGTTCGCCGGGGCAGCGTCCGCTAAGGCGCGACGCAAAAAACGAATTGAGAAGGCCGCGCGGGATCGCCCGCGCGGCCTTTTTTCTTAGCGAAGCTCGAACACCATCCCGAGCGTCACCTGAAGCTTCTGCTCGCCCGGCAGGATCTCGGTCTTCGCGACGGACGCAGCCATGTCGCTGCGCTCCATCATCGGCTGCGGCGGCGGAGCGTAATGGCTCCCGCTCTCGCTGATCGAGACGACCCGCACCACCTGCATCCCAAGCGACAGCGCGTACACTCCGGCGCGGGCGCGTCCGATGGCGACGGCATTGGCGCGCGCTTCGTCAAGCGCCGCCTGGGGCTTGTCGATGGTCAGGTTGGGCCCGTTGATCTGGTTTGCACCCTGCGAAACCAGCGCGTCCAGCACTCGGCCGGAGTTACGGATGTCGCGGAATCGGATGTTGACCTGGTTCGATGCCGTATAGCCGACCAGCTGCGGCGGCTCATTGTTCTCATACTTGTATTCGGGGCTTAGCGAGACGCTGCTGGTCTGTATGTCGCGGTCGTCGATCCCGGCCTTTTTCAAGGCGGCGATGACCCGCTCCATGCGCGCCGCATTCTCCTGCATTGCGGCGGCTGCAGTGGTCGAGCGCGTGACCACGCCGGCGGTGATGACCGCGACGTCGGGCACCCGGGTCGACTCGCCGGTCGCGCTGACGTCGAGACGGGTTCCCGTGATCGACTGGTTGACGGTGGGGGTGACTTGCTGGGCCTGCGCGGCCCACGGCAAAGCGGATGCGCTGATCGCCAGCGCGATTAGGAAAGTCTTCATTCCAGGGGGCCCCATTCAGTGGAAGAGGCGCAACCGCTTCGCAGCAGCCGTATGGCTGCAGCCTGAACTGCAGTTGCGCCCGTCGGGCCCAGCTAGACGCTAGACGCGGCGCCGTCCCGCGACGATGCGATAGATTGCGAGAATGATGAACGCGCCGACAATCGCGGCGATGAAGCCAGCGCCCTCGCCGGCATTATACCAGCCGACAGCCTGGCCGAGCCAGCCGGCGATGAACGCGCCGGCTATGCCAAGCAGGATGGTGATGATGCAGCCGCCCGGGTCTTTTCCCGGCATCAGCAGCTTTGCGATTGCACCGGCGATTCCGCCGATGATGATCCAGACAAGAATTCCGTACGATTCCATTTGCCGTTCCCCTCTTCCTTCGCGCTTCTGCACAGGGCTGCCGCCCCCCAGACATTGCGCCAACGCCGCTTGGCTGCTCAAGTGCCGCCGTTGGTCGAAAAAGATTGGGCCAAATGAATCGTGTCGGGCAAGTGTTGCGAGTGGTGACTTATTCGCGTAACACACCACCGATAACGACTGCCGCGACAGCCGCGAGCAAGGCGAGAGAATGCTGGGCATGAACAGGGAAACTTCGATTCGGTCTTCCGGGGATGACACTTTGGTGCTCGTCGACCGCTCGCGCACCAAGCGCTGGGCGATCATCGGCGCGGCGCTCGTCGCGCTCGTCGCCTTGGCGCTCGCGCTGACGATGGGCGGCGGCGAGGAGGAAGCCGCGCCGGGCGGCGCCAGCGCCGCGCAAGGCCGGGGCGGCCAGATTCCGACGGTTACGATCATCGTCCCTGGCCGGACCCAGGTTGCCCGCACCGTCACCGCCAGCGGAGCACTCGCCGCCCGGCGTGAGCAGCCGGTCGGAATCGCCGGCGAAGGCGGCATGGTAACCCGCGTGCTGGTCGATGCCGGAAGCTGGGTCCGCGGGGGCCAGGTGCTCGCCACCGTCGACCGTTCGGTGCAGACGCAGGAGGCTGCGCAACTCGCTGCCAACGTCCAGGTCGCCCGCGCCGATTCGCAACTTGCGCAAAACGAGCTCGACCGCGCCCAGTCGCTGGTAGCGCGCGGGTTCGTGTCCAAGGCGGACGTCGACCGCAGGCGCGCCGCCCGCGATGCAGCTGCTGCGCGAGTTCGCGTTGCCCAGGCGCAACTTGCTGCAAGCCGCGCCCGCGTCGGCAGGCTCGATATCCGCGCGCCCACCGCAGGCCTGGTTCTCGCTCGCAGCGTCGAAGCCGGGCAGGTAGTCAGTGCCGGCAGCGGCGCCCTGTTCCGCCTCGCGGCCGGTGGCGAAATGGAGATGCGGGCGCGATTGTCTCAGCAGGACCTTGAGTTCGTCCGCGTCGGAATGCCGGCGACCGTCACTCCCATTGGCAGCGATACGGCTGTCTCCGGCAGCGTCTGGCAGGTTTCCCCGGTCATCGATCCGCAGTCGCGGCAGGGTGAAGTCCGGATCGCGATCCCTTATTCTCAGGGCACTCGCCCAGGCGGCTTCGCCGAGGCTAAGATCGGTACTGGCGGGACAACCGCGCCGCTGCTTCCGCAGAGCGCCGTGCTGAGCGACGCCAAGGGCAATTACGTCTACGTCATCAACGTCAAGAACGAGATTGAGCGGCGCACCGTGCGCGTCGGTACCGTTAACGACGAGGGAGTGACGATCGCCGATGGCCTTAGCGGTCAGGAAGGGGTCGTTGTCTCGGCCGGGCCGTTCCTCAACCCCGGCCAGAAGGTCAATCCCAAGCGCCAGGCCGCCCGCTGACATATTCTGGAAGCTGATTTAACATGAACTTCCGTAACATCTCGGCGTGGAGCATCCGCAACCCGGTCCCGCCGATCGTGCTGTTCGTCGCGCTCCTGCTGACGGGCATCGTCGCGTTCGCGCGGATGGATGTAACGGGCAATCCGGACATCGACTTCCCGGCCGCGGTCGTCTCGGTCTCGCAGCCCGGTGCCGCACCGGCGGAAATGGAGAACCAGATCACGCAGCGGGTGGAATCGGCCATCCGCGGCGTCGACGGCGTCGATGAGATCAACAGCAGCGTCCGCGAAGGCTATAGCGAGACATTCGTCCAGTTCCGGATCGGCACGCCCACCGACCGCGCCGTCACCGACGTTCGGGACGCGATCGCTCAGATCCGGAGCGACCTGCCCGAGGGAGTTCTCGAGCCCGAGGTCCAGCGCGCCAACATCGGCGGCAGCGAAATCAGCTTCATCGCTGGCGAAACGACGGACATGAGCCTCGAGCAATTGAGCTGGTACATCGACGATACGGTCGCCCGGCGGCTGCTTGGGCAACCTGGCGTTGCAGCAGTCACGCGCGAAGGCGGCGTCGACCGCCAGGTCCGGGTGATCCTCAACCCGGCAGCGCTGATGGCGCAGGGCCTTACCGCAGCGCAGGTCAATGCCCAGCTCCGCCAGACCAATCTCAATGCTCCGGGGGGGCGCGCCGAGATCGCGGGTTCAGAGCAGTCGGTGCGCGTGCTCGGCAATGCGCGCACCGCCTATGACCTGTCGCAAACCCAGATCGCGGTCCCCGGCGGCCGAACCGTGCGCCTCGCCGACATTGGTGAAGTGCAGGACAGTTATGCAGAGACCCGCTCGGCCGCGATCCTCGGCGACCGTCAGGTGGTCAGCTTCAACGTCCAGCGCGCCAAGGGCGAGTCGGACCTCGTCGTCTACGACCATGTCTGGGAAGAGCTGAGGCAGATCGCGAAGGACGACCCGCGGATCAAGTTCGTCGAGATCGACAACAGCGTCGATTACATGGAGGCTCAGTACGAATCCTCGATGCATGCGCTGCTCGAGGGAGCGGTGCTCGCAGTATTCGTGGTCTTCCTGTTCTTGCGCGACATGCGCGCGACCTTGATCTCGGCCGTCGCCATCCCCCTTTCGGCGATCCCGGCCTTCTGGTTCATGGACTTGATGGGGATCAACCTCAACTTCCTGTCCCTGCTTGCTTTGGCGCTCGTCGCCGGCGTGCTCGTCGACGACGCGATTGTCGAAATCGAGAATATCGTGCGGCACATGCGCATGGGCAAAAGCGCCTATCAGGCGTCGATCGACGCGGCCGATGAGATCGGCCTCGCCGTGATGGCAACCACCATGTCCATCGTTGCCGTGTTCCTGCCGGTGGCCCTGATGCCCGGCATTTCCGGCCAGTTCTTCAAGAATTTCGGCTACACCGTCGTCATCGCAGTGATGCTGAGCCTGCTCGTCGCGCGAATGATCACGCCGCTGATGACGGCCTATTTCCTCAAATCACACGGGCCGGCGCCGCACGCATCGGGCAAATGGATGATGCGTTATCTCGCGCTGCTGAAATGGACCCTGTCGACCGGCAAGGTGAAGGCGCTGATCGACCGCCTTCCGCAAACCAAAGGGCGGCAAGTCTACTACCTCGTCGAAACGCTCTTGGTTGTGGCCAAAATCGGCGTTTTCGTTGTCGGACTGCTTGCGGCCCATGGTGCGCTTGGCGCGCTCGGGCTGCCGGGGATCGCGGCCATCCTTCTTGCTCTGGTTGCCGGCGGCATCGCTGTTTTCGTGGTCGGCAAGCTCGTGGGGGCGGTAGTCCGCATGAAGGGCGGGAATTTTGCCCAGTGGCATCCGGTTTTCGTTGCCCGAAGCAAAGCGCGACTGCGTGACCACCGGCTCGGCATGGTCGGCGTCGGGTTGGGTGCGCTGATCCTGACCGGCGTACTCTTCTCGATGCTGTCGATGACGTTCGAGCCGGAGCAAGACGTGGATAACAGCCGGGTGCGGATCGGAATGGCGCCGGGCACTACCCATGCCCAGACTCGGGAAGCCGCTGCCCGCGCCGCCGACGTCATCGAGCAGCATCCTGATGTGAAGGGGGTGTTCCAGCGGGTGTATACCTCGGCCGGCTTCATCAACGTGATGTACAAGGACGATCGATCCAAGCCGAGCTACGAAATCGAGCGCGAAATCACCCCCCAGCTCGCCACGATCGCCGATGCACAGGTCAATTTCCTCAGCCAGGGCGGTGGGGGGCCTGGAGGCGGCGGACGAGCGATCATGCTGTACCTCGGCAGCGCCGACCCGGTGAAGCTCAATGAGACAGCCAACAAGCTCGCCGACGAGATGGCGACCTTGCCTGAGCTGGTCGCGCCGCGAGTCCAGGGCGACACTGTGCGCCCCGAGATCGTGGTCAAGCCACGGTTCGACCTTGCCGCCGATTTGGGTGTCACGACCTCGGCGCTGTCGCAGACGATCCGCATCGCGACCATCGGCGACATCGCGCAGAACAGCGCCAAATTCTCGCTTGCCGACCGCCAGGTCCCGATCTCGGTGAGCCTGTCCGAAAACAGCCGCCGCGACCTGTCGACGCTCGAGAACCTGCCGGTGCCAACCGCGGACGGCGGCTCGGTGCCGTTGAAGTCGGTGGCCGAGATCGGCTTCGGGTCCGGCCCTGTCACCGTCCAGCGCACCGACCAGGTCCGCCGGATCGCGGTCGGAGCGGACCTTGCTCCCGGCCTCGTGAGCAGCGATGCCTACACCAAGATCAATCAGCTGCCGACGATGAAGAGCCTGCCTGAAGGCGTGACCCGGCTGACGTTGGGATCACAAAAGTGGCAGGAGGAGCTGGTCCAGAACTTCATAGTCGCGGTTATCGCTGGAGTCCTACTCGTGTTCGCAGTCCTGGTGCTGCTCTACCGGCGCTTCCTCGCTCCCTTGGTCAACATGGGCTCGCTGCTGCTCGCGCCGCTTGGGGCCGCAATCGCGCTCCACATGGCCGGCGCGCCCGTTTCGTTGCCGGTATTCATCGGTCTTCTGATGCTGCTTGGAATCGTCGCCAAGAACTCGATCTTGCTGGTCGATTTCGCGGTCGAGATGATGAACCATGGGATGGATAAGGACGAGGCGATTTACGAGGCCGGGCACAAACGCGCGCAGCCGATCGTCATGACCACCGTAGCGATGGTCGCGGGCATGTTGCCGACGGCGATGTCGCTGTCGGGCGACAGCAGTTGGCGTGCACCGATGGGCATAACGGTGATCGGGGGCCTGATCTTCTCGACGATCCTGACGCTGCTGCTGGTTCCGGCCTATTTCTCGATCGCAATTGACCTCGAACAGTGGATCGCCGGCAAGTTCAAGAAGGTCATCGGCGACGACTCGATGCGAATACTGGACGCTGCGCCGCTCCCGGCGGAGTGATTTCGAACGCCGGCGGCGCTAAGGCCGGGCAATGACGGCGCTATCACGCTTCAATCCGGCCCAGCCCGGCACCGCGGGAATGAAGGCCGCAGCAACCGGCTTGCTGCTGGTGATGGCCGGCATCTTCCTTGCCGCCCGGGCTTTCCAGCCGGCTTATCCGTGGCTCGGCTTCGTCAAGGCCTTTGCCGAAGCGGCGATGGTCGGCGGGCTCGCCGACTGGTTCGCGGTCACCGCATTGTTCCGCCACCCGCTGGGGATTCCGATCCCGCACACCGCGATCATTCCGCGCAACAAGGACCGGATCGGCGAGGCGCTGGCGTCGTTCCTCAAGGACAATTTCCTCATCCCCTCGGTGGTCGCTCGGCGCATGCGGACCATCGACGTTGCGGGCGCGGCCGGCCGATTCCTCAAGGCGCCGCCCGGGGAAGGGACCCGGATCCGCCAAGGCGCCTCGCGTCTGATCGCCGACATTTTCGAGAGCCTCGACGACGAGCGGCTCGGCGGCCTGTTCAAGAACGCCATTTCATCGCGGCTGCGCTCGATGGAAGTGTCGCCGCTGCTCGGTCACGCGCTGGCCTCGGCGATCAACGATGACCGGCACATGCCGATGCTGGAAGCGGCGATCCGCTGGACCGCTCGGGCGCTGGAGGCCAACGAGACGCTGATCCGCGACATGGTCAAGAAGAAGGCGAACTGGGCGCTCAAGCTCGCCGGGCTCGACGCCAAGCTCGCCGACGCGATCATCGACGGGCTCCGCAAGCTGACCGCGGAGATGTCGACCGACCCCGCGCACCCGGTCCGAATCAAGGTCGAGGAAGCGCTGGCCCAGCTTGCCAACGACCTGCAGTCGAACCCGCAAACGCGCGAGCGGGTGGAAGCGATGAAGGAGCAATTGCTCGACAATCAGTCGGTCAGCCTGTGGCTCGACACTTTGTGGCAAAAGGGCCGGGCGGCGATCATCCGTGCCGCGCGCAACCCCGACGCGGTGCTTGCCGGAAAGGTCGGCGAGGTGCTCAAATCGATGGGCACGACGCTCGAATCCGACCCCCGCATCCGCGCCACCATAAACCAGTTCGTGCGCCGGGCGGTGGCGGGGGCAGCCGCCAGCTATGGCGGGTCGATCGTCAGGCTGGTTTCCGACACGGTGCGCGGCTGGGATGCGCGGACGGTGACCGCAAGGCTCGAAAGCGCGGTCGGCCGCGACCTCCAGTATATCCGGATCAACGGCACCCTGGTCGGCGGCCTTGTCGGATTGACCATCCATGCGCTCGACCACGGCTAGATGCCGCCGCCGGTCGTCGGCTGAGGCCCGTCCGCAGAAAGCTTTCGCGCCGTCATCGGCAATTCACGCTGGTCCGCCAAAGGGTCCGGCAATGCCTAGCAAATTGATCTTGCTCGCGAGCACCGCGCTCGCCTTTGCGACCTGTGCCAACGCCCAGCAACCGGCGCCGCCCGCGCCGGCTAAAGACTATAACGAACTCGACGAGATCGACGCGGGGACGATCGTCGTTACCGGCCAGCGCCAGCGCGGCTCCGTGGTCGGCGACATCCCGCCCGAAAACGTTCTAGACAGCCGCGACGTCCAGGCGACCGGAGCGACCAGCATCAACGAGCTTATCGAGGCGATGGCATCGAGCGCGTCCTGCTTCGACCACATGCCCGAGCGTGCAGCCAGCACGAAACCGTAGAATTGGGTCTGCCCTTCATAGACCCACAGCATGCTGTTCTGCATCGGCGTCCGGTAATCGGGCGTCCACGAATCGGCGCCCAGTCGGAACTTGCCGTTCCAGCTGTGCACATATTCGTGCGGCAGCAGGTCGCGGTCGCTGAGCGCGCCTTCCCAGTCGGTGAAATAGCCGCGGCCAACGCCGTTTTCGGAGCTTCGGTGATGCTCGAGACCCGCTCCACCAAGGGAGTTGGAGATAGTCAGCAGGAAATCGTAATGGTCGAAGTGCTCGGCCCCGTAGAGTTTTCGCGACTGCTCGACGAGGCGGCGGTGGGCGGCGATCTGCGCGGGCGTTGCCGCGAGCTCGGCCTGGGTGTCGGCGATGACTTCGAGGTTGACGTTCGGGCTGAGTGGAATCCGCCGGTAATTGCGGCCGGCGGTCATCGGCGAGTCAATGAGGGTCTGGTAGCTCACCGGATCGAAGGTGATGCGGTTGCCCTGGCCTTGCCCCATCGGCCGGAGCGCGGCTACCGTCCAGCCCTGCGGCACCGTCACCGACGCCCGAACCGGGATATTCCGCACATAGTAACCGGCAGGGTACATCGACGTGGACCACCAGCGGATGCTCTGCATTTCCGGAGTCGAGACGATCCGGCCCTGGTTGCCGGCGGTAGCCGAAATATACTGGAATTCGACGTCGACATTGCTCACGCCCGCCGGCACGTCGATGTGGAAGGCATAGACATTGAGCGAGTCGCGTTCCCAGCGCAGCGGCTGCCCCTTGGCGGAAAAGCGGATTCCCGAAATCTTGCCGATCTCGCCGGCGGCCTTGTGATTGCCCGGGATCCATTCGGGGAGCAGCATCACCAGGTCTCCGGCGGCGGTCACCGGAACGCGCTGTTTGACCCGGAAGATGCCGCGCAGATTGTCGGTCGTGTCGAGGGAAATTTCGAGCGTCCCCGGATAGGGGATGTCGCGGGCCGCCGGGATCCGCTCGACCTTGGATGTCGCCGCGACGGGCTGGCTGTTGGTCGGCGGCGTGATCTGAGCGTTGGCAACTGAAGCGAAGAGCAGAAAGAAGAGCGCGAACAGCCGCATCACAGACCTCCAGGGACGGGAAAGCGTCAGCCGGATTGGCGAAGTCCTGGGATGATGTCCACCCGCTCGCCGCGTTGAATCGCGAGGCATTTCTTCCCTTTGTCTCGGTATTTTGCCAAGGCCGCGGCGATGGCCACACCGCAGCCGGTCCGGGGGACCCAAAGCCTGTTGGGAGAGGACGCCGACCGCATGGCTGCGGTCGTGGCGGCGTTCGACCGCGTGCGCCGGCTGTACGGCTTCAAGCGGGTCGAGGTGCCGGTGCTGGAGCCGACCGAAGTCTTCGCACGGACGATGGGCGAGACCACCGATGTCGTGTCCAAGGAAATGTACAGCTTCGCGGATCGAAGCGGCGATAGCGTCACCATGCGGCCGGAGTTCACCGCCGGGATCGCCCGCGCTTTTCTGTCCGAAGGCTGGCAGCAGCATGCGCCGCTCAAGGTCACGTCTCACGGCCCCGCGTTCCGCTACGAGCGGCCGCAGAAGGGGCGCTTCCGCCAGTTCCACCAGCTCGACGCCGAGATTATCGGTGCCGGCGAGGCGGCTGCCGACATCGAGCTTCTCGCCTTCGCCGACCAGCTTCTGAAGGAGCTCGGGATCGGCGGATCGGCGATCCTCAAGCTCAACACGCTCGGCGATCCGGAGACGCGATCGGCTTGGCGCGACGCACTGTACGAGCATTTCTCCGCCCGCACCTCAGCGCTGAGCGAGGAAAGCCGGGCTCGGCTGGAGCGCAACCCGCTGCGGATCCTCGACAGCAAGGCTCATGGTGACTGGCCGGTGGTCGACAGCGCTCCGGCGATCGACGATTTCCTGACCAGCGAAGCGTCCGATTTCTTCGCTCAGGTGACGGCGGGCATCGACGCGGCGGGAATCCGCTGGGAGCGGGCGCCTCGGCTGGTTCGCGGGCTCGATTATTACCGCCACACCGCGTTCGAGTTCATCACCGACGGATTGGGAGCGCAGGGGACGGTCCTCGCCGGCGGACGCTACGACGGGCTGATCGAACAGCTTGGCGGGCCGCCGACACCGGCGGTCGGCTGGGCGGCCGGGATCGAGCGGCTGGCGATGTTGATCGATGCGCCGCAGCCCGAGTGCCCCGACATTGTGCTGATCCCGCTCGGCGAGCGGGCGGAAGCGGCGGCGCAGCGACTGCTCGCCGACCTTCGGCGACAGTGCATTGCCGCCGACATGGCCTATCGCGGCAACATGAAGAAGCGGCTCAGCCGGGCCGATGCCGCTGGCGCGCGTTTCGCGCTGATCGTCGGCGACGATGAGCTCGACCTGGGCGAGGCACAGCTCAAGGACCTCGGTTCGGGCGAGCAGGCGAGCGTCGCATTCGAGCGCATCGCGGAGGCAATCCGCAAGTGACCCGAATCTCGTCCGAACGGATCGCGTCAATCGAGGGGCGCAAGCACGAGCTTGCCGGCGCGATGGCGGCCGGCGACCTGGCGCCCGACGAGTTCGTCAGGCTGTCCAAGGACTATGCGGCGATCGAGCCGGTCGCGGCGGCCGCCCGCGAAGTGCGGCGGCTGCGTGCCGAACTCGAAGTCCTGGGCGGCCTGATCGCCGACCCCGCCGCCGAAGCCGAGCTCAAGGACATGGCCGAGCATGAGGCGGAAGAGATCAGGCGGCGGCTTCCCGAGGCCGAGCGCGCTCTGGCGCTCAAGCTGCTGCCGCGCGACGCCGCCGACGACCGCGCCGCGATGCTCGAATTGCGCGCCGGCACCGGCGGCGATGAAGCGGCTTTGTTCGCCGGCGACTTGCTGCGCATGTACCAGCGCTTCGCCGAGGAGCAGGGCTGGCGCTTCGAGCTGATCTCGGCAAGCGCGCCCGAAGTCGGCGGCTACAAGGAAGCGGTCGCCTCGATCAGCGGCTCCGGCGTGTTCGCGCGGTTGAAGTTCGAAAGCGGCGTGCACCGCGTCCAGCGCGTTCCGGCAACCGAAAGCGGCGGGCGGATCCACACGTCGGCGGCGACCGTGGCGGTGCTTCCGGAGGCCGAAGACGTCGACGTCCACATCGACGACAAGGACTTGCGCATCGACGTCTATCGCTCGTCGGGTCCGGGCGGCCAGTCGGTCAACACCACCGACAGCGCGGTCAGGATCACCCACTTGCCGACCGGGCTGGTGGTCATCCAGCAGGACGAGAAGTCGCAGCACAAGAACAAGGCCAAGGCGATGAAGGTCTTGCGCACACGATTGTTCGAGCTCGAGCGCGAGCGGCTCGCCAGCGAGCGCGCCGGAGCGCGCAAGTCGATGGTTGGGTCGGGCGACCGGTCGGAGCGGATCCGCACCTACAATTTCCCCCAAGGGAGGGTGACCGACCACCGGATCAACCTGACGCTTCACAAGCTCGACGCGATCCTCGAAGGCCCGGGGCTAGGCGAGCTTATCGACGCGCTCACCGCCGAGGATGAGGCGGAGCGGCTTGCCGGCCTCGACGAGGCGTGAAGGCGATCGCCAAGGCGCTTAGCCAGGCGGCGCGCCAGCTCGGCCCGGCCAGCGATACCGCGCGCCTGGATGCCGAGCTGCTGATGGCCGAGGCGCTTCACATCGAACGCGACCGCCTGCTGCTGTCGCCGCCCGACCGCGCCTTGCCCAAGCGTTTCTGGACGATGGTTGATCGCCGCCAGGCGGGCGAGCCGGTCGCCTACATCACCGGACGGCGGGCGTTCTGGAACATCGAGCTCCATGTCGGCCCCGGCGTGCTGATCCCGCGCCCGGACAGCGAGGTGCTGATCGCTTCGGCGATAGAGCATTTCGACGGCACCGGCGGGCCCAAGGGAATTCTCGACCTCGGCACCGGCCCGGGCACGCTCTTGCTTGCGGCGCTCGATCTATGGCCGGCGGCAACCGGCCTCGGCATCGATTCCTCGAGGCGGGCCTTGTCCTACGCGCAGGCCAATGCGCGGCGGCTGGAGCTCGAGGACCGGGTTACATTCGAGCTCGGCAACTGGGACGGGGGCGTGTCGGGCAAGTTCGACCTCATCCTGTGCAACCCGCCCTACGTCGCAACCAGCGCCGAGCTTGGCCCCGGGGTCGCCGAGTTCGAGCCGCCCGAGGCCTTGTTCGCGGGACCCGAAGGGCTCGACGACTTCCGCCGGCTTGCGCCCGCCTTCCCGCGGCTTTTGGGCAAGCGCGGGCTGGCCGCGGTCGAGATCGGCGCCGGCCAGGCGTCGAGCGCAGCCGAACTGCTTGCTATCAATGGGTTGGAGGCTCGCATCGCCGAAGATCTCGCCAATCGGCCGCGCGCGGTCCTGTTAAGCTGGGCCTGAACGAATTTGCTTGGAAATTACGGAAATCATTACTACATCAGTGCCCAGGACGGGGTCCGCTTTACCCAAAATTGAGCTGAGCGCACCCTCCTACCCCCGACGCAATCGGCCGTTCGTCTGGCGCCTGACGCTGATCGAACGAAAGCCAAGCTGCAAAGTGCAGCCTGGCCGGGACGAAGACAACGGGGGCGAGCTTCTACTGCGTAAGGAAGTGGCATTTGATCAACAATAGACAAGGCGGCCGCCGTCGCGGCCGTGGCGGGCAGAGCCCCAAGAACGTCGGGGGACAGCCGGGTAACAACCGTCAGGACAGCCGGCAGCGTGGCAATGCCACGCAGCTGCTCGAAAAATACAAGAACATGGCCCGCGACGCGCAGCTTGGCGGCGACCGCGTGCAGGGCGAATATTATCTTCAATACGCCGAACATTACTTCCGCATGCTTGGTGAAAGCCGCTCGCGCTTCGACGAGCAGCGCCGCCAGCGCGGCGATGACGCCGGTCCCGACGAGGACGGCGAGGGCGACGACGAGATGATGGACTCTGCCGAAGAGCAGCCCGAACAGCGAGAGCAACGTCCGCAGCGCGAGCAGCGCCCCCGACGGTCCGATACCCGCTCCGACAACCGTTCCGACAACCGATCGAACGGGTCGAGCCACGAGCTCGATAATGACGACGACGATGAGCGCATTGCCCTCGAAGTGCTGCCACCATCGATCGGCCGTGACGATTACGGCGACGACGACGCGGAACCGGTCGAGGTCAAGCCCAAGCGGCGAGCCCGGCGCCCACGCGCCGAGGACAGCGAGGACGATATCGCTCCCGCTGCCTGACCGCGCGAAACTGGACGAAACAAAGGGGCCTCCTCGTCTTTGCGGACAGGAGGCCCTTCTTGCTCAGGCGGGCTGGTCGACCGGCCGCGGCCGGTGCTGTTCGTCGAGCGCGACAAAGGTGAACACGCCTTCGGTCACCTTGACCTCGGTTTCGCCGCGGTCGCGGGTCGCGGTCACTTCGATCCTCACCCCCATCGACGTTCGCCCGGTCCGCTCGACGACGGCATAGACCGAGATCAGGTCGCGCACGTGGATCGGGGCGATAAACTCCATGCGCTCGATCGCCACCGTCGCCACCGGCCCGCTGGAGCGCCGCGACGCGGCGATTCCCCCGGCGATGTCCATCTGGCCGAGCACCCAGCCGCCGAAGATGTGGCCGTTGGCGTTGATGTCGGTCGGCCCTGGCACCACGCGCAGAAGCGGGTTGCGGCTGCTCTCGCTCATTCATCCTCCTTGATGTGGCGGGCCTGCTCGTCGTGGCCGCTCGATGAGCTGAGGAAGCTCAGCGCCATCAGGCCGGTCCCGAGCAGCACCGTCAAGCCGGCCCCGAGCGCGGTCGCGATCAGCATGTGCACGCTTGCCGTGTCGTCGCCCCTGGCGACCAGCAGCACCGCGATCGCGGCAATGACGATCGAGAACAAAGCCAGCCAGCGCATGATCCGCCGGAAGCGCCGGAGAAGCGAGTGGCGCGGGCTCGGAACTGGGTCGGGTTGCGGCATGCGCTTCCCTTTGACCGCGGGCCGTGAGACTATCAAGGATCCCTGGGCAATGATGGAGGCGGATATGACCATCCACGAGATCCTGTCGGACAAGGGCCGCGACGTTGCCACGGTCAGCCCCGAGCAAAAAGTCGCCGACGCGGTGGCGACCCTGGGCGAGCGCCGAATCGGCGCCCTACCGGTGGTCGAGGGCGGCCGAATCGTCGGCATCATGTCGGAACGCGACGTCATCTACTGCCTTCGCGACCATGGCGCCGAAGTGCTCGGCTGGCCGGTGGCGAAAGTGATGACCGCGCCGGCGATCACCGTCGAGATGACGACTCCGGTCCTCACCGCGCTGGCGATGATGACCCAGGGGCGGATGCGGCACTTGCCGGTGGTCGCAGGGGACTCGATCTGCGGCATCGTGTCGATCGGCGACCTGGTCAAATACCGGATCGAGAAGATCGAGCAGGAAGCCGACGCGATGCGCTCCTACATCCAGGGCGCCTAAGGAATAATTATCGATTTCAAGCGCTTGCCCTCTTGAAGGCGTTGGCAAATGTACTATCTAGAGATAGTCGGACGCGGCGCTCCCAAGCGATTGGAAGGCGCAGCGTCCGTTTCACGTTGAAACGGTTTTTTCACGAGAGTGTAAAAAAACCCCGTTGACGCAGAAGGGGGTGCCACATATATGGCCCTCCAGCGGCGGACGCGGCCTCAACGAGGTCGTGGTCCGTTTCGCGCCTCTTCTTAGTCGGTATAACCGGCCCGGAATCAAGCCCGGGGAAGGAAGCGCGTCGGCTCTTTGACATTGTCGGTTTTGATGAAGGGACATGTGGGCGGCGGCCCGGTCACCGATAACCTCCGGGTATCGGCGGATCGGTCAAATTTATGCCGTTCCTTAATGTGACTTCCGTCCAGGCTTGCCTGGCGGGGGAAGCAAATGTCCTAATACGCAAACACACCAGTTTGTATATTTGTGCAGGA
>JBBJOG010000032.1:0-3302 GCA_037721775.1 Sphingomicrobium sp. | reverse complement strand
GCCGCGCAGGCGGGCGAGCTGCTCGCCGAATTCGTGCTGGCGATGAAACACGGGCTTGGCCTTAACAAGATCCTCGGCACGATTCACGCTTACCCGACCATGGCCGAGGCGAACAAATATGCCGCGGGCGAATGGAAGAAGGCCAACCAGCCCGAGCGCTTGCTGAAGTGGGTCGAACGTTATCATCGCTGGCGGCGCAAATGAGCGTCACGCCGACGCGGATCATGATCTTCGCCAAGGCCCCGGTGCCGGGCAACGTCAAGACACGGCTAATCCCCGCGCTCGGCGAAGTCGGCGCCGCCCGGCTGGCTCAGCAGATGCTTGCCGATACCGTGGTCCATGCGCATGCAGCCGGGCTTGCGCTTCCGGAACTCTGCGCCACGCCAAACCCCGACCACCCCTCTTGGATAGGGCATTTGCCGGCCGGAGTGCGCTTGTCCGACCAAGGGGCGGGCGATCTAGGCGAACGGCTTGCGGCGGCGGCCAAGCGCGTGATCGAAGGCGGCGAGCGCGTCCTGCTGATCGGTACCGACTGCCCCGCGCTGGACGGCAAGCGTCTCGCCGAGGCGGCGGGGCAACTCGACCATCACGATGCGGTAATTCACCCTGCGCTGGATGGCGGCTATGTCCTGATCGGCCTCACGTCTTTCGAACCCTCGATCTTTCGCGATATCGCCTGGAGTTCCACAACCGTCGCCGCGACGACTATCGCGCGGATCGGGGCGCTCGGCTGGTCACTGTACATCGGCGACACCTTGCGGGACATCGACGACCCATCCGACCTTGAAGCAGTCGGGGGACCGTGATTTCCTCCGCTAGCGGCGCGGGACATGGCGAGGTCGGCGTGGTAGCATTTCTCTTGCGGGGAACAGGGCTCTCGGAACGTTCATCCGGAAAGATCGCAAGGATCGGAAGGTTTAGGCATGCAATCGAAGCGCGAGGCCGACCCTCATCTAATACTCCGCCGGAAACCGCGTCTCACCGGTTGGCTTGGCCTCGGATGGCGCGTCGCCGTGATGGCCGGCCTCCTTGGACTCCTGATCCTGATACATTGGCTCGAACGCGATGGCCTAAAGGATACTCACGATGGCGACGTGGGTCTGATCGATGTCATCTATTTCACGATGATCAGCGCGACCACCACCGGTTACGGGGACATTGTTCCGGTTACGGACCGCACACGCCTGTTCGACGCGCTCATCGTATCGCCCATCCGAATTGCCTTTCTGTTCATCCTCGCTGGCTCGGCTTATGCGTTCGTTGCCCGGCGTTCGTGGGAAAAACTTGTCATGAAGAAAATTCAGCGCAATCTCTGCGATCATGTCGTCGTGGCGGGCTATGGAACAAAGAATAGCCGCGCAGTCCAGGAGTTGATCGATCTCGGCACCCAGCCGCACGACATCGTCATCATCGACACCAGCGAAGGTCGGCTTGAGCAAGCGAAAGCGGTTGGCTGCGCAGTGTTGGGCGGAGACGCAACACGAGATGAGACGCTCAGAGCTGTCCAGATCGAACGTGCGAAGCTTCTCATTATCTCGGCCGGGCGGGATGACACCTCGATCCTGATTTGCCTTACCGCGCGCCACCTTGCACCAGATTTGCGGATCAGCGTCGCCGTGAACGCAGAAGACAACCAAGTTCCAGCGAAGCGGGCGGGCGCCGACGTGGTCGTCAATCCACTCGATTTCGCAGGCCTCCTGCTGGCGACCACTCACGGCGGCCAGCATATCGCCAGCTATCTCGCCGACTTGGCTTCGCGGCAGGGGAAGGTGCGGCTGATTGAGCGTGAAGTGCGTCCCGAAGAAATAGGAACTTCACTGAAGGACCTTGAGGACGGCTTGGGGGTGAGAATTATCAGGGACGGCCAGCCATACGGATTTTGGCGGCCGCAAGTCATGCGACTTGAGCAAGGCGATATTGTAATGGCAATTAGTCCCAGCGCTGATTGAACGCGCGCGCAAGCAAAGCACGATGTGGTTCGTTAGGACCAGGCCATGATCGCTGCCATCTGCGTGTGCGCTCGACCAAATTGTCGGCGCACGACCTGAAAAGGTGCGCAAGGGGAAGGGGTCAGCACTTTCTCTGAGGTGCAGTTCGTCACCTTAGTCGAAGTCGCTTGGCGAATGGCGTTCGGGGAGGAAGTCGGGGTTGGCTTCGGTGGGCTTGCGATTGACGCGGCGGCCGCGCTGGACGGCGGGGCGGGCAGCGATCTGGTCGACCCAGCGGCGGACATTGGTGTAATCGTCAAGCGCGAGGAAGGTCGCGGCGCCGTCATAGGCCTGGCCAAGCATGACTGCTCCGTACCACGGCCAGATGGCGATGTCGGCGATGCTGTATTCGGCGCCGGCCATGTACTCGCGCGTGGCGAGGTGCCGGTCGAGGACGTCGTACTGGCGCTTCACCTCCATCGCATAGCGGTCGATGGCATATTCGATCTTGGTGGGGGCGTAGGAATAGAAGTGGCCGAAGCCACCACCGAGAAAGGGGGCCGAGCCCATCTGCCAGAACAGCCACGAGAGCGCTTCGCTGCGCGCGGCGGGGTCGGCGGGGACAAAGGCAGCGAACTTCTCGGCGAGGTACAACAGGATGGCGCCGCTTTCGAACACGCGCTGGGGTGCGGCGGGATTCGAGCGGTCGAGCAGCGCGGGGATCTTCGAATTGGGGTTGAGCGCAACAAAGCCCGAGGAGAATTGGTCGCCCTCGCCGATGTCGATCAGCCAGGCGTCATATTCGGCGGCGGCGTGGCCGGCCTCGAGCAGCTCCTCGAGCATGATGGTGACCTTGACCCCGTTGGGGGTGCCGAGGCTGTAGAGCTGGAACGGGTGATCGCCGAGCGGGAGCTGGGCGTCGTGGGTCGGGCCGGAGACCGGGCGGTTGATCGAAGCAAACTTGCCGCCGCTGGGCCTGTCCCAGGTCCAAATTGCGGGCGGGACATAGTCGGTAGTCATTGGCGGCTCCTTCGCGGGGGAGATGGGAAGCTCAGCGAGCGAGGGCAAGGCCAGCCGCGGCGGCTGCGAGACTGAGCATGACGCTGACGAGGATGTAGGCCGCGCCTAGGGCGACGTCACCGCGCTGGTAGAGCGTAAGCGCGTCGAGACTGAAGGCGGAGAAGGTAGTAAAGCCGCCGAGCAGGCCGGTGAGCAGGAACAAGCGGACCTGGCCGGCTTCGGCCGGGATCGTCGCTGCGAGGAGGCCGATGGCGAAACTTCCGGCGACGTTGACGGTCAGCGTCGCGAGTGGTCCGCCAACCGTCAGCGCGGCGAGATAGCGAAGCAGCGCTCCCAATCCGCCGCCGATGAAGA
>JBBJOG010000031.1:0-3306 GCA_037721775.1 Sphingomicrobium sp. | reverse complement strand
CGCAGCGCCTCCGCGCCGTCGGAGGCAATGTCGACCTGGTGACCTCCGCGCTCGATTGCAGCGCGCGCAAGTTTCTGGTTCATCGGCAGATCCTCGGCCACCAATATGCGGCCGGCCCGAGAGGCTGGAACGACCTGGTGCGCCGCCTCGAACTCCGGTGCTTGGGCCTTTGGCAGTGTCACCTTGAACCAGAAGCGCGAGCCGCGGCCGAGTTCGCTCGCAAGGCCGATCTGGCCCCCCATCAGTTCGATGAGGCGCTTGGATATGCTTAGTCCCAGCCCGGTGCCGCCGAAGCGGCGAGCGATCGACGCCTCGGCTTGGGTGAAAGGCTGGAAAAGGTGCTGTTGCTGCTCGGCCTCAATGCCCTCGCCGGTGTCGGTGACGCCGAAGGCGATTCGATCGCCAGCGGGCGCGGTCTCGTCGAGGATGACCGACAAAGATACCGATCCTGCCGACGTGAACTTCACGGCATTGTTCAAGAGATTGAGAAGAACCTGCCGGAGCCGGGTCTCGTCTCCGAAATAGTAGGTCGATAATCGGCGATCGATGTCGGCGCGCATCTCGAGTCCTTTGCCCTCCGCGCTTCCGCGAACGATTGAGACGGTGTTGTCGACGAGGATTTCGACGGCGAAAGGTGCCGGGGAGAGGTCGATCTTGCCGGCTTCGATCTTCGAGAAGTCCAGCAGGTCGTTGACAATGGTCAGTAGCATCTCGCCCGCATCCTCGATCAGCTCGACCTGGTGACGCTCCTCCGGCTTGAGGCTGTTCCTGCTTAGCAGGAGCTCGGCGAAGCCGATGACGCTGTTGAGCGGCGTGCGGATCTCGTGACTCATCACGGCCAGGAAGTCGCTCTTTGCACGCGTGGCGCTCTCGGCTGCTTCTTGTGCCGAGCGCAATTGCTGCGCCCAGTTCCGCGCCGGGCGAACGAGCAGCAGCCACGCCAGCGTGATCATCAGCAGTGCGATGACGCTGGTCGCAAGGTTGAGGTAGCGGTTGGTCTGACTGCGGTTGGTCTCGACGAAGCGGCGCGACCGCTGCTCGATTTCCGAGAGCTTCTCTCTGTAGGCTCCGAGCTGCGCCTTGTACTCGTCGGACGCGAGCAACGCTTTCGCCTCACCTGGACGACCATTGAGCCCGGCTTCCAGCGCCCGCCGTTCGATTGCCGAAATCCGCCGCTGGGCGTGCTCGACGCTAGCGAAAGCGGTGCGGTTCTCGGGCAGTTGGATTGATTGTTCGAGATGCTTCAGCGTCTCTTCCATCCCGCGCTCAGTCTGGGTGTAGCGGCGGACGAAAGCTCGGTCTCCAGTGTTGCTCGCAACGGTTACGAGCATCTCGCGCAGCTCCTGCCGCTGCAGCCCGTGGCTTGCGGTGAGGACCTCCAGCTGCGAGTTGGTGATGGACCTGGTCCGGTTTCCCACCGCCCAGGTGGTGGCTGCCGACGCGAGCGCGATGATCACCATCGCCGCAATGCCGAGGGAGAAAGCCTTGATCGGAAAGCCGGCGACTGGTTGCGCTTGCGAAGTATCAGTCAGCCTGATCAACGATGCGCCGAAGCCCTCCCGAGTCATCTTCCCCCACCCCTGCTGTTTGCGGATGAATTGCCACCAGCCGCGCAACCGCCACAGGTTGGCCAACTGACGATAACCGAAATTCTCCAGGACCGCGACCAGTGTTAGCACCGCCAGGCCGAGAGCCTTCGGAAACCTGCGAAGCTGCCGCAGGGTTGTGCTTGCGTTCTACGGCGAGGAACTGGTCGAGTGCCGCGCTGACACTTACGTCTACCTAATGTCCGCAATGGGTCGAAACCAGACATTAGCTCGAGGGGCCCGTTCCCGAATCGTTCGGCCACGGCTAGAGGTGCGGAATGCCGAAGCCTCCCCACCCTGAAGACCTCAAAGACTGTCCTGCCTGTGGCAAGGTAGTCGGGCCGCATAAGGGCTGGTTCGGACCTGAGTGCCAGTGTGGCCGAGAGCCTGGCAGTGCGCTTCGCGGCGCTCATGGTAGGGGCACCGGTGCGTCTGCTCAGATAACAAGGCGGCCAATCTGAGGGTGCTGTCAGGCTTCTAATGTCCGCAATGGGTGGAAAGCGGACGCTAGCTAGTGCTCATAATCTCATTCCCGACCGGATTTTCATTATCCTCTTGCAAAGGACCGATACGTCGAAAGGCGCGCCCATAGTGGTCAGCCATTCGTTGCCCCTTAGTATGACCCACAGATCCCCAAAAATTCGCCCCGCCATGACCGCGATTGCCGCGGTCCTTGCTCTTTCTTCAACCCAGCTCCTCGCCCAGATGGCGCCCGAGGCGACGCAACCTGTAACGGTTGCCCCGCCCGAGGCGACGCAACCTGTAACGGTTGCCCCGGTCCTCACCGTTCCAGACATTACGCCCGGGGCGACGACCCCGAGCGAACCGTCAGCCTCCAGCGCCAGCGACCCGCTTGCGGCCGAGCCGACGATCACCACGACAAAATCCAACAGTTCCACAACTACTCGTCGCACCATAAGTGTGACGCGCCCGACCAAGGCCGCGCCTCCGGTCGCGCGGGCGTCGGTCGCCGCACCTGTCGCGGAACCGGCCGAGACGGCCGCGGCATCGCCCGGTCCGCTAGTCGCGATGCCGGCCGCTCCGCCGCCTGCGATCGCGGCCACGCCGCCGGCGCAGGAAGCGCCCGCCGTGTCGAACGACATGCTGGCGATCGGCGGCGCCGCGGGGCTCGGACTTCTCGGGCTGATCGGCCTCGGGGTGGCCATGCGCCGCCGCAAGCTCCGGCGTGACGAGGAATTTGCCGCCGCCGACCAGTATGAGCCCGCATCCGAAGACTCGGTTCAGGCTGATCCGCTGTTTGCCGAGCCAGCCTACGCACCGGCCTTGGCTGAACCGATTCCCGCTATGCCCGTCGTTGCCGCATCCGGGATCGTCGCCACATCCGCGCCCGCCGCGACCACGTCCGCCTGTGTCGACACCGCGCCGGGCAGCCACGTCGAGGCTGCGTGCGGTGGGCCGACCGCGGACAACCCCTCGCTGTCGATCAAGAAGCGGCTGAAGCGCGCGCACTTCTTCGACCAGCGCGAGTTCCTGGCAGCCGCTGGCGAAGTGGCCCCGATGGCGGCCGATGCCGGACTGCCGGACGCGGTCGCGGTGCCGGCTTCGCCCATCGACAAGCCCGCGTGATTCCGGCGCCAGGCGGGGGTCGCGTAAGGCTACGCCACCATCACGCGAGTTTGACCGCTCCCTTACAACGGGTCCTTCCCTAGGCTCAGGACTCATTGATCGAGCCAGAAGATGACGGTCGCGGCGAGGCATA
>JBBJOG010000014.1:0-40333 GCA_037721775.1 Sphingomicrobium sp. | reverse complement strand
GCCATGTCGATGAAGCTCATCACCGCGCCGCCGTGGATCGATCCGCCCATGTTGAGCATGCTCTCGTCGGGGAAGATCCGGCAGCGGGCTTGGCCCGGCCCGTCGGGACGGAACAGCAACTTGCCAGTCGCGGCGGCGAACGTCCCGCTCGGGAACTCGCCCCAGCTGTACCAGCCGGAATGCTGGGGATCCTCGACCGCCCCGCTGGGGAGACGGAGCTCGTCGCTCAAGTAACCCGCTCCGCGATCATCTTCTTGGTCTCGGCGATTGCCTTGGCCGGGTTGAGGCCCTTGGGGCAGGCGTTGGCGCAGTTCATGATCGTATGGCAGCGGTAGAGGCGAAATGGGTCCTCCAACTGGTCGAGGCGTTCGCCGGTGGCTTCGTCGCGGCTATCGGCGAGGAAGCGATAGGCCTGGAGAAGCACCGCGGGCCCGAGGAACTTGTCGGCGTTCCACCAATAGCTCGGGCACGATGTCGTGCAGCAAAAGCACAGGATGCACTCGTACAGCCCGTCGAGCTTGGCGCGATCCTCGGGCGACTGCAGCCGCTCCTTGCCCGAAGGCGCCGCGGTCGCGGTCTTCAGCCACGGCTGGATCAACGCATATTGCGCGTAAGCATGGCTGAGGTCGGGGACGAGATCCTTGACCACGTGCATGTGCGGCAGCGGCGTGATCTGCACCTCGCCGTTGAGATCGGTGATCGGAGTGGTGCAGGCGAGGCCGTTGCGGCCGCCCATGTTCATCGAGCACGACCCGCAAATGCCCTCGCGGCACGAACGGCGGAAGGTCAGCGTCGGGTCGACCTCGGTCTTGATCTTGATCAATGCGTCGAGAACCATCGGCCCGCATTTGTCGAGGTCGATGATGTAATGGTCCCAGCGCGGGTTGGCGCCGCTGTCGGGGTCGTAGCGGTAGATTTTGAACGCCTTGAGCCGGTTGCCGGCCTCGGCCTGGTACCGGCGGCCGCTGGTGATCTTGCTGTTTTTCGGAAGCGTGAACTCGGCCAACGCTTATGCTCCTGAAAGACTGTGGGCCGCCGCTAGCATGAGCGCGCAGATGGTTTCAAACCTCTACTTGTCTCGACCCGCCGCCGGAATGTCGAAGTGGAGCACCTCTTCGCGCCTACCGAGCTTCGAATAAAGCGCGATCGCGGCATCGTCGCCATGGTCGGCCTGGACGAACACCACCTCGGCAGAATTTGCGGCGGCGATCCGGCGCATCTCCTCGATCAACGCAGTGGCGACCCCGCGGCGTCGGGATTCCTCGCGCACCGCGAGGTCGTAGATGTAGAACTCGCTGCGCTCCTGCTCGAACTTGACCAGCTCGTAGGCGACCAGGCCGCCGATCACCTCGCCCTCCTCCCTCGCCGCGAGCGCGACGAACTCCGGGTTGCCGAGCAGCCGGTCGAAATAAGCGCCGCGCGGCGGGCGGGCGGTGTAGGTCTCGACCTCATCGAACGCGGCGCCGAACACCCGCGACATCGCCTGCAGCAATTCGGCATCGGCCGGCACCAGCCGCCTGACGTGGAACGCAAGCGTCTGGTTCATCGAGCGGCTTCGCGCGCCGCCTCGAGGACGTCCTGCACGTGGCCCGGCACCTTCACCTTGCGCCATGCCTTAATCACCCGGCTGTCGCTGTCGATCAGGAAGGTCGAGCGCTCCATGCCCATATATTTGCGGCCGTACATGGATTTTTCGACCCAGGTCCCGAACGCGTCCGAGATCCGCCCGTCCTCGTCGGACGCGAGCGGCACCGACAGCCCATATTTGTCGATGAACTTCTCGTGGCGTTTCATCGGGTCGCGGGACACGCCGACCACCGGCACGCCGGCAGCCTCGAAGTCGCCAGCCATCGCCGTGAAATCCTGCGCCTGGCTAATGCAGCCCGAGGTGTCGTCCTTGGGATAGAAATAGAGCACCAGCGGGCCGCCGAGCTTCGCCAAGTCGATCCTGCGGCCCTCGCTGGTCTGAATCTCGAGTGGGGGTGCAACGTCGCCTTCGTTGATCATGCGCTTTCCTTCACGTCTTTCCACAGCTGTGAAATGCTCTGCCGTGCTTCGTCGTGGCGGCCAAGCAAATCGTCCCATCTGCACGCGCCGCACAGCTCCGCCATCAGCTGGCGGCTGTCCTCATTGGGCGTTGCTGTCTCCGGCGCAAGAAGCCTAATCACCACCAGCATCTCGGTCAGCAACTTTTGTGCTTCGACAATGTTTGATGGGATCAAGTCAGCCTTTGCCAGCTGCTCCACCGCCGCCTCCAGCCTCGGGTCGAGGCCTTGCGAGCGGGTCAGCTGGAGCACGTGAACCGCGAATTCCAGGTCGACCAGCCCGCCCGGCCCAAGTTTAACGTCGAGCGGCCCCGAGGGCGCTTTGTGCTGCGCAATCTCGTCGCGCATCCTGACCGCGTCGGCGACCACCTTGGCGGCATCGCGGGGCTGTTTGAGGATTTGCGAGACGAGGCCGGCGACCGACCGCCGCGCCTTATCCGACCCGAACACCGGCCGCGCCCGGGCCAGCGCCATATGCTCCCAGGTCCAGGCTTCACCGCGCTGATAGCCGGCGAACGCGTCCACCGACACTGCCAGCATCCCCTGCGCACCTTGCGGCCGGAGCCGGGTGTCGACGTCGTACAGCGGTCCGGCGGCGGTCGATACGCTGAGCGCCGCGGTCACCCGGTTGGCGAGGCGGTTGAAGTAATCGGCCGGTCCGAGCGGCCTGGCGCCGTCCGAGGTTTCGGCAGCGGGCTCGGTGAACAGATAGATGAGGTCGAGGTCGGAGGCGTGGGTGAGGACGCCGCCGCCGAGCCGCCCGAGCCCCAGCACGACCAGCTCGGCGCCGGGGAACGCACCGTGCGCGGCCTCGAACTCGGCGACCGCGGCGCTCGCGAGCGCGACCAGCGCGCCTTCGGCGACGCAGGCATAGCCTTGCCCGATGGACAGCGGGTCGTCGCGATCGTCGACCAGCTGCACGCCGAGCGCGAAGCGGCGCTCGTTGACGATCCGCCGGGCCCAGTCGATGGCTAGATCGAACGGCCGTCCACGCATCTCCTCGCCGAGGAACATGGCAAATTGCGCGGCCCCCGCCGGCGGGTCGAAGCAGGACGAATCGAGCAGTGTGTCGATCAGCGCCGGCCGTCGGGCCAGTTGGTCGGCCAGCGCCGGTGCGAGAGCGAGGATTCGCGCAAGCAAGGTCGACAGCCCGGGTCGCGCCTGCAGCAACCGGTACAAATTGACGCCGCTCGGCACCCGCTCGACAATGTCGCTCAGCCGGTTGAGCGCATGGTCGGGGTCGGCGCTCCGCGCAATCGCGCCAAGCAGCGCCGGAAGCATCGCCTCGAACGCGCCCAGCGCTGCGGGTGAGCGAAGCGAGCGCGCCCGCGCGCTGCGCCATTCGGCGATCCGGCGCTCGGCCGGGCCAGGGTCGGCAAAGCCGAGCGCCTCGAGCTCGGCCCGAAGCAAATCGGGATCGCGCGGCAGTTGCTGCTGCTCGTCGGAAGCCAGCTCGTCGAACGTCTTGCCGACCCTTTCGACGCTTGGCCGAAGCCAGTCGAGCAGCTGATCGCCGTCAGCGAAGCCGTGCAGCTGCGCGACCCCCGCCAACGCCTCGGCGCTTGCCGGAAGCAGATGCGTCTGCTGGTCGTCGATCATCTGCACCCGGTGCTCGATGGTGCGCAGCCGCCGATAGGCTTCGGCCAGGTCGGCCGCGAGCTCCGGCTCCATGTGCCCGCCCCGCTCCAGCGCCGCGATCGCGTCCAGCGTCGCCGCCGGCCGCAGTAGCGGGTCGCGGCCACCGTGGACCAGCTGCCGCGCCTGGGCGAAGAACTCGACTTCACGGATTCCGCCGCGCCCGCGCTTGAGGTCGAAGCCGGGGCCGAACCGCTGGCGGCTCGCATAATGATCGCGCACCTTCTGGCCGATCGTGCGGATTACCTCGAACGCACCGAAATCGAGCGCGCGCCGCCACACGAACGGCTCGATCGCCTGCAGAAAGCTTTGCCCGAGGCCCATGTCGCCGGCGCAGGCGCGGGCGCGGATGAACGCGGCGCGTTCCCACCCCAGCGCCGCCGATTCATAATAAGACATCGCCGCATTGACCGGAAGCACGATCGGAGTCGCCTCGGGCGAGGGCCGGAGCCTCAGATCGACCCGCGCCACATAGCCGTCGGCAGTGCGCTTTTGCAGCAGATCGATGATTCTGCGGCCGATCCGGACCGCGGCCTCGCCGGGCTCGTCGCGCTGGCGCCGCGGCAGCCAGCGCGGGTCGAACAGGAGCAACAGGTCGACATCGGATGAGAAATTGAGCTCATTGCTGCCAAGCTTGCCCAGCGCGATCACGGCAAAGCCGCGCGCCTGCTCGCCGGGCATCAGCTCTTCGAACGCGACCTCGATCGCCCGGTCGATCGCCAAATCGGCGAAGGCTGACAACAGCGCCGTGACCTGCTCCAGGGACAGTTCGCCGGAAAGGTCGCCCAGGCTGACGGCCAGCGCCAGGCCGAGGCGGCGGCGGCGAAGCTCGGCATCGGCGGTTTCCGCGCCCGCGGCAACTGCTGCCGAGGCAGCCGATTCTGGGCCGTCGGAAAGGAACAAATCGACGACGTCGGGGCGGGCGGAGATCGCGTCACGAAGGAACGGCGAATAGCGCCGGGCGCGGTCCAGCGCGTCGTCGCGCGCAGCTCTCATTGCGTCCGAATCCACGCCTTCAGCCTTGCCCGAAAGCCATCCAGCAGGAAACTTCCCCCGCCTCTCGGTCGTTCTCACGCCAAATGAAGGCAGAAAAACAGTCAATGGCAACCACAGTTATGGATATGGATCGAAGGGTCATCCGGATAGACGTACCGCCAGAGCATGCGGGCGTCATGGCCGCACTTCGCCGCGCGTTCGACGCCGCCGCGAGCGAGCCGTCGGACCGTGATTTCGACGAGCTGCTTCGCCGGCTCAACTGAGCTTGTCCGGGCTTTGCGGCCCGCCGCCGCCGACTAAACGTCGCGGCTAAGATCGTCGACAGCGCTCATGATCGTCTGAAGCGCCGATTTGTCGGGGTCGGTCTTGTGCTGGCGCCGCGACGGCAATTTCCCGCTTGAAAGCAGGCTTTCGAGCGCAACTCGCCCGCGGGCGACCCGGCTTTTGATGGTCCCGACCGCGCAGCCGCAGATTTCCGCCGCTTCTTCATAGGCAAAGCCGCCGGCGCCGACCAGGATCAGCGCCTCGCGTTGCGGCTGCGGCAGGTGCATCAGCGCGCGCTGCATGTCGCCAAGCTCGATATGCCGGTCCTGGCTTGGCGGCGCGGCGAGGATCTTGGCCGCGGTCACGTCGTCCCATTCGCCCTTGAAGCGCGCCCGGCGCATCTGGCTGAGGAACAGGTTGCGAAGGATGATGAAGGTCCAGGCGCGCATGTTGGTGCCGGCCTGGAAGCGCAGCCGCGCCGCCCATGCCTTGAGCAAAGTTTCCTGGACGAGGTCGTCGGCAAGGTCGCGGCTTCCCGACAGCGAGCGCCCGAACGCGCGCAGATGCGGGATCACCGCCGACAGCTGATCCTTGAATTCCGGATCCGACAGCGGGGTCGGTTCGAACGGAACCTCGGGCGGCCCATCGTCATCGTCGTCGTCGTCGGCCATCAATCCCCCACCCGGTTCGCGCGCGCACGGCTTCGAGAGCCATCCGTCCCGACAAGGATTAGCACCACGATTGTGACTCTATCCTGACGGTCAGCGCGCCAGAAGCACGATAAGTGCAAATATGACAATCACCAGCGCCAGGCCTATGCCAAGGACGTAGCGCGTCATGTGCGGGGTCGCACCACCACGCGCTTCGGTCGTCGTCAGATGTTCTTGCGGTTCATTTACCATAAGCTGCTCTCTTTTCCGGCAACGCCCCTTTCAGAGCCATTGTTCCCGGGCAGGCTCAGGCGGGCACCGTGGCCGCGTCGAAAAACAAAGCCTGGGCAATCGCCGCTTTCACGGTCGAGCGCTGGAACGGCTTGGTGATAAGGAACGTCGGCTCCGGCCGGGTCCCGGTCAGCAGCCGCTCGGGGAAAGCGGTGATGAAGATCACCGGCACCGAAAATTCGGCGAGGATGTCTTTGACCGCGTCAATCCCGCTGGAATCGTCGGCCAGCTGGATGTCGGCGAGCACCAGGCCCGGCGGGTGCTGGCGCGCCTGTGCCACCGCTTCGTCGCGGGTGACCGCAACTCCGGTGACGTTATGGCCAAGGTCGCGGACGATGGTTTCGATATCCATCGCGATGATCGGCTCGTCCTCGATGATCAGCACGTCGGTCAGGGTCTGGCGCTCGATCTCGCTAAGCGCTTCGGCGACAAGCGAATCGACGTCTTCGGGCGAAGCGTCGATCAGGTAACCGGCGTCTTCCGACGAGAATCCTTCAAGCGAGGTCAGCAGCAGCGCCTGGCGCGACAAAGGCGTGATCTTCGACAGGCGCGCATGGGCGATGCCCTCAGCGCCGGTAATATCCTTGCTCGGCTCCTCGCCTTCCTCGACGTTGGCGGTCGACCAGATGGCGTGGAAGGTCCGGTACAGGCCGAGCCGCGGATCGACGTCGCGGGGAAATTCGTCGGGCTGGGCGACGATCGCTTCAAGCGCGGCACGAACGAAGGCGTCGCCGTGCGCCTGGCTGCCGGTCAGCGCACGGGCGTAGCGGCGCAAGAATGGCAAATGGGGAGCGAGTTCCTGTCCAAGCGACATCGCGTCAAATTCTCCTAATCCGGGATGAAGCCCTCTTTGGGGACGCGTCCGCCTGGTTGCAACCCTGGAAGGCCGTCGCCGGCGCGGCCGAATCACTTCCTGCGCATCGATATGGTGCCTGGCTGGAACAAAGCATCGGCCATTTGGTTTCCGCTCTCTGTGGCGGGGTGCCCGTAGTTCCGTTTGACGTAACGGGAGCGCCATCGTTAGGGGCAGTTTGACTGGCGCTCTTCTCGCGGATCTCCACGCCGCGGCGCTCGCAAATCAGGCCTTATTAGGCGACGGGCGTGCGCTACCCGCGCGCAAGGGGGACGAGAGTTTGGGTGACAGGCAGAAGGGCGATTCGATCGGCACTTCCGAAAAAAAGAAAAAGTCCGCCGCAACGGGTACGGACAAAAAATCCAGGAAGCAGCGGGCAAGCGATGTCGGCCGCGCGCTTCGCTCGGTTTACGACGAAACCCTGCGCGAGGACGTCCCCGGCGACTTTTCCGATCTGCTCGGAAAGCTTCGCTGACCCGTCGTCCCGGGGGCTGATCTGACATGACCGCCGCCGCCGAGCGCTTCGCAAGGCTGTCCACGCCCGCCAAGCTCCTCCTCATCCTCACCGCCGTGCTGCTGCCGATCGGCTTCGGCCTTGGCCTGGTCGCCTACAACGGCATCCGCGAAGCCAATGCCGCCTTGAAAACGCAGTCCGACGATCGCGCCCGGGTCGTTGCGCGATCGGTCGAAAGCCTGATCGCCCGCAACGCGCTGGCGCTTCGCATTGCCACCAACGGGCGGGTGTCCGCCACTTCGATAGAGCCGTGCGCCCGGGCCCAGCGGTCGCTGTCGATCGCGCCCGCGGTCGCGCAGTGGTTCCGGCTGGACTCCGACCAAGGGCTGCCCATCTGCATGGTCGGCGATCTGGGCGAGATCGGACCGCTGTCGTTGATCGCGCCCGGCGGCATCCAACTGAGCGTTTCCCCCGACCAAGACTCCGTGATCATCCGCGTCGGAGTCATCGGGGGCATTGCGACTACGACGCTTTCGAGCCGCGAGATCCGCAACGCCGCGATCAACAGTGAAGGCGGCTTCGACGCGCTGATCGTCAAGGACGGCGCCCGGGCAATCGACATCCACGCCTCCGATCAGCCGCTCGCCCGGGGCCAGCACCGCTCGACGACCAACTGGCCGATCGGCAACGGCCGACTGTCGGTCGAGCTTCAGGGTCGGGTCCCGGCGATCACGACCATCGACCGGCTGGTCATGCTGCTGCCGGCCGTGATGTGGTTCATCGCCGCCTTCATCACCTGGTTCGTCGTCACCCGGCTTTTGATCCAGCCGCTTCGCCGGCTGCAGAAAGCGATCGGCAACTACCAGCCCGGCGACGCCGCGCTGGAGCTTCCGGAGAATGTCGGGCCGGCGACCGAAATCCAGGAGCTTCGGGCGGCTTTCGCCCGGGCCGTCAGCAGGGTCGAGGAATCGGAGCATGACATGTCGGCGGCGCTCGACGGCCAACGGCGGCTGGTGCGCGAAGTCCACCACCGGGTGAAGAATAATCTGCAAGTCATTGCGTCGCTTCTCAGCATCCACGGCCGAGCCGCGGAGACGGCCACCGCGCGCGCCGCTTACGCGTCGATCGGCCGCCGGGTCGGCGCCTTGGCCATCGTCCACCGAAACCATTTTGCGGAAATGGAGGACAATCGCGGCATCGCGCTTCGGCCGTTGCTGTCGGAGCTCGCCGCCGAGCTTCGCGCCGGTGCGCCCGAAATGGCGCGCAGCCTGAGCATCGACCTTGACCTGGAGAGCGTCCACACCACCCAGGATGCAGCGGTGTCGGTCGCCTTCCTCGTCACCGAAGTGGTCGAATATGCGATGTTGCGCCGCCCCGACCAGCCGGTCGAGGTGTCTTTACGCCGGTGCAGCGAGCTGACCGCCAGGCTGACGCTTGCAAGTCCGGTCCTCGTCCCCGACGCGGAAGACGCCCCGGACAAGGTCCAGTTCGAGCGGATCATCGGCGGGCTCGCCAAGCAATTACGCTCGACCCTTGACCGAAAGCTTGCGCGATACAGCGTGGATTTGCCGGTTTTTCCGCTTCCGCCGGAGGGTCGTTTCGGGCGCGACGAAAAAAATTATCATCACCCGGAACCTCGTTGAAATCCGGGGCGTTATGATGTTCGGATAGCGAACTTTTGCCCCCCCGCTCTCGCTATCCGATTACATGGGCCCGGAACCGCCAACCCTCCCCCCCCGGTGGCGCTTCCGGGCCCTCTCTTTTTATTCCGAGTCAGGACCCGCAGCCGCCGGGTCAGCGCCCGCTGCCGCCGCCTTGCGCGCATTGCGCCAGTGGGTGAGGCGGATCGCCAGGATGGCGAACTCGTACAGTAAATATAGCGGCACCAGCATCAGCAGCATCGACACCGCGTCGGGCGGCGTCAGCACCGCGGAGACCGCGGCCGCGCCGACCGCTGCATAGCGCCGGTGCTTGGTCAGCTGCTCGAGCGTGATAATGCGGGTGCGCTCCAGCACCATCAGCAGGATCGGCACCAGGAAGGCGACCCCGAAGCCGAACAGGAAGCGCGTGCAGAAACTCAAATAGTTGCCGACCGCCGGAAGCGCCTCCTGCTGGACCCCGCCAACATCGCCCTGGTAGCTCAAGAGGAAGTGAAGCGCCCAGGGCATGGCGACGAAATAAGCGAAGGAGGCCCCGCCGACGAAGAATACCGGGGTCAGCAGCAGGAACGGCAGGAGGGCCTTTTTCTCCTTGGCGTAGAGGCCCGGCGCGACGAACCGCCACATCTGGGTGGCGAAGAACGGAAAGCCGATCATCAGCGCCGCGAACAGCGCCACCTTCACCTCAACGAAAAAGGCTTCGAAGACGTCGGTGTAGATGAGCGTGCCCTGCCCGGCGGCAAGCAGCGGCTGGACCAGCACCGCGAAAATCGGCCGGGCGAAATAGATGGAGGCGAAGAACAGGGCGGCAAGCACCGCTACCGACCACAGCAACCGCCGGCGAAGCTCGATCAGATGATCGAGCAGCGGCGCCTTGGTGTCATCCAGCTCCTTCACGGCAGCTCCCGCCGTTCGTCGGGCGGCGGCAATGGCAGCGCCGGCTGGTCGGCTTCCGCTTGCCCTGAGCTTGTCGAAGGGTCGGTTCCCCGGGCGGTTTCCGGGGCGGCGCCCTCCGCGGCGGCAATGTCGTCGGGAAGAGCCGGATATTCGCGCATGATCCGGTCATTCTCCTCGCTCCACTTGCGCTCCATTTCCTCAAGCTCGGCTTCGCGGACCAGATCCTCGAAGCCGCTCGTGAAATGGCGGGCCATGCCGCGGACCTTGCCGATCCAGCGGCCGACGGAGCGCATCGCGGTGGGCAGCTCCTTGGGACCGATGAACAAAAGCGCCAGCACAGCGACCAGGATCAGCTCGGTAGAATCGACGCCGAACATTCCCCGGCGTCCCGGCTAGCTGCGCGGCCCGTCGTCTCCGGCGGGCGGCCGATGGACGGTGGAGTCGGTCGACTGGCGCGGCTCTGGCGGCTGGCGCGGCTCGGGAGTGACTTCGATCGGCCGTTCGGGAGCGCGGTTCTGGGGCGGCAGCTGGCGCTGCTGCTCGTCGCGGCGCTGGTCGGCCTTCTCGTCCTCGCTAAGCCCTTCCTTGAATCCCTTCAGGCCCTTCGCGACGTCTTTCATCATCGCCGAGAAGCGGTTGCCGCCGAACAGCAGCAGCAGGATGATCGCGAATATGAGAATGTGCCAGAGGCTGAAACCGCCCATGTTTATGCTCCTTTGGCCGTTCTCTAGTCTTCCTCGCCGCCGCTTTCCAGTTGAAGCTCGCCGAGCGCCTCCATCGCGGCTTCGTCCAGCGGATCGAGCAGCCCGGCGGCCTTGAGGTCGTCGATCCCCGGCAGGTCGCGCCGCGAGGCGAGGCCGAAGTGGGTGAGGAAGTCGGCTGTGGTCGCATAAAGCAAAGGCCGGCCAGGTCCCTCGCGGCGGCCGGCGGTGCGCACCCACCCGGCTTCCATCAGCACGTCGAGCGTACCCCTGGACATTTGCACGCCGCGGATCGCCTCGATCTCGGCGCGGCTGACCGGCTCGTGATAAGCGATGATCGCCAGCGTTTCGGTCGCAGCCCGTGACAGCCGCCGCGGCTCCTCGCGGGTGCGGCGAAGCAGATAAGCGAGATCCGGAGCGGTCTGGAAATGCCAGCGCCCGCCGCGCTCGACGATTTCCATCCCGTGGCCCTGGTAACGCTCGGCAAGCTCTGCGAGCGCGGCCGCGACGTCGCCCTCGCCGGCATGCTCGCCGATCTCGGCGACGGTCAGCGGGATCGCGGAGGCGAACAAGGTCGCTTCGACCGCGCGCAGGAACTCGTCCACTCGGCCCCCTCTCAGGCCGCGCGGAGCTTGAGCCGGGCGAACGCCTCGTCCTGCGCGAGCTCGAGCCGGCCCTGGCGGGCAAGCTCCAGCGCGGCGACGAAGCTGGATGCAAGCGCCGAGCGGCGCAGCTGCGGGTCGTCGGTCGCCGGCAGGAAATCCTCGATCGCGGTCCACTCGACCGCCATCCCGAGTAGCCGACTGACCCGCTCGATCGCTTCCTCCAGGGTCATCACCGAGCGGGCATGGATGACGTGCATTGGCGGTTGGCTGCGCGCCTTGACCACGCCATAAGCGGCTAACAGGTCGAACGGGCTGACCTGCCAATTGGCCTTGCGGATGAGCCGAAGCCCGTCCGGCTCGCCGCGGATGAAGACGTCGCGCCCGACCCGGTCGCGACCGAGCAGCCGGGCGCCGGCTTCGCGCATCGCATCCAGCCGCTGCAGCCGCATCTGCAGCCTCAGCGCAATTTCATCGGGGCTGGGATCGGCCTCGGGATCCTTGGGCAGCAACAGGCAGGATTTGAGGTAAGCGAGCCACGCCGCCATCACCAGATAGTCGGCGGCGATCTCCAGCTTGAGCGCGCGGGCCTCGGCCAGATAGGTCAGATATTGCTCGACCAGGTCGAGGATCGAGATTTGCGCGAGGTCGACTTTCTGGCCGCGGGCAAGCTCCAGCAACAGGTCGAGCGGGCCTTCCCAGCCGTCGAGTGACAGAGTCAGCTCGTCGGGCTCGTCGCGGACCAATCGAAGCTGCTCGCCCATCGGGATCAGCCTAACCTTTTGGTCAGGCAAGCGCCAGAAGCTCGTCGCGCTTGGCGACGCATTGGGCGAAGTCCGGGCCGTCGTCGTCGGCGGCGGCGATCGAATCCATCGCCCGAGCCAGCCGTGCCTCGCCCTCCGCGCTCATCGGCGGGACGGCGGCAGCAACCGCGACCATCTCGTCCATATCGCCCGAGCAATGAAGCGCGACGTCGCAGCCGGCCGCGACCACCCCCGACGCCCGCTCGCCGAAATCGCCTTCAAGCGCCTGCATGCCGATGTCGTCGCTCATCAGCCAGCCGTCAAAGCCGATCCGGCCGCGGATGATCTCCGCAATCACACTGGGCGAGAGGCTCGCCGGGCGCTCTTTATCCCAGGCGGTGTAGACGACGTGCGCGGTCATCCCCATGAACGCGCCCTTGAGCCGCTCGAACGGCTCGATGTCGGCCTCGAGCTCACCTTCGCTCGCGGTGACCACCGGCAGCTCGACATGGCTGTCGGCAAGCGCCCGGCCATGCCCCGGCATGTGCTTGATAACGCCCGAGACTCCGGCCGAGGCGAGCCCCGACAGGACCGCCTGGCCAAGCGCCGCGACCTGCATCGGCTGATCTCCGAGCGCTCGGTCGCCGATGATATCGTGGGCGCCAGGCTGGCGGACATCGAGCAAGGGCAGGCAGTCGACGTTGATCCCCGCCTCGCGGAGCATCAGCCCCAGCGCCCGGGCGTTCGAGCGCACCGCCTCCAGCGCCGAGGACGGCGCAGTCCGGTACAATCGGTCGAACGCCTCGGCGGCTGGGAAAGCCGGCCACTCGGGCTCGCGCATCCGGGCGACACGCCCGCCTTCCTGGTCGATCAGGATCGGCACGTCGGCGCGCCCTGACAGCCCGCGCAACTCCTCGGTCAGCGCCAGCAATTGCTGCTGGTCGATGCAGTTTCGCCCGAAAATAATGTAACCGGCCGGGTCGGCGTCCTTGAAAAAGGCGCGCTCATCCTCGCTCATGGCCGGGCCCGCGAGGCCGTAGATCGCCGCCTGCATGTCTGTCGCTACCGGGCGATGAAGCAGCTCTCGCCGGCCGCCTCCAGCGCCCCGCACATCGCTTGCGCTTCAGCGGGCGATGACGCGCCGGCGCGCAGGCGATAGCCGCTGCTTGCCCCCGCCGAATAAGGAACGACGATCTTCGACAGGCTGGTGAGGTTGGGGAAGCGGGCGCTCAATGCGCTCCACGCCCGCTCGGCCTGCGCGGTGTTTTTGAACGCTCCGAGCTGGATCACCGATCCGCTGGCGCCCGATGGCGCGGGCTTGGGCGGTTCGGGGGCAAGCGGCTCCTTGGTCTCGTTCGGCGGGATCCGCTTGGGCTCGGGCTGGGAAACCGGCGGCTGCTGCGGCAGCCCGCTGGTGTCGAGCCGCGAATCCACGTCTTGGCCGGCGCTGGTCTCGAACGCCGTCTCGCTCTCGCCGGCGACGTCGAGCCCGCCGGGATCCTGCGGCTTGACCTTATACTCCCCTTGCGGCGCGCGGATCAGCTCGGGCGTCCCGCCGGCGTCGGCCGGATCCTGCCGGCCGATCCAGAAAAATGTGGCGGCGACGATCGCGCCGGCCGCAAGCACGACCAGCAAGGCGGCCAGCATCCTGCCGGCGGAAACCCCGCGCGGGCCGTCCTCGTCCTCGACTTCCTCGAGCCACGGCAGCCGGTCCTCGTCATAGCCGCTGCGGCTGTCGGTCATCAGCGCATCTCCTCGGCGGCCTCGACGCCCATCAGCTTGAGGCCGCTGCGGATGATCTGCCCGATCCCGGCCGCGAGTTCCAGCCGCGCGCGCGAAACATTCGGGTCGCCCTCGACCAGGAAGCGTCGGCCCGGATCGTCATTGCCGCGGTTCCACAAAGCGTGGAACGCCGCCGCCAGATCATAGAGGTAGAAAGCGATGCGGTGCGGCTCGTGCGCCACCGCGGCGCCCTCGACCGTGCGCTGATATTGCGCGCCGAGCTTGACCAGTCCGAGCTCCTCGTCGTCGAGCAGCTTAAGGTCGGGCGGCGCGGCGAGATCGACCCCGGCGTCGGCCGCCTTGCGCCTGAGCGAACAGATTCGCGCGTGGGCGTACTGCACGTAAAACACCGGATTGTCCTTCGACGCCTCGACCACCTTGGCGAAATCGAAGTCCAGCGGCGCGTCGGCGCGGCGGGTCAGCATCATGAAACGGACCACGTCCTTGCCGACTTCGCGAACCACATCGGCGAGAGTAACGAAGCTGCCGCTGCGCTTCGACATCTTCACTGGCTCACCAGATCGGAACAAACGTACCATCTGCACCAGCTTGACGTCGAGGTCGACGCGGCCGTCGGTCAGCGCCTTCACCGCCGACTGAACGCGCTTGACAGTGCCGGCGTGGTCGGCGCCCCAGATGTTGACCAGATGATCGGCGGCCTGCGCCTTTCGCAAATGGTAGGCCGCGTCGGAGCCGAAATAGGTCCAGCTGCCGTCCGACTTCTTCATCGGCCGGTCCTGGTCGTCGCCGAACTGGCTCGAGCGGAACAGGGTCAGCTCGACCGGCTCCCAATCGTCGGGCGTATCCCCCTTTGGAGGCTCGAGCGTGCCCTGGTAGATCAGCCCCTTGGCATCTAGCGCCTGCAGTCCCGCCTCGACTGCGCCGGACTCCTGCAGCTCCGCCTCGGAAGCGAATTTGTCGTGATGGATTGCGAGCAAGGCGAGATCGGCGCGGATCAGCTCGACCATCGCCGCCACGGCGCGGTCCTGGAACAGGGCCAGCCAGCCGCTTTCGGGGGCGCCGACGAACTTGTCGCCATATTCCGCGGCCAGCTCCGCGCCGACCGGCACCAGATAATCGCCTGGGTACAAGCCGTCGGGGATGTCGCCGATGGCCTCGCCCAGCGCCTCGCGGTAGCGAAGGTGGACCGAGCGGGCGAGCGTTTCGACCTGCGCCCCGGCATCGTTGACGTAATATTCCCTGGTGACTGCGAAGCCGCTCGCTTCCAGCAAGCTGGCCAGAGCGTCGCCGACCACCGCGCCGCGGCAATGGCCCATGTGCAGCGGCCCGGTCGGGTTGGCCGAGACATATTCCACGTTGACCCGCTCGCCGTTGCCGACGGCGGACCGGCCGTAAGCCTCGCCTTCGGTCAGGATCGCCCTCAGTTCGTCGCGCCACGCGTCGGGCGACAGCCGCATGTTGATGAAGCCGGGGCCGGCGACCTCGACGGAAATCACCGCCGGCAGCGCTTCCAGCCGGGGCGCGATCAGCCCGGCAAGCGCGCGAGGATTGGCGCCCGCGCTTTTGGCCAGAACCATCGCCGCATTGGTCGCCAGGTCGCCGTGCGAGGCGTCGCGCGGCGGCTCCACCGCGACCGCGCGGCGATTGAGGTCGGCGGGCAGCGATCCGTCGGCGACAAGATCGTCGAGCAATCCGTCGAGCAGAGCGGCATAATAAGCGTAAAGCGACATCGCCGCGCCTCTAGCGCGCGCGGCGCGGCGCGTCACCCTGTCGGACGCGGAGTGGCGGCTGCCGTACATTCACTATTTGACACGAAAAATGCCATTCCCGGGACGCTAAGGATTCTGCGCCCGTCCTCTCGAAATTTCGCGAACACGAAGGTTGCTACCGGGCGTCCGACGCGGAGCGATCGCTGTCGGCGAAAAACGCCCGCGCGACGCGGAGGAATTCGGGCGTGCGATCGCCGTAGATCGGCACATGGTCGCCGCCCGGCACGATCCACAGCTTGGATCCGGGGATCGCGGCATACATTTCGACCGGGATCGAGACCGGGAAGAACTCGTCGCGGTCGCCATGGACGATCAGGGTCCGCGCCTTGATCGTGGCAAGGTACGGCGGCGTCAGGTTCATGTCCTCATAGCTGTCCTTGAAGCCGTTGAATTGGCGCATCAACGCGTCCACCTGGCCGTCGCCGCGCGCGGCGCATTGCCGAAAGGTTCCGAGGACTTCCTTGGGCAGCGCGTTTGGCACGCTGACACGCATGATCTTGCGCGCCTGCTCGGGAAAATGAGTCGTCGCACCGATCACTGCCATAGCCCCGACGCGGTCGGGATATTTGGTGGCGAGGTGAAGCAAAGTCATACCCCCGGCGCTGATCCCCATCGCGCGCACGCGGGCGATCCCGAGGCGATCGAGCAATTCGCGGATGTCTTCAGCCGATTGGCGCATGGTAAAAGTATTGGACGGGTTGGTCGATCGGCCGTGGCCGCGTAGGTCGACCAGGATGACTCGGTTGGTTCCGGCCAGTTCGGCAGCGATCGTGCCCCAGTCGCCCTCCCCGCACATGCCGAAGCCGTGCAGCAGCAGCAGCGGCGGGCCCGATCCAAGCTCGCGGTAATGGAGGTCGATGCCGTTGAGCCGGACGATCTTGCCCGGCGCTCGCTCGGCCGGCTGCGCCGCGGCGGGCGCCGCTAGCGCGAGCAGGAACAGCGCCAGCAATCCTGTAACTGTCTTCATCTCGCGCCCCTGGCTCAGTTGCCCCATGCGCCCCACGCAACGAGCCCAGTCCCGACCGCGGCCAACGCGATGTGGAGATAGAGCAGCCATTGCGGAAGAAGCTTGCCGGCAAGGTGATAGAACAGATTCATGACCACGCCGCCGCCCGCCGCAACGATCAGCAGGACAAGTCCGACGACCGCGCTGCCGGCGACGCCCTCCGCCACCGCCGCATAGATCAGCAGCGTTAGTCCCGACGCCGCAAGCAGGCCATGCGCCATCGCCAGCCAATTGGGTGGATTGGCGTGTTGAGCGAGGCGTCGGAACGCCATCAAGATACCGCCGGCCGCGGTCAGCAGCAGCAGGATCGAAGCCGTTTGCAACATTACTGCCTGATTCATCACCCACCCCTGTCCTGACGACGGCGAAACTACGCCACTTGCAGTCATTGTAAACCGCGCAGGTGGCCGGCCTGGATGTTTGAGTCTGGACCCCTGCCTGCGCAGGGGAACGATTAAAACCGATCCGGCAATTCTACCGGCCCGATCAACTCCTCATGGCGGGAGATGGCGAAGCGGTCGGTCATCCCGGCGATGAAGTCGCCGATCGCGCGCAGGCGGTGGGTTTCGCCGGCCTCCCGCTGCCAGCCTTCGGGGAGCAGCGCGGGATCGGCGCGGTAGGCGGCGGCGAGGCCCGCGATCACCCGCTGCGCCTCGTCGCGGATCGGGATCAGCGTCGGGCTGTTGTACAGGCGGGCGTAGAGGAAGCTCTTCAATGCCCTCTCCTCCTCCGCCAAAACGTCCGAAAAGCCGGCCAGCGCGCGGCCGGCGGCGCGAACGTCGTCGCTGGTCGCGGCGCCCGCTTCAGCGACGCGGCGCGAGGTCTCGGCGAGAACGTCGCCGACCATCGTTCCGATCATGTCGCGGACCAGGGCGCGTTGCGCTTTGTCGGGCGTGAGCCCGGGGTGGCGCGCCTCGATCGCCGACCAGTGGCGCGCGACCAAAGGCACCTCGACCAGTTCGGCGAAATCGAGAATTCCGGCGCGCAGGCCGTCGTCGATGTCGTGATTGTCGTAGGCGATGTCGTCGGCAATTGCCGCGACTTGCGCTTCGAGCCCCGGCCAGCTGCCGAGATCGAGATCGAAACCGGCATTGGCCTCGGCCAGCGCCCAGCCCGGCTCCAGCACCGGGCCGTTGTGCTTGGCGAGGCCTTCAAGCGCTTCCCAGCTCAGGTTGAGGCCGTCGAAGCCGACGTAGGGCGTCTCCAGTCGGGTCACCAGGCGGATCGAGTGGGCATTGTGATCGAACCCGCCGGCGTCGGCCAGCGCGGCCTGCAGCGCGTCCTCCCCGGCATGGCCGAACGGCGGGTGGCCGAGGTCGTGCGCGAGGCACAGGGTTTCGGTGACGTCCTCGTTGAGCCCGAGCGCCCGGGCGATGGTGCGGCCGATCTGGGCGACTTCCAGGCTGTGGGTCAGGCGCACCCGGTAATGGTCGCCGTCGGGGGCGACGAACACCTGCGTCTTGTGGCGCAGCCGGCGGAACGCGACAGAGTGGATGATCCGGTCGCGGTCGCGCTGGAAGATGTCGCGGGGTCCGCGCGGGCCGGAGTCGGTCTCCTGGTGCGCCCGGCCGCGCGATGTCGACGGCTGAGCGGCGAGCCGGGCGAATGGGCTCATTCGAGCGCGAGTTTCCTGACCGCCTGCCCGGGCCGGTTGATCCAGCTGAACGCGTTGACGCTGAGCGTCGCCAGATCCTCCGCGAAGATGCCCGCGTCCTTGCTGTTCTTGAACGGCCCGATCAGCAGCCGGACCCGATTATTATCTTCCGCCACATGGGCGTCGATGCCGTCGAGAAGGTCCCGCGTCGAGCGTTTGATGCGGCGGAACTGGTCGGGCAGCACGGCGGCGTTGCTGCCGCTCGCAAGCTGCAGCCAGACCTTGCTGGCGGCGGCTGGGGCTACGGCGCGTGGCACCGACCTGGCCGGGATGGACGCCGACGCCACCCGGGTCGCGGTCTGCGGCGGCGGACGGTAGGTCGGCTGCGGCGCCGGGGCGTTTGGCGCGGGCGGCGACTTCAACACGTAGTCGATCGAGGCGAGGCGGTCGCCGCCGGGCTGGCCCAGCGCCGGGCCGGCGGATGGCTGTCCGGCTGAAGCGTAACTCGGCCCGCTGCCGCTGCCGGGGATCACGCCTAGGTGAACGGCCGCCGCCTTCTGCTCCGTCGTCAGCGTCGGCAGACGGCGAAAGAACGGGTCCATCCGCCACGACAGGCCGGGGATCATGGTGTCGAGCGCCGCCTTGGCACCTGCCAGGTCGCCGGCCAGCGCCAGCACCAGCGAACGGCACCGGGTCGCGCCAGGGTCACGGCGCGCAAGGAGCGGCTGAAGCGTCGCCAGAGCCTCGTTCTTGCGGCCGGCGATCGCCTGGCTCAGCGCCAGCCGGCGCGTGGCCTCATTGCGGTCGGCGCCAAGAAGCGCGGCGCGATAATCGCTTTGCGCGGCGGCGGACTGCCCAAGCAGGTCGAAGGCAAGGCCGCGGTCGCTGCCGAAGCTGGCGACGGTCGCGCCAAGCTGCTGGGCGCGGGCGAAGTAAGCGAGAGCTTCCCGAGCATCGCCGCTGGCGACCAGCGCCGCTCCCTTCCCGATTTGCGGCTGGGGGCTGTTGGGGAACACTTCCTCCGCTCGGCCGAAGAAGCCGGCGGCCGACTGCTCATCGCCCATCTGCAGCGCGGCTTTGCCGGCACCGACCAGAGCGATGAAATTATTCGGGTCGGTAGCCAGAATCTTGACGTTGCGGGCAAGCGCGTCGGCCAGCGTCTCGGCATAAGCGGGCACGCTTTGCGCGTCGGCGCGGCCCGGTGCGGCGCCGATCAGCGCGCCAACCGTGCCCAGAACGACCGCCGCTATGCGGATGCGATTCATGGAATTCCCCGCCATTTGCCTCCCATGCCTGAAGGGAGCTTGCCGGAAGCTTTCTGGCTACCCGTTACGCGACGAACTGTGCCGCAGCCCGGGTGAGACGGGCCGGGGCTGTCGAATGCTACTTATTGTTCTGCCGATTGAGGAACCGCGGGATGTCGATCGGGTCCTGGCGGAAGCCGGGGCTCGTGTCGCTCTCGTCGATCTGCGCCTTGGGCGCGCCGCGGGCGATGTTCGACATCCGCTCGAACAAGGTGCCGGTTTCGCGCTTGGGTTGGGCCTCGGGCTGCGGCTGCTCGTCGTCGAGCAAAGCCTCGGGCTCGTCGGCGGGCGGAGCGATCGGCGCGGAGCCGACCGGGCTGGTCAATATGTCGTCGCTGTCGAGCACCAGCTCCTCGCCGGCCTCGCCCTCGACTTCGTCGGTCAGCTCCAGCGGCGCATCGTCGTCCTCGTCCGTGCCGGTTACGGTCTCGGGGGCGGCATCGACCGGCGCCGGGGCCGGGCGCGCCGGAAAAGTGAATACCTTGGCCGGCTGCGCCTGGTGCGCGGTATCGGCCTCGATGCCGGTGGCGACCACCGACACGCGGATCTTGCCTTCCATATGATTGTTGAACGCCGATCCCCAGATAATGTTGGCATCGGGGTCGACCAACTCCTTGATATGGCTGGCCGCCTCGTCGACCTCCATCAGCTTCATGTCCTCGCCGCCGGTGATCGAGATGATGACGCCCTTGGCGCCTTTCATCGACACGCCGTCGAGCAGCGGGTTGGAGATCGCCTTTTCGGCGGCTTCGATGGCGCGGTTCTCGCCGGCCGCTTCGCCGGTGCCCATCATCGCCTTGCCCATCTCGCCCATCACCGAGCGGACGTCGGCGAAGTCGAGGTTGATCAGGCCCGGCATGACCATCAAATCGGTGATCCCGCGAACGCCCTGCTGGAGCACTTCGTCGGCCATTTCGAACGCCTCCTTAAAGGTGGTGTCGGAATTGGCGAGGCGGAACAGATTCTGGTTGGGGATGACGATCAGGGTGTCGACGTGCTGCTGAAGCTCGTCGATGCCCGAATCGGCCGAGCGCGAGCGACGCGCGCCTTCGAAGGCGAACGGTTTGGTGACGACCCCGACGGTGAGGATTCCGCGGTCGCGCGCGGTCTTGGCGATGACCGGAGCGGCGCCGGTACCGGTGCCGCCGCCCATTCCGGCGGCGATGAAGCACATGTGGGCGCCGTCCAATGCGCGCTCGATCTCCTCGATCGTCTCTTCGGCTGCGGCGCGCCCGATCTCGGGACGCGATCCGGCGCCGAGGCCCTGGGTGATCTTGAGGCCGAGCTGGATCCGGCGATCGGCTGTCGAGGTGTTGAGCGCTTGAGCGTCGGTATTGGCGACGATGAAGTCGACCCCCTGCACGTCCGCGGCGATCATGTTGGCGACCGCGTTGCCGCCGGCGCCGCCGACGCCGATCACGCTGATGCGCGGGCGAAGCTCGTCCACTTCTGGCCGGATGAAATCAATGCTCATGACCTGACCCCCCAATGGTCGCAACGCTTTGACGCGTCTCACGGAATCTTTGAATCATCGCGAGTCGCAAGCCAAGCAAAAAAAGTAAATTTGGCGAAAAAACTGGGGAAAGTGGCCCCACGGACTCAATATCCCTGCTTTAACGCGCTGATCAGCTTGCCGACGAACCCCCTGGCGGGCCTGCGCTGGGGGCTGGCCCCGACCGCGATATCCCGAAGGTCGCCGGTTCCAGAAGCGGCCAAAGCGGTAAGGCCGACCAGGGTCGAGAAAGCCGGGCCGCTGTGGGCGTCGGGCAGGCCGGCGAGGGTTTTGGGCCGGCCGACGCGGACCGTCCGGCCGAGCACGCCCTGCATATAGTCGGCGATGTTCTTGAGCTCCGACCCGCCGCCGGTCAGCACCACCGGGCGGCCGACCGGGCCGCTGAAGCCCAGCGCCCGGAGCGCGGAATCGATCTCGCCGGTGACTTCCTCGATTCGGTGGCGGATCACCATCATCAGCTGGGCGCGGGTGATCCGGATTGTGTCGGCGCCCTCTTCGGTGCCGATCGGGTTGGCCTCGATCATCTCGTGGTTGTCGCGCGGGCTAGTCATCGCCGATCCGTAGAAGCATTTGAGCCGCTCGGCGTCGCGGCGCCTGACCCCGAATGCGGCGGCGATGTCGTCGGTGATATCCTTGGCGCCGAGCGGGATCGAGCGAAGCCCGACCAGCATCCCGCCGAAGTGAAGCGAGACGTTGGTGACCCCGGCGCCGAGCTCGACCAAAGCCACTCCGAGCTCGCGCTCCTCGTCGGTCAGGCAGGCCAGCGCGGCGGCGATCGGCGAGGCGACGATCGCCCTGACCCCGAGGTGGGCGGTGCGGATCACATAATCGATATTGCGAAGCGGTGCCGGATCGGCGGCGATGACATGGATGTCGACGCCCAACCGGTCGGCGTGGAGCCCGATCGGCTGTTGGACGCCTTCGGCGCCGTCGATCGTGTACAGCGCCGGATGGGCGTGGAGGACGACCTTGCCGGTGGAATCGATCTCCTTGCGTCCGGCGCTGAGCAATTGGTCGATGTCGGCCTGCTCGATCTGGTGCCCGCCCAGGACGACCTCGACGTTGGCGACGTTGCTGGTGACCCCTCCCGCCCCATAACTTGCCCACACGTCGTCGATGGTGACGCCGGACATGCGCTCGGCAAGCTCGACCGCTTCGCGGACCGCGAACTCGCTAGCCTCGACATCGGTGATGTAACCGCGCTTGACGCCGCGGCTTTCGCGCTGGCCGGTGCCGAGCACGCGGATCCGCCCATCGGAATCCTGGGTCGCGATCAGCGCGCTGACCTTCGAGCTGCCGATGTCGAGCGCGGCGATCAGCGGCTGGCCATTATTCTCCGCCAAGCCGGGTCAGCCTGCAGTCGGCGCGGCGGCGCCGGACGGCTGGACGCCGGGCGGCAGACGAACTGTCATCTGCCCCCGCTGACGCAAGTCGAAGCGAATCAGGCCGCGGCCAAGCAGCCCGGTCGTTTTGTCGAGCTCGGCGAACTTCACCAGCGCCGCGCGCGCGGCTTTCTCGGTTTCCGGAAGCGCCACCGTCTCGCCCGACTGGAACTTGAGATCCCAGCGCCGGGTGCCGACCCAGGTTGCCGAAACCAGTTGCGGCTTCAATGTCGGGACCGCGCCGAGCAGCCGGTTCAATTCGGGCTCGCGACGGTTGGCGCCGGTGCCGATCAGGAGCGGCAAATCGGGCATCTGGTCGACCGGCACCCGGTCGAGGACCACGCCTTCGGAATCGATCAGCGCCAGCCTTTGCTTGTCCTGCCATAGCGCCGCCGGCTGGCGTTCGACGATATCGACCACCAAAGTATCGGGAAGCCGGCGCGACACCCGCGCGTCCTTGACCCAGCCGAAGCGGAGCAGCTGCGCGCGGATGCCGTGAACGTCGACCAGCGGCATCGCCATCGTCTTGTGGTCGAGCGCGATCTGGTAAACCGGCGCGCTGTCCATGTTGCGGATGCCGGTGACGTCGACCCGCTTAACCCGGAAACCCGCACCGCCGACCGCTTCGCCGGCAGCGTGCATCGCCTTGGCCGGCACATCGAGAGCGACCAGTGCCACCGCGGCGATAAGCGCCAGGAACAGCCCGAAGGCGACCGCCGCCCAACGGTTGGCCCGGGCGTGGCTGACCGGCAGCTTCCTGGCGATCTTCTTGGGCACCCGAACCCGCGGCGCGGCCCTGCGCTTGCCGGGAGTCGCCCCACGCCTGACCCGCGCCGCGCTCACATTGCTTCGCCGATGATCCGCTCGACCAGCTCGGCATAGCTGATGCCGCGCTGCTTGGCCTGCTCCGGGACCGTGCTCAGCGGGGTCATTCCCGGCTGGGTGTTCACCTCGAGCAAATAGAGGCCCGCTTCGCCCTGCTCGTCGTCCCAGCGAAAGTCTGAGCGCGACGCGCCGCGGCAGCCGAGCAGCCGGTGCGCCTGCAACGCCGCGTCCATCATCGCCGCGGCGATGTCGCCGGGGACTTCGGCCGGGCAAATGTGGGTGGTCAGGCCGTCGGTGTATTTGGCGTCATAGTCGTAAAAGCCGGCGTTGGGCTTGAGCTCGGTCACGCTCAGCGCGTCGCTGCCGAGCACCGCCACTGTCAGCTCGCGCCCCTTGATGAAGGGTTCCGCCAAAAGCTGCTCGAAATGGTGCCAGGGGCCTTCGACATCGCGGCCGATCGGGTTGCCGTAATTGCTTTCGTCGGTGACGATCGCGACTCCGACCGACGAGCCTTCGTTGACCGGCTTGAGCACATACGGCCGCGCGATCGGGTCTTCGTCGAACAGGGTTTCGCTGTCGACGACAATGCCCTCAGGCATGCGGATTCCGTGCGGCACCAGCAGCAGCTTGGTCAGCTCCTTGTCGATAGCGATGACCGAAGTTTCGATGCCGCTGTGCGTGAACGGGATCCCCATCAAGGTCAGCATGCCTTGGACGGTCCCATCCTCTCCGGGAGTGCCGTGGAGCGCGTTGAACACGATGTCGGGCTTGAGCTCGGCAAGGCGGGCGGCGACGTCGCGGTCCATGTCGAGCGCGGTGACCCGGCTCCAGCCATTGCTCTCGAGCGCCTCGACGATGCCCTTGCCGCTCATCAACGAGACTTCGCGCTCAGCCGACCAGCCGCCCATCAGCACGACGACATGCAAGCCCCGATTCACGAGTCCACTCCGATCCGCTGGATTTCCCATTCGAGCGCGATGTTGGTCTTTTCCATCACCCGCCGGCGAACCTCCTCGCCCAATTCCTCGATCTGCGCACTCGTCGCGTTGCCGAGGTTGAGCAGGAAGTTGCAATGCTTTTCCGAAACTTGCGCGTCGCCGACCTTGAGGCCGCGGCAGCCGGCGGCGTCGATCAGCGCCCACGCCTTGTGCCCGGGCGGGTTCTTGAAGGTCGATCCGCCGGTTCGGCTGCGAAGCGGCTGAGACGCCTCGCGCTCGGCGGCAATACGGTCCATCTCCGCGCCGATCGTCTCGCGATCGCCCGTGACACCTTGGAACAGCGCTTCGACCACGACCGCGCCCGCCGGCACCGCGCTGTGGCGATAGGTGTAGCCCAGCTTCTCTTGTCGCCAGGTCTCGATGGTGCCGTCGCGAAGCACCAGCCGGGCTTCGACCAATATGTCGGCGACCTCGCGGCCATAAGCGCCGGCGTTCATCCGCGCCGCGCCCCCGGTGGTGCCGGGAATTCCGCGCAGGAACTCAAGGCCGGCGATCCCGGCATCGCGCGCCGCCGAAGCAACCGTAATGCCCATCGCCCCGCCCCCGGCGCGCACCCGGTTGCCGGGCTCGATGTTCACTTTGGCGAAGCTTTTGGGCAGCCGGACGACCACTCCCTCGACCCCGCCGTCGCGGACGATCAGATTGGACCCCACCCCGATCGGAGTGACCGGAATGTCGGGCTCGAGTTGCGCCAGGAAGCGCGCCAGATCCTGCTCGTCGATCGGCCTGACCAGCCATTGCGCGGGGCCGCCGGTGCGGAACCAGATGAAGTCGGCGAGGCTCCCGTCCGGATCCACCGAGCCTTCGAGCGGCGGGAGCGCTGCAATCGCGACGGCGCTGCTCACGTCTTCGCCCTCGCGTCGCAATTGCCGTCGGCCAGCGCGCCTGCCCATTCGGTGATGTCGCCGGCGCCCATGCAGATGATCATGTCGCCTGTCGCGGCAAGGTCGCGAAGCGCGTGGCACAGCTCGTCGAGGCTCGCGACCCCCCGCACCATCCGATGGCCGTGAGCGCGAAGCCCCTCGACCAAGGCGTCGGAATCCACGTCCTCGATCGGCTCCTCGCCGGCCGCATAGACCGGCGTGACGAAGACGATATCGGCGTCGTTGAACGCGCTCTGAAAGTCCACCATTAGCGACTGCAGCCGGGTATAGCGGTGCGGCTGCATGACCGCGATCACCCGACCTCCACCGGCACCGTCCCCGGTGCCGGCAGCCGACACCCCCTCGCGGGCGGCCGACAAAACGGCGCGGATTTCGACCGGATGGTGGGCGTAATCGTCGATGATCGTCGCGCCATCGATTTCGCCGACCTTTGTAAAGCGGCGCTTGACCCCTTCGAACCGCTCGAAGCCGGTGATGATTTTCGCGTCGGGGATGCCGAACTCGATCCCGACCGCGATCGCGGCCAGCGCATTCTGCACATTGTGGCGGCCGGGCATCGGCACGTGAATGCCCTCGATCGTCCGCCGCGACCCGTCGCGCTCCAGCACGACCGCGTCGAACATGCTGCCAAGGTCGTCCGGCGCGACATTTTCGGCGCGCAGGTCGGCGAGCGCCGAAAATCCGTAAGTGACGATGCGCCGGTCGCGAATCCGGCTGAGGATGTTCTGCACCTCGGGATGATCGACGCACAGCACCGCGAGGCCATAGAAAGGCACGTTCTCGATGAACTCGCAATACGCCTTTTTCACTTCGTCGAAGCTGCCGTAATGCTCGAGGTGCTCGGGGTCGATGTTGGTGACGACGGCGATGGTGCCATCGAGGCGAAGGAAGCTGCCGTCGCTTTCATCGGCCTCGACCACCATCCAGTCGCTCTTGCCCAGGCGCGCGTTCGATCCGTAGCGGTTGATGATCCCGCCGTTGATCACGGTCGGGTCGATGCCGCCGGCATCGAGCATCGCCGCGATCATCGACGTCGTCGTCGTCTTGCCGTGCGTTCCCGCCACGGCGATGGTCTTTTGCATCCGCATCAGCTCGGCCAGCATCTCGGCGCGCCGGACGATGGGAAGCCGCATTTGCGCCGCCGCCTCGATCTCCGGGTTGCCGCGCGAGATGGCGGTCGAGACGACGATCACCGCGGCATCGCCCAGATTGTCGGCGCTGTGGCCGATCTTGACCGGGATTCCGGCCGCGCGGAGGTTTTCGACGACATAGCCCTCGGCGACGTCGGAGCCTTGGACGCTGTAGCCGAGTTGGTGCATTACCTCAGCGATCCCCGACATGCCGATGCCGCCGATGCCGACGAAATGAATGGTGCCGACGTCCGTGCCGAAAGCTTTCACGCCGGCACCCCCGCGACCAGCGGAGCGGAATGCGCCCGGGCGCGCGCGGGCCCGACCTCGATCGGCGCAAGCCCGCCGCCGATGCGCTCGACCAGATCGGCGAGCTCGGCGGCGGCGTGCGGCCGCCCGACCGACAGCGAGCGCGCCGCGGCATTGGCGAGCGCCTCGCCGTCGGCGGCGAGCGCCTCGATCTGGCTCGCCAGCGTTTCGGGCGTGAACTCGGTCTGCGGGACCATCCGGGCGCCGCCGGCGCGAACCATCTCGCGCGCGTTGACGGTCTGGTGGTCGTCGGTCGCCGACGGGAACGGGATCAGGATCGCCGGGCGGCCGGCGGCGGTCAGCTCGGCGATGGTCGATGCCCCGGCGCGGCCGATGACGAGATGCGCGTCGCCGAGCTTTTGCGGCATGTCGGAAATGTAGGTCATCAGCTCGGCCGGAATGCCGAGGTCGGCGTAGCGCGCGCGGATCGCGTCGATGTCGTCGGGCCGGCATTGCTGGACCACTTGCATCCGGTGGCGGAGCGAAGGCTCGAGCAGCCCGAGGCCGCCCGGCACCACCTGCCCGAGCACTCTCGCCCCCTGGCTCCCGCCGGTGACCAAAATCTTGAGCGGGCTGGTGTCGTCGAACGGCGGGAACGGCATTTCGCCCAGCTTGGCCACCGCCTCGCGCACCGGGTTGCCGACCAGCACCGTCTTCGCCGCGCACCTCGATTTGAGCCGTTCGACGCGGTCGTATGCGGTGGCGATCGCGGTCGCTTCGCCGGCCAGCAGCCGGTTGACCCGGCCGAGCACCGCATTCTGCTCGTGCAGCACAGTTGGAATCCTGCGTGAGCCCGCCGCGAGCAGCGCCGGGAACGCCGGATAGCCGCCGAAGCCGACGACCGCGTGCGGCGCATGCTCGCGGTAAATGGCCTTGGCCTCGCGGCGCCCGGCGAGCACCGCCAACGCCGCTCTCGCCCAGCCGAGGGGGCCGCCGCTTAGTCTGCCCGCGGGGAGGATGTGCACCGGCACCTTGTCGAACAGGCCCGGTATTTTGGCCCCGCGCTCGTCGGTGATCAGCATCACGCCGTGGCCGCGCGCCTTGAGCTCGGCCGCAAGCGCGTGGGCCGGGACCATATGGCCACCGGTTCCGCCTGCAGCGAGCACGAAGTTCATTCCGGAACGCAATCCCCGCTCCATTTCACGACATAAGGAGAGCGGGTCAGATACGGATTGCGGCGGGTGAAGGCGAGCAGCAATCCCATCGCCGTGGAAAGCGCCAGCATCGAGCTTCCGCCGTAACTGATGAACGGCAGGGTCATGCCCTTGGACGGGGCGATCTGGACGTTGACCGCCATGTTGATCAGCACCTGCAGCCCGAACTGGATGACCAGCCCGGCGGCGGCGAGGATGGCAAACGGCGAATCCTCCTCGAGAAGCTTTATCAAGACCCGGGCGACGATGGTCAGATAGAGCAAGGCGATGGCGAGGCACGCGATCAGCCCGAACTCCTCGCCGATCACCGAGAAGATGTAGTCGGTGTGCGGCTCGGGCAGATGGAACTTGCGGGTCCCCGCCCCCGGCCCCATCCCGAACAGCCCGCCGGCGGTCAGCGTTCGCATCGCATTGTCGGTCTGGAAAGTGTCGCCCGCGCCGAACAGGAAGCCGTCGATCCGGGTCGTCGCCACGTCGTAAAAGAAATAAGCGAGGATCACGCTGATCACCCCGGCGACGGCGAGCCCGCCGAGGATCCGCAAGGACACGCCGGCCAGCGCCAGCATCGCGATCCACACCGCCGCGAAGATGATCGTCGATCCGAAGTCAGGCTGCTTCATCAGCAGGAAAGCGACGGCGCCGGTAAGCAACGCCGAGAGAATGAACACCGGCAGCGTCCGGTCGCTTTCCCTGAGGCTCAGCAGCCAGGCCATTGCGACGACGAAGAAGGGTTTTAAAAACTCGGACGGCTGCAATTGGCCCACACCCAGGTCGAGCCAGCGGACGGCGCCATTCTTTTCAGCCCCGATGAAGGGCACGATGGCGAGCAGCACCAGGAACAATAAGGCGCCGCCCAGCCCGAAACGGCGCGCGCGTTCGCGCGGCATCATCGAAATCAGGATCATGACCGGCAACGACACCGCGATCCACATGACCTGGCGGTAGAAGAAGAAGAGTTCGGGGACGCGCACCGACCCGCCCGAATAACGGTCGGCCGCAGCCGGCGAGGCGGCGGCGACGGCGATCAGCCCGATGCCGATCAGCACCGCGATCAGAAGCAGCAGAACCCGGTCGATTTCCCAGAACCACCGGGCCATCGCCGAGCGGTCGGCGCGCCCGTAGCGGTTGGCGTCGACTGTCATCCTCGCCTTCATCCGGTCGGAAATGAGACTGGTCATAATGCCCCCACTAACTCGCGGAACTGGTCTCCCCGGTCCTCGAAGTCGCGAAACTGGTCGAAGCTCGCGCAGGCCGGGGACAGCAGCACAGTATCGCCGCTTTGCGCATCGTGCGCCGCCTGACGCACCGCTTCATCGAGTTTTCCACAATTTTTCACTGACATGTGCGGTTTCAGCAGCCGCCCGAACAGCTCCGCCGCCTCGCCGATGGTGTAGGCCGAGCGGACGTTGCCAAAGTGCGGCGCGCATTCGTCGAGATCGTCGGACTTCGCCTGCCCGCCCAGGATCCATCGGATGCTCTCGAATGCAGCGAGCGCCGGAGCAGTCGCGGTGGGGTTGGTCGCCTTGCTGTCGTTGACGAACAGCATTCCGCTTTTCTCGCGGATGCGCTCCATTCGGTGTCGCAGGCCGGGGTAGGTGCGCAGGCTCTGCTCCACCACGTCCTCGTCGATCCCGAGCACTTCACCTACGGCAATCGCGCACGCGGCGTTCTGATGATTGTGAGGACCCTGCAGCGCCAACCAGTTAGGCTGGCGATCCCTGTAGTCGAGCGCAAACAGCAACGTCGTATCCGGCACCAGCGCGTGAAGGCCGCCACGTTCGGCCGGCAAGTATTCACCGATTACCGCCGCATGGTTTGGCTCCGAAGGCCGTTGCATTTCAAAGAGGCGAAGCTTGGAATACCTATACGCGTCGAACCCCTCGTAGCGGTCGAGGTGGTCGGGGGTGACGTTGAGCAGCACGGCGACGTCGCAGTCGAGGCTCTGGGTGAGGTCGATCTGGTAGCTCGACAGCTCCAACACGTAGACGCCGCCTTCGGGCAGTGGGTCCTGGGCGAGAATCGGCAGTCCGATGTTGCCGCCCATCGCACTCGGGACGCCGGCGGTCTTGAGAATGTGGTGGACAAGCGCTGTGGTGGTCGACTTGCCGTTGGTGCCGGTGATCCCGACTACCTTGTGCGGCGGAAGATCAAGGCGGGCGCGGGCGAACAGTTCGATGTCGCCGATGGTTTCGACCCCGGCATCACGCGCCCGCTGCGCGATCGGGTGACGGTTGAGCGGCAGGCCGGGCGTGACGACGAGGCTGTCGAAGTGCGCCAGATCGGCGCTGTCGAGGTCGACGATCTTCACGTCAGGGGGAGCGCTTGCCCTCGCCTCTTCCCTGGCATCCCAGGCGGTCACCTTCGCCCCGCTGGCAAGCAGCGCCGCCACCGTCGCCAGCCCCGAGCGCGCGAGGCCGTAGACCGCATAATGCTTGCCGGAAAAGGCGCTCGACGTGATCACCTGAGCTTCAGCGTGCTCAAGCCCGCCAGCGCCAGCACGAAGCTGACGATCCAGAAGCGGATCACCACCGTCGGCTCGGACCAGCCCAAGTGCTCGAAATGATGGTGGATCGGCGCCATCAGGAACACCCGCTTGCCGGTCCGTTTGTAGACCAGCACCTGGATCACGACCGACAGTGCTTCGAGCACGAACAACCCGCCGATGATCACCAGCACGAATTCGTGGTGGGTGGCGACCGCGACCGCGCCGAGCGCCCCGCCCAAGGCAAGGCTTCCGGTGTCGCCCATGAAGACCGCGGCGGGCGGCGCGTTGAACCACAGGAAAGCCAGCCCCGCGCCGACGATCGCCAGAAGAATCACGGTGAGGTCGCCGACGCCGAGGATGTGGGGGATGCCGAGGTAATCGGCGAAGCGGGCGTTGCCGACGAGGTAGGCGATCAACAGGAAGGCGAGGCTGGCGATAATCACCGGCATTGTCGCCAGGCCGTCGAGCCCGTCGGTCAGGTTCACCGCATTGCCGAAGGCAACGATGACGAAGGCGCCGAAGACGATGTACAGCCACCCCAGGTCGAGCACCGGCCCCTGGACGAACGGCAGATAGAGATAGCTGTTGCCCGCCTCGACGATCATCCAGGTCGCCAGACCTGCGATCAGGAACTCGAGCGCCAGGCGCATCTTGCCGGACAGGCCGTCATGGTGCGCCTTCTTCACTTTGTCATAGTCGTCGAGGAAGCCGATAAACCCGAAGCCGGCGGTGACCAACAGGCACGCCCAGACGTAGGGATTGCGCAGATCCATCCATAGCAAGGTCGAGATCGCCACCGAGATCAGGATCAGCAGCCCGCCCATGGTCGGCGTGCCGCGCTTGGCAAGGTGGGTCTGCGGCCCGTCGGCGCGGATCGGCTGGCCCTTGCCCTGGCGCACCCGCAGATAGGAGATGAACCAAGGCCCAAGCAGCAGTCCGATCATCAGCGCGGTCGCGGTCGCGGCGCCGGCACGGAAGCTGATGTAGCGGATCAGGTTGAGGACGCCCGGAAAGTCCAGCTCCTGGGCGATCAAATAGAGCATCGGGCAAGCTCCTTCGTCAGCCGCTCAACCACGCGCGACAGGCCGACCGAGTTGGATGCCTTGACCAGCACCGCGTCGCCCGGCCGAAGCATCCCGAGCAGCGCGTCCGCCGCCTGATCGGCGTCGGCGGCGCGGGTGACATGAACCCCGTCGCCAAGCGCGTCTTCGAGCGGGCGAGTCTCCTCGCCGACCAGCACCAGCTCGTTCACCTGCGCCTCGACCAGCGACGGCGCCAAGCCGGCGTGAAGCTCGTCGCTGTGCCGGCCGAGCTCGCGCATCGGCCCGAGCACCGCAATCCGCCGATCGATGCCGCGCTCGGTGCCGAGGCTTTTGATGGTCGCCGCCATCGACGCCGGATTGGCATTGTAGCTTTCGTCGATCACCAGCGCCTGGCCGCCGTCGAGCGCGACGCAATGGCGTTCGCCGCGCCCCTTGAGCCCGCCGAAGTCGGCGAGCGCCAGACCGGCGGCGCCGGCGTCGGCTCCGGCCGCCTCCACGGCGGCAAGCACCGCGAGCGCGTTCGACACCCAATGGTCGCCGCGCTGCGAGATGGTGAAGGTAATTTCGCTGTTGAGCAGCGCCGCGGTGATCAGGCTCCCACCCTGTTCGGCGCGGACAGCGTGGAGCGCGTGGACGTCGGCGTCGCCGGTGCCGAAGGTGACGATCCGGTCGGCCAATCCGCGCGCCGCTTTGACCAGCCGGTCGCGATGCGGTGTGTCGTTGGGGATGATAGCGATGCCGTCGGGCTCAAGCCCTTCGAAAATCTCGGCTTTGGCGTCGGCGATGGCCTCCTCCGAGCCGAGGGTCTCGACGTGCGCCGGGGCGATCGCGGTGACGATCGCGACGTGCGGACGGACCAGCTTCGTCAAAGCGGCGATCTCGCCGGCGTTGTTCATCCCCATTTCCAGCACCGCATAATCGCAGTCACGCGGCATCCGAGCGAGGCTCAGCGGCACGCCGGTATGGTTGTTATAGCTTTTGACCGAGCGGTGGACCTTGCCCGGCCGGCACCGCTCGAGCGCCGCGGCCAATGCCTCCTTGGTGCTGGTCTTGCCGACCGATCCGGTGATTCCGATGACCGTCGCGCGGGTCCGCAAGCGGCTGGCGCGACCCAAAGCTTCCAGCGCCCTCGCCGTATCTGCGACCAGCACGTGCGGGCCCTCGACTGGCTGCGAAACGAGCACTCCGGCCGCGCCGGCGGCAAGCGCGCCGGCGACGAACTGGTGGCCGTTGTTGGCGCTTCCGGGCATGGCGATAAACATATCGCCGGGCGCGACTTCGCGGCTGTCGAACGTGACGCCGGTCACTTCGAAGCCGCAGCTGGCAGTTCCGCCGGTGGCCGCTGCGATTTCGTCACTGGTCCAGAGGGGCGTCATTGCCCGTCCCCTACTCGCTCGTCCTGAGCGGAGCGCGTAGCGCGCAGTCGAAGGGCGCTTGCACTGTCGTTCGAGCAATGCCCTTCGACTTCGCTCAGGACGAACAGATTTTGGCGCATTGCCCCGCTCACGACGCGCACTCCCGCGCGACCAGCGCATCGTCGAACGGCAAAATCCGCTGCGCCTTGCCGGCGCCGATGACCTGGCCGGTTTCGTGGCCCTTGCCGGCGAGCAGGATGATGTCGCCGCTCCCCGCCATGGCGACTGCGTGAGCGATCGCTTCCCTGCGGCCGGTGACCTCGATCGCGCCCGGAGCGCCCGCAAGTATATCGCGACGGATCGCCGCCGCATCCTCGCCGCGCGGATTGTCGTCGGTGACGATGACCACGTCGGATAGGCGCGAGGCTGCTTCGCCCATCGGCGCCCGCTTGCCAGGATCGCGGTCGCCGCCGGCGCCGAACACGGTAATCAATTTTCCTTCGACGTGCGGACGGAGAGCTGCGGTCGCCGCCTCCAGCGCGTCGGGCGTATGGGCGTAATCGACATAGACGGGCGCCCCGGCGCGGCTGATCACCGCCCGCTCGAGCCGGCCGGGGACCGGCGACACCCGGCCCATCGCCGAGAAGGTCGATTCCCACTCGCCGCCGGTGGCAAGGATAAGGGCCGCGGCAACCATCACGTTGGCGGCCTGATAGGCGCCGATCAGCGGCAGCGCGAGACGATAGCTGTTGCCGTCATGCTCGAGCATCAGCGCCTGCCCGAGCGGCGTCGTCGACTGCTCGACGAGGCGGATGGCCTGGCCCATCCGGCCGACCGTCATCACCTTGAGCCCGCGCCGCTCCGCCCGCTCGATCACCTCGGCCGATTTGGGATCGTCGGTCCAGATCACCGCCGGCGTGCCAGGCTCCGCCACTTGCTCGAACAACCGCATTTTGGCTTCGAAATAGGAGTCCATGTCGGCGTGGTAGTCGAGGTGGTCGCGGCTGAAGTTGGTGAATGCCACCGCGGCGAGCGGCACCCCTTCGGCGCGATACTGGTCGAGGCCGTGGCTGGAGGATTCATAAGCGACATGGCTGATGCCCATGCGCTCCAGCCCGGCGACGTTGGACAGGAAAGTGACGATGTCGGGCGTGGTCAGCCCGGTCTTCACCTGATCGTCGGAAGTGGTCACGCCGAGGGTGCCGATCGATGCCGAGCGGTGGCCCGCCAAGCGCCACATCTGGCGCGCCAATTCGACGCAAGAGGTCTTGCCGTTGGTGCCGGTCACCGCAACCACCGTTTCCGGGTAAGGCGCGAAGAACTTCGCCGCCATTCGCGCGAACAGCCGTCGCGGCTGGGGGTCGGCGAGGTGCGGCACCCGCTCGACTTTTGCGTCAGTCCTGGCGACCACCCCGACCGCGCCGCGATCGACCGCGGCGGCGATAAAATCCTCGCCGTCGAAGGCAGCGCCCTTGAACGCGCCGAACACATTGCCGCGGGTCACCTTGCGGTGATCGATGGCAAAGCCGGTCACTTGCGAATCATTGTCGACGTCCGCGAGGTCGGACAGGCGCACCGGACTAGTTCGCCGCGTCTGGTTGGAAGAACGGAAGCACCTCGGCCATGTTGGGCTCGCGCTGTTTATCGGGGTGGACCCCCAGCATCGGCGCGATCCGGCTGACCGCGCGCGACATGATCGGAGCGGCATTCCAGCCAGCGGTCCTGAAGCCGTAGGTCTCGGCGGTGGGCTGGGGTTCGTCGAGCATGACCACCATTACATAGCGCGGGTCGTCCATCGGGAACACGCCCGCGAAGCTGGTGACGACGCGGGTGTTGGAATAACCGCCAGCGACCGGCTTGTTGGCGGTCCCGGTCTTGCCGCCGACCCGGTAGCCGGGCGCGTCGGCTTTCTTGCCGGTGCCTTCGGTGACAACCAGGCGCAGGAGCGCGCGCATCCGGTAGCTGGTGTCGGCCGAAAACACCCGGCGGCCCTTGGCCAGCGGGTGTTGAGGTCCGACTTTCAGGAAAGTCGGCGGGCGGTAAAGGCCGCCGTTGAACAAGGTCGCATAGCCGTTGGCGAGATGAAGCGGGGTGACCGCGATGCCGTGGCCGTAGCCGACCGTCATCGTCTCGACCTGGTTCCAGTTGCTCCCCGGCGAAAGCGTCCGCCCGCGCTCGGGGATTTCGATTTCGAGTCGGTCGAGGAAGCCCATTTTCTTGAGGAACGCCTTTTGCCGCGCGGCGCCGATCTGGTCGGCGATTTGCGCGGTGCCGATGTTGGAGCTTTCCTTCATGATTTCGACGACCGAGCAGGCGCGGCCGAACGGATGGGTGTCGGTGATAGTCCGGCGGCCGACGGTGAACGATTTGGGGCAATTGTACATCTTGCCCATCGATTCGATGATCCCGCTATCCATCGCCATCGCCACCGTGAACGGCTTGAAGGTCGAACCGAGCTCGTAGACGCCCAAGGTGGCGCGGTTGAAGCGCGCTTCCGGCGACCCCAGACCGGCGGCGTTGGGGTTGAGCTGCGGCAAGCTCGTCATCGCCAACACTTCGCCGCTGTGGATGTCCATGACCACGCCGGCCGCGCCGATCGCCGAGTAAGTGGTCATTGCCGCCAGCAGCTCATGCTCGAGCGCTTGCTGAATTCGGCTGGAGATCGCCAGCTGCACCGGATCGCCGCGCGTTGTCGGATTGGCCAATTTGTCGTCCAGCGCGCGCTCGATTCCAGCCACACCCCGGCCGTCGACGTCGGTGTAGCCGATGACGTGCGCGCCGAGGCTGGTCTGCGGGTAGAGCCGGTCGGGCTCGCGTTCGATTGCAAGCCCCGGCTCGCCGATCGCGTTGACCGCCTGCACCAGCGACGGCGGAGCGCGGCGCTGCAGAAAGAAGAAGCGCTTGTTCGACCGAAGCATCGCGTAATAATCGGCCTCGTCGCGCTCCGGCATCAGCGCCGCCAGCTTTCGGGCGACGTCGAGCTTGTTGCCGATGACCCTGCCCGGGTGGATGCCGATGCTCCAGGCATCGATGGTCCGGGCCAGCGGCTGGCCCTCGCGGTCCACGATGTCGCCGCGCTCGGGCACTAGCGCGGCGACACCCGGCTGGCGGCCGGCATGGTCGCCGAACGCCGCAAGGTAGAGAATCCGAAGCGCCACCAGCGCGATGACTCCGGCGAACAGCAGCATTCCCAGCATCAGCCGCTGGTGCATCATCGACAGCGTCTGCCGCCGCTGGCCGACAAGCCGGAGCCGCTCGGGGCGCGGGGCGACGAGGGCAGCCGTCGGGGCGTTCATCGCGTCTGGCCGCTATCCTTGCTGATGGTTGGGCTGGCCTTGCTGGACGGGCTGGCCTTGCTGGTCGAGGGGCTGGTCGACCTAGGCGCCGGGGTCACCTTCTTCCCGGCCGCGGCAAGCGGCGCCAGCGGGTCGGCCTGCGCCAGCCTGGTCGGGGCTGCCTTGGCCTTTGCGCGGTCCGGCGAAGGTTTCTTCATCGACGTCGAAACGGCGGTTTGGACGGGCTTGGTCGCAGCCTGCTTCGGCTTGGCGGTGACGGTCTGCACCGGTGCCGCCTTGGGCGGCGCGGCCTTCTGGACCCTCATGCGCGGGGTGGGAAGCTTGAGGCTCGCCTCGTGCATCATCCTGGCGGCTGGAGCCGAAGCCGTGCCCTGCTCCTCGCTGGCCGGCAAAACCCCCGGCGACGGCGCTGCCGGCGCCGAGGCGTACACCACCGGCGCTTCGGCATCGAGCCTGCGCTCGGGCGTCGCCAGACGGGCGAGCTGGAAGCTGTCGGGGATGAACTGGTCGGCCGACGGCGCCGACAGCGCCAGCACCTTGACGTTCCAGCGCTCCAGCTGGGCAAGCCGCCCGCGGGTGCCGATCTCGGTCTGCAGCAGCCGGATGTCGCGCTGGGCCAGCACGATCTCATTCTCGACGCTCTCGAGCGCCGCCCGCTCCGACGCGACGCGAAGTGAGACGAGGTAGCAACCAAGCGCGGCGGCCGCGACGCCGCCCACCATGTATACCGAACCGAAGCTGCGGACGCTCATTTGCGCGATCCTCCATGACGCTGCCAGGCGGGGGCCGAGGTGCGAACGCCGCTTCGCAGGCGCGCCGAGCGAGCCCGCGGGTTGGCGTTGATCTCGGCCGGCGAGGGTGAGACGGGCTTGGCCACGCGCTCGAACGTCGGCGCATTCTCGGGCTTGATCTCGGGCAAATGGCGAGACCCGCCCGGATTGCCGCCGCTGCGCTCGCGGAAGAAGCGCTTGACGAGGCGGTCCTCGAGGCTGTGGAAAGTGACGACCGCAAGCCGGCCGCCGGGCCTCAAGGAACGCTCGGCTGCCGCGAGCCCGTCCTCGAGCTCGTCAAGCTCGCCGTTGACGTGGATCCGGATCGCCTGGAACGTGCGGGTCGCCGGATCGCTCTTCTGGCCGGCGCGAAAGCCGGTCGCGCGCCGCACGATCGCGGCAAGCTCGCTGGTCCGCTCGATCGGCCGGGCGGCAACGATCGCACGGGCGATAGAACGGGCGCGCGGCTCTTCGCCAAAATCGCGCAGCACCTTGGCGATCTCGGCTTCGTCGGCATGGTTGAGAAAATCGGCGGCGCTCGGTCCGGCCTGATCCATGCGCATGTCGAGCGGCCCGTCGTTCTGGAACGAGAAGCCGCGCGCCGCGGTGTCGATCTGCATCGAGGAGACGCCGATATCGAGTACGATCCCGTCAGCCGCCTCGATGCCGTTGGCGGCGAGCGCCCGGTCCATCTGGCTGAACCGCTCCTCGATCAGCGTCAGTCTGGCGTCCGGGACGAGCGATGGGCCGGCCGCGATCGAATCCGGATCGCGGTCGAAACCGATCACTCGTCCCGCCCCCGCCGCGAGCATGGCGCGCGTGTAGCCGCCCGCCCCGAACGTCCCGTCGACCAGCGTGTCGCCCGCCCCGATGGCGAGCGCATCGACGACTTCTTCAAGCAAGACAGGTGTGTGGCGGGCGCTTGCGGTCACGCTTTGAGCTCCCGCTCTTCGAGGCGGAAGCGAGCGATGTCCTTCATGTCGTCGGGGACTCGCGGCTCGGCCAGAAACAATTTCGGGTTCCAGATCTGGAACGTCTCGCCGGCGCCGAGGAACAGAGCCAGGTCCTCGATTTGCCCGTTGCGGCGCATCATCGGCGGCAGGAGCACCCGACCGGAACTGTCGTATGGCACTTCCTCGGTGGCGGCGAAGGCCATCAAATTGCGCTGCTGGTAATCGAGCGCGGCGTCGGCATCGCCTTCCTGCTTTTCGAACAGGCGCTCGAGCTTGCTGTGCTTTAGCGCGGCGTAAGCGGGATCGTAGGCGCTAAGCGCCGGAAAGGCTTCGTGCTTGGCAAGGACGATGGTGCGGGCCTTGCCGCGGCGCTCGATGACGGCGCGCAGGAATGCGGGGACGGAGACGCGGCCCTTGGCATCGACCGCGTTCAAAGCGCTGCCCTGAAACAGATGCTCTAGCGCCACGTCCACTCCCCATTCGTAGCGCCAAGCGTCCCCGCTTGCGGGTCAGCGGCATGCCGCCGGCCCCGCATCGCTGCGACCAGAGTGAGGTTTGCTCCGCGCTACAGCCGTTGTTGGTAACTCAAGGCCGAGCGGGATACAATGGGATTTGATGCCACAGTAGGGGATTTAGTGGGAAAGTGCGGAAATCTGCGGGTTTCCGATGATGTCTTAATCGATTGTTCTACTGTTGTTCTGCAACCGGCCCTTGTGGATAAGTCTGTTCACAAGCGAATCACTGCTCGAGCCGCGCCAGTTCGTCTAGCAGCAGCCCGAAATTCGCCTCGGCGACCGCTCCTTCAATCTCGCCGACGTCGAGGAAATCCGAATCGGCGATGATAGTCGCCTGGCCACTGCCCAGCCGGCAGCGGGCAACCAGCCCCGCGGCCGAAATATTGCACGCGCCGCCGGTGGCGACCAGCGTGCCGGCCGAGCTGGTCCGGATCTCGCGGCCGTCGACGCTCCTGCTGGCAGGCCCGCGAGCTTCCGGCGCGTCCAGACTCAGCCCCCAATGCCCGAGCAGACCGGTGTCGGCGAAGGCGAGCGGCGGCCGCAGCCTGTCGCCGAGCGGCCTCTCGCTCGGCCAATCCAAAGCCGGGTCGGCGAGCAGCAGCAGTCGCCCGCCGCCACGCACCCATTGGTCGAGGTCGACCAAAGCCTCGGCCGGCTGGGCTTGCGGCTGCGCCATCAGCAGCAGCCGGCGCCCGCCCAGCTCTTGTGCATCGGTGACGCTGATCGGGACGAGGCGATAGCGCGACTGCAGCGCCGCCAGCGCCGGCGAGGGCGGCGCGTCCAGCGTCAAGCGCTCGGGAAAGAAGATCGGCAAGGCGGTGAGCAACATCAGCTCGGGGCGCTGCGCGGCGGGCCGCTCGGCCGGGGCTGGCGGCGTGGACTTGGCCAGGGCCAGCAGCAGTCCTCCGACAAGCAGCGCAAGCACGGCAACGGCCGCGAGCGCCAGGCGCGCCCGCCGCCCCGTCACCGGCTCGAGTTGCCGCTTGCGTTGGCCGGGGTCTCCGAAGTTGTCGAGCCGGGCGCGACGCCGAGCTCGGCGAGCGGTTCGTTGGGCTCGTCCGCCGCTTTCTGCTCGGCAGCGGTCGGCGGCGCCGGGTCGCCGCCCGAGCGGCTGATCACGCTTCCGATCAGGACCAGCAGGAACGCGAACGCCAGGCCGGTGAGCCCGATGCGGATCCGCTGCGCAGTGGTATCGGCTACATGGGGCATTGATCGACGAAGCTATGACCCGCTTCGACAATTTGCAAGCAACGCCCTTGACGCTGACCGGCGCGGCGGGCCAAGCGCGCCCCCATGAACCGCACACCACACATGCTTGCCCTGCTTGCCGCAGCGGCACTCGCCGGATGCAACAAAGAGGATCACACCATCGTCGCCGGCGGCCCCGCCGACGATGATGCCAACCGCGTTGCAGCCAATGCCAATGTCGAGCTCCCGCCGTCGATCGCGTCGAGCAAGATCTACCGCTGCAAGGACAATAGCGTCGTCTATGTCGATTGGATGTCTGACAACAAGACGGCGAACGTCCGCGCCGGTCAGGCCGAAGCCCCGGTTCAGCTCAAGGCCGAAGAAGCCGGGCAGCCGATGCTTGCCGAGGACTATTCGCTGACCGGCGAGCCGGGCGCATCGAGCGTCACGCTGATGCGGCCGGGCAAGGGCTCGCAAAGCTGCAAAGCCTGAAACGGCGAAACTTCCGTTCCACCAAAACCCCCGGCACCGCCCGGGGGTTTTTTTGTGCCCCGCGCACCGCTATCCGCCCGCCATGATCACCTCGCAAATCGTCGCCGAGCACGGGCTTAGCCCGGACGAATACAGCCGCGTCCTCACCAGCCTCGGCCGCGAGCCGAACATGGTCGAGCTCGGCATCTTTTCGGTGATGTGGTCGGAACATTGCAGCTACAAATCCTCGCGAGTTCACCTGAAGAAACTGCCGACCGAGGCGCCGTGGGTGATTTGCGGCCCCGGCGAGAATGCCGGTGTCATCGACATCGGCGACGGCGACGCCGCCATATTCAAGATGGAGAGCCACAACCACCCGTCCTACATCGAGCCCTACCAGGGCGCCGCCACCGGCGTCGGCGGGATCCTGCGCGACGTCTTCACCATGGGCGCGCGGCCGATCGCCAATCTGAACGCGCTTCGCTTCGGCAGCCCCGACCATCAAAGGATGCGCCATTTGATCGCCGGGGTCGTCCACGGCATTGGCGGCTACGGCAATTGCGTCGGGGTCCCGACGGTCGGCGGTGAGGTCAATTTCGATCCCGCCTACGACGGCAACATCCTGGTCAACGCGATGACGGTCGGCGTGGCGAAAACCGACAATATTTTCTATTCGGCGGCGACCGGCGTCGGCAATCCGATCGTCTATGTCGGGTCCAAGACCGGCCGCGACGGGATCCACGGCGCGACCATGGCGAGCGCCGACTTCGACGACAATAGCGACGACAAGCGCCCGACGGTTCAGGTCGGCGACCCGTTCACCGAGAAATTGCTGATCGAAGCCTGCCTCGAGCTGA
>JBBJOG010000026.1:0-13073 GCA_037721775.1 Sphingomicrobium sp. | reverse complement strand
TAAGTCCGCTTCCGACCCTTCGGTAATGTCCGCTTTCGACCCATTGCGGACATTCGACCAAACGCTGGCCAATCGAAAGCTTACAGAGGGTCATGAGGATGTTAAACCCGAGCAGCGGCATTAGGGAGGGCGAGATGGCCATCGACGTTTCCAGACGGGCTTTGATGGGCGCGGTCCCGGCTGCGGGTCTCGCTGGACTGTTGAGTGCATGGGCTTCCAGGGGTGAGGCAGCCGGGCCGCCAAGTAGCCTTTACCGGGTCGATGACGAGGCCAAGATCCTGGCCGCGGCAAAGGCGATGTTTGCCGAGGATCGCACGGCGACGCTCGTCACCATCGACGGCGACGGTGTTCCGCGCGTCCGCCCGGTCGGTGTCTCGCCGCCTGAGGACGATCTGACGTTCTGGATAGGCACTCGACGCACGAGCCGAAAGGTTGCGCAAATCCGCGCCAACTCGAAGGCGACCCTGCACTTCAATTTCGACGACTTGGCTAACAATTATGCCGACTCCTTTTACGTCAGCTTCATGGGCACAGCCACGGCCCACACCGACGCGAAAACCCTGGCAACGAAGCGGCCTGGCGCGCGCATTCTCAAGCAACTTTGGCCAAACTTCCCCGACGATTATGCCGCCATCCGCTTCAAGCCGAAATGGCTCGAACTCTATGGTAAGGGCGTGGATCCGCATGACGTGAACTGGCAGCCGCAGGCGCTCATCCTGCCTACATAGGTCGCCATCGAGAAGGACGGACAGTGTCCGTTTCCACCCTTTCGTGATGTTGGGCGCTCGTGTCCGCTTTCCGCCCAAAGCAGACATTCGCTAGTATCAGGTTTCGCCCCACGGACATAAGCCGGGTTCTGTTCTCTTGCGCTCAGGCAGGAAAGCCGATCTTGTCCAGCAGTCCGGCAAACCTCGGATCGCGGCGAAGCGGGTCGAGAACTGGGTCGGTCTTCGCCGAAAGCAAACCAGCATCCTTGATCTGCCGCGCGCGCTCCAATGCCGCGAACGCCTGGTCCATATTGCCGAGTTGCGCATGTATTTGTGCATATTGGTAGCTGGCGGGATCGCCGTAGAGTCGCTGAAGCCCGTCCATCGTCTTCAATGCGGTGCTGCGATCACCGGTTCGAGCCGCGAGAGCGGCTTCGCCGGCTAGCCTGAACGGGTCGTCCTTCTGTGCCTGGGCGTAAGCTTTTCGCGCTTCGTCGGTGCGCCCCAGCATCATCAAGTTGGTTCCGCGCAGGACTGGGAACTCTCCGCCGGAAAACTGCCGTGGTGTGCGCTTAAGCTCCTCAAGACTCTTGAGCGCTTCAATGTACCGTCGGGAATTGTACAGAATCCAGCCGCGCGTGCGGTAGGAGTCGGGGTTGAGCGGATCGAGGGCAACCGCCTCATTGGCGAGCTTTATGGCTCTCGAATAATCGCCCATTTTACTGAGAAACGAACCGTAGCTTCGCAAGGCATCTGCATCCCCTTTTTGGAGAGCGAAGACCCGCTCGTATTCAGCATATGCTTGCCTGATCTCTAGGTTGCTCTGGTAGATACCAGCAAGTGCGCCGTGGGCGATGGGCAGATTTGGAGCGATGCCGATGGCCTTGTTGGCGTAGCCCAGAGCTTCGGCGCGGCCTCGGGCGAGCTCGTCCGGTTCGCGTGAAAAGGCGTTGAACAGCGCTAGCAGGAGGATCGCTTTGAGCGCGTATGCCTGTGCGTAGTTGGGATCGAGAGCGATTGCCGCGTCGACCAGGGCGATGGAGCGCTCCAGGCCTTTGCGCGAAAACTGATCCGAGGACGCGTCCGCTTCGAGCAACAGGTTTTGGGCCTGTGGGCTGTGGGTGCCGCCGAGAGTGAGCGCCGCCTTGCCGGCACTCCCCAATGCGACCTTGAGAGCGCGGGCCACATTCTCTGCAATATCGGTCTGGATCTTGATCGTATCGCCGGGTGGGCGGTCGTAGCTCTCGGACCAGCGCTCCATTCCGCTCGTGTCGTCGATCAGCTGTGCGCTTACGCGAATGGTATCGGGAGACCGACGGACGCTGCCCGTCAGGACATTGGGAACGCCGAGCTCTCGCGCCGCCGTTTTGGCGTCTTTGTCGCGAACGGCTTCGGATGACGTGCGGCCGACAACTTTCAGCCCGGCTAAGCGCGCGAGCGCACTTCGCAACTCCTCTGCGATGCCGTCAGAAAAGTACGCCTGTTCGGGGTCGCCGCTGAGGTTGGCGAATGGCAGGACGGCGATGGTGTCTGACGCCGCAGCCGCGTTCGGCTTCAACAGCATCCAGCCGCCGACGCCTGCGGCCGCAGCGGCGGCTACGGCGCTTCCGCTTAATACGGCCCTTCGACTAACCGGCGAATGCGCCACCCTGTGCACAACGGCCTTGACCGCGTTGCCGCCGGCGATCCTCCGCACCGCCGAAAGCACCGCCTGGTATCTCGGGTCGGAGCGGTCGCCTCTCCAGCCGGTGAGCGAAAGCGCCTGCATCTCGCCGAACCCGAGCGGCACGTGCACTTTGTCGATCGTCACCGGTACATAGACTCGCCGCTGCTGCGCGCGCGTTGCTTCGTCCTGCACAAACGTCCCTTCAGGGCCGACCGATCGCTTACTCCATGCAACGATGACGCATTTTGCGGCGTTTAGCTCGGCTTCGATTGCTTGGCGCCAGGCGGCACCGCCGCCGATCTGCTCGTCCCACCAAACGGAATAGCCGTCCGCATTAAGCGCCTCCACCAAGGGGCGCACCCTCCGACGGTCCTCGGCCTTGTAGGAGACGAATACGTCAGACATCTATGCGGTGAGCCAAAATCGACCGGCGCCCGAACCACTCGCGCGATAGGTCACGGCCAAGCGCCTTCGTCCGATGTGCCTAGAGGTTTCTGACGCATTATTCCCCTAGCCTCCCCCCTCGACGCGTATCGACACTGCCCGGACGTAACACGGCTCAGTGTAGCGGGCGAATCTATCCTCTGAGCCGTTGAATGTCTGCTTTCCACCCAAAGCGGACATTAGAGATCGCGTGCCCCGCCGTTATTCGCGGCCGGGTCGAGGAGTGACAAACAAGGGCTTTCTGTCCGGACCTGGCGACGGTGTGGTGCGCGCTGCTGCCGCTTTCTGCGAAGGCACGCCGGCAAGCTTGGCCAGAAGGTCGATTTCCCAGCGCGGGTGGTCACTAGGCGCTGTGAACACCGTTTTGACGAAGTGGATGTCCATTGCGACGCCTCCAGCGGCCCCCCGTCATCAGATGAATCGCCCTCATGGCAAACTCGCCGACGCGAAGAGTCGCGCAGTACTCGAGCATGCTTTTTCGGCCGGCGCTCAAGGACATTCGCCGCGACCGTCGCTTCATGCAGGTGGCGAAGCGGATTGGCCTGCTGAATTACTGGCGAACGAGCGGTCATTGGCCCGACTTCTGCCAGGAAGCGGACCTGCCCTACGACTGCAAAAAGGAAGCTGCGAAGCTTTCGTAATTAGCCTTGCGCCCGGCAACTCCTGAAAGTCCGCTTTGCACCCATTGACGACATTCGCACCTAGTCTGATTTCGACCCAAGGCGGACATCCGCTTACTGTGATATAAAGCCTTTGGGGGATCGCTTGGCCGAAGTCTTCATCAGTTACTCGCGGCAAGACGAGGGTGTTGCTCGCCGAGTCGCTAAAGCGCTTGCCGCCGCAGGCCACGATGTATGGTGGGATGCCGAGCTCCCCGCCCACCGCGCTTATTCCGACGTCATCGAAACCAATCTCAAAGATGCCAAAGCGGTCGTCGTGCTCTGGTCGGCAGCCGCCGCCCAATCGCAATGGGTCCGCGCGGAGGCGGACTTCGCGCGCGCCGCGGGTAAGCTGGTTCAGGCCCGCCTCGACGGCACCCTGCCGCCGATGCCGTTCAACCAGATCCAGTGCGCCGAACTCAAGGGCTGGCGGGGCAGCGCCACTCATCCGGGCTGGGCCAAGCTCACCGCCAGCGTCACGGCGCTGGTCAGCGGCCAACATCCGCCGGTTTCGCCCCGCGTCTCCGCTCCGGTCGCATGGTGGGCGGCACGGCAAGCCCGCTGGCTGGCGGCCGCCGCTGCGGCGCTCCTTCTTCTCGCCTTCTTCCTGGTTCCGTACATCATGGGCCGCGGCGAGACCGAACGCCCGGTGGTCGCCGTACTGCCCTTCGAAAGCCTCGATTCGCGCGACGAAAGCCTGGTCGCCGGCATCTGGGAGGACACCCGCCAGGCGATCGGCCGCAACCCGCAATTGCTAGTGCTTGGCCCCAACACCGCCGAGGAAATTGCCGAAAAGGACGGGGAGGGCGTCAGCAAGCTCGCCGACTATCTCGTCGAGGCCAGCGTGCGCTCGGTCGGCGACCGCATCCGGGTCAGTGCCAATCTGGTCCGCACCGAGGACGGGGCGGAGATGTGGAGCAAGAATTTCGATCGCCGGCTCGACGACGTCTTCGCGCTGCAATCGGAGATCGCCGGAGAAATCGAGGGGCATATCCGCGGCCGGCTCGCCGAGCGCGGCGGCACCCAGCCGGTAAATATCGCCACCAGCGGCGAGGTTTACGCACTCTACAGCGACGCCCGGGTGAAAATTCGCAAGCGGCAGATGGGAAGATATGAAGAAGCCCACAAGCAGCTTCAGCAGGTCGTGCGGATGGACCCGAACTTCGCGCCGGGCTGGGCCACGCTGGCAGTGATCAAGGCATTCGGTTTCGACAAATCGACGTCGACCAGCAGCGCGGAGGCCGATGCACGCCGGGCGATTGCGCTGGCACCGAACCTGGCCGCCGGTCATGCGGCGCTTGGCCTCGTGCTTGGTGAGGGTCCGGCCGCGCAGGCTTCGCTCAAGCGCGCGCTCGCCCTCGACCCCAATGACATCGAGGCGATCCACTGGCTCGCCAACAGCCTCGACAAGGATACACAGCGCGAGGAAGCCCTGCGCCTCTATTCCAAGGTGATCGAACTCGAGCCTTTGTGGTGGCCGGCGGTTCTCAACAAGCTCGAAATTCTGTTCGATGGCGGTGGCAATGCCGCCATCGACGCGGAACTCGCGCGCGTCGAAAGTCTTGGCGACGATCGTATGACCGCGGCAATCAAGTCGAAAGTGTTTGCGGCAAGAGGTGATCTGTCGGGCGCGGTCAATGTCGCACTTGCCCACTATAAGAAAGCCCCTGACGACCGCGAGCTGATCAGCAATTTCCTCATCGGTCCGTTATTTCAGCTTGGCCTGCTCGACGCCGTCGACCAAATATTCACGCCGCCGAACGACTATATTCCGTACCTCCGCAAGAATGATCCTCGCGCGCTCGACATGATCGAAGCGCAGCTGCCGGCCAAGGGATTCTGGACGTACGGCCCCCTCGGGATCGTCGGAGGCCGGGTTTACCTGCTGAACGGCCAAGGCCCGCGGCTGGCGAAGCAATACCGCGCGGTCGCCTCGACGCCTGAAGAGTTCATGGAAGTCGTCGGCAAGGAACGGCTGGCGGACATTGCCCCCGTGGCAGCGCTCGCACTTCGCTCGGCCGGCGACGTACGTCAGGCGCAACAATTGCTGGCGCTCGCCGAGACAGTGGCACAGCCGGATGGTCGGCCTGACCCACCGCAAATGGTGACCCTCGCCCGCATCTACGCTGTGCAGGGCCGAACGAACGAGGCGATCGGCCTGCTCTCGGCCGCCATCCGCGCCGGCTGGCTGCCGCCCTATTTGCCGATCCACACCGACATCGCCTTCGACCCGCCGCTCAACGAACTGCGCAAGGACCCGCGCTTCGAACAGTTACGCCAGCAAATCCTCGGCCACCTCGCCAAGGAGCGGGCCGAGCTTGGACCCGTGTCGTTCTAAGTGAGGCTCACCGCAGCCGAGCGTTGATCGAAACGAAGAAGCGCCGGCCGAGCACGTCGTAGAGCGAGGGGTCGGTGTTGGCCTGGATTTGCTGCGAGCCGAGCAACGATGGCTTGCGGTTGGTAAGGTTATTGACGCCCAGCGTCAGCCCGTAGCGACGATTGATCGCGAAACTGCTCGCAAGGTCGAAATAGTGGCGCGCTTCGAGCCGACGGGCGCGCGTCGGGAGATTGGTCGGCGGCGGAAAGCCGAGCACTTCGGCGCCGGCGAAGCGCGAATTGCGGGTCGAGGAGAAAAAACGGTGGCGCAGGCTCAAGGTGACCGGCCCGGCAGTCCAAGCGGCGCGATTGAACAGTTTCCATTTGGGCGTTGCCGATCCACCGATGGTTCCACCGCAGATGCCCCCGAACGCCCCGCCGCAGTCGATCGCGCCGATGTTGCGGTTGAGCTCGATTTCGGACGACAGCAGACGGGTTCCCGACAAGTTGAGGCGGATGGCGCCGACCGGCAGCGGGAAGCCATAGGCCATCTGCCAGTCAATCCCGCGTGCGCGCAACCGCGCCAGATTGGCGGTCGGCAAATCGATTTGGGTGACCTCACCGCTGGGCGCCCGCTGATACGCCTGGCACAGGGGATCGGCGGGGTCGCCGCCGCCCCGGATGCACCCGAACAAGGTGAACTGGGCGCCGCCGCCGAAGGTGCCGATCGTGTCCTTAATGTCGATGTCGTAATAATCGACCGTCAGGTTCAGCCCGCGCAGCGGTTGGGCGACCACACCAAGGGTCAGGGTGCGCGCGGTTTCGGCCTTGAGGTCGGTCGATCCCGATCTCGTCTCCAGCGGAAAAAAAACTTCTTCATCGGGCGACAATCCCACTCCGCCGTTCCGAGCGCAGGCGGCGGCGATGGCCGGGTCGTCGATCAGTCCAAACACCGGCGAGCACGGATCCGCGATCCCGCCCGCATCCACGGTCGGTTCTTCGAACAGTTCGCGCACGTTGGGCGCGCGGACCGCCTTCTGGAGCCCGCCGCGGAAGCGCAATTGCTGAATCGGCGCCCAATAGCCCATCGCCTTCCACGTCCACACGCCGCCGTTCAGCCGGTCGTTCGAGCTCGGCAGACAGTGGTGCATTCCCGGGTGCGACAACAACCCCGTCCGGGCGGTGCCCCGTCGTCGGTTCAGCAATGCTCGGGAGCGTTACCTCACTGCGACCGAGGCCGAGCGTTTGCGTGTTGCGGTCGAGGCGTCGTTGAATCCGCAGCTAAAGCACATTGTATGGCTGCTGCTGTTGACCGGCGCCCGGGTGTCGGAGCTGTTGCGGGCGGAGTGGCGGCACGTCGATCTTGAACGTCGGGCTTGGCTGATCCCGACGACGAAAACAGGGAAACCCAGGCACGTGCCTTTGTCGCAGGCGGCGATCGACATCATCGAACAGTTACCGCGGTTCGATGACTGCCCTTACGTCGTCCCCAATCCCGAGACCAAGCTGCCGTTCGTGACCCTGAAGCGGGCGTGGCAGACGGCGAGGGCGACGGCTGGTTTGGGCGATCTGCGCATTCATGATTTGAGGCACAGCGCCGCCAGTTTCATGATCAACGCTGGCATCGATCTCTATGCCGTCGGCAAGGTGCTGGGTCACGCCGACCACAAGTCGACCATGCGCTACAGCCACCTCGCGAACGAGACGCTGCTGGCCGCGGTCGAGGCCGGGTCCAGGAGGATGTCGCTTGGACGTAGCTCCACCGAAACCGGCCCGGGCACCTGATGGTGCCCGGGTTCGGCTCACCCGCCCATTTTTTTAATCCCGCCGGCGCTTCGGTTTTGCGTCGGCCCAAATCCGAAGGACCAATTATGACGAACACGCGAGACGCCGCCACCTCCGATCGGCTCCGCCGGCTCAAGGCCAAGTGCGGCCCCAACAAGCACGACCAGGCGATCGCCCTGATCACCGCCTGCATCCTCGAGGGCCTGGACACCGGCCCGGCCATCGTCCGCGCTCTGGGGGCCATCGGGACGCACCCACGCCACGTCGCGATCATCCTGAAGGAGGGCACCGGCCGGGATCCGGAGCGCCACCGCTGGCGGCGGGACGGGGAAGATCGGTACAGCCTGCACGAGCAGGAGGCACTGGGCTGAGGGGCGGCCGGTCGGAGCCAGCCCGGGCGTCGCGGCGGTGCCCGGGTTCGGTGGGTGCCCCCGGCCGGAAACTGCCCCGCCGCGGCCCGTGGACGAATCCAGGAGCGCGCGGCGGCGGCCGGCCGGCCCCGGGTGCCCGGCGGCGGGGGCGGCGCCCAGGCGCGTCCTTGTGGCGTGCCGGGGCGCCGCCGGCACTAGGCGGAAGCACCTCCGCGTCGGCGCGGCACTCGCGACGCGCTTATGTCTGCTTCCGACCCATTGCGAACATTAGGGGCTGTGAAACCACCGTTGGTATGAGGGCAACCGCTCAACTCACAGTGCTGAACATCCTCAGCACCAGCAGGTAAACAAGATAGGTGACGGCGATAGCCGCGTGGATCGCGGCCCGGCGGGTGAGCAAGCCGCCGAGTGCACCAAGCGTTTGGATCCCCCACGAAATTAAATATTCTGCGCCAAGGGTCGCGAAATAGTCGACGTCCGCTGTATTCTTGATCGCTGCGTCGATCAGGTCGATCGGAAACATTCCGATGAGCAGGCCGAAAAACCACTTCCGCCGTGATAGAAAGTAATCCTGGTAGCCTTCATATCCGTCGAGATCCCTCGGAAATAGGAGTGCGCAAATGAGGTAAATATAGAACGCGTAGAACACCACGAACGCGTAGAGTGAGAATGTCCACGTCTCGATGCGCTGGAGGCGGAACTCAAACCACCACCAGAATATGGTGGAAAGAAACATATAGGCCACCCACACTAGGTGGACCCACCAGATGCGTGCCCGGCCGGGATGCTGAATGAGCCTGGCGATTCCTTGCATCAGATGCGTCAGCGCCAGCCCGATTACGATCGAGATCAGAACGATTATGTATTCGAACATCTGCATGAAGGCCCCCGTCTGGGAATGCTACGGTTCGTTGATCGGCTACGCCAGCAACGAGTGTCCGTTTTCGACCTAAAGCGGACATTCCGGGCCACCCGGCTCTTCTCTCTCGCAACGATTTGGATGGGGCCGAGCCTGTTGAGGCTCGGTCAGCGAGTCCGTTTCGCTGGTCGGTAGACGGGGGTCCCGGACTACACGCTGCTACCACCATGCAGAGCCCGACGGCCGCTCTCCTCATCAAAGTTTCCTAAGCCAAATTCCCGTTGAGACAAATAGCGGTCGATGCGTAATGTCGCTTAGCCCGTGAAGGTCTCCTCGCTCCATCTTTCTTATGGCACGAAACCTTCTCATACCTGCCATTGCAGAATGTTAGACAACTTCGCCCATCGGGTCGGGTGGAGGTCGCCCCGGCCGGAAACTGCCCCGCCGCGGCCCGTGCGCCGATCAGAGGGCGCCGAGCGGCGGCCGGCCGGACCCCGGGGCACCCGGCGGCGGCGGGGGGGGCGCCCAGGCGTGTTGACCTAAGGTGCGTTGGGCTTGGGGGGCAGCGTGCACTGGACGGAAGCGCGTCCGCGTCGGGGCGGCACTCGCGGCGGTCCAAGTGTCCGCTCTCGGATCCAAACGGACATTAGCAACATGCCAACTTGCTCCTTCAGCCGATTCGCCGCACGATGGGGGACGCAGCGGGGCACCGGATGTCGAGCATTTTCCTCAGTTATGATCGCGAAGACTTAACTCGCGCAAAATGGGTCGCGCTGGCGCTGGAAAACGCCGGGCACTCCGTCTGGTGGGACCGTCACATCAAGGGGGGCGCGCAGTACAGCAAGGAGATCGAGAAGGCGCTCAAGGAAGCCGAAGCGGTCGTCGTCCTGTGGTCGGAGCGCTCTGTCGAAAGCGCTTGGGTCCGCGACGAAGCTGCCGCCGGTCGCGACAGTGGACGGCTGGTGCCGGTGCTACTTGACGGGACCGAGCCGCCGCTCGGCTTTCGGCAGTTCCAAACCATCGACATGAGCAGCAAGGGGCGCCTCCGAACCTCGCGCTTGAACGAGCTGCTGAACGCCGTCGACGCTCTCCCAAGCACGCCAAGAGCTGCCCCTGCAGATACCGCACACCGTAAACCGCCGGTCAAGCAGCCTTGGGTCGAGAAGGTTCGATGGCCGGCGCTGGCCTGGACGGCCGCCGTGGTCGCAGTGTTGGTTCTTGCGGGAGTTCTTTGGAAGCCATGGCGACAACCCGGAACACAGCTTGTCGTAGTCGTTGCAGCAGATTCCACAGCGAGCTCAAAGCGCGTCGCCCGCGACTTCCTCGTCGAGCTCGGGAGCCTGCCCATGTTCCAGTCAGGACAAATCAAGCTTATTGACGACGCCGCGGGCGAAAGACCGGACCTGCTGTTCAAGGTTTCAGCTGCGCCGTCGCGGGAAAAGCTTCGCGCGAGCTTTGTACTTGTCGGGCGCAAGGATAGCGCCATTCTTTGGTTCCGCGCGCAACGGCTTTAAGTCTGGTCTGAAGACGACCTGAATGTCAGCTGCGGACGCGGCCGGATTGGGCCACCGCATGAGGAAGTCGAAGATTTCGTCGTTACGGCCGAAAGCGGCCATGGCCTGAATTAGCGAACTGAAGGTAGAACTCTGCGCGGTGCTCGATCGAGCAATTCCGATGGCCTTTTCGATATTGGCCGGAGTTGGTTCGATGCGCGCCAGCAGGAAGGCGTCAAGCTGCTGGCTTGTGCCATGCTGGCGAAGAATCCGCAGCGCCTCACGCGGGTCGCCATAACGCAAATTCAGACGAAACCGGGCATCAATCAAGTTGGCCACGTCTGGCGAAAGCTGTTCGGCCTGGCGAAGCTCCTGAAATGCTCGCGGAATGCGCCCGGAATAAGCCATGGTCAAAATGTACGACACGCGCATCGACGTGGAGAGAGGATCGATTCGCGATGCCTTTTCGGCATCGCGGACCGCTTCATTGAGCCTGCCGACGTTCATGAGTACGACCGACCGCGCAAAAAGAACGAACGGGTTCTCGGGATCGATCTCACCTGCGCGATCAACCAGCCGCAGTCGCCCGCTGAAATCCACGGGCGGGAGAAGTTCGGCTTCCGCAAGGTGCGCCTCGGCAAGCGCCAGCTTCGCCGACCTTGCCGCCCGAATATGCGTTCGAACCGCCTGCGCGGAACCGTCGGCGCCCCCCGCCGCGGCAGCAACAATTGCTTCGCCGAGCAGGAGCTTTTTCCAGGCCGGTTCAAATCGCGGAGCGGCATCGATAACTTGTCGCAAAGCGGGCAAAGCCACTTCGACGTCCCCGGACGGGAATAATTCGGCGAATTGAACGCAACTGCCGACGTACAGCTTCATCGTCTGCGGGCGCAGGCGCGAGGTTGCATCCGCCGTCGCGCACTGAAGCACCCGCCCCGCGTTGAATGCCATCTGCGGAGCGAGCGCGGATGCCGTCGGCGCCGACGCTTCGAAGTCTTTTGTCCCAGGCTTCCTGCTGATATTCAAGCGTTTCGGCCTGCTCGACTATTGGCGCCGAAGCGGAAAATGGCCCGATTTCTGCTTCGAGGCAGACCTACCCTATGACTGCAAAAAGGAAGCTGCGAAGCTTTCCTAATTTAGCCTTGCGTTCGGCGACTCCTGAATGTCCGCTTCCGCCCATTCTGGACTCAGGCACTTATGTCCACTTTCGACCCATTCCGGACATTAGCGGCTGAGGTCCGCTTTCGACCCAAAGCCGACATTAGTCGGCACCAATTGCTTCTCATGGTTTCGCGCGGCAGTATCGCTTTGGGGGAGTTGCCATGCATACAGCTGCTGTAGGACCGGTCGCCGAACGCGAGCGCATCGCCGAGCTGGACGTGCTGCGCGGAGTCGCATTGTTCGGCGTTCTCCTGGTCAACTTCGCCGCCTTTGCCCGCCCCTACGTTTTGGCGTCAAAGGCGCAGCTTTCGGCGTTGCCCACGGCCTCGCTCGACAGTGCTGCTTATTTCGCGGTGCAGTGGCTGGCTACGGACAAGGCGAACACCATGTTCGCTACTTTGTTCGGCCTTGGCTTTTATCTTCAGATGAAGCGCGGGGAGGGGCGGCCAGGCTTCACGGCACGATATGTCCGCCGACTATCCTGGCTGCTCGTGTTCGGTTGGCTGAATGTCATCTTCCTGTGGGTGTGGGACATCCTCAACCTTTACGCAGTCGCTGGCTTCGCTCTGCTGGCGATGCGCAGATGGAGAACTCGAAGCCTCGTCATCTTTGGTGCGGTGGCCGCGCTCTACAGTGCGGACCTGCAGGCGTGGTGGAGCGGAGCACTGGGCCTTGAGCTGGTCCCCGAATCTTTTTGGAGCGACCCTGCCGGACTGAGACGGCAGGCGGCGGTGCTCTCCGGTGATTATCCGCGCATGGTCGGAATGTTCTGGCAATGGACTTGGACCGAATGGCTCGCCGGAGGGGGAATAGCCGCCTGGTTCATCTATGCGCTCGGTCGGTTCGCGCTCGGGGCCGCGATCGGGCGCAGTGGAATCCTCGAGGACATTCCTCGCTATCTGCCCATGCTTCGCCGCGTTGCTTCGATCGCGCTCCCGTTAGGGCTGGTTTTAGCACTTATCGTTCACCTTCTCGGCAAAGGCTATTGGGCTCCGTTCGAAGCGGCCAGGCTACTGGGCGACGCGCTCCGCTCGCCCGCCGCGCTGGTGTTGGCCGCCGGTTACGCCGCTGGCATCGTGGTGGCGCTCCACACGGGCTTGGGCCGACGGCTGTTCGGCGTCTTCGCTCCCGTCGGCCGAATGGCGTTGACCAATTACTTGGCGCAGGGCGTGCTCTACGGTTTCGTAATGTCGGAAGTGGGTCCGAGTCTCGGGCTTGCCGGCAGCATCGGCACCAGTGTGGTGATAGCAACGTGCATCGCCTTCTTCGCCTTCCAAACCGTCTTCAGCCACTGGTGGCTTTCGCAATTCCGTTTCGGTCCGATGGAATGGCTGTGGCGAGCATTGACCTATGGCGAACGGCCGCCATTTCGCATCGTCTCGGGACATCCCGCACCGGCGACTTAATGAGAGAAGTCGGGGAATACCTAACATCCGCTTTCCACCCAAAGCAGACCCTAGCGTAATGTCTGCTTTCGACCCATTGCGGACGTTAGCTGCCGCCGCGGTTGTGCGCTGCGGGGCGAGCTTCGCGCAGCTTGAAATTGGCCGTCACGCCAGCTCCCGACACCTCCGCGCCCAGCGCCTCAAGCCATCGCGCGACCTCCTGCACCGAA
>JBBJOG010000013.1:0-45584 GCA_037721775.1 Sphingomicrobium sp. | reverse complement strand
GCTGCATCTTGTTCTACTTCGCCGGGCGGTCGGTCGCCGCGCTGCGCCCCTTGATGGGCCTGAGGAGACGTCACCGTGCCGCACCCACGTCCGGCGCAGACTCGCCGAACGCGCATAAACAGTCTCCTTAGCAATCGCATGCCGTACCCGACCGATAGCACATCAAATCCGCTTTCATTCAAAGCACCGGAGCATATGCTCAGCCGGGCACCCGCCGTGAAGGGTAAGCGAGTGTGCCGGATGCACCGCGACGGGAAAGGCTAAGGAGCCTTGAGGGGGCGGCTAACGCCGCCTGGAAGCATGGGCGGGTGGAGAGCACCAAGGCTGGGAGCCTGCGCGGGGCCGCCACGAGCCTCCTGCGGGTCCCTCAGGGTGGCTAGCTCATCCTCCGCCACCCGTCCTCGCTAGCAAGCAAAGGTTCATTGTAGAGTTTCGATAGGGACTATGCCCAGTTGGAATGCCTCTATTGCTCGGCATTCGTTTACAGCCAAGCGTCACAGGGGGACTAACGATGCGAAATTCCATTTTGCCGAAGGGCGGAGCGCGCGCGCAAGAGTTTCGCACACTCTCTCCGGCCGCCCCACACACTTGGCCATCGGCGGAGCTGCTCCATGGCTTCGAAGCTGCCGGTCTCTCGTTATGGACCTGGAACGTCGACGACGACAGCTTCACGATGGACGAGCGGGGCTTTCGGCTTTGGGGTCTCGATTGGAACGAGCATCTCACCTTCGAAGACTTGTCGCAGCATATCCACCCGGCTGACCGTGACCGTGTGCGTGCGGCCTTCAACGCGACCCGCGGCGTTTCGGGCAGTTACGAGACCGACTTCCGCATCGTACTTGGCACAGAGGTTCGCTGGATCTCCTCACGAGGGAGGGGGGAAGATGTCGGGATCCATGACCGGCACATGTCGGGCATTTTCCTCGACGTTACCGGGCGAAAGCAGGCTGAAGAAGGCCACGAACTCCTCGCCGGGGAAATGAGCCATCGGGTCAAGAATTTGTTGGCTATCGCTACGGGGCTGACCCACATTACGTCACGGTCCACCTCGAGTACCGCCGAGATGGCAAAGGAGCTTACCCAGCGCTTGACGGCGCTTGGAAGAGCCCATGACCTCGTTCGCCCCTTGCCGGGGGATCAGGGCAGTGCGGCGCTTCTTGGTGATCTTCTGTCGGTATTGCTTGCGCCATATGATGATCTTGGCGCGTTCAGCGGACGGATCAGGGTTGCGGTTGAGCGTATGGGTGTGGGCGAGAGCTCGACGACTAGCCTGGCATTGGTGCTGCATGAGCTAGCAACCAATTCGCTAAAATATGGCGCCTTGTCTGCGGGCACGGGGACACTCGATATCACTACGGCGTCAAAGGGCCCACAGCTTGAGCTGACTTGGATGGAGCGCGGCGGGCCGCAAGTGAAAGCGCCGCCCGAAGCCAGCGGCTTTGGAAGCAAGCTTGTGCACCGCAGTGTTTCCAAGCAGCTTGGCGGCAAGATCGAGTATGATTGGCTGCCTGAAGGGCTGATCGTTACGTTGCTGCTCGATCGCGACAAATTGGCGAACTGATATCGCAGCTACGCTTGTCGCGCCCGCGCTGCTGAGGCTGACGGGGGCAGGAGCGGCGCCGGATACAGGCGGCATCCGGAATTACCGGTGGCGAGACTCCAGCTTCTTCTTCACGACGTTTTGGAGGTGTTCGGTTTGATAGGGCTTGGACAAGAAAGTCCCGCTATCAGGAAGATCGCTATCGGAAAGGTGATTGGTTCCTGAAGTCACGATAAGTTCGACGTCGGGACGCATGCTATGGACCTCCTCTGCAAGCGCCCGACCATCCATGCCGCCCGGTAACTCTATGTCGGTGAATAAAAGACTCACTTGGGGATGTTCGCCGAGGAGTTGGAGCGCTTCACCAGCGTCACTAGCCTCATACACTTTCACCCCCACTTCAGAGATTGCATCGACAGCGACCATACGTGTCATCGGCTCGTCTTCGACGACCAGAGCTTCGCGGGTGAGCTTGTTTTCCATAAGCCCACAACGTGCGCGTCAATTTGGCGTTCCGGGTGCTCGACCGCCGAAGGGTTTGAGTGTCTGCTTTCCACCCAAAGCAGACATTAGCGCACGGACTAACGAACCCTACCGAAACTTCACCACTTTACCCGGTCGCCGGCCTTGATGCCGAGCTGCGCCGCTCGCCCGCCGGCGAGCTCGAGCACCGCGACCACCGGCTCGCCCGAGGGCACCCTATCCTGCGACAACGGCACCGCCGTCGTGATCCGAGCGATGGTTCCGTCGGCGCGGATGAAGACCATATCGAGCGGGATCAGCGTGTTTTCCATCCAAAAGGAGACCGGCTGGGGCGGGTCGTACGGGAAGATCATGCCGCGGTCGGGCGCCAGCGATTCCCGGAACATCATGCCGCGCGCCTGCTCGTCGGGCGAGCGCGCGATTTCGACGATGAAGCGGTGAACCCCGCTCGACGAGGTGATGGTCAACGGCATTTGCTCAAGCCCGCTTTCGGCGCGCTCCAGCGACGCCTCGGGCACGGCCGCGGTCGGCGTGCAGGCCGCCAATGCGGCGGCGATTGCCAGCGCAACGCTTTTCACGACGGACTTCGAACTTCGACCGCCGTCAGCCCCTTGGGGCTCTGCGCGATCCGCACCTCGATCAACTGGCCTTGTTCCAACTCACCGACTCCGCAGGTTCGAGCGGTCTCCATATGGACGAAAATGTCCTCGCCTTCGACCCCCGGCCGGTTGAGGAAGCCATAACCCTTGCTGCGGTTGAACCACTTGACCTCTACCGCTTCGAACTCGCCGGCTTGAGTGGCGAGCGAATCGCGTTCGGCCCGGTCGGCCGGCGGCCGCGGCGGCCGCGGCGCGGCACCGCTGGAGCCGGCGTCGATCGACAAGATCCTGGTCGCCTGAAACCCGCGCTCGAGCCGCGTCGGGATGCACTCGACCAGCGCGCCCTCGGGCAGGCTGCGGCGCCCGTGCTCGCGCAGCACGGTGAAGTGAATCAGGATGTCCCCGTCGATCGCATCACTGACCAGGAAGCCGAAACCGCGGGTCGCGTCGAACCATTTCACCCGGGCGGCGACCGGCGCTAGCTGCGCCTCGTCCGGCGAGGAATCGGGGGCAACGACCGGCTGCGGTCCTTCGGCACTGATCTGCTTCACTTTACGCGCCTGTATCATGCGTCACACTGTCGTTAAACCGACTTTTACAAGCGACCCGCTACCGCTTTTCGGCAAGCTCTTCGAGGTTGAATTTGCCGCCAGGGTCGAGAGCGACGATGGCGCGAGCAAGCCCGAAGGAGTGGCCGGCCCGGATCATCGCCGCGATCGCCCGCTCGCGCTCGGGCCGCTCGGCCCGGGTTTGAGCGAACGGACCGAACCGCCGCCGCCGGGCGAAGCGGAGCGCGGCTTCCACCCTCTCCGACTCGGCAAGCTGGTTCGCTCCAACGGCGTCGTCGTCGCCGACTCCGGCCGCGTGCAGGCTTTGGCGCACCCGCCGGATCCCGTAGCCGCGCCCGCCGAGCGACCGCGCCTTGGCCAGCGCGAATGCGGCGTCGTCGATATAGCCGAGGCCGGCCAGCCGCTCGGCGACCGCGGCAAGGTCGGCCTCGCCCTCGCTGCTCCAGCCGCGCTCGCGGACCTTGCGTGCCAGATAAGCGACAAGCTTCGACCGGGTCGTCGCGAACCGGCCGACATAGTGAAGCGCAAGCTCGCCGAGCTTGCCCTGATCGAGCGGCGGGCGCGGTTTGCGGGGCTTTGGTGGCGGCATGGCGCCGTTTTTGTGCCACAGTCCCTGCCCATCACAAAGCTGCCGGTGGGCACCGCTGCCCGCGGGGCGTTCCGGCCAGTAACGATATGCATGGGATTGGTGGCGTGCTCGATCGCAAAACGACGACTGCAGCCGACCTTGCGCCGCCTGGCGCGACCCCGACGATTGACGCTTTGCCCCGCCGGATCGCCGATTTCGAGACGCTCGGCGAAGCGCTCGACTATGCGGCGACAGGCTCGCGCGGCCTCAACTTCCACGACGCTCGCGGCACGCTGGTCCAGGCCTATTCGTATTCGCAGCTCCGCACGGACTCGCTCGCCGCCGCTCGGCGGTTCGTTACTTTGGGAATCAAGCCCGGCGACCGGGTCGCGTTGATCGCCGAGACGTGCCCTCAGTTCGCCGCGGCATTCTTCGGCGCGGTCTATGCCGGCGCCTGGCCGGTGCCGCTGCCGCTGCCGACCAGCTTCGGCGGGCGCGAGGCCTATGTCGAGCAGCTCAAGGTGATGCTGAAAAGCGGGGACCCGGCGCTGTTCCTTTATCCGCCCGAACTTGCCGCCTTTGCCGCCGACGCGGCCGCGCAGACCGGCGTCGAATCGCGCGACTGGGACTCGCTTGCCGACATAATCGAGGCGAGCGCCGAGCTTGCCTCGCCCGGCCCCGACGAGATCGCTTATTTGCAATATTCCAGTGGCTCGACCCGCTTCCCGCACGGGGTTGCAGTCACTCATCGCGGGCTGCTCGACAATTTGCGCGCGCACGGCATCGGCCTCGCCATCGAGGCCTCCGACCGGGCGATTTCGTGGCTGCCGTGGTACCATGACATGGGGCTGGTCGGCTGCTTGCTGTCGCCGGTCGCCAACCAGATTTCGGTCGATTACCTGAAGACCGAGGATTTCGCCCGCCGGCCGCTCGCCTGGCTCGACCTTGTCACCCGCAACCCGGGCACCACGCTCAGTTACTCGCCGACCTTCGGCTACGACATTTGCGCGCGCCGGATTTCGTCGCAGACCCGCGCCGGCGACCACTTCGATTTGTCGCGCTGGCGGATCGCGGGCAACGGCGCCGACATGATCCGTCCCGACGTGATGCAGGCGTTCGTCGACGCCTTCGCCGAAGCCGGGTTCAAAGCCAGCAGCTTCTGCCCCAGCTACGGGCTTGCCGAAGCGACCCTTGCGGTGTCGCTGATGCCGCCGGGCGAAGGCATAAGGCTGGAGCTGGTCGAGGAGACCGAGCTGTCCGGCGTCGAGTCGAGCGGCGGCGGGCGGCCGCGCCGCTACCGCGCGATCGTCAATTGCGGCAAGCCGGTCCACGGCATGGAGGCCGAGGTGCGCGGCCCCGACGGCGCGCTTCTCCCCGACCGCGCCATCGGCAAGCTGTTCGTCCGCGGCCAGTCGGTGATGGTCGGCTATTTCCGCGACGAGGAGGCCACCGAGGCGTGCCTGTCGGACGACGGTTGGCTGGACACCGGCGACATGGGTTACATGTCGCGCGGCTACATCTTCATCGTCGGCCGGGCCAAGGACATGATCATCATAAACGGCCGCAATTACTGGCCGCAGGATATCGAATGGGCGGTCGAGCAATTGCCCGGCTTCAAGGCCGGCGACATCGCCGCTTTCGCCATCACCGGCCCGGCCGGGGAGGAGACCCCGGCGGTGCTCGTCCATTGCCGGGTGTCCGACCCGCAAGAGCGCGGCCGGCTTCGCGACGACATCCGCGAGCGGGTCCACGCGATCACGGGGATCAGCCCGGTGGTCGAGCTGGTCCCGCCGCGCACTTTGCCGCGCACCAGCTCGGGCAAGCTGTCGCGGACCAAGGCCCGGACGCTCTATCTGTCCGGCGAAATCCAGCCCTACGACATCGCCGCCTGACCGGAACCGGCGCGGCCTTTAGTTCGCTACGGCATTTCGGCGAATCGGATCGGGTGACGAAGGATGGACGACGAAGTGATGTCGATTCGGCTGGGGCTCCAGCTTGCGGTGTCGGCCGGCTTCGTCCTGCTCATGGTGATCATCCACGGGCTCGGCCTGCTTGGCATCAGCCGGATGCTCAAGCTCGACGAGGACCGGCTGGTCAAGCACCGCATGGACCTGGGCGCGCTGGCACTGGTCGCGACCACCGGGCTGATGCTGTTCATGCTGCACTTCATCGAGATCGTGGTTTTCGCGTTCTTCTATCTGGCACTGGAGCCCGCCCTGACCACGTTCGAGGACACGCTTTATTATTCGGCCTCGGCCTATGCGACGCTCGGCATCCCGGAGACCAACATTCCCAGAGCGTGGCGGCTGATCGGCGCGTTCGAGGCGGTAATCGGCTTCGTCCTCATCGGCTGGTCGACCGCCTTCGTCGCCAGGATGATGCAAGCTGCAAGCTTGATGAGCAGCACGCCGGACTGCCCCCAGCAGTGCGGATCTGCTCATCCGAGGGTAGCGAAGCTACTTCGCAGTAGAACGCGAATGCCGGCCGACCTCGCCCAGGCGAGGATCGACGTCACGAATTCAGTTCGTGACGGCCCTCCATGGGACGGATCGGTCAATGGCAGGAGTGGAGGGACTCGAACCCACGGCCCTCGGTTTTGGAGACCGATGCTCTACCAACTGAGCTACACTCCTGCAGGGCCGCCTCGAAGGTAATACTTTCGTGGCCACCCTTGGCCGAGGCGCGAGTTAGACGCGCACTTGCCCGTTCGCAAGTTTGGGCGGCCCGCTCCCATCCCTTGAACGGATCGCGCCGCCGCGCTACATCGCTTTCCAGCTCCGCCGGCCTACTTGGCCCCGCGGAGCCTTTTTCTATCTGAAAGCGAGCGACAGCAAAGTGGCGAGAGTTTCGGTTGGCGAATTCGTCCGGCAGGTCCGGTCCGAAGGCATCCAGAAGGTTCATTGGCCGACGGCCGCGGAAACGCGCCGAACCTCGATCATGGTGCTGATCATGACCACCGCGCTGGCGATCTTCTTCCTCGGCACCGATTCGACGTTCAGCGCGATCGTCCAGTATCTGCTCGGCCTGCTCGGCTAAATTCAAAGGCTTAATCGAAAACCATGTCCCGCTGGTACATCATCCACGCTTATTCGGGCTTCGAGAATAAGGTGAAGGACTCGATCCTGTCCGAGGCCCGGCGCCTGGCGCTCGAGCCGCACGTCGAGGCGATCGAGGTCCCGACCGAAAAGGTCACCGAGATCCGCCGCGGCAAGAAGGTCACCAACGACCGCAAGTTCTTCCCCGGCTACGTGCTCGCCAAGCTGACCATGAGCGACCAGGTCTATCACCTGGTCAAGAACACCCCCAAGGTCACCGGCTTCCTCGGCCCCAACGGCAAGCCGCAGGCGATCAGCGAGGCCGAAGCCGCGCGAATCCTCTCCACCAAGGAAGAAATGGCCAGCGCCGCGCCCAAGCAGAAGATCCAGGTCGACTATGACATTGGCGACAGCGTCAAGGTGCTGGACGGCCCGTTCGCCAGCTTCAACGGGCTGGTCGAGGAGCTCGATTTCGACCGCAGCCGCGTCAAGGTGTCCGTGTCGATCTTCGGACGGGCTACTCCCGTGGAGCTTGAGTTCGAGCAGGTGGAACGGGTGAAGTAGCCGCGTCCAGCGACGCACTTTCATTGCAGCGCTGCTTAAGCTAAAGGCCGCGCTTCCAATCTCATTGGAATACTTGCGGGAGGCGCGCCTCGGCTCGCCGCTTGGACCGCTAAACTTGAACCAGCGGCCGGGCGGAGTTTCCGCTCCGGGCGCCACATACAGAGTGAGACACATGGCCAAGAAAATCACCGGCTACATCAAGCTGCAGGTGCCCGCGGGCACCGCCAACCCGTCGCCGCCGATCGGGCCGGCGCTGGGCCAGCGCGGCGTCAACATCATGGAATTCTGCAAGGCGTTCAACGCCGCCACGCAGGAACTCGAGAAGAGCTCGCCGATCCCGACGGTGATCACCGTCTATGCCGACCGCAGCTTCTCCTTCACCACCAAAAGCCCGCCGGCCTCGTTCCTGCTCAAGAAAGCGGCGAAGCTCAAAGCCGGCTCAGCCGAGCCCGGCAAGGTTTCCGCGGGCACCATCCGCCGCTCGCAGGTCGCCGAGATCGCGACCGCCAAAATGAAGGATTTGAACGCCAACGACATCGATGCGGCGACGAAGATTATCGAAGGCTCCGCCCGCGCGATGGGCCTCCAGGTCGTGGAGGGCTAAGAACATGGCAAAGCTGACCAAGAAGCAAAAATCGCAGACCGACAGCATCGACCGCGACCGTTTCTACGGCGTCGATGAGGCGATCGGAATCGTCAAGGCCAACGCCACCGCCAAGTTCGACGAGACGGTCGAGATCGCATTGAACCTGGGCGTCGACCCGCGCCACGCCGACCAGATGGTGCGCGGCGTCGTGTCGCTGCCCAAAGGCACCGGCAAGGACGTGCGCGTCGCCGTATTCGCCAAGGGTGAAAAGGCCGACGAGGCCAAGGCGGCGGGAGCCGACATCGTCGGTGCCGAGGATCTGATGGAGCAAATCCAGGGCGGCAAGACCGACTTCGACCGGGTCATCGCCACCCCCGACATGATGGGCGTCGTCGGGCGGCTGGGCAAAGTGCTCGGCCCCAAGGGGCTGATGCCCAACCCGAAGCTGGGCACCGTCACCCCCAACGTCGGCGAAGCGGTCAAGGCGGCCAAGTCCGGCCAGGTCGAGTTCCGGGTCGAGAAAGCCGGAATCATCCACGCCGGGATCGGCAAGGCAAGCTTCCCTGAAGCCGATCTCAAGGCCAATTTCGACGCTTTCCTCGACGCCATCGTCAAGGCTCGGCCGTCGGGCGCCAAGGGCAAGTTCGTCGAGAAGGTTGCGATCAGCTCGACCATGGGCCGCGGGGTCAAGCTCGACCTGGCGGAAATTGCGGGCGTCTAGCCCTTTCTTCTTGCGGGAGATTCGAATGTCCGGGCGCACAGCCACTTTGTACCGAATGGTCCTGCCCGACCACACTTGCCCTTATGGGGTGCGAGCCAAGCAGATGCTTGAAGACGCCGGGTTCAAGGTCGACGACCATATTCTCGCCAGCCGCGAGGAGGTCGACGCGTTCAAGGACGAGCATGGCGTTTCGACCACTCCTTTGGTGTTCATCGACGGCGAACAGATCGGCGGAAGCGAGGACGTGGCGCGCTACCTCGCGGAAAATGAGTCGGCCTAATCGTAACTGGCGAAAAAGGTCCAATTCCGCCGAAAAACCGGAATTCTCCCACACCCCAGTCCATTAAACGGAAAGTGAACCATCGCAGCTGTTGCCCGGATGCAACAGGTGACTCTCGAACCTGTACCAGGCCGAAACTTTGGCCGCGAGAATGGGTTTAAGCGCCCATCTCAATCAGAAGGAAAAAACTGAGATGCGTAATTATCTTTTAGCTGCCGTTGCGGCGGCTGCAATCGCGACCCCAGCGGTCGCGCAGGACGCAGGCCCGTACGTGGGCATCGAAGGTGGTATCCTGTTCCCCAAGGACACCAACGTTGACGCTGACGTCAACTTTGTCGACCCGTTGTTCCCGGACACGGTCAACGACAACCTCATCGAAGTTGACTACAAGCGGGGCTACGACATCGACGCGATTGCCGGTTACGACTTCGGCGCTTTCCGGGTTGAAGCCGAGCTTGGCTATAAGCGGGCGAAGGTCGACGAGCTCCAGCTTGACCAGGACTTCATCGACGATTTTGAAGACGCCACCGGCGAAATCATCACCGACACCGATTTCGACCTGAATGGTCGGGCTCGGGTGACGTCGATCATGGGTAATGCGCTTGCCGACTTTGGCGCCGGTGGGTTCCGCGTATACGGTGGTGCCGGTTTCGGCCGCGCCAGGATCAAGCTTCTCGGCGATAAGGACAGCGCCTGGGCATATCAGCTCATCGCCGGCGTCGGAGTGCCGATCAGCCAGAACATCGAAGTCGGCCTCAAGTACCGCTACTTCCGCACCGGCAAGCTGAATTTCAGCGAGGACTTCAGCGACACCGACGCGGACATATCGTTCACCAACAACAGCCGGTTCTCCTCGCACAGCTTGCTGGCGAGCTTGATCTTCGGCTTCGGCGCGCCAGCCGAGGCTCCGTACATCGCGCCGGTCATGGCCGCACCACCGCCGCCGCCGATGGCTCCGGCGACTCAGACCTGCCCGGACGGTTCGGTTATCCTCGCGACCGACATCTGCCCGATGGCTCCGCCGCCGCCGCCGCCGCCGCCGCCGGCCCCAGAGCGCGGTTAACACCAACGCTCTCAAACTAGCGGGAGCAAAGATGGCCCGGGCGAAGCACACCCGCTTCGCCCGGGCTTTTCGTTGGCGGCAGACAGTTGACGCCGGGCAGTTGATCGCCAAACACTTGATCGACCGCCCAACTTCGCTATAGGCGCGCCTTCGCGTCGGCTTGCCGGCGCAGCCGTCCGAGACAGTTGCCGCCCTCGTCCCAATTGAGGGCTTAATCTGCAACCTAGACGGGGACAGGAATCATTCGGCGGGCCAGCCCGCCGTCGTGCGTGGCTTTCGCTACGCCAACGATCCAACTCCCCACGGACAAAGTGCTTCGAAGCGGCCCCGCTGCGTCGAAGGTGTTTGAACCTCGATTCGAAGCGTCGCTTTGAATTGGAACATTGGAGTTGGCATGGATCGTTCGCAAAAAGCGGATCTAGTCGACGAGCTGAAGCAGGTCTTTTCCGAGACCAGCGTGGTGGTCGTCACCCGCAATCTCGGGCTCAGCGTGGCTCAGTCCACCGATCTGAGGCTGAAGATGCGCGACGCCGGCGCCCAGTTCAAAGTTGCGAAGAACCGGCTCGCGCTGATCGCTCTCGATGGCTCGCGCTATCAGCCGATCGGCGAGTTGCTTAAGGGCCCGACCGCGCTTGCGACCTCGGAAGACCCGGTCGCGGCCGCCAAGGTCGCGGTGGACTTTGCCAAGACCAACGACCGGTTCGAGATCGTGGGCGGCGCGATGGGCGACACGATGCTCGACGTGGCCGGGGTCAAGGCGCTCGCTGCTTTACCCTCGCTCGACGAATTGCGCGCAAAACTGGTCGCAACCTTCGTAGCACCTGCCACTCAGTTCGTTCGTACCCTGGCCGAACCGGGCGCAAGCTTTGCGCGCGTCCTTCAGGCCCGCGTCGATCAACAGCAGGCTGCATAACCTAATTCACGCACGACTTTGGGCTCAGCCCGCATGGAGATCAAAATGGCAGACCTTAAGAAAATGTATGACGAAGCCTCGAAGCTCACCATCCTTGAGATGGCTGAGTTCATCAAGATGCTCGAAGAAGGTTGGGGCGTTTCGGCTGCGGCCGCGGTCGCCGCCGCTCCGGCCGCGGCTGCCGCTGCCGGCCCGGCCGAGGAAGAGCAGACCGAGTTCGACGTGATCCTGACCGGCGACGGCGGCAAAAAGATCAACGTGATCAAGGAAGTCCGCGCGATCACCCAGCTTGGCCTCGGCGAAGCCAAGGCCCTGGTTGAAGGCGCGCCCAAGGCGATTAAGGAAGGCGTCAACAAGGCCGAGGCCGAGAAGATCAAGGCGCAGATCGAAGCCGCCGGCGGAACCGTCGAGCTCAAGTGACCTGCGCGTAGCGTGGGTCATCCCGGGCTTGATCCGGGATTCAGTGCTACGATCCACTGTTTCGCGGGTGTCTTGAAGCACTCGTGGATGGGAAGGGCGGCTCCGCAAGGGGTCGCCCTTTTTCTATTTCGCCATCGTCCGCTTTGCGCGAAGCGGACGTTCGGAGTAGTCTTTGCGCAAGCTAAGAGATGAACATTTGGATATCCCGAGGAAGCTGACCCGTGCGTATCGAACGTCCCCTGCTCAAGCTGCCGACACGCTGGCGCGCGAAGTGGCCGCGCTGCCGCCGGGCGCATAGATGCCGCACCCGCAGAAGTCCGACGGCAACATCGCGGTTCCGCTGGTCAGCCCCAGCGGCGCCATGACCGATGAGTGGGCCGGCCCGATGGGCCCGACCGACGCGCTCGAGAAGTGCGGCTACATCAAGTAGGTCATGCAGGAGCTTGGCTCGACCTGGGGCCGAAGCCGCCTGATGGGCCTGGAGCCCGGCGCCATCGTCCCCGAGCATGTGGACGAGGCTTACGGGCCTCCACCCTCCCCTTGCACCGGCGGCGAATAAGTCTATATCCGACAATCCAACAAATAGACGGCTCCGCCGCACGGTGACGTGCGCCCGGAGCTTTTCCCGTCCTCCCCGGGACAGGGCCCGAACGGCGCACGGGTCGAACGCATTGGGGAGGAGCAGCGGGACCAGCGCTCCACTTATGTATCCCGGCGAAGGCCGGGAACCAGTCTGGACCCCGGCCTTCGCCGGGGTACACAGCGGAGCGCGCCTCGCGTGCGTCTCCGCAAAGCGCAGGGATGACCATGGCAACTAAGGCGATCGACGCTCCCAAAAACGCGAGCGGGGCAAAGTCCTATCAGCGGCGGATCCGCAAGATCTTCGGCAACATCCACGAAATCTCGGAAATGCCGAACCTGATCGAAGTCCAGCGCGAGAGCTATGAGCAATTCCTTCGCTCCGATCCGGCCACGGGGTACGTCTCGGGGCTCGAGAAGACGCTTCGCTCGGTGTTCCCGATCGAGGATTTCGCCGGCACCGCCCACCTCGATTTCGACCGCTATGAGCTCGAGCCGCCCAAGTACGACACCGACGAGTGCCGCCAGCGCGGGCTGACCTACGCCGCGCCGATGCGCGTCACGCTTCGCCTGACCACCTTCGAGATTGACCCCGACACCGAAGCCAAGTCGGTGATCGATATCAAAGAGCAGGACGTCTACATGGGCGACATGCCGCTCATGACGATGAACGGCACCTTCATCATCAATGGCACCGAGCGGGTGATCGTCAGCCAGATGCACCGGTCGCCGGGCGTCCTGTTCGACCATGACCGCGGCAAGACCCACTCTTCCGGCAAATATCTGTTCGCCGCCCGGGTCATCCCCTACCGCGGCAGCTGGCTCGATTTCGAGTTCGACGCCAAGGACATCGTCAACGTCCGCATCGACCGCAAGCGCAAGCTTCCGGTCACCGCTCTGCTGCACGCGCTTGGCCTGACCAGCGAGGACGTCCTCAAGACCTTTTACAACAAGGTCGTTTACGGCCGCGGCAAGAACGGTTGGCAGATCCCGTACACGCCCGAAGGGTGGCGCGGCCTCAAGCCGACCTACGAGGTGGCTGACGCCAAGACCGGCGAGATCATCTTCAAGGCCGGCGAGAAGATCACCCCGCGCAAAGCCAACCAGGCTTCGAAAGACGGCGTCAAGGACGTGATCATCCCGACCGAGGAAATTTTCGGCCGCTTCTCCGCGCACGATTTGATTAATGCCAAGACCGGCGAGATTTTCATCGAGGCCGGCGACGAAGTGTCCGAGGAGAATTTGGCCAAGCTCGACTCGGCCGGAGTGAAGACGCTCGAGTTGCTCGACGTGGACTACGTCAACACCGGCCCGTGGATCCGCAACACGCTCGCCGCCGACAAATCGGAAGACCAGGATTCGGCGCTGTCCGACATCTACCGGGTGATGCGCCCCGGCGAGCCGCCGACGCGCGAGACCGCCGACGCTTTGTTCTACGGCCTGTTTTTCGACAGCGAGCGTTACGATCTGTCCGCCGTCGGCCGGGTCAAGCTCAACATGCGCCTCGGCCTCGAGGTTGAGGACACGGTGACCACGCTTCGCCGCGAAGACATTATTGCAGTCGTCCAGGAGCTGGTGAACCTCAAGGACGGCAAGGGCGAGATCGACGACATCGACAACCTCGCCAACCGCCGCGTCCGCTCGGTCGGCGAATTGCTCGAAAATCAGTATCGCGTCGGGCTGCTGCGCATGGAGCGCGCGGTCAAGGAGCGGATGAGCTCGGTCGACGTGTCGACGGTGATGCCCAACGACCTCATCAACGCCAAGCCGGCGGTTGCCGCGGTGCGCGAATTCTTCGGCTCGTCGCAGCTGTCGCAGTTCATGGATCAGACCAACCCGCTGTCCGAAGTCACCCACAAGCGCCGCGTGTCGGCGCTCGGGCCCGGCGGCCTCACCCGTGAGCGCGCCGGCTTCGAAGTGCGCGACGTCCACCCGACCCATTATGGCCGGATCTGCCCGATCGAGACCCCCGAAGGCCCGAACATCGGCCTGATCAACAGCCTCGCCAGCTTCAGCCGGGTCAACAAATACGGCTTCATCGAGACCCCGTACCGCAAGGTGATCGACAAGAAGGTGACCACCGACGTCGTCTATCTGTCGGCGATGGAGGAGGCCAAGCACACCATCGCCCAGGCCAACGCCGAGATCACCAAGGACGGCACTTTCGGCGAAGAGATCGTCTCCGCCCGCCGCAACGGCGACTTCCTGATGGCGCCGCGCGACCAGATCACGCTGATGGACGTCAGCCCCAAGCAGCTGGTGTCCGTCGCCGCATCGCTGATCCCGTTCCTCGAGAACGACGACGCCAACCGCGCGCTGATGGGATCGAACATGCAGCGCCAGGCGGTGCCGCTGCTGCAGGCCGAGGCGCCGCTGGTCGGCACCGGCATGGAAGAAACGGTGGCCCGCGATTCCGGCGCTGCAATCGCCGCGCGCCGTTCGGGCATCGTCGACCAGGTCGATGCGGCCCGGATCGTGGTTCGCGCCACCGGCGACCTGAGGCCGGGCGAATCGGGCGTCGACATCTACACGCTGATGAAGTTCCAGCGGTCCAACCAGAACACCTGCATCAACCAGCGCCCGCTGGTGAAGGTCGGCGAGACGGTGACCGCCGCGCAGACCATCGCCGACGGCCCATCGACCCAGTTCGGCGAGCTCGCGCTGGGCCGCAACGTGCTCGTCGCGTTTATGCCGTGGAACGGCTACAATTATGAGGATTCGATTCTGATCTCCGAGCGGATCGTCAAGGACGACGTCTTCACCTCGATCCACATCGAAGAGTTCGAGGTGATGGCCCGCGACACCAAGCTCGGGCCCGAGGACATCACCCGCGACATCCCCAACGTCGGCGAGGAAGCGCTTCGCAACCTCGACGAAGCCGGGATCATCTACATCGGCGCCGAAGTCGAGCCGGGCGACGTCCTGGTCGGTAAGATCACGCCCAAGGGCGAAAGCCCGATGACCCCGGAGGAAAAGCTGCTCCGCGCCATCTTCGGCGAAAAGGCGTCGGACGTGCGCGACACCTCGCTTCGGCTGCCGCCGGGCGTGTCCGGGACCGTTGTTGAAGTGCGCGTGTTCAACCGCCACGGGATCGACATCGACGACCGTACCCGCGCCATCCAGACCGAGGAAAAGGAGCGGCTCAAGAAGGACGCCGACGACGAGCGCGGGATCCTCAACCGGACGACCTTCTCGCGGCTCCGCGGAATGCTCCTCAAGCAGGTCGCGACCGCTGCTCCCAAGGGCATCAAGAAGGGCAGCACCCTGGACGATGCGACGCTCGATGCCGCCGACCGCCACGACTGGTGGAAGATCGCGGTCAAGGACGACGGCCGCCAGTCCGACATCGAGGCATTGAAAGCGCAATATGACGAAGCCGCCAGCGTCATCAGCCGCCGCTTCGAGGATCGGGTCGAGAAGCTCGAGCGCGGCGACGAGTTGCCGCCTGGCGTGCTCAAGATGACCAAGGTGTTCGTCGCGGTGAAGCGTAAGCTTCAGCCGGGCGACAAGATGGCAGGCCGCCATGGCAACAAGGGCGTGATCAGCCGAATCCTTCCCAACGAGGACATGCCGTTCCTCGAGGACGGGACCCCGGTCGATATCGTGCTCAACCCGCTCGGCGTGCCGAGCCGGATGAACGTCGGCCAGATTTTCGAGACTCACCTGGGCTGGGCCGCACGCGGCCTTGGCCAGCAGATCCAGGAGATGCTGGAAGGCATTTACGAGCGCGGCAAGGATGTCGCCGGCAAGGACGCCAAGGCCGTCCGAGCCAAGCTCAAAGACATTTACGGCCCGTCCTATGCCAAGGAAATCGACGCCCGCGACGACGATATGGTGATGGAACTTGCGTCCAACCTGACCGGCGGCATTCCGATGGGCACCCCGGTGTTCGATGGCGCCCGCGAGCCCGACATTGCCGACATGCTGGAGATGGCCGGGCTCGACCAGTCGGGCCAGGTGACCCTGTTCGATGGACGCACCGGCAACCCGTTCGACCGCAAGGTAACCGTCGGCTACATCTACATGCTCAAGCTCCACCACCTTGTGGACGACAAGATCCACGCGCGTTCGATCGGGCCGTACAGTCTCGTCACCCAGCAGCCGCTGGGTGGAAAGGCGCAGTTCGGCGGCCAGCGCTTCGGCGAAATGGAAGTGTGGGCGCTGCAGGCCTACGGCGCCGCCTACACGCTTCAGGAAATGCTGACGGTGAAGTCGGACGACGTGATCGGCCGGACCAAGGTCTATGAAGCGATCGTCAAGGGCGACGACACGTTCGAAGCCGGCATTCCCGAAAGCTTCAACGTGCTGGTCAAGGAAATGCGAAGCCTCGGCCTTAACGTCGAGCTCGATTCGATCAAGACCGACGCGGATGGCGAGCCGATAGCAATCACAGCCGAATAAGCCGAACCGATATCCACCCTGCCCCCGCCGGCCTTCGGCGGAGGATCGAGGAAGAGAAAAGATGAACGAGCTGACCCCATTCGCCAATCCGATCGCCAAGCCGGCGACGTTCGACCAGATCCGCATCGGCATCGCCTCGCCGGACAAGATCCGCAGCTGGTCGTTCGGCGAGATCAAGAAGCCCGAGACCATCAACTACCGCACGTTCAAGCCCGAGCGTGACGGCCTGTTCTGCGCGCGCATCTTCGGTCCGATCAAGGATTACGAATGCCTGTGCGGCAAGTATAAGCGCATGAAATACAAGGGCATCGTGTGCGAGAAGTGCGGTGTCGAAGTGACCGTGTCGAAGGTCCGCCGCGAGCGGATGGGCCATATCGAGCTCGCTGCCCCGGTCGCGCACATCTGGTTCCTGAAGTCGCTTCCCTCGCGCATCGGGCTTCTGCTCGACATGCAATTGAAGCAGCTCGAGCGAATCCTCTATTTCGAATCCTATGTCGTGATCGAGCCCGGCCTGACCGCGATGGAGAAGTATCAGCTTCTCACCGAGGATGAATTGCTCGCCGCGCAGGACGAATATGGCGAGGACGCTTTCTCCGCCGGGATCGGCGCCGAGGCCGTGCGCATCATGCTCATGGACCTCGACCTCGAGGGCGAGCGCAAGGAATTGCTCGACGAGCTTGCGGTCACCAAGTCCGAATTGAAGCCCAAGAAGATCATCAAGCGCCTCAAGGTCGTCGAGAGCTTCCTGGAATCGGGCAACCGCCCGGAGTGGATGATCCTGGAAGTCATCCCGGTGATCCCGCCCGAGCTTCGGCCGCTGGTGCCGCTCGACGGCGGCCGCTTCGCGACGTCCGACCTCAACGATTTGTATCGCCGGGTGATCAACCGCAACAACCGCCTGAAGCGGCTGATGGAGCTTCGCGCGCCCGACATCATCGTGCGCAACGAGAAGCGGATGCTCCAGGAAGCAGTCGACGCTCTGTTCGACAACGGCCGCCGCGGCCGCACCATCACCGGCGCCAACAAGCGCCCGCTGAAATCCCTGTCCGACATGCTCAAGGGCAAGCAGGGCCGCTTCCGGCAGAACCTGCTCGGCAAGCGGGTCGACTATTCCGGCCGTTCGGTGATCGTCACCGGTCCGGAATTGAAGCTCCACCAGTGCGGGCTGCCCAAGAAGATGGCGCTCGAGCTGTTCAAGCCGTTCATCTACTCGCGGCTCGACGCCAAGGGTCTGTCGATGACCCTCAAGCAGGCCAAGAAGTGGGTCGAAAAAGAGCGCAAGGAAGTGTGGGACATCCTCGACGAGGTGATCCGCGAGCATCCCGTGCTGCTCAACCGCGCGCCGACGCTTCACCGTCTGGGAATCCAGGCGTTCGAGCCGGTGCTGATCGAGGGCAAGGCGATCCAGCTTCACCCATTGGTCTGCTCGGCGTTCAACGCCGACTTCGACGGCGACCAGATGGCGGTCCACGTCCCGCTGTCGCTCGAGGCGCAATTGGAAGCGCGCGTGCTGATGATGTCGACCAACAACATCCTCTCGCCCGCCAACGGCAAGCCGATCATCGTTCCGTCGCAGGACATGGTGCTTGGTCTTTATTATCTGTCGATGATGAAGGAAGGCGAGCCCGGCGAAGGCTCGCTGCTCGCCGGCATGGACGAGGTTCACGCCGCGATTAATGCCAATGCGGTGACGCTCCACACCAAGATCACCAGCCGCGTTCCGCAGACCAACGAAGCCGGCGAGCAATATATGATGCGCGTCGAGACCACTCCGGGGCGGATGCTGCTGGCCGAGACCCTGCCGCAGAGCCACAAGGTGCCGTTCGAGACCGTCAATCGCCTGCTGACCAAGAAGGAGATCGGCGACGTCATCGACACCGTCTATCGCCACACCGGTCAGAAGGAGACCGTGCTGTTCGCCGATGCGATCATGGGGCTTGGCTTCCGCCACGCGTTCAAGGCCGGGATCAGCTTCGGCAAGGACGACATGGTCATCCCGCCCGCCAAGATCCAGCTGGTCGACGAGACCAAGGCGCTGGTGAAGGATTATGAGCAGCAATATCAGGACGGCCTGATCACCCAGCAGGAAAAGTACAACAAGGTGATCGACGCCTGGTCGCGGTGCGGCGACCAGGTCGCGACCGCGATGATGTCGGAAATTTCGGCGACTCCAAAGGGGCCGGACGGCCGGGAAGCGGACGTCAACTCGATCTACATGATGGCCCATTCGGGCGCTCGTGGTAGCCAAGCGCAGATCAAGCAGCTCGCCGGCATGCGCGGGCTGATGGCCAAGCCGTCGGGCGAGATCATTGAGACGCCGATCATCTCCAACTTCAAGGAAGGCCTGACCGTCCTTGAATATTTCAACTCCACCCACGGCGCCCGCAAGGGCCTCGCCGACACCGCGCTGAAGACCGCCAACTCGGGTTATCTGACCCGCCGCCTGGTCGACGTCAGCCAGGACGCGGTGATCATCGAAGAGGATTGCGGCACCGACCGCGCCCTTGAGATGCGCGCCATCGTCCAGGGCGGCGCGGTCATCGCCTCGCTCGGCGACCGGGTGCTCGGCCGCACCACCGCCGAAGACGTGGTCGATCCCAAGAGCGGCGACGTGATGATCAAAGAAGGCACGTTGCTCGACGAGCCGATGGTCCAGCAGATCGAGGACATCGGCCTGCAGGGCATCAAGATTCGCTCGCCGCTGGTGTGCGCGTCCAAGGGCGTGTGCGGCAAATGCTACGGGCGCGACCTTGCCCGCGGCACCCCGGTCAACATCGGCGAGGCGGTCGGAGTGATCGCCGCCCAGTCGATCGGCGAGCCGGGCACGCAGCTGACGATGCGCACCTTCCACATCGGCGGCGCGGCGCAGCTCAACGAGCAGTCTAACCTCGAAGCGCCGGTCGACGGCACCATCGAGCTCCGCGACATGCCGACCATCCTCGACACCCGCGGGCGGCGCATTTCGCTGTCGCGTTCGGGCGAGATCGCGATCCTCGACATGGACGGGCGCGAGCTTTCAACCCACCGCGTCCCCTACGGCGCGCATCTTTTGTGCGAGAGCGGCCATATCGTCAGCCGCGGCGACCGTGTCGCCGAGTGGGACCCGGCGTTCAGCCCGGTCATCACCGAGCGCGCTGGCACCGTGAAGTATCAGGACCTGATCGATAACCGGACATTGTCCGAGCAGACCGACGAATCGACCGGCATTTCGCAGCGGGTCGTGACCGAAGACAGCGGCGCCAAGTCGAAGAAGGAGTCGCTTCACCCGCGCCTCACCTTGACCGGCGCCGACGCGGCCGAGGCCGGTGTCTACCGGCTTCCGCCCAACGCCGTCATCTCGATCGAGGACGGGGCGACGGTCGAGGCCGGCGAAGTGCTTGCGCGGATGCCGCGCGAAGCGGCTCGTACGCGCGACATCACCGGCGGCCTGCCGCGGGTCGCGGAGCTGTTCGAAGCCCGCAAGCCCAAGGAGAATGCGATCATCGCCAAGGTGTCGGGCAAGGTCTCGTTCCTCAAGGACTACAAGGCCAAGCGCAAGATCGCGATCATCCCCGACGACGGGGGCGAACCGGTCGAATATCTGGTCCAGAAGTCGAAGCTGATCGAAGTCCAGGAAGGCGATTACGTGAAGCGCGGCGACAACCTCGTCGGCGGCTCACCCGATCCGCACGACATCCTCGAAGTGCTCGGCGTCGAAGCGCTTGCCGAATACCTCGTCAGCGAGATCCAGGAAGTTTATCGGCTTCAGGGCGTGAAGATCAACGACAAGCATATCGAGGTGATCGTTCGCCAGATGCTGCAGAAGGTCGAGATCACCGAAAGCGGCGACACCACTTTGCTTCCGGGCGAGCAGGTCGACCGCGAGGAGATGGACGAGCTCAACTCCGCGCTCGGGCGCAACAAGAAGAAAGCGGAAGGCAAGCCGGTGCTGCTGGGCATCACCAAGGCGTCGCTGCAGACTCGCAGCTTCATCTCGGCCGCCTCGTTCCAGGAGACCACCCGGGTGCTCACCGAAGCCTCGGTGCAGGGCAAGATAGATACCCTGATCGGCCTCAAGGAGAATGTCATCGTCGGTCGGCTGATCCCGGCGGGGACCGGCGCCGGAATGGCCCGGATGCGGGTTGCCGCGACCTCTCGCGACGCGGCGCTGAGGGCCCAGCATCGCAAGCTGCAGGAATCCTTGATCCTGCCGGACACGGCAGCGGAAGAGCATGCGGCCGAGCTGGCGCAGGGACCGGAAGCCGCGGTGAACGCCGATCCGCTGGCCGAGGTCGCTCCGTCGGGCACCGGCACCGACGCCGACGCGGGCGACTATCTGCAGACCTGATCGCTCTCTGCGACCAACGAAAAAGAGCCCCGCCGGCATATGCTGGCGGGGCTCTATTTTTTCGTGTCGGCTACTTGCAGTAGCCGCTGTCGATCGTGTTCTCGGTGCAGTGTGCGGCCGAGTTGATGTCGGCGGCCGCACCGCGGACGGTGTTGCATGCCGCAAGTGCAAGGCTGCAGCCGATCAATGCAACGGTCACCAGCTTACGAACCATGGTCATTCCTGCTTTAAGTTGGTGGAATGACGATGGCCGAAATCAGGTGTTCCTGTCGACCTCATTGGCGACGGAATTGACGTCCGAAGCGGCGCCGCGAACGGTATTGCAGGCCGCGATGGCGAGCGAAGCGCCCAGCACGGCAACAGTCATAATCTTACGAATCATGTCAGATCTCCTGTCAGACAGACGAATGAACGCTGCGGCGCTCGAACGGCTCCATTGCGTATCCGTTATTTTTTTGCTGATTAAACTTCATCACGCAAGCGTTACGTTTTTCACACCGCAACCGGCGCCGCGATATGCGGCAGCGGGTCATAGCCGTCGAACGCGAAATCCTCGGGCTCGTACCCGTCGATCAACTGCCCGCGGTCCTTGAGCGCCAGTGTCGGCAGCGCCCGAATTTCGCGCGACAGCTGCAGCAGCACCTGATCCATGTGGTTGGAGTAGATGTGGCAATCGCCGCCAGTCCAGACGAAAGTGCCGGGCTCCAGCCCGCACTCGCGCGCCAGCATGTGGGTCAGCAGCGAGTAGCTTGCGATGTTAAACGGAACGCCGAGGAACATGTCGGCGCTGCGCTGGTAAAGCTGCAGGTTGAGCCGCCCGCCCGCGACCTGCGTCTGGAACAGGCAATGGCACGGCGCCAGCGCCATCCGGTGAAGCTCGCCGGGGTTCCAGGCGGTGACGATCTGCCGGCGCGACGACGGGTCGCGCTTAATCAGCTCGATTAGCCCGGCGATCTGGTCGACATGGCCGCCATCGGCCGTCTCCCAGTCGCGCCATTGCTTGCCGTAAACCGGGCCGAGGTCGCCCTTCTCATCCGCCCATTCGTCCCAGATTTTGACGTTGCGGTCCTTGAGCCAGCCGATATTGGTGTCGCCGCGAAGGAACCACAGCAATTCGACGATGATCGATCGCAGATGAAGCTTCTTGGTGGTTAACAGCGGGAACCCGTTTTTCAGGTCGAACCGAAGCTGCGCGCCGAAATGGCTGAGCGTGCCGGTGCCGGTGCGGTCCGGCTGCTCCACACCTTCGTCTAGAATCAGCTGCAGCAGGTCGAGATATTGGCGCATGGGCCTATCCTAACGCGCCGCCGAAGCGGCTCCAAGCCGCGCGACGGCTCCAAAATGGATTAATGTGCCCACCGTAGCGGACTCGGTTCCGCTCGCCGGGTCCGGCCTCGCGGCCTAGCTTACCTGCATGCGTCACCAGCGTGCCGAACTCCCGCTGAAGCTCGACGGCCTCGGGGCCGCCCGCGACTTTTTCGCCAGCTGCGTCGCCGACTCGCGCGCCGACCGCGAGAGCCTGTGGGTGGCGCATCTCGACGACGAGGCGCGGTGCTTGCATCTGTCGCGCCATCCCGGCGACGAGACCGGTGCGGACCTCCCGATCCGCCAGATCCTGTCCGACGCGGTCGCGCACGGCAGCGCGGGAATCGTCCTCGCCCACAATCACCCGAGCGGCGATGCACGCCCCAGCGGCGGCGATTGCCGGGCTACCCGAAGGCTCGCCTCCGCCGCCGAAGCGCTGGACTGCACGATCGTCGACCATCTGGTGTTCGCCGGAAACGACTGCACCAGCTTCCGGCAAATGGGTTTACTCTAGGTCTCGCAGGCCTCGATCGCGCTCGGCTCCGGGCGCTCGCCGACCGCTTCGAACGCCGCGAAATAAGCGTCCGCACCCGCGATCGGCTCGAGCTTGCGCAGCTGCAGCCCGACCGCCGCGAACTCGCATTTGAGCAAAGCCGGGGGAAAGCCATGCCGCTGTGGAGGCCGGTCGGCATCGACGACGATCACCTGCCCGCCCTGTTTCAGCCCGTCGCGCAAATGCCACAGGAAGGCGTAGGGCGAGGTCACCTCGTGATACATGTGAACCAGGAAGATGCGGTCGAACGAGCGCGCCGGAAGCCGCGGATTGTCGGGCTGGCCGAGGACGACCGCGACATTTTCGAGGTTCTCGCGCTGGACCCGCTGGGCAAGCGTGGCGTGAACTTCAGGGACGATGTCTTCGGCCAGCACCCGGCCCCGGCGGCCGACCACCGGCGACAGGCGGATCGCATAATAGCCCTCGCCCGATCCGACGTCTGCCACCCACATGCCGGGCGTCACCCCGGCAAGCTCGACGACCCGCGTAAACTCGCCCGCCCGGTCGCGCACGTCCTCGGTTGAAAAGGAATCGCCGACGATCGACGCGACGTCGCGGTCGGGCCTTGGAAATACGGTTTCGCCTGTGGGCTCGCGGCAAGCCACGAGCAACGCCAGAAGCGCGGCGACAAGAAAACTCCTCCCCCGCTGGGGGAGGTGTAGCCCCGCAGGGGATAAGCTACTCCACATCCTCGACCTCGACTTTTTCGCCGGTCACCCGCTGCGACAAAGCCGCCGCCATGAAGCGGTCGAGCCCGCCGTCGAGCACGTCGCTTGGGCTGGTCGAGGTGACCCCGGTGCGCAGGTCCTTCACCAGCTGATAGGGCTGCAGCACATAGCTTCGGATCTGGTGGCCCCAGCCGATGTCGCTCTTGGCCGCGTTGGCGATGTCGGCCTCGGCTTCGCGCCTTTGCAGTTCGGCTTCGTACAGGCGGCCTTTCAGCTGCTTCATCGCTTCGGCGCGGTTCTTGTGCTGCGACCGCTGGTTCTGGCAGGCGACGACGATCCCGGTCGGCACGTGGGTGATGCGCACCGCACTGTCGGTGGTGTTGACGTGCTGCCCACCGGCGCCCGAGGCGCGATAGGTGTCAATGCGAAGGTCGGAATCACTGACCTCGACGTCGATGTCGTCGTCGACTTCGGGATAGACCCATACGCTGGCGAAGCTGGTGTGGCGCCTGGCGTTGGCGTCGTAGGGGCTGATCCGAACCAGCCGGTGGACCCCGCTTTCGGTCTTGAGATTGCCGTAGGCGTTCTCGCCCTTGACCAGCAAAGTCGCCGACTTGATCCCGGCCTGCTCGCCCGAATGATGGTCGACCAGCTCGACCTTCATCCCGTGGCGCTCGCCCCAGCGGGTGTACATGCGCTGCAGCATCTCCGCCCAATCCTGGCTTTCGGTGCCCCCGGCGCCGGCATTGACCTCGACAAAGGTGTTGTTGGCGTCCGCTTCGCCGGCCAGCAGCGCGGCGACCTTGTCGCGCTCGGCGCGCTCGGCAAGCTCGGCCAGGCTCTCGACCGCATCGTCGGTCAGCGCCTCGTCGCCCTCGCTGTCAGCAAGCTCCATCAACTCGACGGTGTCGGCCAGCTCGCGCTCGATGGTGGTGGTCGCGCGGACCGCCTGCTCAATCCGGCGGCGCTCGCGCATCACTTCCTGCGCCGCCTTGGGGTCGTCCCAAAGCTTCGGGTCCTCGACCTTGGCGTTCAACTCGTCGAGCCGGCGGTGAGCGCGGTCCCAATCGAGGAACCGCCGCAAAAGCGCGGTCGCGGCGTTGATCTGATCGACGTAGGATTGCGCTTCGGCGCGCATTGAATGGCTTTCGTATGGCCTGTTGAACGGCGGGCTAGCGAACCGCGGGCTGGTTTGGCAACGGCCGCTGCCACGCCGGAGTCTGCTGGGGCGCTGCCGGCGCCGGCGCGCGAGGACCCTGACGCGGGCGTTGGCGGGGCCGCGCCGCCGCTCGAATCTGCTGCCGCGCCTGCTCGTCGTCGCCATCCCGGCGGAAGCTTCGGCGAGGCTCGGTCTGCGGCTGGAAGGCTTCCCAGATCACCGACGACTTGGCGTCTTCGCTGGTCGGGAAGGTGCCGAACACGCGGCGGCCGGTGCCGCGGTCGACGCGTACCCAGCGGATCCCCGCGGGCGCCACGAACGGAACCTTGGGCAAATTCTTGAACGCGGTTTGGGCAAACTGCTTGAAGATCGGCGCGGCGATCCGTCCGCCTTGGGCGCCGTGGCCCATCGGCCGCGGCTGATCATAGCCGATGTACACGCCCGCGACGATTTCCGGAGTGCCGCCGACGAACCAGACGTTGGTCGGGCCGTTGGTAGTCCCTGTCTTGCCGAACAGCGGCCGGTCAAGGTCGCGCAGGACCGTGGCGGTGCCGCGTTCGATGACTCCGGTGAGGATGTGGACCATCTGGAACGCCGCCATCGGGTCGAGCAGCTGGCGGTTGCGCACGGGGGGCCTCGGCATCGCCCCGCCGATCCAGTCGCGCGCATTGCACCCTTCCATGATCTGGCAGCGGGTGTCGGACCGGTAGATCACCTTGCCGTTGCGGTCCTGGACATAGTCGATCGTCGTCTGGGTGACGGCGCGGCCGTGGTTGGCGAGCACCGCATAAGCGTTGGTCAGCTTGGCCACTGTCGTGTCGCCGGCGCCGAGCGCGATCGAGAGGTAATTGTCATAGTCGCCGACACCGAGCTTGCGGGCGTTGTCGGTGACCTTCTCGATGCCGGTCTGGGAGGCGGCGCGGATCGTCATCAGGTTGCGCGACTGCTCGACGCCCCAGCGCAACGTCTTGGGGCCGGATGAGCGCCGGTCGAAATTGACGAAGCATTTGTTGCCGAGTCCGGCGCCCTGCCAGACGCAGAACGGCGCATCGACGAGGATTGAGGCGGGCGTCATTCCGTTCTCCAGCGCCGTTTCATAGACGATCGGCTTGAAGGCCGAGCCCGGCTGGCGAAGTGCCTGGGTGGCCCGGTTGTAGGACGAGCCGATGACGTCGAACCCGCCCTGCATCGCCAGCACCCGGCCGGTGCGCACTTCTTCGGTGAGCATCCCGCCCGACACCTCGGGGATCGAACGAAGCGCGAAGCTGCCGCCGCTGTCCTTGACGATGATGATCATCCCGGGCCGGAAGTTGCTGAAGGCCGAGCCGCCGCCGCCGCGCTTGGGCTGCGAGGCTGCCGATGCGGCCAGCGTCCCGGTCGAGCCATCAGCGAAGCCGATACTGGCGCTTCCGCTTTCCTTCGACAGCACCACCGCCTTGCGCCAGTCGGGAAAGCCGGTGCCGACGGGCGTGCGGTCAAGCTGGGCCACCCAGTCCTGCGACATGTCAAGGCTCAAGCCCAGATCGCGCCAGCCGCGCCCGCCGTCGAAGTTGGCGAGCGCTTCGCGAAGCGCTTCGGCGGCGGCCGCCTGCATCGTCGGCACCACCGACGTGCGCACCCACAGCCCGCCCGAGTAGACGCTGTTGGGGCCGTCTTCGGCGACTTCGCCGAACCGGCGAAGCAGCTCGCGGCGGACATCCTCCATGAAATATCCGCCCATGTCGCGGAACTTCTCCCCCCGGCCGTAGCCGATGGTGCCGAGCGGGCTCGAAGCGGCCGCGGCGCGCTGTCCGGAATCGATGAAGCCGTTGCTCTCCATTTCGCGGAGCACGTAGTTGCGGCGTTCGAACGCGCGCTGCGTGGCCCGCTCCGGGTCGTAATTGGACGGCGCCTTGGGAAGCACCGCCAGATAGGCCGCCTCGGGAAGCGTCAGCTCGCTGACGTCCTTGTCGAAATACGCGCGGCTCGCCGCCTGCACCCCGTAAGCGTTGCGGCCGAGGAAGATCTGGTTGAGGTAGAGCTCGAAAATCTCTTCCTTGCTGAGCACCGATTCCAGCCGGAATGCGAGGACCGCCTCGCGCGCCTTGCGGCCGATCGAGTAACTGCTGTCCTGAAGCAGCGCTTTCGCCACCTGCTGCGTGATCGTCGATCCGCCCCGCGCGCGGCCCCCGGTGACGCTTCGCTTGATGAAATCGAACACCGCGCCGACCAGGCCCGGGTAATCGATCCCGCCGTGCGAGAAAAAGGTCTTGTCCTCGGCCGACAGGAAGGCGCTGATCACCACCGGCGGATATTCGTCGTAGGTCAGGTTGACGCGCCGCTCGCGGGCGAAAGTCTGCACCGGATCGCCATGGTAGCTTCGCACCTTGGTCGGCAACGGCGGCTCGTAAGCGAGCAAGGTCTGCGCGGTCGGCAGGCCGGTGGCGAAATACAGCCAGATGCCGGCGAACATCAGGAACAGCGCCCCGCCCGCGATCGCGCCCCATTTTACCCAGCGGCGCGCAAACCACGGGTCGAGCCACCCGTGGACCCGCGCGTTGAACGCTACCAGGTCGGGCATCGGAATGTTCGGGAGCGACAAGCGTTCGGTCTTCACGGCCGCTGTCGTCTAGCGGCTTAGGCGAACGGCTGGAAGCGATAACCGATCAGCGGGTCAAGCGGGCGGCGACGTCGGCTTCGATGGTACGCGCAAGCGCCGCGACAATCCGGGCGCGCTGCTCGGGCGAGCGGAGCATCGCCTCGTCTTCGACATTGCTGATGTAGCCGGCCTCGAACAGCACCGCGGGGACCCCGGCGCCGCGAAGCACGTGGAAGTCGGCGAAGCGGTGGGGCTCGGGGCGAAGCGCCACCCGCCCTCGCGCGTTGCGGACCAGGCGACCGGCAAGGTCGGCCGAAGCGATCATCTGGCTTCGAAGCGTAAGGTCGGACAGGATCGCTCGGACCGATCCGTCGCCGCCGCGTGCCATATCGCCGCCGGCATTGACCGTATCGGCGAGCCGCTCGGCCTCGGCGTCCGAGGCGACTTCCGACAGCGAATAGACGCTTGCGCCGCGGGCCAGCGGGTTGGGCGCGCTGTCCATGTGAAGCGAGACGTACAGGCTTGCACCGAGCCGCCGGGCGAGCGTCGCCCTTTGCCCAAGCGTCAGATAAAGGTCGTCGTCGCGAGTCAGCGCGACCCGCACCCGGCCGTTCTTCGCGAGTTCGTCGCGAAGCTCGTGGGCGAGCTGCAGGGTCAGCTGCTTTTCGACAATCTCCCCGGAAACCGAAGGAGCACCCGGGTCGGTGCCGCCGTGGCCAGGATCGAGAAGCACGATCGGTCGTCCCGGCACCCGCCCCGCGGTCACCGCGACCGGCGGCATCGCCCGCTGCAGCTGGACGGTTGCGCCATCGCGGCGCACAGCCTCGTTCGGAGTCGAGGCCGCGACCCCGCCAAGCACCACCAGCGCCGCAACCGCAAGCGCAGCCCCGCCCCCCACAAGAATGCGGGAAGCGGTCGCTCGATCTGTCCTGGACCCCCTGGCAGTCATAATACCGCAGGTTATCACGCGAATATGGTTAACAGCGAGTTATCATTTTACCGCCGCCTTCGCGCACGCTCCATTGCGGATGGAGCGGGGCGATGCTAACTTCCGTCGGTCCTTCGGCAACAGTGCCGCGGGAACGCGCCGCGGCCGGTCCGGCAGGCGGCCTTTCACAGGTTGACGCTGCATGACGCCAGATCACGCCCTCCGCCAGCTCCATATCGGGCAGCGTGGCGGATCGCCCGCCGATAGAGCCGGCACGGCGCGCGCAGCAGACGCACATTTCACCATATTCGCCAGCTCGAACGGCCTCTCGCCGCGAGTGCTGGCGCGTTCAATCGCGCGGCCGCCGTCCAATTGGCCGGGGCGCGCCCGGAGAATTTTCAATGTCCATGCGCATGCTGATCGACGCGCGCCACCGGGAAGAGACCCGGGTCGCCGTTGTCAAAGGGAACCGGATCGAGGAATTTGATTTCGAGTCCGCTGAGCACAAGCAGCTCAAAGGCAATATCTATCTCGCCAAGGTCACCAGGGTAGAACCGTCGCTGCAAGCGGCGTTCATCGACTATGGCGGCAACCGCCATGGTTTCCTCGCTTTTAGCGAAATCCACCCCGATTATTACCAGATCCCCAAGGCCGACCGCGACGCTCTGCTGCGCGAAGAGGCCGAGCAGGCGGCCGAGGAAGAAAAGCTCCGCTACGCCGAGGCCGACCGCCGCGACGCTGCCGGCGAGGACGGCGACGAAGCCGCGGAATCTGACGACGAGGGCTATGAGGCCGTCTTGGAAAGCGATGACGGCGACAACGGCGAGAACGGCGAAGGCGAGGAGTCGGTCGAGGCCGGCACCGGTTCCAACCGCTCGCCGGTCGACGAATCCGCCGCCGACGAGCTTCGCCAGAAGCGCCAGAATTTGCGCCGCCGCTACAAGATCCAGGACGTGATCCAGCGCCGCCAGGTGCTCCTCGTCCAGGTTGTCAAAGAAGAGCGCGGCAACAAGGGCGCGGCGCTGACCACCTATCTGAGTCTCGCCGGCCGCTATTGCGTGCTCATGCCCAACACGTCGCACGGCGGCGGAATCAGCCGCAAGATTTCAAACGGCGCCGACCGCAAGCGGCTGAAGTCGATCATGGGCGACCTCAACCTGCCCTCGACCATGGGGCTGATCGTCCGCACCGCCGGATTGTCGCGCACCAAGGTCGAGATCAAGCGCGACTTCGACTATCTGGCGCGGCTGTGGGACGAGATCCGCGAAAAGACGCTTGGAAGCAGCGCGCCGGTGCTGGTGTACCGCGACAGCGACCTCATCAAGCGGGCGATCCGCGACCTTTACAACCGCGACATCGACGAAGTGATCGTCGAGGGTGAGGACGGATACAAGGCGGCGCGCGGCTTCATGAAGCTGCTGATGCCGAGCCACGTCCGGCGGGTGCAGCAGCACGTCGACGCCACGCCCTTGTTCCAGCGCCACGGCGCCGAAGACCAATTGTCGGCGATGTATCAGCCGCTCGTGCAGCTGAAGTCGGGCGGCTATCTGGTCATCAACCCGACCGAGGCTTTGGTCTCGATCGACATCAACTCGGGCCGATCGACGCGCGAGCATAATATCGAACAGACGGCGTTCGCTACCAACCTTGAAGCGGCGGCGGAAATCGCCCGGCAGCTGCGGCTTCGCGACATGGCCGGCCTGGTCGTCATCGACTTCATCGACATGGAGCAATCGAGCCACGTCCGCAAAGTCGAGAAAGCGATGAAGGACGCGCTCAAGAACGACCGGGCGCGGATCCAGATCGGCCGGATTTCGAGCTTCGGGCTGATGGAAATGAGCCGCCAGCGGCTTCGCACCGGAGTGCTCGAGGCATCGACCAAGTCGTGCCCGCACTGCGAAGGCAGCGGGCTGATGCGCACGGCTTCCTCTTCGGGGCTGTCGGCGCTCAGGATCATCGAGGACGAAGCGGCGCGCGGGCGCGGCGACACTATCCTGCTGCGCGCCGGGCGCGAGGCGGCGATCTATTTGCTCAACCGCAAGCGCGCCGAGCTGGCCGACATCGAAAGCCGTTATGGCGCGTCAATCGAAGTCACCATCGACGAAGCGTTCGAAGGCGCCAAGATGAGCGTCGAAAGCTCTGGCGAGCGCGCCCAAGCGCCGAGGCAGGCGCCAGTCCAGCCGGCCGCGGTCGAGGCCGATGACGAGGACGAATTTGACGACGAGATCGAGGCCGAAGACGAGGCCGACGACGAAGAAGCGGATGAGCAGGACGAGGAAGCCGCGCCTGCCTCCCGCGGACGGCGCGAAGAGCGCCCCGACGGGCGTTCGGACGCTCAGGGCGAAGGCGGCGGGCGCAAGCGCCGCCGCCGCCGGCGCGGCGGCCGTGGCCGCAGACGCCCGGACGGGACCACTCCAGGCGAAGACCAGGTTGAGGTTGCCGGTCAGTCCGAGCAAGCCGTGAGCGACGATCAGCCGGTCGCCGAAGCGCAGGCCGAGCCCGGGACTCAGGACGAAGCTGAGCGTCAGGAAGAGGCTAAGCCCAAGCCGCGCACTCGCCGGCAGCCCAAGTCGAAACCGGCGCCAGAAGCTGCCAAAGCGGCTTTGCCCGCTGCTGCCGAGATCAAGCCCGACAGCTCGCCAATGGCGGAGCGGCCAATCGACCGGGAGCCGCCGATCGCCGACACCGAAGCCGCCCCCGAACCGCAGCCGAAGAAGCGCAGCAGGCGCAAGAAGTCGGATGAGCCGGCGGTTGCCGAGTCTGCGCCCGAGCCCGCCCCGGAGCCGAGCCCTGCGCCTCTGTCGGAGCCCGAGGCCAAGGCAAAGCCCAAGCGGCGCACCAGCAAGGCCAAGGCCGCCGAGCTGGAAGCGGCCGGGGCCGAACCGGCTTTGCCCAGCGCCGATAACGATTCGGCAGACAGTGGGGCGGCCGGCGACCTTCGGCGCGGCTGGTGGCAGCGGACCTTCGGTTGATTGCGCTTTCATCGCGCGTTCAGGGCGATGGTGTGATCTCACGGGCCATGAAATCTTCGCTGTCCCGTTTCGCGCGGATGCTGATGCTGGCGCTTGCGCTGACGATGTCGCTGGTGCCCCCGGCTGCCGCTCAGGAGGCGCGCACCACCGTCCTTCGCGATGCCGAGGCCGAGCTTCTGTTCCGCGACCTTTCGAGGCCGCTGATCAGCGCCGCCGGGCTCAGCCCGGCAAGCGTCGACGTGGTGCTGGTTAACGACCCGGAGATCAACGCTTTCGTCACCGCCGGCCAGCGGGTCTTTATCCACTCCGGCCTGATCCTCGCCGCAGACGACGTCAACGAGCTGCAGGGAGTCATCGCCCACGAGCTTGGGCATGTCGCCGGCGGCCACTCGATCCGGCTTCAGCAGGGCATCGACAGGGCCAGCGGATTGAGCATCGCCACGCTGGTGCTGGGCGCTTTGGCGATGGCGGCCGGCGCCGGCGAGGCGGCGATGGGCATCATGATGGCTGGGCAGCGCATGGCGCTGGGAAATCTGCTCGCCTTCAGCCGCACCCAGGAAAGCTCGGCCGACCAGGCGGGCGCCAAATATCTGTCGGCGGCCGGAGTCAGCGGCAAGGGGATCCTCGACTTCTTCGGCAAGCTTCAGAACCAGGAGTACCGGCTCGCCGTCTATGCGACCGAAAGCTACGACCGAACCCACCCGCTGTCGAACGAGCGGGTTGCCGCTTTGACCCAGACCTTTGCCAAGGACCCGGCGTGGGGCCGACCGCCCGACGCGGCGCTCGATGCCAGGTTCCAGCGGGTCAAGGCCAAGCTCCACGGCTTCTCCAACCCCAAGCAGGCCACCGTCAAATTTCCCGAATCGGACCAGAGCGTGCCAGCCCATTATGCGCGCGCCTATGCCTATCATGTCGGCGGCTACCCGGAAAAAGCGCTGTCCGAAGCGGACGCTTTGCTTAGCGGCGACCCGCGCGATCCGTTCTTCCTCGAGCTCAAGGGGCAAATCCTGCTCGAATCGGGGCGGCCGGGCGACGCCATCGCGCCGCTTCGCGAAGCCACGGACCGTTCGGACAATTCCCCGCTGATCGCGTCAATGCTCGGCCACGCCCTGATCGCCACCGAAAAGGCGCAATATTTCCCCGAGGCCAAGCAGGTGCTCAAGGCAGCAGTCGGACGGGACAATGAAAATTCGTTCGCCTGGTACCAGCTCGGCATCATCTACGACCGCGAAGGCGACCCCGCCCGGGCCGCTTTGGCGACCGCCGAGCGCAACAACCTCGAAGGCAAGCCGAAGCTCGCGCTGGCCAGCGCCGAGATGGCGATGAAGGGCATCGCGGCCAACAGCCCGGACTATCTTCGCGCCCAGGACATCGCCATGGTGTCGCGTGCCGAGCTGAAGAAGGACAAGAAGAAAAGGTGAGCGAGACACAAGCGCAGCGCCGCGGCGGGGTCGGCGTCGCGATCGTCGGCGGCTTGGTCGGGGCGACCGTAATGGCGGCCGTGCTGCTGCTCGCCGCTCCCGAGCTCATCGGCAGCCGGATCGTCCGCGCCGGAATCCTCGCCGACCCGCAGGTTCTGGTCGACGGGTCGGACTCACTTCGCGACCAGCAATATGCACCGGTTCTCGCCGCCCACCGCGCGGCGATCGAGACTCCGTTCGAAACCTCGTGGAAAGGCGCCAGCAAGCCTGACGTCACCCTCGTCGAATTCTTCGATTACGCCTGCTCCTATTGCAAGGCGAGCAACCCCCATATCGACCGGCTGCTCAAGGAGGATCCGGGCCTTCGTATCGTTTATCGTGAGCTGCCGATCCTCGGAGCGCCCAGCGTCGCCGCCGCGCGGATTTCGCTGGCGGCGTCCAAGGCCGGGCGGTTCGCGCAATTCCACGACGCTTTGTGGGCCGCGGGCCGGCCCAGCGAGCAGACCATCGCCGCCGCCGCCAGTGCCTCCGGACTTCCCGAGAACCTCGCCCAGAACCCCGAAGCCGAGGCGGAGATCCAGAAGAACTTTCAGCTCGCCGAAACGCTCGGCGCCACGGGCACGCCGTTGTTCGTGGTCGGCAATCGGGTGATGAACAGCGCAGTCGGCTATGACGCGCTCAAGCAAGCCATCGAACAGGCGCGGGCGAAGGGCTGAAAAACCGTCGCCCCGGCGCAGGCCAGGGCCTCAGGAAGGAGAAGAGGCTCCAGTCTCGCCGAGATCCCGGCCTTCGCCGGGATGATGCAGCCCCTTGAAGCCTTGCGCGACCACATACCACTCGCTCGAGCTCTTGCGGCTGGCGGGGGGCTTGGCGTGCTTGACCTTGGTGAAGTGGCGCTTGAGCTCGGCGACTAGGTTGCTGTCGGCGCCCCCGGCCAGCACCTTGGCGACGAAAGCGCCGCCGGTGCCGAGCGCCTGGGTCGCAAATTCCAGCGCCGCTTCGACCAGCCCCATGGTGCGCAGATGGTCGGTCCGCGGATGGCCGACGGTGTTGGCGGCCATGTCGGACAGGACGAGGTCGGCCGGGCCGCCGAGCGCCGCCTGGAGCTTGGCCGGCGCCGAATCGTCCATGAAATCCATCTCCAGGATCTCGACGCCCTCGATCGGCTCGGTCGAAAGTAGGTCGATGCCGACGATCTTCGCCTGCGGGGCTCGGCGGCGGACCACTTGGCTCCACCCGCCGGGCGTGATGCCGAGGTCGATGACTGCCTTGACCCCCTTGAGCAGAGCGAAGCGCTCGTCGAGCTCGAGCAATTTGTACGCGGCGCGGCTGCGGTAATTTTCCGCCTTGGCCCGCTTCACATAAGGGTCGTTGAGCTGCCGTTCGAGCCAGCGGTTGGACGAGGCGGTGCGGCCCCGGGCGGTCTTGACGCGCTGCCTGAGCCCGCCGCCGTCGCTCACAATTTGTAGCCGTCGCGGGCCATCAGCGAGCGCAAGATCCCCTCGCGGATGCCGCGGTCGGCGATTCCCAGGTTCTTGGCCGGCCAGATGTCGAGGATCGCCTCGAGGATGGCGCAGCCGGCGACGACCAGATCGGCCCGCTCGGGCCCGATGCACGGCAGGCTGGACCGCTCGCCATGATCCATGCCGGCGATCATGGTGCTGATCGCCTGCATCGCCTCGCTCGGCACGTGAAGCCCGTCGACCGCGCGGCGGTCGTAGCTTGGCAGCGCCAGATGGACGCTGGCCAGCGTCGTCACCGTGCCGCTGGTGCCGAGCAGGCGGATCCCGCGGCGCGACTTGGGCAGGGTTTCGGCAAAGCGGTCGAACGAGCGGCGAACGCGCTCGCGCATCCGGCCGTAGGCGGCGAGGCGGTCCTTGCCCTCGATCGATTCCTTGCCCTCGCTTTCGGTCAGCGACACCACGCCCCACGGCGCGCTCCACCAGCTGCGGATTCGCGGGGTCGCGCCGTCATGGTCGACCAGCACCAGCTCGGTCGATCCGCCGCCGATGTCGAAGATCACCGCCGGCCCATCGCCCGGCTCGAGCAACTTGTGGCAGCCGAGCATCGCCAGCCGCGCTTCTTCCTGCGGCTCGATGATCTCCAAAGCGATTCCGGTTTCGTTGCGGACCCGATCGACGAAGGTCCGGCCATTCGCCGCCCGACGGCACGCCTCGGTGGCGACGGAGCGCGCCAGCGACACATTGCGGCGGCGAAGCTTCTCCCCGCACACGCCGAGCGCCGCGACCGTCCGGTCCATCGCTTCGTCCGACAGCCGGCCGGATTGCGACATGCCTTCGCCAAGCCGGACGATGCGCGAAAAGGCGTCGATGACGGTGAACCCCTCGTGCGTGGGACGAGCGATCAATAGCCTGCAATTGTTGGTGCCAAGGTCTAGCGCCGCATAAGTATGCCGTTGCGCGTGGGGGTGCTCGTGCCGCGAGTGCGGTGTCTCGTCGATGGCCGGCGTTTCCCGGAAAACCGGTGCCGGCGCGCTGGCGACGTTCTGCGCCATTTTTAAACGCCCGTTGTTTTGCTTCGCCGACGGCAAGGCCGCCGGGTGACTTGATGCAGATTTAAGCCGGAAAGCAGGGAAAGGGCAAGTTTCGGGGCCAATTGGGGGCCTCGGCGTTGACAGTGGAAAGGGTGGTTCCTATCCCGCCGCCGCCGCTCTTCACGCCGGCATTGCCCCGTCGTCTAATGGTAAGACTACGGACTCTGACTCCGTCAATTGAGGTTCGAATCCTCACGGGGCATCCACTCTGCGCGAAAGCGGACATTCGCTGGCTCTGTCGCGCCGCCCCGCTACGCTTCGTCCATGGGCCGGAGGGGACGGGCGATGGAGGCTGTGAACGACCCGGCGTCGGGCAGGCTGGACAGCTTTGTCGATGCCGCCTTCGCCTTCGCTTTGACTTTGCGGGTCATCGCCGGCTCGGAGCCGGGTTTCGGCTATTCGGATCTGGTCGAGGGCATCCGTCGAATACCCGCGTTCGCGGCCGGATTCGCGTTGATCGGCTTGTTCTGGTTCGCCCATGTCAGCTGGCGCCGGGCCGGGGGGCGCAACGACATGCTGTCCCTCGTCCTCAGCCTGGCTCTCGTTTTTGCCGTGCTCGTCTACGTCTATCCCCTGCGGGTGATGGTCATCGCCTTTGTCGACTTCCTCACCGGCCAGGGAGCGCTTCCGGGCTCCTCACTGAGCGGGCTGTTCACGATCTACGGGCTCGGTTTCGCCGCAATGGCCGGCCTGGTGTGGGGCTTGTACGCTCATGCCGTTCGTGCCGGGCATTTGTCGGCGGACTATGGCGATACCGCTCCAGTCTGGGCAACCATTGCCGCAACCGGCCTGGCGTCGGCTTTGCTTGCTCAATTCCATTCGACCACCCTGCTTGCGCCCTGGGCCTATGCTTTGCTCTCGATCAGCATTCCCGCGGTCATTCGCCTGCGCCGCGGCAGAAGAAAAGCGCCAGTGGCGGATTGAGGCTGCTAAAGGCGTCCGCAGCTGCTCGATCACGCACGGAGGCTGCTGCCGCGGCACCTTGGCGACAGGCTGAAAACGGCTGTTCTTCAAGAATGCGACGTTCGAGGCGGTTGCGGTGCGGGAAGGCGCCTGAGCGCTTCGCGCGCAACCGAAGCCACCGCGAAGCGCTATGAGGCTAATGAGCCAGACCGCAGTCTCCACTCACCGCTGGTGGACCGTCCAGCACGGGCCGGGCCGGGTGCTGGCCACTGCCATTCACGACGGCAACGAGCTTCGGCCGCAAATCGCGCGCGAAATGGTGCTTGGAGACGCCGACCGATTGCGCGAGGAGGATCCGTTCACCGGTGAAGCGGTCCGCGGCGTCCCCTTCCACCTCGTCGTCCACCGTTCGCGCTTCGAATTCGACCTCAACCGCGGCGGCGAGGATGCGGTGTACCGGACGCCCGAGCAATGCTGGGGCCTTCAAGTGTGGAAGTCGGAGGAGCTGGACGACGATTTGGTGCGCGGCTCGCTCAACCTCCACGGCGAATATTACCGGATGCTTGGCGCGCTTCTCGACGGGCTTGCGGCGCGGCACGAGCGGTTCGCGGTGATCGACGCGCACAGCTACAACCACCGCCGCGACGGCCCGGGCACCGCGCCAACGCCGCAGGAGCAGGCGCCCGACATCAACATCGGCACATTTTCCATGCCGCGCGAGCAATGGGCGTTCCTCATCGACCCGCTGATCGAGGCGATGCGCGGCTTCGACTTCAACGGCCGCCGCCTCGACGTGCGCGAGAATGTCGCGTTCAAGGGCAAGGGCGAGCAGACCCGCTTCATCCATGACCGCTATCGGGCAAGCGGCTGCGCCATCGCCCTGGAGTTTAAGAAGTTCTTCATGGACGAATGGACCGGCGAGCCGGACCCCAAGGAAGTGGCGGCGATGCGAGCCTTTGTCGCCGACATTGCCGCCACCGCCGAGGATATCCTGGGCCGATGAAGCGCGCTCGACTGCACCTCGCCGCCGAGCCGTTCGAGCCCGAATTCGGCAAGCGCGGCGAGCTTCGCCAGCCGGTCGGCGAAACCGGTCGGGTCCACCTCGACCGCTGGCTTCCGTTCATCGTCCTTCACCGCTCGCCCGACCCGCTCAGCAGCATTGCCCGGCGGGTCGCGGTCAACAGCCCCGCTTATCTGATCTGGTCGCCCGACGACGACCGGTCCGCGGGCCAGGCGTTCACGGCAGTCGCGGCGGCAATGATCGACCAGTTCGGCTGCATATTGGTGATGACCATCGAAGATGCGGCGTGGGAGCCCACTCCCGACGGCGCGCAGAAGCTTCCGCCGTTCACCATCGAAGTCGGCGCTTCGGGGGGGCCGCGCGCCGGCCGCGCGCTCAACTGCCTGGCAGACGCGCTCGGCAAGGTCCGCATCGACCTGCGCAAGCCTGATGTCCGCGTCGGCGCGGCCGCCGACCCGCCGATCGCACTCGATGACGCGATCCGCCACATCGACCGATTGTCGGTGACGATCCCGCAGATCCACCGCGTCGACGAGAATACCTTTTACCCGCAACTGACCCACGATCTCGCGGTCGCGATCGGCGACGCCTTGCTTCAGGCGACCTGCGAGTTCGTCGCCGACAGCGATGCCGGGCCGCCCGCCCATTACCGCTCGCTCGGGCGAAGCGCCTTCCTCGCCGCCGCGCTCGACGCCGACAAAAGGCTCGACAAGGTGGCACGGAGCTTCGACTTCCTGCTGTCGGTGTCGCCGATCAACAGCCGCGAGGCGATGGAGCGCTTCTTCGACGGCGGCGCGGAGAAAGCCCCCAAATTCCGCTACCGGCCGCTCACCGTCGACCCAGACGCGGCCAAGCGCGACCTTTACGCGGTCGACCTGTCGATTTTGGAAGACCCGCTGCTGGAACGGCTGCTGTCGGAGAAACGGCAGGAGGTCGACCACCAGCTGACGATGCTGGCGACGCGCAACACCAGCGCCTTTCAGGCGGCGTCGCTGCTCCATTACGGAACCGTCGGCTCGCGGCTGCTTGCCGACGCCCGCTCGATCCTGGCCACGGTCAGGCCGCCCAGGCAGCGCAGCGAGCGCATCGGCGCGCTGGAAGTGGCGCAGGCGGCGCGGGCGTTGGTCGAGACATATCGGGCGACCGACTCCCGCTTCGACGCTGCAATCGAAATCCGCGACGATGTCGGCAGCCTGCTGGTGTCGGGCGGGAAGCTGATGATCGCCAGCAGCACGTCGATGCTGGCCTCGCGGCTCGACGCCTTGCTGTCGCACGAAGTCAGCGTCCATTTGCTCACGCACTTCAACGGCGCCGCCCAGGGCCTCAGCGTGTTTCGCACCGGCCTTGCCCATTACGAAGGCGTGCAGGAGGGATTGGGAGTGTTCGCCGAATGGGCTGTCGGCGGGCTTTCCGCGGCGCGGCTCCGGCTTCTCGCCGGCCGGGTGCTTGCGGTCGACGCGATGCTCGACGGCGCCGGCTTCGTCGAGGTCTATCGGATGCTGGCCGAAGATCACGAACTGTCGCGCAAGCCCGCCTTTGACATCACCACGCGCGTGTTCCGATCGGGCGGGTTCGCCAAGGACCTGATCTACCTCAAGGGCTTCCGGAGCGTGATCGAGCTGGTCGGCTCGGGCGCTTCGCTCGACCCGTTCTGGATCGGCAAGATCGCGGCCGAGCACGTCGACGCGATTGAAGAGCTGCTGCTTCGGGGGCTGGTCCAGCCGCCGCTGTTCAAACCTGAGTTTCTGCAACGAGAAGACGTCGAACGCCGGGTCGCCCGGCTTGCCGGCGAACCATCGTTCGACAAGATTCTCGATGTGGAGTGACTGACCAATGATGATCGGATTTTTCGTCAACGACATCGAGCGCGAGTTTGCCAATTTCACGACGACGGTCCTCGCCCACCAGGCGGCGAGCCGGGGCCACCGCGTCTGCTACATCACGCCGTCCGATTTCGTGCTCAATGCCGACGACAGCCTGTCCGTCCACGGCCGTTTCCCGCCGAAGCGCAAATACAAGGACCGCAGCGAATTTTTTGATGCGCTGAAGGATGACAAGCAAGTCAAGATGGAGCGGCTGGACGTCACCGAGATCGATGCGCTGATGCTTCGCAACGACCCCTCGATCGACGTCCAGAATGCGCAGTGGGCGATGGACATCGGAATCCTGTTCGGCCGCGAGGCGGTGCGGCGCGGGGTGATCGTGCTCAACGACCCGGACAGCCTCGGCAAGGCGATCAACAAGCTCTATTTCCAGAGCTTCCCGGTCGAGGCCCGGGCCGAAACCCTGATCACCAAGCATGCGTCCGACATCAAGGCATTCGCCAAGCAGCACCGCGGCAACATCATCCTCAAGCCGTTGCAGGGCTCGGGCGGGTCGGGAGTGTTCAAGCTCGATCCGGAAAACAGCGCCAATTTGAACCAGATGATCGAGGCGATCGGCCGCGACGGCTATATCATCGCCCAGGCTTATGTGCCGGCAGCAAAAAAGGGCGACATCCGCCTGTTCCTGATGAACGGCCGGCCGCTCCAGATCGACGGCAAATATGCCGCCCTGCGCCGGGTCGCGGCAAAGGACGACATCCGCTCCAACATCCACGCCGGCGGCACCGCCGAAGCGGTCGAAGTCGGCAAGGTCGAGCTGGAGGTCGCGGAAATGATCCGGCCCAAGCTGCTGTCGGACGGCATGTTCCTGGTCGGGGTGGATATCGTCGGCGACAAGATCCTGGAAGTGAACGTCTTCTCGCCGGGCAATCTCGAAAGCTGCTCGACGCTGGCCGGCGTCGACTTCTCCGCCGCGGTGATCGAGGCGGTCGAGCGCAAGGTCGAAATCAAGGCGCAATATGCCAACGCCTTCGACAACCGGCATCTGGCGATACTCTGACGCAGGTTAGCCGATGGCGCGGCCCAAGCTTGCTTTCATGCGCCAATAATCTACCCGTCGCGCCATGAGCCGCGGCTATTCCCAGCAAAAACGAGTGCTTGTGACGGGCGGCGCCGGCTTCCTCGGCTCGCACCTGTGCGAACGGCTGGTCGAAAGCGGCCACGAAGTGCTGTGCGCCGACAACCTCTTCACCGGCACCAGGCGCAACATCCGCCACCTGCTCGACAATCCGGCGTTCGAGTTCATGCGCCACGACATCACCTTCCCGCTTTACGTGGAGGTGGACGCGATCTTCAATCTCGCCTGCCCGGCGTCGCCGATCCATTACCAGCACGACCCCATCCAGACGACCAAGACCAGCGTCCACGGCGCGATCAACATGCTCGGGCTGGCCAAGCGACTGAACGTGCCGATCCTGCAGGCGTCGACCAGCGAAGTGTACGGCGACCCCGACGTCCACCCGCAGACCGAGGATTATTGGGGCCACGTCAACCCGATTGGCCAGCGCAGCTGCTACGACGAGGGCAAGCGCTGCGCCGAGACCCTGTTCTTCGACTATCACCGCCAGCTGGGCCTGAAGATCAAGGTCGCGCGGATCTTCAACACTTATGGTCCGCGGATGCACCCCAATGACGGGCGGGTGGTGTCCAACTTCATCGTCCACGCGCTCCAGGGCAGGCCGATCACGATTTACGGCGACGGCAGCCAGACCCGCAGCTTCTGCTACGTCGACGACACCGTCGACGGGCTGATCCGGCTGATGGATTCGCCCGACGAGGTGACCGGGCCGATCAACATCGGCAATCCCAATGAAATGACGGTGCGCGAGCTTGCCGAACAAGTGGTCGCCGCGGTGGGATCGTCGGCCAGGCTCGAATTTCGCGACCTGCCGTCGGACGACCCGCGCCAGCGCCAGCCCGACATCACCCGCGCCCGCGAACTGCTCGGCTGGGAGCCGCGCGTGCCGCTCGACAAGGGGCTGGAGCGGACGATCGCCTATTTCCGCGAGCTCGGGCAAAGCGACGAGCTGCCGGCGCAGGCCCAGGCGGCCGAATAAGCTTCAGCCCTGCTGGGCCGAAATCCAGTGCTCGATGCGGGTTCTAAGCGAGCGGCGCGAGGGGATGAAGCCGGGCACTTCCGGCGCCGGTTCGGCCTGGACATACACATGAAGGTTGCTGGAAGTCGCATCCGCAGCGCGTCCCGGCCGCGAAGCCGGTCCTCGGCGAGCCCGATTGCCCGGTGCACGTCCTCCGCGGTGAACGGCTTGGTCAGGCACCCCAGCGCAAGGTCGGGCATGGCGAAGCTCGGCGGCTTGCCGCTGACAAACAGACAGGGCACGTCGAGGTCCTGGAGCCGGACGGCAACCGCGAAGCCGGTCGATCCGTTGGCGAGGTGCAAATCGACCAGCGCGAGATGGGGCTGGTGCCGCTCGGCTGCTTCGATCGCCCCGTCGGCATCCTCGGCGGTGGCGACGACGCGGTAGCGCGGATTGTCCTCGACCAGATATTTGATGGTCGAAGCGAGCTGCGCATCGTCTTCGACGACAAGGATCTTGAGCATCTGGCATCCCCCGCGCGCCTTGGCGGTACGCTGCGCGGGACGCTGCGCCATTATCGGCCCGGCGCGAATCCCGATTATACGGGATTTACGCCGAACCGGGGCTCCCGTGAGTCGGGACGAACTTTACGCCCGGTAAAAGATGTGCGTGCCGATCTTGTTAACCCGCGTCAGGCGGCGGCCCCACGACGGAGCGACGTAATCGGCGTGATACCACAGCACGTCGTTGGACAGGCTGGGGATCGCGTTGCTGACCGCCAGGCGGGTGACCGCAACGGCCTTGCGCCATGCGTCGCAATTCTGGTCGGTGTAGGGGAATTGGTAGTTGCGGACGAACGAGAACTGCCACGGCTGCTTGACCGTCGCGCACCAGCTGGGCGGATATTTGCCCGACGCGGCGCGGTTCATGATCACCCGGGCAACCGCCAGCTGGCCGTCGAGCGATTCCCCCCGCGCCTCGTGGTAAACAGCGACGGCGATGCAGTTGGCCTGTTCGTCGAGCGCCGGGCCGCCGCTCGCCGCATAGCGGTCGACCAAGGCGTAGAGTCCCCAGCCATTGCTATGCAGCCACGCCGCTTCCTTGGCGATGTCGGGCTTGGCAGTCGGTTTGACGGTCGTGGTGCCAAGGACGTTGCCGACCGCGGTCGACAGGGAGCTCGCTACAGAAGTCACCGCATTGCGGATCCCGGTAACCACCGGCGAAGCGGCGGTCCCAAGCGGCTTGGCGCTAGAGTCGACGCTGGCCGCCTCGATGGCAGCTGCGATGCTTGGCTGCGTGGTCGATTGCGCGGTCTGCGCCGGAGCCGCGCTTGCCAGCGTCAGCATGAAGAAACCCATCACCGCGGACGCGCCGCGGCTACCCAGTAACTTGATCAAAATCGCTCTCTTGCCTTTGGCGGCCGACCGGTCCCCTGGCGCTCTTGAAGGCGCCTCAGATCGTCAAGTGGGTCGATGGTCGTCCGTCTTGCCCGGAGCCTGGCGTCTAATGCGCTCTTCGGCTCGCTCGCTCTGTCATTGCTGAGGTCCCGATACGCGTTATCGCGGGGAATCCAAGTCGTTCACGGCGAGTCGAGCCGCGGCCGGGACGAACGGCGCAACCTGTTGGAATTACTAGGGAACACTCTTCGATCTTCCGCCGAGCGCCGGCGCGGGTTAGGCGCGTACGATGGCATATTGGCTGATGAAATCGGAGCCCGCGAGCTACGGCTGGGACGACCTGATCCGCGACGGCGGCACCGAATGGGACGGCGTGCGCAACAACGCCGCCCGGCTGCACCTGAAAGCGATGAAGGCGGGCGAAGAGGCGTTCCTCTACCACAGCATGAGCGACAAAGCGGTGGTCGGCATCATGCGCATCGTCCGCGCGGCCCAGCCCGACCCGAAAGACCCGGACTGGGTGTCGGTGCGCGTCGAGCCGGTGCAGCCGCTGGAGCGCCCGGTGACGATCAAGGACATCAAGGCCGAGCCCAGGCTCGCCCAAATGGAGCTGATCCGCCAGTCGCGCCTGTCGGTGGCGCCGGTGCGGGATGAGGAGTGGCGCAAGCTGCTCGAAATGTCGCACCGGCTCTGACCGAATGATGGCCAGGCGCGGCAAAGATCGGACGTCGGCCTGGGGGTCAGGCTGCGATCAACGCACCACGAAAGACGGCCTCCTCGAGTGTCCTGCCGGCGCCCAGAGCCACGCAGTCGAGCGGTCGATCGGCGAGATGCACGGGTAGCCCCGTCTCATCCTGCAACACCGCGCTGATCTCTCGCAGAAGCGATCCGCCACCTGTCATGGTGATGCCGTGATCCAGCACATCGGCTGCAATCTCCGGCTGGGTGCACTCGAGAGCCGATCTGACAACCTCGACGATGCGGGTAATTGGTTCGCTCAGCGCCTCGACGATCTGCACCTGGCTCAGAATGATTTCGCTCGGCACTCCCCTGGACACCTCCCTGCCCCTGACCTGTGCGACAGCCGGGTCCTGGCCTGGTGGCAATCGCGCCGCACCGATCTCCAGCTTGACCCGTTCAGCCGTTCCTTCGCCGATGAGCAAGTTGAAGTTGCGCCGAACATAAGCGGTGATCGCCTCATCCATGCGATCTCCCCCCACCCGGGCCGACCGTGAGAAGGCGAGTCCCTGGAGAGAGATCACGCCGACTTCGGTCGTCCCCCCACCGATGTCGACCACCATCGAACCGATCGGCTCGGTCACCGGCAAGCCGGCGCCGATGGCCGCTGCCATGGGTTCCTCGATGAGCGACACGCTGCCCGCCCCGGCATTGCTGACGGCATCGCGAATGGCCCGGCGTTCGACGTTGGTGGCACCGGAGGGAATGCAAATCACGACTTCCGGTCCCTTCGAGAAGCGGCTGGGACCGCCCTGGGCCTTCTTGATGAAATGCTTGATCATCTCCTCGGCCACGTCGAGGTCCGCGATGACGCCATTGCGGAGCGGACGAACGGTCCGAATGTGGTCCGGCGTCTTGCCCATCATCAGCTTCGCGTCATCGCCGACGGCGCGGACGCGTTGCACGCCGTCAATCGTCTCCATGGCGACGACGGAGGGCTCGCTGGCGATGATCCCGATGCCACGAACGTACACGACCGTATTGGCCGTGCCCAAGTCGATGGCAATGTCTTGGCGGGCAAAGTTGAACAGTGGTCGCACCTGTGTCACCTTCGCTGGAACACTGTTGGCCGAAGCAAGATGTTCCACTTAGGCGCGTCCGGCCGCAGTACGCATCCTAAAGCTGCCAGACGTTCTTATAACGAGACCAACGAGATTTCGCGTGCTCGGCGGTCGGCCAGCGCCGCCACTCGCTGCGGACGCCGGATGACTGGTAAATATGAAAAATCGGTCGATAGCGCCGCGGGAGCGGGTGGAGAGCGCACTTCCCCTCATCCAGCGCGGTTGACCGCAGGCAATGGATCTAGGCCGCTTCCATCTTCCGCGACGCCCGCTTCCTCTCATGCGGGTCCAGATAGCGCTTGCGTATGCGGATCACCTTCGGCGTCACCTCGACCAGCTCGTCGTCCTGGATGTAGGCGATCGCCTGCTCGAGCGTCATCCGCCGCGGCGGGGTGAGGCGGATGTTCTCCTCCTTGGGGCCGGACGCGCGGAAGTTGGTCAGCTGCTTGGACTTCAATGGGTTGACCTCGAGGTCGTGGGGCTTGGCGTTCTCGCCGATCACCATGCCCTCGTAGAGGTCGTCGCCCGGCGAGATGAACAAGATGCCGCGGTCTTCGAGCATATTGAGCGCGTAGGCGACGGCCTTGCCCTTCTCCATCGAGATGAGGACGCCGTTCTGGCGGCCGTGTATGGTCCCTTTGTACGGCCCGTATTTCTCGAACAGGCGGTTCATGATGCCGGTGCCGCGGGTGTCGGACAGGAATTCGCCGTGATAGCCGATCAGCCCGCGCGACGGGGCGCTGAAGGTGATGCGGATCTTGCCGCCGCCCGACGGGCGCATGTCGGTCATCTCGGCCTTGCGCACGTTCATCTTCTCCACGACCGTGCCCGAAAATTCCTCGTCGACATCGATCACGACGGTTTCATAGGGCTCGGTCTTGTTCCCGCTCTCGTCTTCGCGGAACAGCACCCGCGGGCGGCTGATGCCGAGTTCGAAGCCTTCGCGGCGCATCGTTTCGATCAGCACGCCAAGCTGCAATTCGCCGCGGCCGGCGACTTCGTAGCTGTCCTTGTCGGCGGCCTCGGTGACCTTGATCGCGACATTGCTTTCGCCTTCGCGAAGCAGGCGGTCGCGGATCATCCGGCTGGTGACCTTGGTGCCTTCGCGCCCCGCCATCGGCGAATCGTTGACGGCGAAGCGGATCGACAGGGTCGGCGGGTCGATCGGCTGGGCGTGGAGCGGCTCGCTGACCGTCGGGTCGGCAATCGTGTCGGCGACGGTCGCGGTGGTCAGCCCGGCGATCGAGATGATGTCGCCCGCCCCGGCCTGCTCGACCGCAACGCGTTCGAGCCCGCGGAACGCCATCAGCTTCGACGCGCGGCCGGTCTCGACGATCTTGCCGTCGGGGTCGAGCGCGTGGATTGGCGCGTTGGTCTTGATCGATCCCGAGAACACCAGCCCGGTGAGGATGCGGCCAAGGAAATTGTCGCGATCGAGCAAGGTGACGAGGAATTTGAAGGGGCCGTCGGGATCGGCCGAGGGCGCGGGAACGTGGCTGACGATGGTTTCGAACAAGGGCGTCAGGCTGCCCTCGCGGACATCATTGGTCAGGCCGGCATAGCCATTGCGGCCCGAGGCGTAGAGCACGGGGAAATCGAGCTGTTCGTCATTGGCCTCGAGCAGCACGAACAGGTCGAACACTTCTTCGAGCACTTCGAGGGGACGCGCATCGGGGCGATCGATCTTGTTGACCACGACGATCGGCTTGAGGCCGAGCGCGAGCGCCTTGCCGGTGACGAACTTGGTCTGCGGCATCGG
>JBBJOG010000005.1:0-168437 GCA_037721775.1 Sphingomicrobium sp. | reverse complement strand
GGCCGTCGGCGGCGGCCGGGTTGCGAAGCGCGCTCTCGAGGAACGAGCCGAACACGTTGCCGACGCCGATTGCGGCTGCTCCGACGCCGATTGCCGCGAGGCCGGCGCCGATCACTTGTGCGGAAGCGAAGTCCATAGGGTAACTCCTTGGTTTTAATCAGTGAAGGTTGACTGCGTCGTTGAGATACAAGGTGGTGAGCAGCGCGAACACGTAGGCCTGGATCGCGGCGACCAGCAGTTCGAGCGCCGAAACGCCGATAATGAAGACGAAGCTCAACAGCCCGACACCCCAGCCCATCGCCCCGCCCTGGAGGCCGGTGACGATAAAGCTTCCGAACACTTCCATCAGGATGTGCCCGGCGATCATCGCCACGAACAGCCGCAGAGCGAGGCTGAACGGGCGGACCATGAACGAGATGAACTCGATCAGGAAAATCAGCGGGACCATGATGATCGGAGTCCCGTGCGGCACGAACAGCGAGAAGAACTTCAAGCCATGCCGCCAGAAACCGACGGCGAGCACGATCGAGAAGCTCAGCACCGCGAGCACGCCGGTGATGCTGAAGTGGCTGGTCGCGGTGAACGGATGCAGTCCGGGAATGATCGCCAGCGGCATCAGGCCGAGCAGGTTCGACACCAGGATGAAGGTGAACAAGGAGAATATGTAGGGCATGAACTTCTTGCCCTCGGGACCGATGTTGACGCTGACCATGTCGTCGATGAAGCCGGTCAGTCCCTCGACCGCCATCTGCCAGCGGCCGGGCACGATTTGCCGCTTCATCCCGCCCCACATGAACAAGGCGATGACGGCCAGCGTCAGCAGCATCCACAAGGCGCTGTTGGTCAGGCTGAGGTCGTAACCGCCGACCTCGAACGGAACCAAAGGCTCCACCGTGAACTGGTACATCGGGTCGATTTTGCCGGCCGCCACCTTGAACCTCCTTAAGCGTTCGCGCCCGGCCCGCTTGCGGGGGGCGATTTGGAAATTCTCATCACGTTCACCACGCCGACGCCGAACCCCAGGAACAGCATCAGCAGGAAGAACAGCGGGAACGTCCCGGCCAGGCTGTCAATTCCCCAGCCGATAATTCCGCCGCCCGCCGGAGCTCCGACAAGATGACCGAAAAGTCGCTCCATGACCCGCCGCGACGGATCCTTCATGGGAACGGCGGTCCTCTTCGCTTCCTCCCGCTGCAGCCGGTCGATCCGCTCGTCGAGCGTATCGAGCCGTTCATCTGGTGGAAGCTTCGGGTCCTGCTCGGTCTCGTTCGTGTCCATGAGCCCTTCCTGTGCGTCGCCCCGGCCTTGAAATAGGGGGATGCAAAGTCGAGGAACATGGCCGCCGCCCGAGGCCGCCAAGGCGCCGCCCCTTTATGAAGCGGGCTGCCTCTAGTCAACCACGGCGGGCGCCGACGCTCAGCTCTTGCAATAGCCCGGCAGCGCCACCGCCTGGCCGGCGATCCGCCGGCGCCACACGCCGTCTTGCAGCATGTAGAAGTGTCCGGGCACAAGGTTCGGGATCAGCTCGCACGCGGTGGCGATCCCGACCACCTGCGGGTTGACGGCCCGGCGCGAGGCAAGCCCGATATAAAGGTTGCGGCGACGAAGGTTGACCGCGCTCACCTGCCTGCGCACTTCGGCCGAGGGGGTGCCGACGAATCCCATGTAGCCGTCGTACCGCTCGCCAATGACGCCCACCTGGCGCGCGGCGTCGATCGTCGCCGGGTTCTGGGCAGCAGCCGCCGGAACAGCGACCGACGCCGCTGCAACCGCTACCAAAATCCCGAGCTTCCTGGCCGCCCTCACGGCAATGTCGGCGCTGGTGGGAACGCCTCCGGATTCTGATTGATCAGCTGCTGCACGTCCTGCTGCAGCCTCACTAGCACCTCCTGGGAGATATCGACGTTGAGGTTGATCTCGATCGGCTTGTCGGGCGGCCTGACGGTGATGCAGCTCGACAGCGGCACCGACAGCAGCGCAATGGCAACCGCGCCGGCCCTGGTCTTCAGTCGCTTCTGTTTTGTCATCTCACATCTCGCTTCACGGTGTCGGTTGGGGGCGTTGCTCGGTTTTCGCAGGCGGCGTCTCCGTCTGCTCGGTCTGTTTCTCGATCCGGCGCGTGACGACGTCGAGGCTTGGCGAATCGATCGGGAACGAAAGCACCGGCGCGATCACCTGGGTGGGATCGCGGAAGCCCTTAGACATCTGGATCAGGGCGCGGAACGGGCCGCTGACGTTGAGGTTCAGCTTGAGCGGAACTTTCCTGAAGGCGCCCCGCACCAGCCCGGTGAGGAAGTCGCCTTCACCGCCGAGCGCGATCTGATTGATCGTGACTCGAGTCGCGAATTCACCGGCTAGGTCGCCGTCCAGGCGGATTATCATCGAGCGATAGCGAAGGTCCGTCAGAATATTGAACGCAAGCCGGGCCGGCAGTCCCATCTGCGGCTTCGTGCCGGTGTAGGCGAAGCGGCCGCCAGGCAGTCGCGAGTCGAGCCTGCCGCCGACGATCCGGCCGCCGCTCTCGTCGAAGATCATCGGAAGGACGCCGTCGAACACGCCGGTCACCCCGAGGCCCTCGAAACCGAGCGTATCGACGAACGTCTTGGAGTTGAGGCCTTCGACCCGGAAGGTCAGGCGCTTTTGGCTTGGACCGCCGAAATTGAGCACGGTTTCCTCGAGGATCAGGCGGCCGCCCATGAACGGCCACTCGCCGCGCTCGATCTTGACCAGATTGTCGCGCAGCAGCTGATAGCGGATGGCTCCGTTGTCGACCTGGATGCCGGGGTTCATCGACCGGACCGTGGCGATCTGGCCGGGCGCGGTCTCAAGGCCGAGCAAGTCGGTAAAGTGGACGTTAGTGGCAAGGCCGGCGACCGGCCCGAACGGCGCCGCAAGGGCCATGTTCCGGGTTGCGAAGTCCCCGGTGGACGTGACGGTGCTGCCGGTCCAATTTATCTCGCCGCGCCCGGTCAGGACCCCGTTGACCAGCGCGACCACGCCTTCGGTGACCGGCGTCAGTTCCTCGGGCTGGAGGGCCGGCCCGAAGGCAATTCCCGGCACGTCGAGGATCGCCTGGCCGACGCCGCTGACAAGGTTGTGCGCGATATCGACGTTGGTGACCAAAGTGCCGCTGTCCGGATGCCGAAGCGACCCGGTGGTGGTAATCCGGTTGTTGGCCATCGCGAAACGGATGTCGTTGCTGCGCAACGGGTAGAATTTGACCGGGTCGGAGCGGTCGCTGACCAGCGCCGCCCCGTCGACCGTCACCGCGCCGCCGGCGAAACGCCAGCGCCCGTCCATCTCGCTCATCCCCACCGGGATGGTGCCGACCACCGCGTCGGCGCCGCTCAAGGTGCCGCTCGCGCCGCTCGGCGTGAAGTTGCCGCGCAAGGTCTGGGCGTTGATCACCACCGGTGAGGTCACGGATTTGCCGAGGCGAAGGGCGGCGTTGCTGGCGTTGAAGCCGGTTTGCGACACCAGCACGCTGCTGGCGTTGAGGCGGACCGGCGACGAGCCGACCGCGCCTGCCAACGCCAGATTGTTGATCCGCCCGCCGACCCTGAGCGGCCCGCCGGGCGCCTGGGAAATGATCGCCGGCCCCGTCGGGCAGATCGGCAGCCGGGTCCGGCCGAGCCGGAATTGCTGCATCTGCAGAAAATCGAAGCTGACGACCATGCATTCGCGGCCGACCTCGATCCCGCCGGCGCTGCCCATCCGCCCGCTGATCGGCAGGTTGAGCGCGCGCACGATTCCGCCGGGGAAGCGGCCGTCGAGCCTGGCGACGGTGCTGAACGACGTCGCGCCGTTGGGCTGGGCGTTGAACCGCAGCGTCGACAAAGCGAGGCGGGAGCCGTCGACCACGTAAGGGCGGAAATTGCCGACGCCGTCGAGGCCGCCGTCCTTGCGCTGCCTGAGCACCAGCACGCCTTCGGGGAGCGCGCCGCCGGCCATTTCGATGCGGCCGTCGACCCGGATCACGCCCGACGGCCAGTAATAGGTCAGGCCCTTGCCGCCGGAGATGGTCGCCCGGCCGCCGGTCGAGGTGCGAACCGTCGCGTCGACCACCCGGGCGCCGCCGCCTCCCGGAAAGTTAACCAGGGCCAGGCCACCCGAAGCGTCGAACGAGCTCGCGCTCTTGCTGATCGCCTGCGACATTCGGCCCGCGATGGCGCCGATCGGGGTGCTCTTGGTAGCCGCAAGCGCATTGGTGAAGCTAGCGATCATCGATGGCGCCAGGCTGGCGTTGGTCGCGTTATAATGGCCGGCCATCACCAGCGTGCCGGTGGTCGCGCCAAGCTGATATTTGCCGGTGAGCCGGGTGCGGTCGGCGGCGATTGTCCCCATCCGCGACTTTTGCGCCGAAAAATTGATCTCGCCGCGCGCCTTTTCGGGTGTGCCGACGAAGGTCATCATCCCGTTGAGCGCGGCCAAACCGTTGTCGCCGGCGGTCAGCACCTGCGACATGATCCGGGCGCGGGCGTCGAACTCGCCAAACGCCTCGCTGAAGCGGCTGTCGATATCGAGCCGTGGCTGGATCACGGAGAAGCGGCTTGCCGGGCAATTGAAGCGGCTGGCGCTCAGCGGCCCGACCACGTGCGGTCTGCGCGCGGCAATTTCTATCCGGCCGCTCCCGCGTACCGCTTCGGCAAAGCAGCGGCCGGTCACAAGTTGCGGGCTCGACGTCACATATTGGCCCTTGAAGCCGCCGGTGAGATTACCGGCACCGGAGACCGCGAAGCCAAGCGGGCCCCACGGCGTTCGCAAGGAAATGCTGCTGTCGGCGATATCGACCGCGACGTCGGGCAAAGTGAACGGCTTGCCGCTGGGCGGCGGCAACAGCTTGTCGAGCTCGCCCCAGCTGACCTGCCCGCCGGGCTTGACCGTGCCGCGAAGGCGAAGCCCGCGGGCGACGATCCGGTAGACATCGACGCTGCCGTTCCATTTCAGCCGCATCTGGATGAGGACGTGCCTGGCGACGACGTCCGGGTTGTTCGGGTCGCCGACCACCAGATTGCTGATCTGCTGGGTGCGCAATCCGACCCTGTCGAGACTGTAGGTGACGCGCACGCCGCGCTTGTCGAGCTCGTTGTCGATGACGTTGCCGGCGATCGATCGGCGCTCGATCCAGCCGATCACCAAAGCGGCGATGAGGATGGCGAGAAGTCCGGCGATGGCCCACAGGATATAGCGGCGCACGCGATGGCGCCGGACGACGACAGCGCCCGGAGCGCCCGCTTCCCCGCTCTCCGCCCGCGATTCTTCCATCGGAGCCTAGTAACCCCCGCGCGCGAAGGCCGTTCCGTCGGCGGCACGACTTGCGCGCATGCGTGACCCGCTTCCCACAATCGGCAAGCGTGCTAGACTAGCCGAGCTCGGCTGATCGCAGGAAAATGCGGAATGCACGGGCGCGTCACTACTACCAGTAAGATGAACAGCGCCAGCGGGCATCGCGAGCGGCTGCGCGAACGGCTGCTCGGGGCCGGTCCCGAGGGCTTTCACGATTATGAGCTGATCGAATATCTATTGGCGCTAACCGTCCCGCGGGTCGACACCAAGCCGCTGGCCAAGCGGCTGCTCCACGATTTCGGCGGGATCGGGCCGCTGCTCGGCGCCAGCGCCGATACATTGAAGCGCGAGGGGCTGAGCGAGGCCACGGTGGCGGCGCTGAAGATCGCGCAAGCGACCGCGCTTCGCCTGCTCGAAAAGCGAGTCGAGGAGCGGCCAATTCTGTCCGGCTGGTATGCCCTGTGCGATTATCTCCACGCGGCGATGGCCCACTCGCGGACCGAGCAGGTGCGGGTGCTGTTCCTCGACGCCAAGAACGCGCTGATCGCCAATGAGGCGATGTGGGACGGATCGGTCGACGAAGCCTCGGTCCATGTCCGCGAAGTGATCAGCCGTGCGATCGCGCTTGGAGCGACCGCTTTGATCATCGTCCACAACCACCCGAGCGGCGACCCGACGCCCAGCAGCCAGGACATCCGCCTGACCCGCGAGCTGGTCGAGGCCGGCCGTCACATGAAGGTGACGGTCCACGACCACGTGATCGTCGGCGCGTCGGGGCAAACCAGCATGAGGGCGCTCGGCCTGATCTGACTTGCGCCCCCAATGTCCACTTTCGACCCAGAGCGGACATTGAGCCGGCGACCGCTATAAGGTCGCCTCAAAAGTAGCGAGGCGGCGGTGGGCGAGCGTATTTCTCAGCTATGACCCGGAGGACATCCGCCGCGCACGGCCGCGTCTATGCCCGGTTTGCCCTTAAGAAGCCCATCATGTTCCAGACCCCTGGGGGGTCTACGAAAGAGAGGCTGAGATGCTCGTCGACCACGAAAGAACCCTTTCTAAGGGGGGCGGTCAAACGCGCGTGATGGTGGCGCTGCCTTCCAGATAATAGATTTTCGTGAAGCCTTCGAAGGCGGAATCGGTGCCCACAATCAGCCAAAGCTCACCGCTGGCACTGGTCCTGACGGTCACGCTGCGGCCGCCCGTGGACAGTGTCGCGCGCTGGTACAAGCCGTCGGTGCAGGTGCCGCCTCCATGAGCGAAATTGCCCAGGACAAGCGTGTTAGCGCCCTCCTGCGACTGGGCCCCATGATCGAAGTTGGTAGACACGTAGTTGTCGTTAACGACGATATTGGCAGGCTCCGTCCCGGTTGCGCCACCCTTGATATAGACGCTTTCGCCCGGCGATCCGCCGATGCCGGAACAGCCGGGCGGCACATTGGATGCGATGGTTATGCTGAGTTCCACCCTATAGTCCGTGTTCGGCTCTAGTCCGATCACCGCTCGCGTCATGTACATGAACAGATCGTCCGAGCGGTTGTGCCCCTGGAGGTAAACGCCTGAGGTGCTGTCGAGGGGTGCCGGCAGCCTTTCATGGCCGAAGGCGAATTCGATGATCGCCTCTTGGCCTACCCCTAAAGTGTAGTCTGAATATGAAGGCTCCCAGCCATCAAACCCATTGGCGAAGGAGAAGTCCACTCTCGCGGAGGGGGACGGAGGCGGCGGCGGCGGCGGTGGAGGTGGCGGTGGCGGAGGAGGAGGCGATGGTGGTCGTGGTGGCGTCGGCTTGTCGGGTTTGCAGGCGGCAAGAAAAGCCACACTACCAAGCAACAAGTTACGACGGGAAACATGCATCACGACACCTGCCTCAATGCTCCACTGTCCGCGATGGTAAGACTCCCACCGAGCAACTTACCTTCCGAATCGGGATCGATATTGCCTTCTGCCGGATGTTGGCAAAACCCCCAAACTTAGGGTGCGCTTTTCCGCCCATTGCAGACAAGGCGACCCTCCGATTTGAAGCAAAGAGGCGGCTCTGCTAGCCGCTCCCCCGATGGTCCCACGCTATTCCCGCCCCCAAATGACGGCGATCTGGTCGCCGGAGAACCGCTACAAAATCTGGTGGCGGATCGAGGTGTTCGCCGCCGAGGCGATGGGCAGGATCGGCATGATCCCGGCCGAGGACGCCGCGACCATTCGCAAGGCGTATGACGATGAAGTCCTCGGCGAGATCGACGTCGCCGCGATCGACTCGATCGAGGCCGTGACCAAACACGACGTGATCGCTTTCCTCACCTGGGCAGGCGAGAAGCTCGGGCCGGAAAAGCGCTGGCTGCACCAGGGATTGACCAGCTCCGATGTGCTCGACACCGCGCTATCAGTGCAGCTCAAGCAGGCTTCCGAAATACTCCTCGACGACCTCGACACGCTGCTTGACGTGCTCAAGCGCCGGGCCTTGGAGCACAAGCTGACCCCGACCATCGGGCGCAGCCACGGGATCCACGCCGAGCCGACCACTTTCGGGCTCAAGCTCGCGCAGGCCTTTGCCGAATTCGACCGCTGCCGGGTCCGCCTGGCCAACGCCCGCGACGAAATCGCGACCTGCGCGATCTCGGGCGCGGTCGGCACCTTCGCCAACATCCCGCCGGAGGTCGAAGCGCACGTCGCGAAAGAGCTGGGGCTGATGCCGGAGCCGATCTCCACCCAGGTCATCCCGCGCGACCGCCACGCGATGTTCTTCGCCACGCTCGGCGTCATCGCCTCATCGATCGAGCGGCTCGCCACTGAAATCCGCCACCTGCAGCGCACCGAAGTGCTCGAGGTCGAGGAATATTTCGCGCCCGGGCAAAAGGGCAGCTCGGCGATGCCGCACAAGCGCAACCCGGTGCTGACCGAAAACCTCACCGGCCTCGCCCGTGTCGTCCGTGCCGCGGTTACCCCGGCGCTGGAGAATGTCGCCTTGTGGCACGAGCGCGACATCTCCCACTCGTCGGTCGAGCGGTTCATCGGCCCCGACGCAACCGTCACGCTCGATTTCGCGCTGGCCCGGCTAACCCAGGTGATCGATAAATTGCTGGTCTACCCCGAACGGATGCAGAAGAACCTCGACCGGATGGGCGGCCTGGTCCATTCGCAGCGCGTGCTTCTGGCGCTGACCCAGGCCGGGCTGAGCCGCGAGGACAGCTACGCCCTGGTCCAGCGCAACGCGATGAAGGTTTGGGAAAGCGACGGCGAACTGTCGCTGCTCGAACTGCTCAAGCAGGACGCCGAAGTCACTGCGAGGCTGTCAGCCGATCAGCTCGATGCGTTGTTCGACCTCGGCTATCACCTCGCGCGGGTCGACCAGATTTTCGAACGGTTGTTCGGCCGCGCCTAATCGTTGCGGACAGTCGAAGCCGGGGGCTCGCGCAAGCTGGTGTAGACCGCCTCGACAAACTGGTCGGGCTTGATGAACCCGTCGGGCATTCCGTAGCGCGCCGCCGGCCGGGTGGCCTGGATCTGAGCGAGGGTGCGGCCGGAACTCATCCCCGCTGCCACTTTGCCGCGAACATCGATTAACATGTCGCGGTACGCGAGCAGCTCCGCCCGGCGCGCCATTGGCCCGTGGCCGGGGATGATCCTCGTGTTCGGCCCAGCGAGCTCTAGCCCCTGGTTGGTGGCCGCAATCAGCCCGTCAATCGATCCGCCGGAACCGAGGTCGATGAAGGGAAAGCTGACCTCTTCGAAGAAGGTGTCGCCCATGTGCAGCACGTCGCTTTTTATCCAGTGAACCAGCGAATCACCGTCGGTATGTGCGTTGCGGGCGTGGAGTAGGTGCAGGGTGTCGCCGTTGAGGTGGAGCGTCATCCCGTTACCGAAGGTCACGACCGGCAGTGCATCCTTGGGCGACGGCGGGATCGTCGTGTTGAACGAGCGCATCACCTGCTGCGTGGACATGCGCTGGCGGACATTGTCGTGAGCAACGATGACCGCACCGCGTTTGCCGAAATTCTCGTTCCCGCCGGTGTGGTCGCCGTGCCAATGGGTGTTGACGACGAACCGCACCGGATCGGGGTCCAGGGTTCTGACGGCGGCGGCTATCCTGTCGGTGAGCGGCGCAAACTGATCGTCGACGATGACATTGCCGTCCTCGCCATAGGAGACGCCAATGTTGCCGCCGGCACCGAACAACACTGCAACGCCGGGCGCGAGCTTCTCGACACGGATCTCGACCTTGGAAAAATCCTGATCCTGCGCGGCTGCCGGAGTGGAGGCCAGTGCTGCGATGCAGAGTATCGAGCCAATTCGCATGAGAGCCCCCGCTGAATTAGGGGCTTCGTCTAGCTGACTTGTATCGCCGGGGAAATACGGCCGGCGTCAGCCGAACATATCCTTCACCCGAGCGAAGAAGTTCTTCGCCGCCGGGCATTCGTCGCCGGTCTCGGTGTCGCGGAATTCCTGGAGCAGCTTCTTCTGCTTCGCGCTCATCCGGCTCGGAGTCTCGACCAGGATGCGCGCGACCAGGTCGCCTCGGCCGCGGCCGTTGAGGATGCTCATGCCCGCCCCGCGGTGGCGAAGCTGCTCGCCCGACTGGATGCCCGCCGGGATCTTGATGTCGACCTTGCCGCCGTCGACGCCTGGAAGGCTGATCGATCCGCCCAGCGCGGCGGTGGTGAAGCTGACCGGGCATTCGGCGACCAAGGTCGTCCCGTCGCGCGAATAGACCGAGTGCCGCTTCATGTGGACGAAGATGTAGAGGTCGCCGCGCGGCCCGTTGCGCACCCCCGCTTCGCCTTCGCCGGCGACCCGGATTCGGGTGCCCTCGTCGACCCCGGCCGGAATTTTCACGGTCAGATTGCGGCGGCGAAGCGTTCGCCCTTCGCCTTCGCAAGCTTGGCACGGGTCGGCGATGATCTCGCCGCTGCCGCGGCACGCCGGGCAGCCGCGCTCGACGACGAAGAAGCCCTGCTGGGCGCGGACCTTGCCGGCGCCGCCGCAAGTCGAGCAGGTGCGCGCACAATCAGCCGACGCCCTGCAGCCGCGCCCCTCGCATTTCTCGCACGCCGCAAGCGCCTCGACGGTCAGAGTAGATTCCTTGCCGGCGAAAGCGCTTTCCAGGCTTAGCTCGAGGTCGTAACGCAAATCGGCGCCGCGTGCGGGGTTGGCCCGGCCGCCAGCGCGCGGGTCCATGAAATCGCCGAAGATGGACGAGAAGATGTCGGAAAAGCCCTCGAAGCCACCGGCTCCGAACGGGTCCTGGCCGCCGCCGCCGTTCTGGAACGCGCCCTTGCCAAAGCGGTCGTAAGCGGCGCGCTTCTGGGGGTCGCGAAGGATATCGTAGGCCTCGCTGATCGCCTTGAACTTGGCTTCCTGCTGCGAGCAGCCGTTGTGGCGGTCGGGATGGCATTCCTTGGCGAGGCGGCGATAGGCGCCCTTGATCAGGTCCGGGTCGGCGCCGCGCGGCACGCCCAGCAATTGGTAATAGTCCTGCTCGGTCATGACGACCCTCTCAGGTCGTCACCCCGGCCTGCGCCGGGATGACGTATCCGTGCATCAGTCCTTCCGCTCGTCGTCGACTTCGGAGAATTCGGCGTCGACGACTTCCTCTTCCGCCGGTCCCGCGGTCTCGGGCGTTTCGGCCTCAGGGCCAGCCGATGCTTCGGGCTCGGCCTGCTGCGCCTTGTACATCGCCTCGCCCAGCTTCATCGCCGCCTGGGCAAGCGCGTTGGTCTTTTCGGTCATCTGCTCGGCATCGCCGCCTTCGACCGCGGTCTTGGCCTCGGCGATCGCGGTCTCGATCTCCGTCTTGACCTCGGGCTCGACCTTGTCGCCATGCTCGGCCAGCTGCTTTTCGGTCGAGTGGATCAGGCTTTCGGCCTGATTCTTGGCCTCGGCCCCGGCGCGGCGCTTCTTGTCTTCCTCGGCGAATTGCTCGGCTTCCTTGACCATATTCTCGATGTCGGCATCGGCCAGGCCGCCCGACGCCTGGATTCGGATCTGCTGTTCCTTGCCGGTGCCCTTGTCCTTGGCGCTGACGTTGACGATGCCATTGGCGTCGATGTCGAAGGTGACTTCGATCTGCGGGACTCCGCGCGGCGCCGACGGGATTCCGACCAGGTCGAACTGGCCGAGCATCTTGTTGTCGGCCGCCATCTCCCGCTCACCCTGGAACACCCGGATGGTCACCGCGCTCTGGTTGTCGTCGGCGGTCGAGAAAACCTGACTGCGCTTGGTCGGAATGGTGGTGTTGCGGTCGATCATCCGGGTGAACACGCCGCCCAATGTCTCGATGCCCAGCGACAGCGGAGTGACGTCCAGAAGCAGCACGTCCTTGACGTCGCCCTGCAGCACGCCGGCCTGGATCGCCGCGCCCATGGCGACGACTTCGTCGGGGTTGACGCCGGTGTGCGGCTCCTTGCCGAAGAACTCCTTCACGATCTCGCGAACCCGCGGCATTCGGGTCATGCCGCCGACGATGACGACTTCGGCGATGTCCTTGGCCGACAGCCCGGCGTCCTTCAGCGCCTTGCGGCACGGCTCGAGCGTGCGCTCGATGAGGTCGCCCACCAGCTTCTCGAGGTCGGCGCGGGTGATGGTTTCGACCAGATGGAGCGGAGTCGTCGCCCCGCCTTCCATCCGCGCGGTAATGAACGGCTGGTTGATCTCGGTGGTCGACGCCGACGACAGCTCGATTTTGGCCTTCTCAGCCGCTTCCTTGAGCCGCTGCAAAGCGAGCCGGTCGGTGCGAAGGTCGATGCCTTCCTTGGCCTTGAAGCGGTCGGCCAGATAATCGACGATCTTGGCGTCGAAATCCTCGCCGCCGAGGAAGGTGTCGCCGTTGGTCGACTTCACTTCGAACACGCCGTCGCCGATCTCGAGCACCGACACGTCGAACGTGCCGCCGCCAAGATCGTAAACGGCGATGGTCTTGCCGTCCTGCTTGTCGAGCCCGTAGGCGAGCGCCGCCGCGGTCGGCTCGTTGATGATGCGGAGCACTTCAAGCCCGGCGATCTGGCCGGCGTCCTTGGTCGCCTGGCGCTGGGCGTCGTTGAAATATGCGGGGACCGTGATCACCGCCTGGGTGACGGTCTCGCCGAGATAGGCCTCGGCGGTTTCCTTCATCTTCTGCAGTATGAACGCGGACACCTGCGAGGGCGAATACTCCTTGCCGCCGGCGCTGACCCAGGCGTCGCCGTTGGCGCCCTTGGTGATCTTGTAGGGCACCAGCTTGGTGTCCTTCTTGGTGATCGGGTCGTCGAACCGGCGGCCGATCAGCCGCTTGACCGCGAAAATGGTGTTGTCGGGGTTGGTCACCGCCTGGCGCTTGGCCGGCTGGCCGATCAGGCGCTCGCCTTCCTTGGTGAAAGCGACCACCGACGGCGTCGTGCGCGCGCCTTCCGAATTTTCGATGACCTTGGGCTTGCCGCCTTCCATGACCGCAACGCAGCTGTTGGTGGTGCCAAGGTCGATTCCGATTACTTTCGCCATAAGTCCCTCTTCGCCCCTGTTCCGGCACGCTTTTCAAAGGCGGCCGGGATTTTGATTTCGTTGGCGATATAGGTGGCGTTGGAACGACGACAAGGAGTGCGAGGCGCTTGCTCAGCGGCTCAAATCATCGCCATTCCGCCGTTGACGTGAAGCGTCTGCCCGGTGACGTACCCCGCCTCGCGGCTGGCGAGAAAGACGCAGGCCGATCCGATGTCGTCGCCGCTGCCCATCGCGCCCAACGGAATCCGCGACAGGATTGCGTCGCGCTGCTGGTCGTTGAGCGCGTCGGTCATTGCCGAAGCCATGAAGCCGGGCGCGACGCAATTAGCGGTGATCCCGCGGCTCGCAAGCTCCTGCGCGACCGCCTTGGTCATTCCGATCAGCCCGGCCTTGGACGCGACGTAATTGGCCTGTCCCGGGTTGCCGGTGACTGCCACAACCGACGTGATCGAGATGATCCGCCCGAACCGCGCCTTCATCATCGGCCTGGCCGCCGCCCGGATCAGCCGGAACGAGGCTTCCAGGTTGATCTTGATCACGTCGGCGAACTCGTCGTCCTTCATCCGCATCAGCAGATTGTCGCGGGTGACGCCGGCATTGTTGACGAGGATGTCGAGCTTTCCGCCAAGCGCCTCGACCGCCAGCGGCACCAGCGCGTCGACCGCTTCGCCGTCGGACAGGTTGCAGGCCAGCGCGACATGATCGCCGCCCAGCTCACCGCGAAACCGCTCGAGCTTGTCGACATTGCTCCCCGAAACCGCCAGCCGCGCGTTTTGCGCGGCAAGCGCCTTGGCAATCGCCGAGCCGAGGCCGCCGCTTGCGCCGGTAACGAGGGCGGTCATTCCCGACAGGTCGAACATCATGCGATTTCCTTCGCCAGCGCTTCCACGTCCTCGATGGTGACGACGCTGGTCACCTTGGCGTCGGGCGCGATGCGCTTGACCATGGGCCCCAGCACCTTGCCCCCTAGCTCAACGAATTCCTCTACCCCCGCCTCGGCCATATTGGCGACGCTTTCGCGCCAGCGGACCATCCCCGTAACCTGCTCGACCAGCAACGCGCGGATCGCGTCGGGGTCGGTTTCCGCCGTCGCGGTGACGTTGGCGAATACCGGCACCGCCGGCTCCTCGACCACCACATAGCTCAGCGCGTCGCGCATCGCTTCGGCGGCCGGCTGCATCAGCGGGCAGTGGAACGGCGCCGACACCGGCAGAGCGACCGCTCGCTTGGCGCCCATCTGCTTGGCTATCTCGATCGCCCGGTCGATCGCGCCTTTGTGTCCCGACAGGACGACCTGGCCCGGGTCATTGTCGTTGGCGACCGAGCACACTTCGCCCTCAGCCGCGGCCTCGGCAATCCGCCGCGCCATCGGCAGATCGGCGCCGAGCAAAGCCGCCATCGCGCCCTGCCCCACCGGAACCGCCGCCTGCATCGCCTGCCCGCGCAGCTTGAGCAGCTTGGCGGTGGTGGCAAGGTCGAACGAACCCGCCGCGCACAGAGCCGAATATTCGCCGAGCGAATGGCCGGCGACGAACCGCACCGCTTTCGCCAGATCGACCCCGCCCTCTTTGGTCAGTACGGTGAACACCGCCAACGAGTGCGCCATGATCGCCGGCTGCGCGTTCTCCGTCAGCCGCAGCTCGTCGTCGGGGCCGTCCTTCATCAACCGGAACAGGTTCTGGCCCAGCGCTTCATCGACCTGCTCGAACACGTCGCGCGCGGCGCGGCTGGCTGCCCCAAGCGCCACGCCCATGCCGACCGCTTGGCTGCCCTGCCCCGGGAATAGGAATGCGCGCACGTCGTGTCCCCTGATCGAATGCGGCGGCGACTAGGCTGCGGGTGCCCGGTTGCCAACCCTACGACGGAGTGCAAAGTCACGCAGGTGAATCCTCGCGCTGCACCCTTGCCGTCCACCCCACCTCGCTCAAAGCAGCTTGGACGCTGGATGAGCATGGCGATGGTGGTCGGGACCATGATCGGGTCCGGCATCTATCTGCTGCCGACGACTCTCGCGCCTTTCGGTCCCAACATTCTGGTTGCATTCGCGGTGACGATCAGCGGAACGATGTGCTTGGCCTTTGCGCTGGCCAGCCTGGCGGCGCGCATCCCCGGAGGTCCGTTTGCCTACGTCCGTTCCGCATTCGGCGATTCCGCGGCCTTCTTGACCGTGTGGAGCTACCTCGTCTCGCAATGGACCGGTGTCGCCGCCGTGTCGGTAGCCGTCGCCGGAGCAATGGGTCACGCCTTTCCAGCGGTGTCGTCGGGCCCGGGAATGCTGGTCGTCGCGCTCGGCTCGATCCTGATCCTGACCGTGGTCAACCTGCGCGGCGCTCGCTCGGCGGGGTGGGTGCAAGTGACCGCCACTCTCATAAAGATCGTGCCTTTGATCGCGGTCGTGCTGCTGGTCGCCGCGCGCGTCGGCACCGGGGCCGCGACCGAAACGCTTGCGCCGGTCCCGGTGACGCTCGCCGGAGTCGCCGCGGCCGGTGCGCTGATGCTGTTCTCGCTGACCGGGTTCGAAGCCGCTGCGGTCACCGCCAACGTGACGCGCGATTCGGCGAACACCGTTCCCTTCGCGACCGTATCCGGCACCGCCTTCACCGGTATCATCTATCTGGCCGCAACGGTGGCGACGCTGATGCTTCTGCCAAGCGCGATGGCGGCCGCAAGCAGCGCGCCGTTTGCCGACGCGATCGGCCCGATCCTGGGACCGGGCGCCGGCACAGTCGTCGCGATCATCGCCGCGATCAGCGCCTTTGGAACCTGCAACGCGCTGCTGCTGCTCGCCGCCGAGAGCGGGCGGGCAATAGCCGGTGCCAACGACCTGCCGCCATGGTTCCGCCGCGCCAATTCCGCCGGTGCCCCGGTCGGGTCGCTGGTCGTCGCGGCGCTGGTGGCGAGCCTGCTGGTCTTCGCCAGCGCCAGCGAAAGCTTCGTCGAGGTCTACGTCTTCATCGCTTTGGTTTCGACGGTCGCCGCATTGGTGCTCTACGTGGTTTGCGCGGCGGCGGCGCTTCGTCTCAAGGCGACCGGCCGCTGGGCGGCGGTGGCCGCGATCGCAATGCTCTACGCGTTGGCGATGTTCGTCGGCGCAGGGTTGGAAGCGACGCTGTGGGGACTTGGCCTGGCGCTTGCGGGGCTGCCGGTGCGCTGGCTGTCGCGGCGATTCAGTTCGTCGGCCGGACCGACCAGCCCGGCATCGGAGGCTGCTCCAGCCGCGCCTCCGGGATCAGCCGCCTGAGCCTGGACGCGAAGCTGCGCAGGCACACCTCGCTCGTCCCCAGCGGCCCGGCGACGTACCTGGCGCTTCCCATCCCCGCCTGCACCCGCGCTATCAGCTTGGTGTCTTCCTGGTTGACCCGCCGGTTGATCCGCCAGTTCAAATAGCGCGCCGCCTTCATCTCGCGGCGCCGATCTTCCGCAACAAAAGCATCCGGCAGCGCGTAACTGATCTCGCGGATCACCGTCTCCGTCCCGCTCACCGGCAGGAATTGCATGAAATTGACCTGGTCGGGGTAGATGTCGAAAGCGACGTTGGGGAACATTTTGTAATAGAGCCACTTGCGCCGGTGCGAGGGCGGCAGATGCTCCGCCTCGGGCAGGTAGCGCTGGTAAGCGCGCTCGGACGGGTTGTCCGACACGGTCTCGGCCAGCTCGCCTTCCATCCGGTCGACATGGTCCTTCGCCTCGATGCGGTAATTGCGCCCGAACAGCCGGGTCAGGCCCGGATGGCCGACGGGTATGTGCAGCCCGTCCGAATAATTGTCGGCGATGGTCTTCCAGTTGAGCGCGCGCGGCCGGCTGGTAACCCGCCCGATCGCACGCAGCTCGCGCAGCCGGTAGGGCGCGACCTCGTCCTCATAAGGCGCCATCATCTCGGCCACCGACGGAGCGCCGGGCTCCAGCGTGACGAACAGGAATCCGTGCCAATCCTCCAGGGCTACAGGGACAAGCCCCAGCGCCTCGACATCCAGCCCCGGATATTCGGAGCGGTGCGGCACCCCGACCAGCCGCCCGTCGCGGGCATAGCTCCACGCGTGATACGGGCAGGTCAGCACCTTGGCGCAGCCGCCGGTCCCATCGACCACCCGCGACCCGCGGTGCCGGCAGACGTTGGCGAACGCCCGGGCCACGCCGTCGTCGCCGCGGATCACGATCACGCTCTCACCCAGATACTCGAGGCTCCGCCACTCGCCCGCCGCGGCGATGTCGTTGCCATGGCAAACCACCTGCGGCGCGGCGCGCAGGAACGCGCGTTGCTCGGCGACGAAGAATTCGGGGTCGTGATAGAGCCAGCCGGGCAGGCTCATGCCGTCGAGAGGATCGGGCGAAGGAGAGACGGTGCGAAGGTGCGTGGCCATGGGCCCCCTATATCCTTCCCATGATTTCATGGGGAGGGGAGCCAGCATAACTGGAAGGGTCCTCTGACGCGCGAATGTTCCCAATGTTCACGGTAACGGCGCAGGTTCGCGCCGGAGAACGTGCTGTAACCTGGCAATGGAGTGGGTGACAGTGGAGTGGGTGACAGTTCGGGGCAGGACCACGGCCATGCCGCGCCGTCGCACAAGAACGCGCCTGTAGGACAGCGGAAAATTGCGCGAGGCGAATCCGACCGCTTGCGCAGCGCTGGGCGAAGATGGCACGGTCGCGCCGCTCGGATGGAGGGTGCGTGACGGTCGAAGAATTCATTGCCAAGTGGGAAAACTGCTCGGGCAGCGAGCGGTCCAATTATGCGGTATTTTTGACGGAGCTGGCGGGCGTCCTGGGTGTCCCTACGCCCGATCCCTCGGGCGACTTTCGAATCGACGCACCGGTTCCCGGCGGCTCGGAGGCCGGCGGTACGGGCTACATCGACATGTATGCGCCCGGGCGCTTCATCCTTGAAGCCAAGCAGAGCAAAATATGTGAGGTTCCGCGTCCGGTCGGCCTCGATGCGCCTGTTGCGCCGCCGACAGGTAAATATGACGAGCTGATGCGGAGCGCTTTCCGGCAGGCGCGCCGCTATGCCCATAGCCTGCCCGAGCCGCCGTGGCCGCCGTTCATCATCGTTCTCGATGTCGGCCGCGCGTTCGAGCTTTACTTCGACTACGGCGGCAACGGCCGCGACTATCGCTTCTTCCCCGACCGCACCTCCTATCGCCTGCCGATCGCGGCCCTTGCGCAAGACCAGTCGTGGGGTTCGCTCAAGCTCAGTTCGCTCGATCTGCTGCGGGTGATCTGGACTAACCCCAGGAGCCTCGACCCGCGCCTGGTCACGGCGGACGTCACCCGCGACATCGCGCGTCGCCTCGCTTCGGTCAGCGGCTGGCTGGAAGAAACGCAGCGCCTGAAGAAAGGCGCAACCGCCGCCGACTGGGAGCATTCGCAGGCGCTTGAGGAAACCAGCCTGTTCCTGATGCGCATCCTGTTCTGCATGTTCGCTGAAGATGCGCAGCTGCTGGCCGACGATCCCGACGAGCGCCCGTTCAAGGCTTTTCTCCAACGCACCCTGGGCGACGACGACAGCTTCGCGCGCGGGCTCGCCGACCTGTGGCAGAAAATGGGCCAAGCGAACCTCACCGACCGCTGGACCTTCGCGTTCGAGCACCCGGTAAAGTATTTCAACGTCAGCTTGTTCGCCGATACCAAAGTCTATGAGCTGGCCCGCGCAGAGCGCGGCGAGCTGCTGGCGGCGGCCGAGCATGAATGGAAGAATGTCGAGCCGGCGATCTTCGGCACCTTGCTCGAACAGGCGCTGACGCCCGGTCAGCGCGCCCAGCTCGGCGCGCATTACACCCCGCGTCCTTATGTCGAGCGCATCGTCGAAGCGACCATCACCGACGTGCTGCGCGCCGAATGGGGACACTCGAAGCGGATCTTGAGGGGCGCGACGCGGACGAGCGACTGCTCCGCTTGCGCGCCTTCCATGCTCGGCTCGGCAGCATCGTCGTGCTCGATCCCGCCTGCGGCACCGGCAATTTCCTCTACGTCGCGATGGAGGCGCTGCTCGGCCTCGAAAGCAAGATCATCCAGGCGATCGAGGATTCGGGCGGCGAGGTTCGCTCAGCGGTCGGCCCCGGCCAGTTCCACGGGCTTGAGAAGAACTCGCGCGCCGCCAAGATCGCCGAGCTGGTGCTGTGGATTGGCTGGCTGCGCTGGCGCATCCGCAACGGCGCAGGCGCAATCGAGGAACCGATCCTCGGCCAGCGCGCCAACATCAACTTCGGCCGCCCCGGCGGCTACGACGCAGTGCTGGCACTGGACGACGCTGGACAGCCGATTCTCGACGCTCCCCACCAACCCGACTGGCCGGAAGCCGATTTCATCGTCGGCAACCCGCCCTTCATCGGCGGCAAGGATATTTGCCGTGAGCTTGGCGGCGACTATGCCGAGGCGCTGTGGAAGGCGAACCCCAACGTGCCGGCCTCGGCCGATTTCGTCATGCAATGGTGGGACCGCGCCGCCGACATCCTCACCGCGCCCGGCACCCGCCTCAAGCGCTTCGGCTTCGTCACCACCAACAGCATCACACAAGCGTTCAGCCGGAGAGTGATCGAGCGGTACCTGGCGGCGGTTCCCGCGCTGAGTTTCAAGGATACCGTCATTGCGAGCAACGCGAAGCAATCCAGTGCTGGATCGCCGCGTCGCTCCGCTCCTCGCGATGACGATGCGGGGCCGACCAGCCTCCACCTCGTCCTCGCCTGCCCCGACCACCCCTGGACCAAGACGACGAAGGACGCGGCGGCGGTGCGGATCGCGATGACCGTCGCCGAGGCCGGCCCCGGCGATGGCCGCCTGATCGAGGTCGAACACGAGGCCGCGCTCGATAGCGACGAGCCGGACATTCGATTTTCGGAGGTGTGCGGTATCATCAACGCAAATCTGACGGCCGGACCAGATCCGTCACTCGCGAAACCGCTGCTCGCGAACGAGGGGCTATCCTCGCGCGGCGTGGCGCTTCACGGCAGCGGGTTCATCGTCACGCCAGCGGAAGCGCAGGCTCTCGGACTTGCTAAACGAGAAGGCTTGGAGCGCCACATTCGGCCTTACCGCCACGGCCGGGACCTGATGCAGAACTCGCGCAACGCCATGGTCATCGACCTGTTCGGATTGTCGGAGTTGGAAGCGCAGCGACGATTCCCGGAAGTTTTTCAGCACGTGCTGATTACCGTGAAGCCGGAGCGGGATCAGAACCGCCGCGCGACGCGACGTGATAACTGGTGGTTATTCGGGGAACTAGCGCCCGCATTTCGCGACTACAGCGCCGCCCTACCCCGCTACATCGCGACCGTCGAAACGGCGAAGCACCGTATTTTCCAGTTCCTCGAAGCGGAAATTCTGCCCGACAATATGCTTGTCGCAATCGGCAGCAACGACGCATTTCACCTTGGCGTGCTCTCCTCTCGCACTCATATCCGATGGGCGCTTAGGGCCGGTGGTACGCTCGAAGATCGACCGCGCTACACAAAGGGCAAAATCTTCGACCCCTTCCCCTTCCCCGACGCGACAACCGAACAGCGCGGCCACATCGACGATCTGGCCGAGGAACTCGACGCCACCCGCAAGCAGGCGCTGGCCGAAGTGCCGCGCCTGACGATGACCGAAATCTACAACTGGCGCGAACGCATCGCCGCCGGCGAGCCACTGCAAGGCAACGACCTCGACCGCGCAACCGCCGCGCGCGCGTTCATCGTCCACCGCCTGCACGAGCAGATCGATGCCGCCGTCGCCGACGCCTATGGCTGGCCCGCCAACCTCGCCCCCGCCGAAATCGTCGCCCGACTCGTCGCCCTCAACGCCGAGCGCAAGGCGGAGGAGGAAGCCGGCACGATCCGCTGGCTGCGCCCGGACTATCAGCAACCGCGCTTCGGCTGAAGCTTGCCAATTCTTCCCTGTTCCGCCATAGGCCCGGCGCTGGCGCGATGGCTCTGCCGTTCGCGCCTGTATTTTTGAACGACAGCCGGAGGGGCGTCCGCACTGGGCGGCGTCAGCGATCGGCCAATGAAAGAGACGCGACATGCCGCTCTACGAGCATGTTTTCCTCGCGCGACAGGATCTGGCCCAGGCCCAGGTCGATGCGCTTGCCGAAAACGCCACCAAAATCCTCACCGACAACGGCGGGAAGGTCGTCAAGACCGAGACCTGGGGGCTTCGCTCCCTCGCCTATCGGATCGCCAAGAACCGCAAGGCCCATTACGTGATGCTCGACGTCGACGCGCCGCCCGCGGCGCTGTCCGAGCTCGAGCGTCAGACCAACATAAACGAAGACGTCATCCGCTTCATGACCGTCCGGGTCGAGGCCCACGAAGAGGGCCCCTCGGCGATGATGCGCCGCGGCGAGCGCGACCGCGAGCGCGGCGACCGCGGTGACCGCGGTGACCGTGGCCCGCGTGGTGCCGACCGCGGCGACAGGGGCGGCGACCGTGATCGTGGCGGAGGCGGCGACAGGGGCGACCGTGGCGACGACAGGGGCGGCTTCAGAGCCCGCGAAGAGGAGGCCGAATAATGGCCCGCGCATTCTTCCGCCGCCGCAAGAGCTGCCCGTTCTCGGGCAAGGACGCTCCGACCATCGATTACAAGGACATCCGGCTGCTCCAGGGCTTCGTCTCTGAGCGCGGCAAGATCGTCCCGTCGCGCATTACCGCGGTTTCGACCAAGAAGCAGCGCGAGCTGGCCCAGGCGATCAAGCGCGCCCGCCACCTTGGCCTGCTTCCCTACGTCGTCAGATAAGGAGCAAGGGCAATGGAAGTCATCCTGCTCGAACGAGTCGAGAAACTTGGGCACATCGGCGACGTCGTCAACGTCAAGACCGGCTTTGCGCGCAACTATTTGCTGCCCAACAAGAAGGCGCTTCGCGCCAACGAGGCCAACCGCAAGCTGTTCGAGGCCAATCGCGCCAAGATCGAGGCCGATAACGCCGACCGCCGCGGCGACGCCGAAACGGCGGCCAAGGACGTCGACGGCAAGTCGGTCAAGCTGATCCGCCAGGCCTCCAACACCGGCCAGCTCTACGGCTCGGTTTCGGCCCGCGACATCGTCGAGGCGCTGGACGCCGAGGGCGCCAAGGTGGCCAGGAACCAGATCGTGCTCGACAAGCCGATCAAGGCGATCGGGGTCCACGAGGTGAAGGTCGCGCTTCACCCCGAGGTCGCGGTGACGGTCAAGGTCAACGTCGCTCGCTCGCCCGAAGAAGCCGAGCTTCAGGCGCAGGGCGTCGACGTCATGGCGCAGATGTTCGAACGCGACACCGCCGAGTTTACCGAGGAGTTCGACCCCAACGCCGAGCCGGGCACCGTTCCCGACGCTGAAGCGGCCGCGCCTGCGCAAGCCGACGCGGATGCCCCGGCCGAAGCGGCTGCCCCGGCCGAAGCCGAAGCCGATGCTCCGGCCGAAGCCGACGCGGATGCCCCGGCCAAGGACGAGACCGAGGCCAAGGCTGAGGACGAAGAGCAGAAGTAACGCTGCTTTCATCCAGCCAGAGATCAAAGGGGCTGCCGGTCGTTGCGACCGGCGGCCCCTTTTTCATTTCGTTGCAATTGGCGCCTCGCGGCTTCGGTTCGTCGCATCGGGCATTGGCGTGGCGGAACGCGGTGGCCGGGCTCCGGGTTTTCAAAGATGACGGAGCATCGGGGCCGACGATGGAGAAAACACGACATGGCTGAGAACAACAACGACACCGGGCGCGAGTTCGAGAGCGAGAACAAGTCGAGCGAGAACCGACCGGGCGAATCGGGCCAGCAGCAACAGCAGAGCGAATTCGGCAAGCAAGGCCAACAGGGCCAGCAAAGCGAAACCGGCCAGTCCGGCGGCGAGAGCAGCGGCTCCGGCGGTTCGTCGGGCGCAGGCTCACCGCAAAGCGAAACCGGCGGCCAGAGCGACACCTCGCTCGCCGATCCCGCCGGCCAGCAAAGCAGCGACCGCCAGTCCGGCGGCCAGTCGGGCGGCATCGAAGGCACCGGCGGCTCTGAAGGTGGCGCCAGCGCCAGCGGCTTCGTCGGGTCGGAAGGCGAGAATAGCGGCGAATATCTGCAACAGGGCGACCAAGGCGCGGAGGGCCAGGACTTCGCCGAGAAGGGCCAGGGCGCCACTGACGAGGACGAACAATCGAGCGACGGCGACTCCGGCAACACGGGTTCCTGACCCTGGTCGGTGACTGAAAGGCGCCGCGCTCCCATTTGGAGCGCGGCGTTTTCCATGTGAGGTGAGCGGCTCGCCTATCGCATGCGGTAGTAGTCCGCGACCCGGTCGAGCGCGAGGACCAGCACCAGCTTGCCGGCGCGCGCCGGCCAGCCGAGCGCGCTTTCGGCGTCGCGCATGCCTTAGCCGGCGCACACCACCCGCCACAAGATATCGGACAGTCCCGGCCCGGCCGCTTCGATGGCGCCGTCGAACCGGCGGCGGGCATCGATCTGGGCGGCGCTGAGATCCAGCCCGGCCGACGATCCACCGCGCTGGCGGCCGATCGGCGCCGCATCCCATTTCATCGTTACCCCCGGCGCCAGCCCGGCTCGCTCCCAGTCGCCGCGCAGCTGCTCGCCGGCGTCATACTGGCGGCGGCTGACCAGGCCGCGCGACAGCAGCCAGCCGAGCGGCGATTCGACCGAGTTGACGGTAACCGACCGAACCGCGCGGGCACGCCCCGGCCGCAAGGTTTCGCCGTCGCGGCCGATCGACCGTTCGACCAGCATCCGTCCATGTTTCGCGCGCTGCAAGCTGTCCCTCCACCGTTCGAAGCCGGACGGGCACTTGCCACAACCGGCAAACTGTAGGAAAGAGGAAACACCATTTCGGTTAAACGGGGCGTATCTATGATAACCAGGATTCGCGAAGTCCGGCGCGCGCGCCAGATGACCCTCGACGATGTCGCTTGTGCCTGCGACCCGCCGACCACGCCGCAGACCATCGGCCGCCTGGAGACCGGGATGCGCACCGTTTCGGTCGGCTGGCTCAACCGGATCGCGGCGGCGCTGGGCGTTGACGCATCGGACCTGGTCGATGGCGGCGGCGAGCGTTCGGAGCTTGCGGTCGCGGCGGTGCTCGGGGCCAATGGCGCCACCGCCCCCAGGCGGGCCGGCATCGTCGTTCCGCCGCGGGCGGGCGGCGGCCAAGTCGCGGTTACCGTGGCGGCCGGCACCGGCGACTATCGCGCCGGCGACGAGATCTGGTGCGAGACGCTGGAGCCAGGCGGCTTTGCCCGCGCTTTGAACCGCGACGTTCTGGTGCCGCGGCCGGCGGGGCGCTTCCTGTTCGGCCGGCTGATCGGCCGCGAGGACAATAAGCTTCACCTGCTCCCGCCCGGCGCCGGCGGCCGCCAGAGCGTTATCGCCGACCCGCCGTGGATCGCGATGGCGGTAAAGCTGGTTCGGAGCCTCTAGCAATCCCGGTCGTTGAGCGGGCGATGTTCTTCCTGTTTTCCAACAAGCTCGGCTGCGTCACGTCGCTGCTGATCAGCGCCGCGATCACCTTGATCCTGCTGGTCGCTCTGGGCTGGGTCCGCTTGTAATATATTGCCCGGCGCTGCGCCGCATGGCACGGCGCGGCGAGATGGGCGGTTAGCTCAGTTGGTAGAGCATCTCGTTTACACCGAGAGGGTCGGCGGTTCGAGCCCGTCACCGCCCACCAGCGACGCAGTTCGATGCTCCGGGGGGCATCGCAACCGTCGCTTTCCCCTTTGAGTCAAGCCACAGCGAGTCAAACCACAGCCGGCTTCTGGACGTCGGCAAAGTAGCGGCGCATTGCCGCGCTGGTCTGCGGCGCAAGCTCGACGAACACCCGCCGTGCGTCGTGCGGGTCGGCGCGGCGCACGAACAACCCTTGCTCGGTCATGCTCTTTAGCCAGCGAAGCGCGGTTGTCGCCGGCACTGCGGCGGCGATGCACAGGCTGGACACCGGGACTCGCAGCTGCGCCACCTCGGCCTGCATCAGGTCGAGCAGCATGTCCCACGCCGGGTCGGCGAACAAATCTTCGGAAAAATAGCGACCGCGAAGGCGGCGGGCGCGGATGATGGTTCTGACGGTATCGATAGAAACTACGGGATCGTCGGCCGCAACCAGCTTGGGGGTTTGGGGGATGCCGGCAGCGGGGACGGCCGACAGCCGCGCCAGCGTCGCGGCGATCCGGCTCACCTCGTCGCTCAGCTGGCGAAGCCGGACGGTATTCTGGTCGGACGCGACATCGGACAACCGGTCGGCGCCCAGCGCCCCGGAAACCGCGATCGCAAGCGCCGAAGCCCGCTCCGCATCGCTGCCGTCGATCACCAGCTGGACCGCGTCCGGAAGCTGCGCAGCAAGCATGTCCAGAAGCGCCGCCGGCGCCGCCACCACCGCCGGGAAGCGGCCGTCCGACACGTCGGTTCCGACCTGGCGGAGAGGCGCATCGACCGCCGGCCCGCACTCGCCATCAAGCTCGATCCACAAGGCCGAAGCCCGCGCCTGGCGCTCGATGCGGTCCGGAGCGTCCTCGATCAGCGACTTGCCGGCAATGCGCAGGCCCGACCCGTCGACGGTCCGCTCGGCCCGGGCCAGCGCGGCAATGCTGCCGCCGGCAATCAGGACCGGCGCGACGGAAGCGTAACTATCGGAATACGTGGTGGTCCCTGGTGCGTCCATGGGTTGAACCCTTGAAGAAGCGAGACCGAGCATGATTTGTGTAACGCGCGATTCAGATAAAAGTCAGACGGTTTCGGCTCCAGAATGGATTAATCTCCCGCCACAAGCGTGCTCTTGCCGTCTAAAGCGCCGCCGGGGCAAGGGAGTGCCGACCTTGCGAGTAAATAGTGAAAATCAGGCGGCGGCCGTGCGGGCGCGGTGGATGGCCGAGCTTGCTGCCGCCATCGATGGCGCCCAGCGGGTAGCCTGGCAGCTGGGCAGCGCCGACGGCGCGTCGCTCGAGGCTCGCGAGCTTTATGGCCAGCTTGAAGCCGCGCGCCTCGAGCTCGAAGCCTTGCGCGGCATCACCAGGCGTCTGCGCGAGGAGCTCGACCTGTGGCTGGTCGACCATCTCGGCTGGCCCGGAAGTCTCGAGGAACCGACCGACTAGACGCCCTGGGGCAAGTCGCCACCGCCCGAGAACGGTTCCATGAACGGGCCGATCGGCGGCGCTTTCCAGCCCGCGGTGGCGACGAAGCCGCGATTGAAGAAGGCGCGCTTGCCATAGCCGAGGGGCTCGCCGTCCGGCCCGTCGACCCTGCCCCCGGCGGCGAGCAGCACCGCATGCCCGGCCGCCGTGTCCCACTCCATAGTCGGGGCCAGGCGCGGGTAGATGTCGGCCTTTCCCTCCGCGACGATGCAGAACTTCAGGCTCGAGCCGATGCCGACATAGCCGCACTCGCCGACCGCCTGCTCGAGGTAATCGGCGGTCGGCTGGGTGAAGTGCGACTTGGACGCGACCGCCATGGTTTCGGCGCCGCGCTCGCGGGTCGAGATGGCGCGCCGTCCGCCGCTGTCCTCCACCCACGCGCCCTCGCCCACCAGGCCGGCGTGAAGCTGGCCGCGGGCGGGCGTGAACACCGCGCCGAGCAATGGCGCGCCGCCCGAGATCAGCCCGATGTTGACCGTGTAATCGTCGCCGCCGCGGATGAACTCCTTGGTCCCGTCAAGCGGGTCGACCAGGAAGAAAATGTCGCCGTGCGCCGGAATGCGGCCGGCGGCGACCTCTTCCTCGGCGATCACCGGGATGCCCGGAGCCGCTTTGGCGAGCGCCGCGAAGATGATCAGCTCGGCGGCGCGATCGGCGATCGTGACCGGCGACATGTCGTCCTTGGATTCCACCTCGAAGCCGCCTTCGACGATCTGCAGGATCGCTGCCCCGGCCTCGCGAGCGGCAAGGGCGATGTCTTCAAGCAATTGCTTGTGGTCGAGGTCTGGCACGCTCAACGTGGCGCCATCCGGATGCCGCCGTCGAGCCGGACGTCTTCGGCGTTGATATACGGATTCTCGACCATGAAGCAGGCGAGCCGCGCATATTCCTCGGGCTGGCCGAGGCGCTTGGGAAACGGCACCTGCGCGCCCAGCGCGTCCTGCACATTGGCCGGCATCATCGCCACCATCGGCGTCTTGAACACGCCTGGGAGGATGGTGTTGACGCGCACCCCGTCGTTCATCAGGTCGCGGGCGACCGGCAGCGCCATCGCCAGCACCCCGCCCTTGGACGCCGAATAAGCGGCCTGGCCGATCTGCCCGTCCTGCGCGGCGACCGAGGCGGTGTTGATGATCACCCCGCGCTCACCCTCGTCGAGCGGGTCGAGCCCGACCATCCCGAACGCCGAGTGGATGATGCAGCGGAAAGTGCCAATCAGGTTGATCTGGATCGTCGTTTCGAACTGCTGGATCGGATAGAAGCGCGGCTGCTTGGTCTCCTTGTCGCGGCCGACGGTCTTGGCGGCGGTGGCGACCCCGGCGCAATTGACCAGCACGCGCTCTTGGCCGTGGGCCTCGCGCGCCTTGGCGAAGGCGGCGGCGACCTTGTCGTCGGAGGTCACGTCGACCTCGCAGAATATGCCACCGATCTCGGATGCGACGCTTTCGCCCTTGTCGATGTCGCGGTCGAACACCGCGACCTTCGCGCCGCGCGCCGCAAGCTCTCGCGCCGTCGCTTCGCCTAGGCCTGATGCGGCGCCGGTAACGACGGCGGATATGCCGTTGATGTTCATTCTTCCTCCTTGAGTTCAATTCGAGCCAGCACCGCGCCCTCGCCGACCTGCGCGCCGGCCTTGGCGTTCAATTCCGCCACCACGCCATCGAACGGCGCGACCAGGCCATGCTCCATTTTCATCGCCTCGAGCGTCAACAACCTTCGCCCCTTGGCAATGCTTTCGCCCAGTGCAACGTCGACCGCCGTCACCCGTCCCGGCATCGGCGCGACGATCGCGCCATCACCGACGCGGGCACCCACGGAACCACGCGCCGCAAGGTCGAACTCGTAGGCCTGGCTCTCATGGAAGGCGACCACGCGCTCGTCGTCGCGGAAGCCCGACACGGCGGCGATCGGCTGATCCTCGCCAAGGTCGACGGTGCGGAACACGCCCGCCCGGCCCAGCGCGACCCGGGGTGAAGCGGCGGCGTTAAGCCGGAAGCCGTTGAGGTCGCCAAGCGCCGCTTCGTCCTCGTCGATGGCCATGGCAACCGACGCAGCGCCGCGCCAGATCGCCTCGTCGGGCTCCGGGTCCGGCACCAACTCGGCCAGATGCTGGGCGATGAAGCCGGTTCCGATCCGTGCCGCGCCGAAATCCTCGTGAAGCAATGCGTTGAACAGGAATCCGGCGTTGGTCCGAACCGGCCACACTTCGGTCTCGTCGAGCATGTCGGCAAGTGCGGCAATCGCGTTCTCGCGAGTGTCGCCGTGGGCGATCAGCTTGGCGATCATCGGGTCATAGAAGGAGGAGATTGCGTCGCCCTCTTCGACGCCGGTTTCGATGCGACCGTAGCCTGTCTCGAGCTCAGTCGAGGGGCCCAGGTCGAAATGCTCGAGCCTCCCGACGCTCGGCAGGAAGCCCTTGGCCGGGTCCTCGGCATAGAGCCGCGCCTCGATTGCGTGGCCGTTGATCGTTAGCTCCTCCTGCCGCTTCGGCAGCTTTTCTCCGCTCGCCACGCGCAGCTGCCACTCGACCAGATCCTCGCCGGTGATTTCCTCGGTAACCGGATGCTCGACCTGGAGCCGAGTGTTCATTTCCATGAACCAGATGCGGTCGGCCTTCAGCCCTTCCGAGGCGTCGGCGATGAACTCGACCGTGCCCGCGCCTTCATACTTCACCGCCTGCGCCGCGCGCACCGCGGCCGAGCACACCGCCTCGCGGGTCGCCTCGTCCATCCCCGGTGCCGGCGCTTCCTCGATCACTTTCTGGTGGCGGCGCTGGAGCGAGCAGTCGCGCTCGAACAGATGGACAACATTGCCGTGGGCGTCGCCGAAAACCTGCACCTCGATGTGGCGCGGGCTTTCGATCCATTTTTCGAGCAGCACGACGTCGTTGCCGAACGACGACGAAGCCTCGCGCTTGCAGCTGTCCAGCGCGTCGTCGAAATCCTTCGCGCGGTCGACCTTGCGCATCCCCTTGCCGCCACCGCCCGCGACCGCCTTAATCAGCACCGGAAAACCGATCGCCTTGGCTTCCCTGGCTAGCCGCACCGGCGCCTGGTCGTCGCCAATATAGCCCGGCGTCACCGGCACCCCGGCCGCCGCCATCAATGTCTTGGCCGCATCCTTGAGTCCCATGGCGCGGATGCTGTCCGGCTTCGGCCCGACCCAAATCAAGCCAACGTCAATCACCGCCTGCGCGAAGTCGGCGTTCTCGCTGAGGAAGCCGTAGCCGGGGTGGATCGCCTCGGCGCCGGTCGCCTTCGCCGCCTCGATGATCTTGTCACCGACGAGGTAGCTTTCCCGGGCCGGAGAAGGCCCGATATGCACCGCTTCGTCCGCCATCCGCACATGCAGCGCCTTGGCGTCCGCATCCGAATAAACTGCAACCGTCCGCACGCCGAGCCGCTGCGCGGTCCGCATAACCCGGCACGCGATCTCGCTGCGGTTGGCGATCAGGAGGGACTTCAACATTGCGCCAGCCTACATCCGGAACAGGCCGAACTGGGCCCGCTCCGGGATCGGCGCGTTCAGACAAGCTGCGAACGCCAGCCCGAGCACGTCGCGCGTCTGCGCCGGGTCGATGATGCCGTCATCCCACAGCCGCGCGGTGGCGTGCCAGGGGTTGCCCTGCGCTTCGTAATCGTCGCGGATCGGCTGCTTAAAGGCTTCAGCTTGTTCCGGCGACCACTTGTCGGCGTCGCGGTGGACCGTCGCGAGAACGCTCGCAGCCTGTTCGCCGCCCATCACTGAAATGCGTGAATTGGGCCAGCTGAACAGGAACCGCGGGGAGTAAGCCCGGCCGGCCATTCCGTAATTGCCGGCGCCGAAGCTGCCGCCGATCAGAACGGTGATCTTTGGCACTTGCGCGGTCGCCACCGCCGTCACCAGCTTGGCGCCGTGTTTGGCGATGCCCTCCGCCTCATATTTGCCGCCGACCATGAAGCCGGAGATGTTCTGCAGGAACAGCAAGGGCGTGCGCCTCTGCGCCGCAAGCTCGATGAAGTGTGCGCCCTTGACCGCGCTTTCGGAGAACAGGATGCCGTTATTGGCGAGGATTGCCACCGGAATCCCCCAGATATGGGCGAAGCCGCACACCAAAGTCGATCCGTACAGCGGCTTGAACTCGTGAAACTCGGAGCCGTCGACCAACCGCGCGATGATCTCATGGACGTCATAGGGCGAGCGCACGTCCCGGGGGATGATCCCGTACAATTCTTCGGCGTCGTGAAGCGGTGGGCGCGGCTCACGAAGCTCGATCCCCGCCCCGCTCCTCGGCTGCAGCGTCGAAACGATGTCGCGGACGATGGTCAGCGCATGCTCGTCATTTTCTGCGAGGTGGTCGACGACGCCGCTCTTGCGCGCATGCAGGTCGCCGCCGCCTAAATCCTCGGCGCTGATCTCCTCGCCGGTTGCGGCTTTGACCAACGGCGGGCCGGCGAGGAAGATCGTGCCCTGCTCGCGGACGATCACGCTTTCGTCGCTCATCGCCGGGACGTAGGCGCCGCCCGCCGTGCAGCTGCCCATGACGCAGGCGATCTGGGCGATGCCTTTCGCGCTCATCTGCGCCTGGTTGTAGAAGATGCGGCCGAAATGGTCGCGGTCGGGGAACACCTCGGCCTGGTGCGGGAGGTTGGCCCCGCCTGAATCGACCAGATAGACGCACGGCAGCCGGTTCGCTTCGGCGATCTCCTGCGCGCGCAGATGCTTCTTGACCGTCAGCGGGTAATAAGTGCCGCCTTTGACGGTAGCGTCGTTGCACACGATCATCACCTGCCGGCCCGACACCCGGCCAATGCCGGCGATCATTCCTGCGCCCGACACTTTGCCCGCGTAGACATCGCAGGCGGCGAGCTGGCCGATTTCGAGGAACGGCGAGCCGGGGTCGAGCAGCCGCTCGACGCGCTCGCGGGGAAGCAATTTGCCGCGCGCCACGTGCCGCTCGCGATGCTTGTCGGAGCCGCCCTTGGCCGCTTGCGCGACGTCGGCGCGCAACCGCTCGGCAAGCGCGCGGTTGTGGGCGGCGCGGGCGCGAAATTCGTCGCTGTCGATGCCCACCCTGGTGTCGATCCGCGCGCTCATCGGTCTCAATTTCCCCGTTCGTCGAACAGACGTGCCAGTTAGCGCCTAGCGGTGCGGGCGCGGCTTGCAAAGCGGGGCGGTTGCGGGCAGCCGGTCACGGTTACGCCCCGAACGGAGATCACCGGATGAAGCGCACGCGATTGCTCATGTTCGCCTCAGCCCTGGCACTGGCCGCCGCAACCGGCGCGTGCCGCGCGGGCGAAGATACGCAGGTCGAAGCCAAGGCAGGCTCGGAACTGGGGATCAATCCCGCCGCGATCGACAAATCGGTGACGCCCGGCGACGATTTCTACAATTATGCCAACGGCGCGTGGATGAAGGAAACCGAAATCCCCGCCGACCGCTCGTCCGTGGGCGGCTTCTTCATCGCCGACCAGGAGCGCGAGAAGAACACCCGCGAGCTGTTCGACGCGATGCTCAAGGGCGATCACGACGCCGGCAGCAGCGAGGGCCGGATCGGCAATTACTACAAGGCCTATCTCGACACCGCGGCGATCGACCGCGCCGGGATCGCGCCCGCCCGCGCCGATCTCGACGCAATCGGCCGGATCGGCGACAAGCAGGCGTTGTCCGCGGCGATCGGAGGAACGCTTAGGGCCGACGTCGATCCCTTGAACGCGACCAATTATCAGACCGACAATCTGTTCGGTATTTTCGTCACTCAGGGGCTGAGCACGCCCGGCGAGACCCTGCCCTACATGCTGCAGGGCGGCCTCGGAATGCCCGAGCGCGAATATTATCTGTCCGGCGACGGCAAGATGGGCGAGCTTCGCGGGCAGTATAAAAGCTACATCGAGACGGTGATGAAGGCCGCCGGCCATGCCGATGCGGCCGGCGCCGCGAACCGGATCATGGCGCTGGAGACCAAGATCGCCAAGGCGCACGCCACCCGCGCGGAAAGCGAGGACTTCGCCAAGGGCGCCACCGTCTGGACCCGCGCCGAGCTAGAACGCAATGCGCCGGGCATCGACTGGGGCGCGGTGCTCGGCGCCGCCCAGCTCGGCAACGCGCCCAAGTTCCAGGCCTATCATGCCGGCGCCATCCCCAGGCTCGCCGCGCTGGTCGGGTCGGAGCCGCTCGACGCGTGGAAGGAATGGCTGGCGTTCCACACCTTGAGCAGCAACGCCAACGTGCTCGGAAATCCGATCCGCGACTCGTCCTTCGCTTTCTTCGGGACCGCGCTCAACGGCACCCCGGCGCAGCGGCCGCGCGACATCCAGGCGCTCAACGCGACCAGCAACGCGCTTCAAGACGCGGTCGGCAAGGCCTATGTCGACAAATATTTCCCGGCGTCGGCCAAGGGCCAGGTCCAGGATATGGTCGAAGGGATCAAGACCGCTTTCGCCAAGCGCGTGGAGGCGCTCGACTGGATGGCGCCTTCGACCAAACAAGAGGCGCTCAAGAAAGTGGAATCGATCGTCGTCGGGGTCGGCTATCCCGACAGCTGGCGCGACTATTCGGGCGTGACGATCAGCGCGACCGACGCTTACGCCAACCAGAAAGCGGCAAGCCTCGCGGAATATCGGCATCAGATCGCCAAGATCGGCAAGCCGATGGACCGCAACGAATGGTGGATGCCGCCGCAGCTGGTCAACGCGGTCAATTTGCCGGTGCAGAATGCGCTCAATTTCCCGGCGGCGATCCTGGTCCGCCCGTTTTTCGATCCCAAGGCCGACGCGGCGTTCAATTATGGCGCCATCGGCAGCGTCATCGGCCACGAGATCAGCCACAGCTTCGACAATAACGGCGCCTTGTTCGATTCCACCGGGCGGCTTCGCAACTGGTGGACCCCGGCGGACCTCACACGCTTCCAGCAGGCCGGCAACGCACTGGCCGCGCAGTACGACCAGTATGAAGCGCTTCCCGGCCTGCGGGTGAACGGCAAGCTGACGTTGGGCGAGAACATCGCCGACGTCGCGGGAATTTCGGCGGCCTACGACGCCTATCGCGCGTCACTGGGCGGCAGGGAAGCACCAGTGATCGACGGCTTCACCGGCGACCAGCGCTTCTTCATCGCTTATGGCCAGGCTTGGGCGACCAAGATGCGCGACGCCGCGCTTCGCGGCCGGATCGCCACCGGCGCCCACGCGCCCGGAAACTTCCGCGCGCTGACGGTTCGCAACCTCGACAGCTGGTACCCGGCGTTCAACGTCCAGCAGGGGCAGAAGCTGTACCTGGCGCCCGACAAGCGCGTGAAAATCTGGTAGCGCCAGGCTGACCCGACCGGTCAGGGCCGCTTCAGCGACCTTCTGCAAGTACGCATGGACGGCAGCCACCTCGGCGTCGGTCAAGCGTTTTTAGCGGTGACGGACGACGCCGCTCATCATGCTGAGTTCCCAGTTGCCCACAGCCTTGCCGGTCCGGAGCAAGTGGCTGAACTGTTCCAGATCGTAAGCGGCGACCAGTCGCAGGTCGGGCCGCAGCGTCGCTTCGGGATGCGGCTGCCCTCCGCGAAGCTGCATGCCATGGCATTCGGCGCAAGTGGCGCGAACGATGTAGCGGCCAAGCGCATGCTGGCGGCCAACGTTTAAACCCCGCCGCTAGCTGCATGTCAGGCCGCGCCGGAGCGAAAAAGGCGCGCAACTTCACGGGCTGTCAATCCAGTCGCGTGGATGCGGTGACCGCGAGGCGTGTCAGGCGGCGATCAGCTCGCGACCGATCAGCATTCGGCGGATCTCGTTGGTGCCGGCGCCGATGTCGAGCAATTTGGCGTCGCGCAGGAAGCGCTCGACCGGCCAGTCCTTGGTGTAGCCGGCGCCGCCCAAAGCCTGAATCGATTCCAGCGCGACCTTCACCGCGCTTTCGCTCGCCAGCAGGATCGCGCCGGCCGCGTCGAACCGCGTAGTCCTGCCGGCGTCGCACGCCCGCGCCACCTGATAGACGTAGGCGCGCGCCGAATTCAGCGCGACGTACATGTCGGCGATTTTCGCCTGGATCAGCTGGAAGCTGCCGATGGCTTTCCCGAACTGTTTCCTTTCGCGGACATAGGGCAGGACCACGTCGAGGCAGGCCTGCATGATCCCGATCTGGATTCCGGCGAGCACGGTGCGCTCGTAATCGAGCCCGCTCATCAGCACCGCGGCCCCTTCATTCTCCTTGCCGACGACATTCTCGGGCGGGACGAAGCAATCGTCGAACACCAATTCGCTGGTCGGCGAGCCGCGCATGCCCATTTTGTCGACCTTCTGGCCGATCGAGAATCCCTCCATGCCCTTCTCAACGAGGAAGGTGGTGATGCCTTTGCTGGGGCTTTGGTCATCTGGGCCGGTCTTGGCGTAGACCACCAGAGTGTCGGCGTCGGCGCCGTTGGTGATCCAGAATTTGGTGCCGTTGAGGCGATAGCCGTTGCCGCTTTTCTCCGCCTTCAGCTTCATGCCGATGACGTCGGAGCCGGCGGACGCCTCGCTCATCGCCAGCGCGCCGACATGCTCGCCGCTTATCAGCTTGGGCAAATATTTGCGCTTCTGCTCGTCGGTGCCCCAGCGGCGGATCTGGTTGACGCACAAATTGGAGTGAGCGCCGTAGCTCAAGCCCACCGACGCCGACGCCCGCGCCACTTCCTCCTGCGCGACCACATGCTCGAGATAGCCGAGGCCGAGCCCGCCATATTCTTCCTCGACGGTGATCCCGTGCAGGCCCAGCTCGCCCATCTGCGGCCACAAATGCCGGGGGAATTCGTCCTTAGCGTCGATTTCGGCGGCGATCGGCGCGATCTTGTCGGTGGCGAAGCGCTGCGTGGTCTCGCGGATCGTGTCAGCCATTTCGCCGAGCTGGAAATCGAGGCCGGGGTCGGACATCAAGCGGTCTCCTTGTCGGACGACGCGCTAGCATTGCGCCGGAGCCTTGGACAAGGCGAGGCACGGCACTATGTGCAGCACAACATCGTCATTGCGAGCGGAGCGAAGCAATCCATCTGGATTGCCGCGTCGCCTTCGGCTCCTCACAATGACGTAACCTGGAGCCTGCCATGACCGACACCGCCCCCGACCCGATCGTCATTCTCTCCTACGCGCGCACCCCGATGGGCAGCTTCCAGGGCGCGCTTGCGGGCGCTTCCGCGACGCAGCTTGGCGCAACCGCGGTCAAGGCGGCGGTCGAGCGCTCCGGCGTCGGCGGCGATGCCATCGACAAGATTTTCATGGGCTGCGTGCTTCCGGCTGGTCTCGGCCAGGCCCCTGCCCGCCAGGCGGCGCTCGGCGCCGGGCTCCCGCGCTCGGTCGAGGCGACCACGGTCAACAAGGTGTGCGGGTCGGGCATGCAGGCGGCGATCTTCGCCCACGACATGCTTGCTGCCGGATCGGCCGATGTCATCGTCGCCGGCGGCATGGAGAGCATGTCCAACTCGCCTTACCTGATGAAGAAGCACCGCTCCGGCGCCCGCATCGGCCACGACACGGTCTATGACCATATGATGCTCGACGGGCTCGAGGACGCCTATGACGCCGGCCGCGCCATGGGCACCTTCGCCGAGGATGCGGCGCGCGAGTATCAGTTCACCCGCGAGAGCATGGATGAGTATGCGATCGAGAGCCTGCGCCGCGCCAACGACGCGATCAAGAGCGGCAGGTTCGAAAAGGAAATCACGCCGGTCACGGTGACCACCCGCAAGGGCGAAGTCATGGTGGGCAGCGACGAGCAGCCGGGCAAGGGCAACCCGGAGAAAATCCCGCAGCTCAGGGCCGCTTTCGCCAAGGACGGGACGATCACCGCCGCGACCAGCTCGTCGATCAGCGACGGAGCCGCGGCTCTAGTGCTGACCCGGCAGAGCGTTGCCGACAAGCTCGGCGCAAAGCCGATCGCCCGGGTCGTCGCCCATGCCGCCCACGCGCAGGAGCCGGCCAAGTTCACCTCGGCGCCGGTGCCGGCGTTGCAGAAGGTGCTGGAGAAAGCTGGCTGGAGCGTCGGCGACGTCGATTTGTTCGAGGTCAACGAAGCGTTCGCCTGCGTCGCCATGATCGCCATGCGCGACCTCGGAATCCCGCACGACAAGATCAACGTCAACGGCGGCGCCACCGCGCTCGGCCACCCGATCGGGGCGAGCGGCGCGCGCATCCTGACGACCCTGGTCGCGGCTCTCCAGGAAACCGGCGGCAAGCGCGGCGTCGCGTCGCTGTGCATCGGTGGCGGCGAAGCGACGGCGATGGCGGTGGAGCTGGTCTAAATAGTCACCCCGGACTTGATCCGGGTTCTGCCTACTTTCGCAACGACGCAGGAACAGGCGGATCCCGGGTCGAGCCCGGGATGACGCATTCACTTCAATCCACCACCTCACCCTCGGCGACGCCCCAGATGTCGGCGCTGCGGATAAAGCCCTCGCGCTTGCCGACTTCGATTCGGCACCAGCCGGAGCGGCAATTGTCGATGCGGCCGATGACGCCGGGCTCGGCGATGTAGCGGACGTTGGCGCTTGCTTCGGGCCGGGCGCGGATCGGGCGTGGGCCGCCCTGCTTGACGATCCCGGTGCGGCGGTCGCTGAGCAGGGTCACCAGCATCCAGCCGCGGGTTCCGTCGGGGTCCTCGATCAGCCGCCAATTGGGGTAGAGCTGCACCACCCGCACCGGCAGGTCGCGGCGCTTGTACAGCCAGATGCCGGGATAATTCCTGCCCGGCCCGGCGCGCATCATCGCCTCGCCGCTGGCGATCGACGCCCAGTAAGGGGGTTTCTTGTCCTGCGCCGACGCGGGAGCGGCGAAAACGAGAAGGATGACGGCCGCGAATAAGCCCCGCATCAAGCCCCCGTCAGGATCCGGTCGACCAGCTGCTTGACCGTCGGCACGAAGCCGTTCGAGTAAAACGGGTCGGTCTTGAAGCGGAAGGCCGAGTGGCCGGCGAACATCAAATTCTTGTCGACGTCGCCGCCATGCGCGATGTCCTGAAGCGTCTTCTGGATGCAGAAGCTGCGCGGGTCGGCGAGCCGGCCGGTCGAGTTCTTCTCATTGTCGGCCCAAGACGAGAAAGCGCATTGCGACAGGCAGCCCATGCATTCGGCCTGGTCGATGCGAATCTGCTTCTCTTCGGGCCGACCGACGAAGATCAACGTGTCGTCGGGGGACTTCATCGCCTGGGTGAAGCCGGCCGCATACCATTCGCGCGCGTGCTGCAAATCGCCTTTGGTCACCCAGTAATTCTTCTTGGTGCCGATGCCGACGTCGAGCTCGAACGCATGGTCGCCGATCTGTTCCTTGGTGAAGGCGATCTGGCGCTCGCTGCGCGCTTCGAGATTGCGAAGGAACGGCGTGCGCACGGCCGACGAATAAAAACCGGTCGGAGAGAATTTGTGGAGCAGGATGTCGCCTTCTTCCAGAGTCATCAGCCGCGACTTCCAGCCTGGCGGGATCGGGCTTTCCTGGGTCAGCAGCGGCCGGGTTCCGAACTGGAACACGATCTGCCCGAGCTCGGGATTGTCGATCCAGTCCTCCCATTCGTCGAGCCGCCACACGCCGCCCGCCATCACGATCGGAACGCTGTCGGGAATGCCGCCCTCGCGCATCGTCTCGCGCAATTCCTTGACCCGCGGATAAGGGTCCTGCGGTTGGCGCGGATCCTCGGCGTTGCTGAGGCCGTTGTGCCCGCCGGCTAGCCACGGGTCCTCGTAAACGACGGCGCCGAGCCACTCCGCGGTCTTCGAATAAGCGCGCTTCCACAGCGCCCGGAAGGCGCGGCCGGAGCTGATGATCGGAAGGTAATAGACGCCGTAAGAAGCGGCGATTTCCGACAGCTTGTACGGCATTCCCGCGCCGCAGGTGACTCCGGCGATCTTGCCGCGCGCGCGCTCCAATACGCCGTGGAGGATCGGCTGGGCGCCGCCCATTTCCCATAGTACGTTGATATTGATCAGGCCCTTGCCGTCGGCGATCTCATAGGCGCGCTCGACCTGCGCGACGGCGCCGTCGATGCCGTATTGGATCAGCTCCTCGTGCCGCTGACGCCGGGTCATCCCCTGATAGACCTGGGGGATGATCCGGCCTTCGGGGTCGTAGCTGTCGGCGTTGACCGCCGACACCGTGCCGATGCCGCCCGCCGCCGCCCAGGCGCCCGAGCTTGCATGGTTGGTCGCGCTGACGCCCTTGCCGCCCTCGACCAGCGGCCAGACTTCGCGACCGGCATATTGGATGGGCGTCAGGCCCTTGAACAACAGCACTCTCCCAGAGATTTAGCGCTCATATATAGTGCTTTCCCGTCATTGCGAGCGGCGTAGACGCGCGGCAATCCACCGGTGCCCGGCATGGATTGCTTCGCTACGCTCGCAATGACGACTCTGTTCCCTCATTCATGCAGCGCATAATCCATGCCGATGTCGACCGCCGGCGCCGACTGGGTGATCCGGCCGACCGAGATGAACTCGACGCCGGTCTCGGCGATGGAGCGAATGGTGTCGAGATTGACCCCGCCCGACGCTTCCAGCGGCACTCGCTTGGCGACAAGCTCGACCGCCCGGCGAAGCGTGCCCACGTCCATGTTGTCGAACAACAGGCGGTCGGCGCCGGCGTCCAAGGCTTCGGCGATCTGCTCGATCTGATCGACTTCGACCTGGACATGAAGGCCGGTACCCGCTGCCTTGGCGGCTCGAACCGCCGCCGCGACGCCGCCGGCGACGGCAATGTGATTGTCCTTAATCAGAACGCCGTCGTCGAGCCGCATCCGGTGGTTGCGAGCGCCGCCCATCCGCGCCGCATATTTCTCCAGGCTGCGAAGCCCGGGGATGGTCTTGCGCGTGTCGAGCAGGTTTGCGCCGGTGCCGTCGATCGCGTCGGCATAGCGGCGGGTCAAGGTCGCGATTCCGGACAAATGTTGAAGCGTGTTGAGCGCCGAACGCTCGGCCGACAGCATCGCTCGCGCCAGCCCGTCGAGCCGCATCAGGATTGTGCCCTTCCCAACCGCATCACCATCGGCGGCCCCAGCGTCGATTTGCACGTCCGCGTCGAGCGCCCGGAAGAAGGCCCCGGCGATATCGAGCCCGGCAACGACAATCGGCTCGCGGCACTCAAGCTGCGCGGTGAACCGGGCGTCTCGCCGGATCGTAGCGGCCGACGTGACATCGCCGCCGGTGCCCAGATCCTCGGCAAGAACCCGCGCCACGAACTCGTCGATGTCGAAACCGGCGTCCATCGGCCCCGGCTCTACGCGAGCCGCGCTGCGAGGCAAGTCAGTGCGCGGTCTCATGGGCCTCGGTGCGGGCGGGGCGCCAGCGGCCGTCTTCGTGGCGGTAGGTCTTGCTATCCTCGGCGGCGAACTCGCTGCCGGTCCAGGCGAGCACCGTCAAAGTCACGTCATCGCCGTCGATGTCGATTCGGTTGAAGCTTTGCGGCTGTTCGCGGACGCGGGTGGAGGTGGCGGTGCCGGCCTGCACCACCAGCGCCGGGCCGGCGCGGGTGACGAGGTCGCGCGCGTCGTGAACCGAAGCGTGGTGGTTGTGGCCCGCCAACAGCAAATCGACGCCGGCGTCGCCGATCGCGTCCAGCGCCAGCTCGCTTCGCCCGGCCGCCGGAGTCAGCTCGTCGCCGACCTGCATCGCGAACAAGGGATGGTGAGTCACCAGCACCCGCAAGGCGTTGGGGTCGCTGCGCTCAAAGGTCTTGCGGATGAAATCCATCTGCTCGTGGCTTACGCGGCCGTCCTTGAAGGTGAACGAGCGCGCGGTGTTGATCCCGACCACGGTCGCGCCCTCGATCTCGTGGACCGGGCAAAGCGTGTCGTCGATGTAGCGCATGTAGCGGGTCAGCGGCGACAGGAAGCGGCGAAGCACGTCGTACAGCGGCACGTCGTGGTTGCCCGGGACGCCAAGGACGTCGTGGCCGTTCTCCCTAAGCCGGTCGAGGAATCGGCATGCTTCCTGGAACTGCTCGGTGCGGGCGCGCTGGGTGAAATCGCCGCTGATCACGACCAGGTCTGGCTTGTCCTCGTCGACGCGGCGCTCGACCGCCTCGACCAGCCGGTCGTCATGGGCGCCGAAGTGGAGGTCGGAAAGGTGAATGAGGCGAGGCATAGCCCGCCAACGCGCGTGACAGCCGTGGGTTCATTGCTAAGAGTCCGCAAATGGACCGCACGCAAGCGAACAGCGGAACCCGCCCCGTTGCCGACGCTTTGCGGTTCGACGAGGCGTCGCTCGAGCAATGGTTGGGCGACCATGTCGCGGCTTTCCGCGGGCCGATCCGGGTCAGCCAGTTCAAGGGCGGTCAGTCCAACCCGACCTACCGCATCGACGCGGCAAGCGCCGTTTACGTGCTTCGCCGCAAGCCGCCGGGAAAACTGCTTCCGGGGGCTCACGCCGTCGACCGCGAGTCTCGGGTGCTCGCCGCGCTCGGCGGTCGGGGTTTTCCGGTGCCTCGCGTCCACGCGCTGTGCGATGACGACAGCGTCATCGGCACACCATTTTATGTGATGGACCTCATCGAAGGGCGGATCTTCTGGGAGGCGCAGCTACCCAGCGTGCACCGCGACGAGCGCGCCGCCTGCTTCGACGCAATGAACGCGACGATCGCCGCGCTTCACAGCTTCGACTCCAACGAGATCGGACTTTCCGATTACGGCAAGCCCACCGCTTTCGTCGAACGGCAGGTGGCGCGCTGGTCGAGGCAATATGTCGGCGATTCCGACGCCGGGCGGCTCGACGTCATGGACCGGCTGGTGGGCTGGCTGGAACAGCATCTTCCGCCCGACAGCGACCGCTCGAGCGTGGTCCACGGCGACTTTCGCTGCGACAACATGATCTTCGACGAACGCCGGCCGGCCGTCCGCGCCGTGCTCGACTGGGAACTGTCGACGATCGGCGACCCGGCAGCCGACTTCACTTACCATTTGCTGATGTACCGGATGCCGTACGATCTGTTCGCGGGCCTCGGCGGAATGGACCTCGCCGAGCTCGGCATCCCCAGCGAGGAGGCATATGTCGCCGCTTACTGCGCCCGCACCGGCCGCGATCATTTGCCGAACAAGGACTATCTGATCGTCTTCTGCCTGTTCCGGCTGGCTGCAATCATACCCGGCATCAAGGGGCGGATCGCGCGCGGCACCGCGTCGTCGGCGCACGCCGTCCAGATGATCGAAAAGCTCCAGCCGCTGGCCGACCTCGCCTGGGCGGAGGCGGAGAAAGCGCGGCTCTAAAGCCGCGCCTCCAACACTTTACTGCGCCCCGACCGGGAAGCCGCGCTTCCTGAGCAAAGCGTCGACATCGGGATCGCGCCCGCGGAACTGGCGGTATGCTTCGGCGCGGTCGGTCTCGTTGCCGGTCGACAGCACGAAGCGCGCGAAACGCTCCGCGGTCGCCTTGTCCCACACATTGCCGGTTTCCTCGAACGCCGCCCAGGTGTCGGCGTCCATCGTTTCCGACCACAAATAAGAATAATAGCCGGCCGAGTAAGCGTCGGACGAGAACAAATGGTTGAACTGCGGCAATCGGTGCCGCAGCACGATCTCCTTCGGCATGCCGATCTGCGCCATTGCCTGCTTCTCGAACGCGTCGGGATCGACCACCCCGTCGGGGTCGGTGTGAAGCATCATGTCGACGATCGCCGCGGACAGATATTCGACCGTGGCGAAGCCCTGGTTGAAGGTCTGCGCCTTCTGGATCTTGTCGACCAGCGCCTTGGGCATCGGCTGGCCGGTTGCGTGATGCTTGGCGAAGCGGTTGAGCACCTCGGGGGTAAGCAGCCAATTCTCGTTCACCTGGCTGGGATATTCGACGAAGTCGCGCTGCGACCCACCGAAGCTCGGGTAATGAACGTCGGTCAGGAAGTAATGGATCGCGTGGCCGAACTCGTGGAACAGGGTCTCGGCATCGTCGAGGCTGATCAGCACCGGCTCGCCCGGTCCCGGCTTGACGAAATTGTTGTTGTTCGATCCGAGCACGATCTTGTCGCCGAGCAGGCCGGCGCGGCTCCGGTAAGTCGTCGCCCAGGCGCCCGAGCGCTTGCCCTCGGCCGCAAAATCGTCGCGGTAGAAGACTCCGATCTGCTCGCCGGTGCCGCGCTTGGTCACCGAGTAAACGCGGACGTCGTCCTTCCACACCGGGACCGTGCCGGTGATTTCCTTGAAGTCGAGCCCGTACAGCTCGCCCGCCGACCAGTATGAAGCGTCGATGACGTTGTTGAGCGAGAAGTAAGGTTTGATCTCCTCCTGGCTCAGGTCGTAGCGCTGCTTGCGCACCTTCTCCTGATAGTAACGATAGTCCCACGGCTCGATGGTGCGCACGCCATTGCGGCGCGCGATCACCTGCTGGTCGGCGACCTCTTCCTTCACCCGGCCGACCGCTGCGGGCCAGACGCGGTTCATCAGCTCCATCGCCCGCGCCGGGGTCTTCGCCATCGTGTCCTGCATCCGCCAGTCGGCGTGGCTGATGAAGCCGAGCAGCCGGGCGCGGTCGGCGCGCAGCTTGACGATCGTGGCAATCAGCTGATTGGTGTCGTTGGCACCGCCGTTGTCGCCGCGGTTGACGAAAGCGCGCCACACCCGCTCCCGAAGGTCGCGGTTGTCGGCGAAGGTCAGGATCGGGTCGACCGCCGAGCGCGTGTTCTTGATCGCATAGACGTCGGCCGGCATGCTGCGCGCCTTGGCCGCCGACTTCATCGCAGCCTTCATGTCGGCGGGCACGCCCCGCATCTCTTTCTCGTTGGCGGCGAGATACGTGGTCTCATCGGCAAGCACGCGCTCGGAAAAGGTCGCGAACAGCTCGGCGAGTTGCTGGTTCATCGCCGTTAATTGCTGCTTCTGGGCCGGTGCAAGGTTGGCGCCGCGGCGAAGGAAGCTTTCGTACAGGCGGGTGAGCAGCCGGTCCTGCTTGGCGTCAAGTCCGAGCGAGGCCTTGCCGTCGTGGAGCGTCTTGACCCGCTGGAACAGCATCGGGTTGAGGATGATCTCGTCGTATGCGGCCGACAGCTTGGGCGACCACTCCTTGTCGAGCGCCTGATATTCGGGCGTCGCCATGTTGCTGGTCATCACCCCGAACACGGACAGCACGCGGTCCGACCGCTCGCCGACCTTCTCCAGCGCCTCGACGGTGTTGACGAAAGTCGGGGCCGCCGGATTGTCGGCGATCGCAAGCACCTCGCGTTGCTGCTCGTCGATGCCGAACTGGATCGCCTGCGGGAACAGCGCCGGGCTCGCTTTGTCGAACGGCGGGACCCCGGCATAGGGCCCGGCCCATTCGGCAAGCAGGATGTTGTCGGGGACCGCGACCTGCGCGACGACCGGGGCATCGGCAACCGGGGCTTGCCCAACCGGCACGGCCGGCCCGGCGACGGCAATTTGCTGTGGCGTCGTCGCGCAAGCGCCAAGAGCGATGGAAACCACGGCCGTCCCGGCCAGTAACATGAATTTCATGGGTGTTCCCCGATCCGATTTGCGCGCGCGATTGTTGCGCGCGCGATGGTGGCCGCGCCGCGCTTTTGCGGCAATGGCATTCGATCAACGGGCCATAGCCGACGCCAAGTGAACGGTGGATGTCGGCGCTCGATCCAACGGAAAAACGGCACACTCATCGACCGGCGCCATTGCTCAGCAAAGCCTCACGCTTTGCTCATGACGCTCACCCGTCGGCCGGGCGAAGTCGAACGCCTGATTGATGTTACGAAAGGCGAAGCGATGGCGGCGGCAAATGCGCGAGACGGCCGGGGACCAAGCAGGATTCCCTGGAGAGAAATCGGATGGAGCGTGCCTCCGCTCATCCTGCTCCTGCCGCTGGTCGCCAACGCGCCCTGGACCCTGTCCGATTACATTTTCGCGGGCGTTCTCATGGGCCTGGTCGGGGCGGGTCTGGAGTTTGCCGTAAGGAAGGGCAATCCCAGCTACAGCATGGCGGCCGGGGTCGCGCTCGCGGCAATCTTCCTCCTGCTTTGGATCAGCGGCGCCGTCGGCATCATCGGCAGCGAACAGGATGACGTGAACATGTTGTTCCTCGGCGTGCCAGCAGTCGCACTGCTCGGTGCGATCGGAGCGCTGTTCAGGCCCACCGGAATGGCGCTGGCGATGGCCGCCGCGGCGATCGCGCAGGCTTCAGTCCCGGTCGCCGGGTGGGTGTTGTGGCCCGACTCGCGGGGCTCGATCTGGCAGCCTGAAGTCGCGGTTCTGACCGGCTTCTTCACCGCCATTTGGCTGCTGTCCGCCTGGCTATTCCGCAAAGCTGCGGACTAGCAAAGGAACCGACTCTCGCCCAGCCGGTTTGCAGGTTGGGATCAGGGAGTCACCACCATGAAAATCATCCTCTACATCGTCGGATTCTTCGCGCTGATCGGAATCCTCCTCGTCGCGGGCTGCTTCCAAGTCTTATTCTAGAAGCTCAGGAGCAGCAGCAGCTTGGCGTCGATGGCGACGCCGGCTGCTCGGCGCTGCTCGACCAAAGCGGGGATATCCTCGCGAGCGGACAAGTGGACCTGAATGTCCTCATGCTCGTTGCCGCCGCCCTCGCCGACTTTGCTCAACCCGTGGGCGCGGACCAAGGTGAAGCTTTCGGCGAGCATCCCCGGCGAGCTGTGGAAGTCGCCTAGCGGCTTGATTTTCGCCGCGGTGAACCCGGTCTCTTCCTCCAGCTCCTTGACCGCCGTCTCTTCGACCGTGGCGCTCGCATCTTCGTCGCCGACCAGGCCGGCGGGCAGCTCCAGGCAGCGCTTGCCGACCGGCACTCGATATTGCTCGACGAGGATCACCTTGCCGTCTTGCTCGGCGAGGATGACCACGGCGCTGGTGCTTCCGGTGCGGCTGACATATTCCCAGCGGCCGCGCCTCAAGACGCTGATGTACTTGCCCTCCCACTCGGTGGTGAGCGGGGCGCTGCGGTCTTCGGTCATAGCTCGATGAGCTTGTCGGGGATCTCGTTGGTGTCGGTGTGGGAGCGCGGGAAATGCTCGGTGAGCACCGCGCCGACCTGCTCGATCGCGGCGACGATTCCTTGCGCCGGCCGGCCCTGCTTCACCTCGACGATCAGCGCGGCCATCGCCTCCCCCCAGGTTTCCGGCGTGGTCACCTTGGTGATCGCTTCGTCGGCAACGATTTCGGCGCGATGCTCGCCCATCGACAGATAAATCAGGATCCCGGTGCGGCCCGTCGTGCGCCGCTCGGCGGCCGCCTTGAACACCGCAATCGCTCGCCGGCGGACGCGCCGGGTCTTGGTCTCGCCCGGGGTAAGCGCAAGTCGCAGCGGCATATATTTCAGCAGGAGCAGGACCGCCGTGAACTTGAGCACGGCGAGCACCAGCAACAAGGTCAACAGCTCGCCAAGCGACGGGTCGGCGCGCCACCCGCCGAGCAAGGCGCCGAACCAGAAGTGAAGCACGTCGGGCCGCCAGGCGAAGACGGCGATAGTGCCGATCATCACCGCCACCGCCCAGTGGAGCGCGACGTCATGGTAGGAATCGCTGAGCGGCGTCGCCACCGCGACGATCTCGCCATCGCTGCTGGCTTCGGCCGCGGCGATCGCGGCGCTGACGATCGCGTGGTCGTCGCTGGTCAGGCCCCGCATCACCAGCTCCCCGAGGCGCCGCCGCCCCCGAACGAGCCGCCGCCGCCGGAGAAACCGCCGAAGCCCCCGCCCCCGCCAAAACCGCCGCCGCCCCAGCCGCCACGCCCGCGCGAGCCGCGGCTGATCGCATCGAGGCCCCACAGCACCACCCACGGGCTGATTCCGCCGCCGCCGCGACGCTCCCGGCCGCGCCCCCGTTGCGTTCGGTACCGCCGGCCGCTGGCGCGCCGCATCATGGACAGCAGGATGAAGCCGATGATCATCGCCCAGAACACCACCGGGATCGCGCCCGGCGAGGCGGATGCGCGGCTCTGCTCGGCGCGGGCGGCGTCGGCCGACTGCGTGGCGGCTTCGGCGGGCGACAGGCTCATCATCTTGATCACCTGGCCGGCGCCGGCCTGGATCCCGCCGGCGAAATCGCCGGTGCGGAAACGCGGCAGGATCGAGTTGCGGACGATCACGCTCGACACCGCATCGGTCAGGAACACGCGGGCGCCATAGCCGGTCTCGATGCGAACCTTCTTCTCGTTGGGAGCGACCAGCAGGATCACCCCGTCGTCCTCGCCCTTGCGCCCTATCTGCCAGGCGCGGCCGAGCCGGTAGCCGTAATCCTCGATGGTTCGCCCTTCGAGGCTTGCCACGGTGGCGACGACGAATTGCCGCTTGGTCTGCGCCTCCAGCGCCGCGCTCTTGGAGGTGAGGTCGACCTCCTGCTCGGGCGACAGCAAATTCGCCTGGTCGACGACGCGGCCGCTCAGCGCCGGGAAGGTCTGGGCGACCGCCGGCGCCGCGACGAGCGCGATCCACAGCGCGAGCAGCAGGCGGAGCGCGGGCAAAAGCTTAAGCTGCGGCGTTGAAGTCGACCTTCGGCGCGGCGTCCGACCCGGCCGCCGCTTCGAACGGCACCTTGGCCTCGGCGCCGTAGAAGATCTTGGCGCCGATGGCGTCGGGGAAGGTGCGGATGCGGGTATTATACTGGCGCACCGACTCATTGTAGTCGCGGCGGGAGACGAGGATCGAATTCTCGGTCCCTTCGAGCTGCGATTGGAGCGTCAGGAAGTTCTGGTTCGACTTGAGGTCGGGATAGGCCTCGAACGTCGCCAGCAGACGCCCGAGCGACCCGCCGAGCTGCGATTGCGCATTGGCAAACGCCTGGACCTTGGCGGGGTCGCTGAGGTCGTCGGCGTTGAGCTGGATGCTGCTCGCTTTGGCGCGCGCTTCGGTGACCTCGATCAGCACTTCGCGTTCCTGGGTCGCGTAGCCCTTCACCGTATTGACCAGATTGGGAATGAGGTCGGCGCGGCGCTGATACTCGCTCTGGACGTTGGCCCAGGCGGCGTTGACCTGCTCTTCGGCGGTCGGCACGCTGTTGAGGCCGCAGCCGGAAAGCGCCAGCGCGGCGAGCGGCGTGAGAAGTCCAAGGCGGCGGAGCAGTGACATTTTTCGTTTCCCCTAAAGAACGAGCAGCGATTAGGTAGAGAGCAAGCAGGGCGCATTCAACGCCTCTGCCGATCCGAAGAGGTTTATCCGGGTGTTCAGAGAATTCCGAACCTTCATCGCGCGGGGCAATGTGCTGGACCTTGCGGTTGCGGTGATTATCGGCGCGGCGCTCGCGACGATCACCACGTCGCTTACCGAAGACGTGATCATGCCCGTCATCGGCACGATCTTCGGTGGGCTGGATTTTTCGAGCTACTTTGTCCTGCTCGGCCCGGTGCCGGAAGGCTATTTCGGCAGCATGACCAATTACGCGGCGCTCAAGGCCGGGGGCGCTCCGGTGCTCGGTTGGGGGCAGTTCATCACCGTCGTCATCAACTTCCTGATCCTCGCCTTCATCATTTTCCTGATGATCAGGGCCGCGAACCGGCTGACCGGACGAGTCGACGTGGCGGCCGGACGGAGCGAGGTCGATCTCCTGACCGAGATCAGGGACGAGCTGCGGCGCCGCAAATGATGTGAAGGTGGGGAGGTCCGTGCTCGCTTGTCCCCGGACAAGCTGCGCGCGAACCTTCTGTTGCCCGGTGCCCCGGGCCGTTGGAAGAGTCCGAGGGATTCTGTTGCCCGGCTCCCTCGGAGGCCGCTGGATTCCCCTTCTGTTGCCCGGTGGGGTCCGACCGCGCTTTTGTCATTGTAACTTAAGACCGTAAGGCCGTTAGTTACGCTGCAATTGCAAGAGCCTCATTATCATTGGCACTTGTGTGAATGAGCCGTCACGGTGGTCTCATGCCGACCGGCAGCCACGTTTTTATTGCACTCGTCGATCCTGTTTCGCCCCCGTCAGCACCAGCGTAAAATTCAACTGCCGCTGCTGGTGGTGGAGGCGCCGGGGTACTGCCCCCCGGGTCCGAAATGCCTATTCTACGTAACACTCTACCGGCGTAGCCGGGTTGCCCCGACCCCGCCGATATAGAGTTTTTGCGGCAAAAAGACAAGATTCACCGGCTTGCGGCCGCTTACCGCGCTGCTGGAAAAGCGCGGCAGCGATGGTATGGATGTTCAAGCCATCAAACGAGGGACCGACCATGAAGAAGATCAGCCTTGCCGTCGCCGGAATCGGATTGCTTGCCCTTGCGGCCTGCGACCGCGGCAAGCAGGAGCAACTGGGCGACGATGTCGAGCTGAACGCGGTCGAGCAGGCCGAAGATTTGAATGCGCTGTCGGATCAAGCCGCCGTGGTGGCGGCCGAGGCAGGGGAGCTGCAGAACCAGGCGAACCAGATCGAGCAGGACGCCGAAGCCATTGAAGATGCGTCAGGCCCGGAAACTCCCGAGGACGAGAATATCCAAGGCATGTAAGCCCGCACGGCGACAATTTTCTTGAGGCCGCCGATCTTCGGGCCGGCGGCCTTTTTCTTGCGCGCCGCTTGGCCTAGGCCCCCGGCATGAGCGACCAGCTGGCAATCCCCGCCGCGACATTGGTGGTGGTCCGGGACACCGCCGAGGGGCCGCCCGAGCTGCTGATGGTGGAGCGCGCGCAAGGCATGGCCTTCGCGGCCGGCGCTTTGGTCTTTCCCGGCGGGCGCATAGACGAAAATGATCGCGCGCTTGGCGGCGAGGCGGCCGCACAAGTCGCCGCGATCCGCGAGACCCTCGAGGAAACGGCGATCCCGGTCGGCCTGGCGCCGCTCATGTCGGTCGAAACGGCAACGAGCCTCCAGAGTGAGTTGCTCACCGACCGCGGTATCGACGAGTTGCTGCTCGAACATGGGCTGTCGCTGAAGCTGGAAGCGCTGACTCCACTGGCCCGTTGGGTGCCCAAATTCCACGCCACACGCCGCTTCGACACCTTGTTCTTCGTCGCCCGCGCGCCCGACGGGGAATGGCAGCCGAGCTTCGTTCCCGGCGAGTGCAGCGGCGCCTTCTGGATAACCGCCGCTGACGCTTTGGAACGCGAGCGACGCGGCGAGGCGCAGCTGATCTTCCCGACCCGCCGCAACCTCGAGCGGCTGGCGCTTCATGCCAGCTTCGATGCGATCCGCGCGGACGCAAACGCGCATCCGGTCGCGCCGATCACGCCCTGGGTCGAAGCGGTGGGCGGCGAGAATTTCATCAATATTCCGGACGGGATCGGCTATCCGGTGACCCGCGAGAAGCTCGACGGACTGTGGCGCGGCTGATGCCTCGCGGGCTCGGTTGCCTAATCGTCCTGGCACTGCTCACCGCGGCCTTTTTCGTCGGCCGCGACTATGTTCTCCGCCACCCGCAGGACGTGCCGTGGACGGCGCTCGACCTCGCACATCCGACCGGCCGGTTCACCGCAAGCAAGATCGCCCGCCTCGGCGACCAGCCCGCCCAGTGCCGTGCGATGCTCGCAGCGGCAGGCGTCGATGACGTTGCGATGCCGCCGCGAACCTCCGCACCGGAGTGCGCTTTTGACGACGGGATGCGGATCGCCGGCCGCTCGCTCGACTACAGCCCCCGCGGGCTGGTCACGAGCTGCCCGGTGGCGGCGGCGCTGCATTTGCTCGAAACCCGGGTAATCGGGCCGGCCGCGCGCCGTCATTTCGGCCAGTCGGTCCGCCAGACCTTCCATGCCGGAAGCTTCAGCTGCCGCCGGCTCTGCGGCCGCGCCGAAGGCAAATATAGCGAGCATGCGACCGCCGACGCACTCGACATCACCGGCTTTCGCCTGGCCGACGGCACCCGGTTATCGGTGTTGGACGACTGGCCCTCCCAAGGCCCCGAAGGCGCGTTCCTGCGCGAAGTCCGCGACGGCGCCTGCCGGTTGTTCCCGACCGTGCTTTCGCCCGATTATAATGCGGCGCACCGCGATCATTTGCACCTGGACGTGGCTGACCGCGGCACCGCTGGCTGGAGCCTTTGCCGCTAAAGCAAGGCGAGTCGCCGGCACCGGACATGAAAAAGGGACCCGCGACGGGCGCGGATCCCCTTTCACTCGTGTGGGTCTGAAGCTTATTTCAGATGGTTCGAGAGGTGCTTGTTCATCTCGAACATGCTGACCCGATCCTTGCCGCCGAAGATCTTCTTCAGCTTGTCGTCAGCCATGATTTCCCGTTTGTTTTGGGGGTTTTGCAGGTTGTTCTTGCGAATGTGATCCCACATTTTCGAAACCACCTGGCTGCGCGGAAGCGGATCGCTGCCGGTAATCGCCGCAAGATCAGCCGACGGCTGAACCGGACGGGCAAGCCCGCCCCCTGCTTTCCTCTTCGTTTCTGCCATTGAGCCCTCCTGTTATTCTCAGAGAGAGGTAGAGCGCAAAGCGCGGGCCTTTGCAATGGCCGAATCCAACCTCGATCAGCCCGTTTGCGCACCGAACGGGACCACCTTGTTGGCGCTGTCGTGGCCGATGTCGGCGCTCTCGCCCATCTCGATCCCCGCTTGCTCGCACCAATAAGCGGCAATGGCCTGTTCGTCGGCGCCGAAATCGGGGTCGTTGGGCGGGATGTCCGAGGCCCGGCCGAGGCGGATTCGGGCGGCGCTTCGGACGTTGGCGCTGGCGGTGACGTGGAACATCAACCGGTCGATCCGGTAGTGATGCTCGCTGACCTCCTCGACCAGCAGTTCGACGCCGGTGAAATCGGGCTCCAGCACGGTGCCGAGCAGCTTCGAGAGCACGGTAAGGTTGAACGCCATCGCCGGCGGACGCAGCCTGGGCTCGAGGCTCGCCTGATCGCGGCCGACCAGCCAGTCGAGAGCCCGGCCGACCGCCGATTCGCCGCCGTCGCGGATTGCATCCTGCGGCATCGGGCCGTGGGCCACAGACAGTCCCGCCTTGTGCAAAGCGGCGAGCAGGAAGCCGGTGTCGCTATAGCCCATGAACAGCTTGGAGCGGGCCGCTTGCGGAACGTCCCGTACCGCTGCTTCGGCGATCCGGTTGGAGCCATAGCCGCCGCGGGCGAACCACACCGCATCGACCGACGGGTTGGCCATCACCTCGAGCAGCGCCGCCAGCCGCTCGCCGTCGGAGCCGGCGAAATGCCCGTTGGACAGGAAGCACTGCGGGTGGACGAGAAGCTCGCAATCGCCGCGGGCGCGGGTGATCGCTTGCACCTGGTCGGCGGCCTCGCGGCTCAACGGGTTGCTCGGCGCGACGACCGCGATCCTCATTGCTCTTCCTATTTGTCATTCGCTGCCCGGCGCAATAGGCGCGGCGCTATGAGCAATGCGAGTTACTTCTTTTGCGGGATCGGCGGCAGCGGCATGCTTCCGCTCGCCTCCATCCTTCGCGCTTCGGGCGCGCGCGTCGCCGGGTCGGACCGGTCGCTCGACGCCGGCCGGACCACAAGCAAGTTCGATTATCTGCGCTCGCTGGGCATCGGCCTGTTCGCGCAGGACGGGAGCGGCGTTACGCCGGGGATGACATTGGTGACCTCGGCCGCGGTCGAGGACTCGATCCCGGACGTGGTCCGCGCCCGCGAGCTCGACCTGTTGCACCTTCGCCGCCCCGAGCTGCTCGCCCAATTGCTCAACGAGGCCCATCACAGCATCGCGGTCGGCGGCACCAGCGGCAAATCGACCGTGACCGGGATGATCGGCTGGATCCTCCACGCCTGCCACCGGCAGCCGACGGTGATGAACGGCGCGGTGATGAAGAATTTCGTCACCCCCTCGGCGCCCTTCGCCAGCGCGGTGGTCGGCGACCCCGAGCTGTTTGTCGGCGAAGTCGACGAAAGCGACGGCTCGATCGCGCTCTACAAGCCTGAAATCGCGGTGCTGACCAACATCAGCCTCGACCACAAGGAGATGGGCGAGCTTCGCGGGCTGTTCGCCGGCTTCCTCGGCGCGGCGCGCAAATGTGTGGTCAACATGGACGACCCGGAAGCGCGGGCGCTGGCCGAAGCCCTGCCCAACGAGCGGCGTATCGCCTACGGCCTCGACGCCCCGGGCACCGACATGAGCGCGCGCAACATCGAGCTTAAGCCGACCGGCGCGATCTTCACCGTCGAGCATCAAAGCGAGGTCCACGACGTTCGGCTCAACGTGCCCGGCCGCCACAATATCTCCAACGCGGTTGCGGCGATCGCGGCGACGGCGGCGATCGGCGTGCCGGTGGCGGACGCGGTCGCCGCGCTCGAACGGTTCGAAGGCTTGCGGCGCCGGCTGGAAACGGTCGGCACGGGCGGCGGAGTCACCGTCATCGACGACTTCGCCCACAACCCCGACAAGATCGACGCGACTTTGGCGACGCTTCGGGCGCACCCCGGGCGGTTACTGATCATGTTCCAGCCGCACGGCTTCGGCCCGATCGCCAGGATGGGCGACCAGCTGGCGCGAAGCTTCGCCGACGGCATGGCCCCCGACGACCGGTTGTATTTGCCCGATCCGGTTTACCAAGGCGGCACGGTCGAGCGCACGCGCGGGTCGGAGTGGCTGGCCGGCGAGCTCAAAACGGCCGACCGCTTCGCCGAGCATATTGCCGAGCGTGCCGCCATCGGCGACCGGCTGGTCGAGGAAGCGCTTGCCGGCGACCGCATCGTCATCATGGGCGCTCGCGACGACAGCCTTAGCGAGTTCGCGGCCGAGCTGGTCGAGCGGCTGTCGCAGAGGAACTGAATCGCGCCAGCGGGTTTCTCCGCCCATGGCAAAACCAGGATCAGTCACCGGCTGGAAGCTCCCGCGCGACGTGCGCGAGCGGCTGCTCGAGCGCTTCCCCGCGCAATATGAAAACGTCGTCGCTGACCATGTGACACTGAACGTGGGCGCGAGCGGCGACACTCCGCTGCCGCGCGAAGTCGAGGCCGAGGTGATCGGCCGCGCCGACGACGGCAACAGCCTCGAATGCCTGGTGGTGCGGATCGACGGCACGACGGACAGGTCCGACGGGTCGACCTATCACATCACCTGGTCGCTGGGGGCCGCGCGCAAGGCGCGGGAAAGCAATGACCTGCTCCGCGAGAAAGGGTGGGAGCATATCGATCGGCTGATCTCCATCGAGCTCGAGCCGGCTCGCTTTTGATGGCGGGCTGGCAACCGCATCTGTTCCTCGATTGCGACGGCGTGCTCGCCGACTTCGACGCCGGCGCCAGTGATATCCTGGGGATGAAGCCCGCCGCTTTCCAGGCCAGGCACGGCAATGGCGAGTTCTGGAAGCGGCTTGCGCGGGCCGAAAATTTCTACGGCGACTTGCCGGAAATGGTCGATGCGCAGCAGCTGTTCGAGGCGGTCAAGCATCTGTGCCCGACCATCCTCACCGGCTTGCCGCTGGGCAAATGGGCGGCTCCGCAAAAGGAACGCTGGGCCGCCGCCCACTTTCCCGGGGTCCCGATCGTCACCACGATGGCGCGCGACAAGCATTTGCACATGGATAAGGGCGACGTGCTGGTCGATGACCGCGAAAATCATCGCCAATTGTGGGAGGATGCCGGCGGCATCTTCGTCCATCACAAGAGCGCCGAAGACTCGCTTCGGCAGCTCAAGCCGATCTACCCGTCGATCGAGCTAGGCGAACAAGCCTAGGCGGCGGCGGGCAGGTCCACTTTCTCGACCCACTCCGGCCAGAAAGCCGGCTCGCGGTTCGACCAGCCGGGAGCGGTCGCCGAACTCTCGCTGATCGACTGCAGAAGCGTCCGGCGGCGGTCGGGGTGAAGGTGCGGAAGCGCGGCGGCCGCGCAGAAAGCTGCGGGAAGCCACGGGCGCGACGCGGCGCCGACCAGCCGCTCGTAAAGGAAGCGGTAGGCCGAGAAATTGGGCAGGCGGTCCTGGCCGAGGTCGAACGCGGAAAGGGTGATCAGCGTGCCGATGAACGGCTCGATCATGTCGAGGCCGCTGTCGTCGGGAACCTGCATGCGCAGATGGTCGAGTTGCTTGTAGAGGCGGGTCTGAGCGCGGATCGAGGCGCCTTCGCCCTCGTCGCGGGCCCAGCATTCGAGCGGGTCGCGGCGGCCGTAAGCGACGTCGAGCGAGCGCCGGATGTAGCGCTGCGTGGCTTTTGAAAAGCCACCGAACTCCTTCATTTCCGAGAGCAGCATCGCGCCGTTCGCCGGCTGGCTGGTCCTCGTAATCATGACCCCGACTCCTTTTGCCTGTGCGGGATCATGCGGTTGTTATGGTTGCGTATTGCTTAACCACTCGTCCCACCCCCGTTAAGCATTGAATCAGAGCTACATCGCCGCGGCAATGTTAAAATATAACGGGCTTGACGATGGTTTGTGACTGTTGATTTACAGCAACGGAATTTCGGAGCGGATTGACGGCTAATCCTTGTCGCGAGGTGAGCTTGACGACGGCACCGGTTCGTTATTGCCGGGCCGCACGACGGAGAGAGGATCGGAGGCATCCATCGACGCGTCGCTTCCGACATCGACCTTGGCGTCGAGATTGTGGGGCTCGCGTTTCAGCCTCTCCTCGAGCTCCGCCCCGGGCTCGCATTGTTCGACCACCGGCGGCGGGCGATCCTTTTTTTCGGTTCTGTTTTCCAACTACGCTCTCCAACACGAAGGTCCGTCAATGCAACGAGCGGACGCCAGGCGCCGTTCCCGCGGCTCGATTTCGACCGGCGGCTCGGCTGCTTCTGCGAACACTGGGGCCGGGCATAGGCGGCATGGCCGGGCATCGGCTACACACTGAGCCATGCGACCGCCCCAGCACCCGCTTCAACCGACCCGCTTCGCCGACTGGCCGCTTGCCGCCAAGTCGATCCTCGGCTTCTGGGCGGTCTATACGCTGACCGTCGTCGCCCGGGCGATGCTCGGGACCGACCCCGGCACAATTCTCCAGAACAAGCTGGTGACGATCAGCGTCGGCGTGGTGCTCACCGGCCTCGTCTATCTGGCCGTCGCGCTGATCGGCGGCGGTCGCGGAATCCGCAATCGAGCGCTCATCGCCGGCGCCAGTTCGTTCGTCGCCGCCTGCGCAATGGCCGCGATCCTGATGGGGCTTGAGGGCCGCATGCGCGAGAGCCGCGAGGAATTCCGCTATCAGACTCAGGAGGGCTCGGTCATCGTCGGGCAGGGCCACTCGATCCGGATCGAACGCCAGGCCAGTGAGCCGCTGGTCCTCACGCTTCCCAGGCTCGGCCAGCTCGATGCAAACGACCGGCTTCGCTACGCTGCCGACAGCGCGGTCATCTGGTTCTTCTTCTTCGCCGCATGGAGCGCTTTCTATATCGCCAGCGTCGCCCAGACCGAGGCGCATGGCGCCCGCCGCCGGGCCGCCGACGCCGAGGCCGCGGCCCAGGCGGCGCAGGTCCGGGCGCTTCGTTACCAGGTCAACCCGCACTTCCTGTTCAACACATTGAACTCGCTGTCGTCGCTGGTGATGACCGGCCGAAGCGACCGCGCCGAAGCGATGCTCCTGGCGCTGTCCACTTTTTTCCGCACTAGCCTGTCGCTCGACCCGGCGGCGGACGTCACCCTGGCGCAGGAAATCGACCTGCAGCGGCTCTACCTCGATATCGAGACCACCCGCTTTCCCGACCGCCTCCAGGTCGAGATCGAGGTGCCGGACGAGCTTAGCGGCGCGGCGCTGCCGGCGCTGATCCTTCAGCCGATCGTCGAGAATGCGATCAAATATGGCGTGGCGACCACCCGCCAGAAAATGATGATCCGGATCGAGGCCGAGCCGATGCCCGACAAAAGGATGCGAGTCAGCGTCACCAACCGGCTGCTCAAGCCCGGCAAGCAACAATTGCCGGCGGCGACCCACGAAGGCACGGGGCTGGGGCTCGCCAACGTCTGCCAGCGGCTCGACGCGCGGTTCGGAAGCCGCGCCCAGTGCCGGTTCGGGCCGATCACGGAAGGGGGCTATAAAGTGACTTTGACGATGCCGGTCGAGAAACATGGCTGAGCCCGCGCCGCTTCGAGTGCTGATCGCCGACGACGAGCCGCTGGCCAACGAGCGGCTGCAGCTTCTCCTGGCGCGGGCCGCGGGCGCCACGCTGGTCGGCACCGCCTGCGACGGCGAATCAGCGGTCACTTTGTCGGAGGAGCTGGCGCCCGACGTCCTGTTGCTGGACATCGCCATGCCGGGGCTGGACGGGATCGAGGTCGCCCGGACGCTGGTCGGGCAGAAACCGCCGCCGGCCGTCGTGTTCGTGACTGCCTTCGATCAGTTCGCGGTCGCCGCTTTCGAAGTCGCGGCAGTCGACTATCTGATGAAGCCCGTCGATCCGGCGCGGCTTCAGCGCGCGCTCGACCGCGCCCGCGACTATCTCGAGCATCGCCGCGAGGATGGCGCTGCGGCGGCTGGAGCGCGGTCGAAGTGGATCGACGAATTCTGGGCATCCGACCTCACCGGCCTGGTGCGGATCGCCGCCCGCGACGTCAGCCGGGTGTCCGCCGAGCGCGACTACATGCGCCTTCACGTCGGCCGCCGGAGCTGGCTGATCCACCATTCGATGACCGCGCTCGAAGACGGGCTGGACCCCGAGCTGTTCGTTCGGCTTCACCGCTCGGCGATCGTCCGCAAGGACTTCATCGCCGGCTTCAGCCGCAACCCGTCGGGACGCTGGATCGCCCGGCTCGCCGACGATACCGAGCAGCCGGTCGGCCGGCTTTACTCCGACCGGGTCCGGGCAATCGCCGGGCGCTGAGCGCCGCCATCCTCGCCGGTTTCGTGGTCAACGATTGTGGTCACCGCTACGTCCAGCGTGACATTGCCGAGCGTCCGGAAGATGTCTGGTACCATTTCCACCGCCACCAGCAGCGCCAGCGGGGCGATCGGGGCGCCAAGCGCGATCGCGATGGGGGCGATCGAGCTGATGAATGAAATCTCCCCGGGAAGGCTGATCGAGGCATAGCTCATCACCGCGGCGACCGCGGTCGCGGCGACGATCTGACCCATGCTCGGCTCCAGCCCCAGCCAGTGCGCGACATAGACCGCGACCGCGACGTTCATCGCCGGCCCGGTCGCGCGAAACAGCGCCACCGATATCGGCAGGCCGATGTCGGCGACCTCGTCGCGGACCCCGATCTGGCGGGCGCTTGAAAGCATCGCCGGAAGCGAGGCGAGCGACGAGCGGGTGGAAATTGCCACGCTTTGCGGCTGGAGCATGGCCCGCGAGAACTGGCCCAGCGGCACCCGCCCGCGAAGCACGGCAAGCGGATATCCTACCAGGGTGACGGCGATCCCGACGATCGAGACCAGCACTATGTAATGGCCGAGCGCCGCGAACGCGACGCCCCCGGCCGACGCGCCGAGGGCGAAGGCGAGCGCGAGGATTCCGATCGGCGCGATCCACAATACCCAGCCGATGATCACCAGCAAGGCGTGCGACAGGGCGGCGAAAAAGCCGACCAGCAGCTCGCGCCCGGGCTTCGATATGCGCGACAGCGCAAGCGCGAACAGAAGCGAAAACACGACCAGCGGCAGGATGTCGCCGTTGGACGCCGCGGCGACGACGTTGGCCGGGATGACGCCTTTGAAGAAGTCGGCTGCGCCCGCCAACGGTGCGCTTTCGGCAGCCGGAGCGAGCCCGGCCATTGCCGCCTGCAATGCCGCGCCCGCCCCGCTCGGCAAAGGGAAAAGCCCGAGCAGGAACTGGATCAGCACCATCCCGAGCACGGCCGAGGCGGTGCACAGGATGACGATCCAAAGCACCGTGCGTCCAGCGACCTTGCCCCCCCGGGCGGCTTGCGCGCCCTGGGCGACGCCGGTGATCAGCAGCGCGACGACCAGCGGCACGACCGTCATCTTCAGCGCATTGAGCCACAACGACCCGATCGTGGTCGCGACGGACAGGATCGCGCTCGGCGGCCCGCCCGGCGCGCTTCGAGCCGCCATCCCGAGCAGCAGGCCGACAACCAACGCGGCCAGCACCAGCAGCGGGTTGGGGCGCTTGATCTCCGGGGCCGCCGGTGTGAGAGACTCGCTCAAGCGAGTTTCCCGAAGCTGAGCTCGGCCCGGTCGCCCGTCCCAGCCGCTGAAAGCGAATCAAAGCTGGTCATCCGCCCTGCCCCCTAAACCTGGCCGAACTGGTAGCCGCTCCTGTACGCTTTGCGCCAGATGCAATTGGCGCTAAGCTTCTACCCGATTCCGGCAATCCTCGGGGGAGGGAAATCCGATGGCCAGCACAATCGCATCGCCAGCCGGTCGCAAGTCCGCGGAGCGGCGTTTTTATTCGTGGATGGCGATCGCCTTGGTCGTCGTCGTGTTCTTGGGTTTCGCTCCAAGCTTTTACCTTCGCGGTTACATTCCCTCGCCACGACCGAACCCATCGCTTCCGCCGTCGGTCATCATTCACGGATTGCTGTTCACGGCGTGGATGCTGGTCTTCACCATGCAGACGCAGTTGGTCGCCGCCGGCCGGCGCGACGTGCACATGAAGCTCGGACCCTTGTCGATGATCCTGGCGCTGGCGATCATCCCGATGATGTATTTGGCCGCCGTTTGGCAGGTGGCGCGCGCCAACCAGCCGCCGTTCACCGATCCGCTCAACTGGACGATCGTCCCGCTGGCGGCGATTCCCGCTTTCGCTTTCCTCGTCTGGCAAGGGTGGAAGCGCCGTCGCCAGGGGCAATGGCACAAGCGCCTGATGCTCGGCGCGGCGATCGTGGTGGTGATGGGGCCGGCGATCGGGAGGCTCCCGATCGCGCCGCCGGCTTGGCGCCTTTCTGTTTAAGATCATGTTCGGGCTGGCGCTGTTCGTGCCGCTGTTCATATGGGACCGGCGCAGCCAGGGCCGCGTCCACCCCGCGACCTGGCTGGCTTTCTCGCTGGGCGCGGCATCGGGGCTAATCCCGATCGCGCTCATCGCGACCAACTCCTGGGCGCCGATCGCGCGGCACCTGCCGGGGATTTAGGCGGCCGCTTTCGCGCCTTGCGAAGCCATCGACTGAAGCACTTTAAGCGCCTCGTGCGCCGAAAGAGCGGCGCCTTCCTGCCAGGTGCCCTGATAGCTCAGATGCTCGCCGGCGAAGAGGATCGGCCCTTCGGGCTTGAGCAATTCCGAATAACCGGGGCGTTCCTGGTCGCTACCGGGCCCGCCCGGCCACATCGGGCCGACGCCTTCGGCCCAAGGTGTCAGCCCCCATGCGACGGTCACGCCCTTGGACAGCAGTCGCGATCTGCCGGGGTGAAGCGCCTCGACCGATTCGCGGGAAATGCGAAACCTCTCTTCGTGGCTCATCGCGGCGAATTTCTGGGGGTTGTCCCGGTTTGTCCAGCCGGCCGCATAAGCAGCGACAAGCACGCCCTTGTCGTCATTGAACCGCTCCGACGGGTAGATCAGATTCTCGTTGGCGCGGTCGGTCCAGGCGAGACCTCCGTAAACATCGTTGTCGCGCTCCCAAAAGCGCGGGCTTTCGAAGGCCACCTTGACGCTGGGCAGATATTGCAATGACGCCAGTGCCTTCTGCTTGGCCGGCGAGAAGTCGCTCGGGATCCGAGCAAGGATCGGCATCGGCAGGGTGCAAATGCAGTAATCCGCCTCCGTCACCTGCCCGCCCGGGCCGTGCTCGATTCGCACCCGCTCTCCGGCGCGACGGATCGCGGTGACCGCGGTTCGCAGCCGCACCAGCGGGCGCACCTGGTCGTAAATGGCGTTGGGGATGCGGTCCATTCCGCCAATCGGCTGCAGCATCGTCGACTGCATGTCCCAAATATATTCGAAGATGTAGGGGAAGCCGATCGCGCGGGTCGGAAGCAGTTCCTTGAGCGACAGCACCGGCAACATCTCCGGCGCTTGCGCGTAGCCGCCCGGCTCGACCGAATAGCCCGAGCTTCCCTGGTTGATATAACGGCCCTTGTCGTCGAGGCTGCCGTAAAAGCCGAGGAAGCCGCGGAACTGATCGAGCTCGGCCTTGGGCATCACCTTGTCGAGCGCGCGCTGGTCGATCGCCTTGGCGAGCAGTTCGGCGATATTCCCTTGAAGGTCGTTGACCATGCGCCGCTCCTGATGGACCTTCCCGGCGAAGTCCCACCCGGCGTTGCGGTTGGTGTTGACGAACGGTTCCAGCGCGACCCCGAATTTGCGGGCGTAGCCGAGGATCACCCGGTGGGTGGACGGGATGCGTGCCGCGCCGGCGTTGAAATAGAGCCCGTCGTCGAACCCGGCGCGCTGATTGGGCCGGCCGAACTGCTGGATGGTGTCGCCGCCGCGAACCGTCCACACCCGCCCGCCGACCCGGCTTTGGGCCTCGAGCACGGTGACGCTGTAGCCGGCACGCTGGAGCTCATAGGCCGAAACCAGCCCGGCGATTCCGGCGCCGAGAATCACGACCGACTTGCCGTTGCCGGTGGCAGGCGGAAGCGCGAAGTTTTCCGCGCCCGGCGGGGTCGGCTGCGCCAGCCCCATCGCCTCCATCGCCATGTAAGCGGCGCCGGCACCGCCGACCGCTCCGATCCTGTGCAGCAGGCTGCGGCGAGTTAATGCCATGTCGTCCCCCCCGTCTCTTTCAGTTCGGCTTGGTTTTCGCCGGGTTACGGCCGCCGATGCTGCCGCGCTGCGGTCACTTCGATTTCGACTAGCCAGCCGGGGTCAACGAGACCGCTCACTTCCATCGTCGAGCGCGCCGGCCTGTTCGGCTGTTGCGGCGTGTTGAAGCGTTCGACGTAAGCCTTCATCATTCCGGCGAAATCCATGGCACGTTGCCCCGGCGGCGCGACCAGGAAAACGCGCATCATCACCACGTCGGCAAGGCTCATGCCGTGCTGGCCGAGCGCCTTTTCGATCTTGCCAAGGATCGACCGGGTCTGCGCCTCGGTATCGCCGAAGCGATCAATGGAACCGGCAGGCGCATTGGGATTCACCGCATCCGGCACCGTCCCACTCACGTAAACCAGTTGCGATCCGGCGGGTACAAGCACCGATGTCGCGATCGGCGAGGCGGCAGGCCCAACCCGGACCGGCGGAATGATCGGCACGGGCGCGACCGGCACGATTGGCAGGTTTGTAGTGCAGCCAGCTAGCATCAGCGCCGCCGCAGCGACTGCCCCTTCAGTTCGCATTGCGACTCGACTCCCCCGCACCCCGTTCGCGGCAGGATGACAGGCAAATACGGCGCGCGCCTCAAAAAACATCGGGAGAGTGGCATCGCCCTGCACGCTCAGGCGTTTCGCAAACATACCAACCCATCAACCGGAGAAATGAAATGCACAGCGACGCGCAGGTCACAACGCTCAACACCTTGACCACGACGCTCATCGACAGCGTCAACGGCTATGAAGACGCAGCCACAAACAGCGACAACCAGCGGTTCCAGCAAGTCTTCCGCGAGCAGGCGAGCGAGCGCCGCAAGGCGATCGAGGAGCTGCGCTCGGAAGTCCGCCGAATGGGCGGCGAGCCGAGCGACGATGGCTCGATCATGGGCAAGACCCACCAGCGCTGGCTCGACCTCAAGGCAGCGGTCACCGGCCGCGACGAGAAAGCGATCGTCAACTCGGTCGAGGCTGGCGAGGACTATCTCAAGGAGAAGTTCGAAACCGCGCTCAATGCCGAGGACATTACCGGCGACTGCCGAGCCGCGATCGAGCGCGCCTACCAGTCGGTGCGCAAGGGCCACGACCAGATGAGCCAGCTCAAGCACGGCATGGAAACCAGCAGCTAGATATTGCGATTACGAGAAGGCACGGGCGGCGGCGCTTGGCGTCGCCGCCTTTCTCACGCCGGTAGCTAGCTCATTTTCAACGGAAGCAGCCACATCGCCGCGGCGAGCGCGAAGACTCCAATCGAAGCGACGATGGTCATCAGCCGCAAGCGACCATGGTTGAAGGCTTTCACCTCATGAGAGCTCAGCCGGCTGAGGACCTTGCAGGCCCTTCGCTCGGCGGCGATGAACAGGAAAACGCCCAGTCCCAGGAACAGGGTCGCGATAGCGCGGGGCACCCACGGCGGCTCCATCCTCAAAAACAGCGCCTGAAACCCCAGCCCGATACCGACCGCAGCGAAGCCGGTTCGAAACCAGCTGGCAAAGGTCCGTTCGTTGGCCAGCACCGTACGGTCCTCGGCAAGGTTGGTCCTTTCCTCCGCCCGCGCCTGCTTTGGATGCTCTTCCGCGTCGGTCATGCCGGCTCGCGCCTGCCGGGGCGCTGCTGCTCGTCCGGTTGCCCGCCGTCGGCGCGGCTCTCGCTAACGGTTCGCGGGTGCGCCGAAACCGCGCCGATGCGGCGGACGTCGTAGAGCAGATCGAGCTCATTTGCGGATTTCTCGATGACGCTGAAGCTCCCGTCCGTTTCGAGCACAACTGCTCCAACCTTGTCGAGGCGGATCGCGAAGTCGAACGCGTTGAGCTTCGACAGCGATCTCTTGCCGTTCAGCCTCAGTACGACGATCAGCCACAGGTAAGCTCCGACCGCCACCGCCGGCACCATCGCATATTGAATCCACCAGGTGGTCATGCACTCCTAACGCGGCACCGCCGCAGATTATCCGAAGGTCTAGGCAAGCGCCGCCGTAGAGGGCGTCGGGACCGGCTGCTCGGCCGAACCGGCGATCTCCGGAAGCAGCCACTCGCGGAAACGCTTGATCTTCGCCACCATCCGCCGCTCGGGCGGGAACACCAGCCAATAGGACCATTTGCGGCTCGACAAACGCTCGGGGAACGGAACGACCAGCCGGCCCGCGGCGACGTCGCCCGCCCACAGCAGCGGAGTCAGCAACGCAAAGCCCTGCCCACCCATCGCCGCATGGCCCTCGTTCGCCTGATTATCGAGGCGGACACCGGGACGCTTCAGCACGCGCTCGTCGGCGCTGATGCCATTGTCGGTGAACCATTGCTGCCACCATTCGTCGCCGGGATTGATCTGCTGCAAGTCGGCAATGTCGGCGGGCTCCAGCGGGCGGCCGAGCTTACGCTCGGTCTCGGCGATGCACTCCAGGCTCGCCATCGGCGTGAAGCTGGTCTGGAATAATCGGTGGCATTCGAGCCCCGCCCACTCCCCGCCACCGGTGCGGATTGCGACGTCGGCGTCGCCGGCGTGCAGGTCGACCAGGTCGTTGCCGGTCAGCAGGCGCACGGCAAGGTCTGGGTGCTGCATCTGGAACTGGCCGACCCGCCAGGCGAGCCAGGTGTTGCCGAACGTCGTCGTCGTGGTGATGGTGAGCAGGGATTCGTCGTCTGCTTCATAGCTTGCGAATGCTACCTCGATCGCGTCGAACGCCTGGCTGAGGCTGGGTAGCAGCCGCGCCCCGAGCGGAGTCAGCCGCGCCCGGCCGCGCTCGCGAACGAACAGAGCCGCCCCAATCCTCTCTTCCAGCGCTTTCACCTGGTAGGAAACGGCGGCCTGGGTCATGCCCAGCTCGGCCGCGGCGGCCGTGAAATTCTCGTTGCGCGCCGCCGCCTCGAAGGCCCGGATGGCGGTTAAAGGCGGCAGCTTTCGCATGGACTTTATATAAACCCACCTTATCGACGCTGTCGAGCGTTTGATTGGCGAAACCACTGTCCTGGCCCTAGTCAAGGATCACCGCCGGCGGTCGGGCTCCCCTCCCCAGCCTCCAACCACCGCCGGCGGAAACCGACCGGACAGGAGCCGCGCCATGACTTATGGACTCGATCGCCGTGCGTTGACCAGAAACGAAACCCCGACCGCGCTTCAACGCCCGTGGCGCCAGCTCGACGGTCAATCGCGGCTCCGCCTGACGAGCGCGAGCTCAACCCCGCTGGCGAGGGCATAGACGGCTACCCGCTGGCGCTTTGAAAAAGAGGAAAGGATGACGGCCATGATCGACGAAATTTTCGACCGGCAGTACCAGTCCGGCCGCAACGAGCTTCATGATGGCATCGACCGCCTCGTCAAGCGCGTCGGCGGCGCCATCAGCAACACCTTCGCGACGATCCACCGCGTCCAGTTCGACTCGCCGTGGGCGAAAGAGGACGGCCACTGCATGTGAGTGGCAGCTGAGGAGCGCGGCCGGCACGCACGCGCTCCTCAGGGCGACTCCAACGCCGACCGACAAAGGCTTGATTCTTCCGCATCCTTAGTGGTGTTGTATGCTACTAACACACACACAAAGGGGGCTTTCATGGCACGTCTTTCGCCACATCTCGCCACGGCTTCGCTCGCGCTTCTCGGTGCGTGCGCCACCGTTCCGCCGCAGCAGCCGGTTGCACCCGTGGCCCCGCCGCCGGTGCCGGCAACAGCTACCGCCCCCGACCTTTCAGGCGTGCCGCTGATCCCCCGCGCCGTGCTGTTCGGCAATCCGGTGCGCACGGGCGGGCAAATCTCCCCCAACGGCAGCCAGTTCGCCTTCATTGCCCCGCGCGACGGGGTGCTGAACCTGTGGGTGGCCCCAATCGGCGACGTCGCCGCGGCTCGTCCGCTGACGGCTGAGAAAGCGCGCCCGATCCGGCAGTATTTCTGGGCGCCCGACAGCAAGCAGTTGCTGTTCGTCAATGACAAGGGCGGTGACGAGAACTTCCTGCTTTACGGGGTCGATACGGCCACCGCGGCGATGCGTCCGCTGACGCCGTTCGAGAAGACGCGGGTCCGGATCATCAATGTCTCGCCGGCGGTCCCCGACCGGATCCTGATTGGGGTCAACAACCGCGACCCCAAGTGGCACGACATCCACAGCCTCAACCTCGCCACCGGAAAGCTCACTCCGGTGCTAATGAACAAGGGCGATTATGCTAGCTTCATCGCCGACCAGAACCTCGTGATCCGCGCCGCTTCGAAATCCCGCGACGACGGCGGCAGCGACTATTTCCGGGTCGTGGGCAACAAGGTCGAGGCGACCCCGTTCGAGCAGGTTTCGCTCGACGATTCGATGTCGACCGCGCCGATCGGCTACACCGCCGACGGCAAGACGCTGTACTGGCTGGACAGCCGCGGCCGCGACACCGCCGCGCTCATCGCCCAGGACGTCGCGACCGGCGCCAAGACGGTGATTGGAAGCGATCCCCGAGCGGATATCCGCCAGGCAATCGCCGACCCGCGAACCGGCCAGGTGCTCGCTTACGGCGTCAATTACCTGCGCAACGAATGGAAGCCGCTCGATCCGGCGGTCGGCGCCGACCTCGCCTTCGTCGAGCAACAGCTCAAGGGCGACATCAGCATCACCTCGGCCAGCCTCGACAACAGCAAGTGGACGGTTGCGGTCGATCCGGTCAGCTCGCCCGTCATGATCTATCTGTTCGACCGGGCGACGCGCTCGCTGACCGAGCTTTACAGCCCGCGCCCCAGCCTTAAGGGCGCGCCGCTCACCGGCATGCATGCCGTCGAAATCCAGTCGCGCGACGGCCTCACCTTGCCTTCCTGTCTGACTCTCCCGCCTAACAGCGACGCCGATGCCGACGGGCGTCCCGACCGCCCCGTCCCGATGGTCCTGCTGGTACACGGCGAACCGTGGGGCCGCGACACCTTCGGTTCAAACCCCGAACATCAGCTGCTCGCCAACCGCGGCTATGCGGTGCTTTCGGTCAACTTCCGCTCGTCGACCGGCTTCGGGAAGAAGTTCATCACCGCCGGCGACATGCAGTGGGGCCGGGCGATGCACGACGACCTGATGGACGCGGTCGCCTGGTCGGTCGCCAACGGCGTCACCACCGCCGACAAGGTGGCGATCATGGGCACCAGCTACGGCGGTTATGCGACGCTGGCCGGCCTGACCATGACTCCCGACGCCTTTGCCTGCGGGGTCGACATCGTCGGCCCGTCCAACCTCGAGACATTGCTCAAGACCATCCCGCCTTACTGGGCGGCGATCCAGACCCAATTCTTCCAGCGGATGGGCAATCCCAACACGCCCGAAGGCGTGGCGGTGCTGAAGGAACGCTCGCCGCTGTACCTTGCCGACCGCATCACCAAGCCGCTGCTGATCGGCCAGGGCGCCAACGACCCCGCGTCAACGTCGCCGAAAGCGAGCAGATCGTGACTGCGATGAAGTCGCGGTCGATCCCGGTGACCTACGTCGTCTTCCCCGACGAGGGCCATGGCTTCGCCAGGCCCGCCAACCGGCTCGCTTTTTACGGGGTCGCCGAGCAGTTCCTCGGCCAGTGCCTGGGCGGCCGCGGCGAGCCGCTCGGCGACGACCTGCGCGCCTCTACCGCCAAGGCCGAGGAAGGCGCGGCGCTGGTCCCGGGGCTGCCCGAGGCTATCGCCGCCCGGTAGTTCGCCCGATACTCCGATTGCCGATGGGGAGCCGCTCGCCTATAGGCCGCGGCTCCTCATTGCTCCCGGAAAGACGCGATATCCATGGCTCGCCGCCGTCAAATCTATGAAGGCAAGGCCAAGATCCTCTACGAGGGTCCCGAGCCCGGCACTCTGATCCAGTATTTCAAGGACGACGCGACCGCGTTCAACGCGCAGAAGCGCGGCACGATCAGCGGCAAGGGCGTGCTCAACAACCGCATTTCCGAGCATATTTTCACCGCTCTCGCCGCAATCGGCGTTCCGACCCACTTCATCCGCCGGCTCAACATGCGCGAGCAATTGATCCGCCAGGTCGAGATCATCCCGATCGAGGTGGTCGTGCGCAACGTCGCCGCCGGGTCGCTGTCGAAGCGCCTGGGGATCGAGGAAGGCACGCAGCTGCCGCGCACCATCATCGAATATTATTACAAGGACGACGCGCTGGGCGATCCGCTGGTGGCCGACGAGCATATCGCCTGCTTCGGCTGGGCGACCCAGGAAGAGATGAACGACATCGCCGACATGGCGATCCGGGTGAACGATTTCATGAGCGGCATGTTCGCCGCGATCGGGGTCCGGCTGATCGACTTCAAGCTGGAGTTCGGCCGGGTCTGGGACGGCGATTATGCCCGGGTGATCCTGGCCGACGAGATCAGCCCCGACGGTTGCCGGCTGTGGGATGTCAAGTCGAACGAGAAGCTCGACAAGGACCGCTTCCGGCTCGACCTCGGCAACGTCGCCGAAGCCTATCAGGAAATCGCCCGGCGGCTCGGGTTGATGCCGGAAGGCGACGAAGCGAGCTCGGTGCTCGATTTCGACAGCCACCGGAAGAAGCGCGGGAAGTAGCGGCACAGACATCACTGCGAGCGTAGCGAAGCAATCCAGACCGCGAACGACTGGATTGCTTCGTCGCCGCGCTCCTCGCAATGACGAGCAGATGAATGTCCCCCGCGTCCGTGTCGTCACCCTCAACGCCGCGCTCGGGCCGCTCGATTATCGCGTTCCCGACGGCATGGCGGTGGAGCCGGGAAGCGTGGTCGTCGCCCCATTGGGTCCGCGCCAGCTGGTCGGCGTCGTCTGGGACCCCGAGCGGCTTGCCACCGACGAAATCGGCGACAACCGGCTGCGTCCGCTCAACGCCGTGCTCGATGTGCCGCCGGTCCCCGCGCCCCTTCGGCGGCTGTGCGAATGGACCGCCGATTATTATCTGAGCCCGCTCGCCTCGGTGTTGCGGATGGTACTGCCTTCGTCGGCCGCGCTAGACGGGCCGCGTCAGCTGACCGAATATGCGCCGACCGGCCGGGCGCCCGAGCGGATGACACCCCAGCGCGAAAAGGCACTTGCAGCGATTTACGGCCGCCAAGGCACGGTGCGCGAGCTGGCCGCCGCGGCGCAGGTCAGCGACGCGGTGATGCGCGGGCTGGTGCACGCGGGCGCTCTTGAGCGGGTGCTGGTCGACGCCGATCGGCCGCTGGCGATCCCCGCCGCCGATCATGCTCCGCCCGAACTGACCGACGAGCAGCGGGGCGCCGCGGCCAGCCTTGCCCGGGGCGTCGGCAACGGCTTCGATCCGGTGCTGCTCGACGGGGTCACCGGATCGGGCAAGACCGAGGTCTATTTCGAGGCGATCGCCCAAGCCCTGCGCCACGACCGGCAGGTGCTCGTCCTCCTGCCCGAGATCGCGCTGACCGAACCGTTTCTCAAGCGCTTCGAGGCGCGGTTCGGCTGCGCCCCGGTGGCATGGCACTCGGACCTGCGCTCGTCGCAGCGGCGCCGCGCATGGCGGGGGATCGCAAGCGGCGAAGCCAAAGTGGTGGTCGGCGCGCGCTCGGCCTTGTTCCTCCCCTACCCCAATCTCGGCCTGATCGTTGTCGACGAGGCCCATGAGCCCAGTTTCAAGCAGGAGGATGGCGTCCACTATCACGCCCGCGACGTGGCGGTGATGCGGGCGATGTTCGAGGACATACCGATCGTGCTGTCGTCGGCCACCCCGGCGATCGAGAGCCGGCACATGGTCGAGATCGGCCGCTATCGCGAGGTCACGCTGCCGCATCGCTTCGCCGGCGCGAGCATGCCGGAGATGCGCGCGGTCGATTTGACCAAGGACCCGCCGCCGCGCGGCCGCTGGCTTGCCCCAAGCCTGGTCGCGGAGCTCGAAACCAATTTGGAGCGCGGCGAGCAGAGCCTGCTGTTCCTCAACCGCCGCGGCTTCGCGCCGCTGACCTTGTGCCGCCACTGCGGCCACCGCTTCCAGTGCCCCAATTGCACCGCGTGGATGGTCGAGCACCGGCTGATGCGCCGCCTCGCCTGCCACCATTGCGGGCACGTGATGCCGCCGCCAAGCGCCTGCCCGGAATGCGGCGCCGAGGACAGCCTGGTGCCCTGCGGCCCCGGCGTCGAGCGAATCGCCGACGAGGTCGCCGAGCTGTTCCCCGACGCGCGAACCGCGATCGTCACCTCCGACACCATCTGGTCGCCGGCGCGGGCGGCCGAATTCGTCGGCGCGATGGAGCGCGGCGAGATCGACATCGTCATCGGCACCCAGCTCGTCACCAAAGGCTATCACTTCCCCAATTTGACTCTGGTCGGGGTGGTCGATGCCGACCTTGGCCTCGCCGGCGGCGACCTGCGTGCGGCCGAGCGCAGCTTCCAGCAGATCCAGCAGGTCGCCGGCCGCGCCGGGCGCGGCGACAAGCCGGGTCGGGTGCTGGTGCAGAGCCATGAGCCGGACGCTCCGGTGATCGCGGCTCTGGTGTCCGGGGATTCGGTCGGATTCTACGCGGCGGAATCCGAGGCCCGGCGCGAGGCGGCGATGCCGCCGTTCGGGCGGCTGGCGGCGATCGTGGTGTCGGCGGAGGCGGCGCTGGAGGCCGAGGACGTCGCCCGGCGGATCGGCAATGCGGCTCCGCTGGTCGAGGACATGGCGGTGTTCGGCCCGGCCCCGGCGCCGCTAGCGATGCTTCGCGGCCGCCACCGCCAGCGGCTTCTGGTCCATGCCGCGCGCGCGCTCGACGTGCAGGACGTGATCCGCGACTGGCTGGCGGGGGTCGAGTGGAGCTCGAAGGTCCAGGTCAGCGTCGATGTCGACCCGTACAGCTTCCTCTAGAGGTCGAGCGCACCCTGCTTGAGCGCGATGCCTTCGGCGGCCAGCAACTTCTTCTTGTTCTCCACACCGCCGCCATAGCCGCCGAGGTTTCCGTCCGACCGGATCACGCGGTGACAGGGCACGAGCACCGAGACCGGGTTGGACCCGTTGGCGGTCCCAACCGCCCGCACCGCCCCTGGCTGGCCGACGGCGGCGGCGATATCGGCGTAGCTTCGGGTCTCGCCCGGCGGGATCTTGCGAAGCTCCTGCCACACCGCTTCCTGGAAGGCCGTCCCGCGAACGTCGACCGGCACTTCAGGGGCTTCGGACGGCGCGCGGATGGCGCGGAGCGCGCCCTCGACCCAAGGCGCGATGGTCCCGTCGTCGGGGCGGATCTCGGCGTTGGGGAATCGCCGCCCGAGCGCGCCTTCGTTCTCGCCGAAGGTGAGCCGGCAAATGCCCTTGTCGGTGGCGGCGATCAGCAACGGCCCCAGCGGGCTGTCGGCGATGACGTAGCGGATTGTCTGCCCGCGGCCGCCGTCGCGCCACGCCGAAGGCACCATTCCCAGGCGTTCCTTCGCGTCGGCATAGAAGCGGCTGGGCGCCGAATAGCCGGCGTCGTAAATCGCATCGGTCACGGTTTCGTTCTCCTCGAGCCCACGTTCGGCGCGCCGCGCCCGAAGCGCTCGCCCATAGGCCGCCGGCGAGACGCCGATGTCGCGGGTGAACAGCCGCTGGAAATGGTGGGGCGCATAGCCGACCGCCGCCGCCAGCTCGGCAAGGCTTGGCGGCTCTTCGGCCCGCTCGATCAGGGCCACCGCTTTGGCAACCGCCTCGCGGTCGCGGCCGACCTCGTCGGGCTTGCAGCGCAGGCACGGCCGATAGCCGGCGGACCGAGCGCCTGCCGCAGCGGCGAAGAACTCGACATTCTCGCGCCTTGGCCGGCGCGCCGGGCAGCTCGGCTTGCAGTAAATGCCCGTGGTCCTGACCGCTCCGATCACCCGCCCGTCGAACGATCGGTCGCGGCGTTCGAAGGCGGCCCAGGCCAAATCGGGGTCAATTGTTCGCATCGGCATTTACCTACCATAAGCGGCCATCTTAAGCCTCGCATCCCGTGGCTTGCGCTCAAACAAAAAGCGGCTGGAGCTTCCGCTCCGACGACCTCGACAGCCCCGACGTGCAGGCGCTGCTCGAGCTTCATTTCGCCTCGATGCGGTCGATCTCGCCGCCTGACGCCTGCCACGTGCTTCCGCGCGACGCGCTCAGGGACGCAGGTCTAACCTTCTGGTCGATGCGCGAAGACGGACGGCTGCTCGGCATCGGTGCGCTCAAGGAGCTCGCGCCCGGTCATGGTGAAGTGAAGTCGATGCGGGTCGCCCCGGTAGCGCTCGGCCGGGGCATTGGATCGGCTATTCTCGAGTATATCGTCGCCGAGGCTCGGTCTCGCGGCTACATCCGCCTCAGCCTGGAAACCGGCAGCACGCGGCCCTTCGCTGCCGCCTTGCGCCTCTACGAACGCGAGGGGTTCAATCCGTGCGGCCCGTTCGGCGGCTACCAGGCGACGCCGTTCACGCGCTACTTGACCCGGACCCTGTAACCCCCCGCCTTGCATCCCCCGCCCCCCCTTGCTACGGGCGCGCCAACCCATCGGGGGCGTGCGATTTTTCGTTCGCGAGGCCCCCTTTTTTCGATGGGGTAATATTCCGATTTGGAGCTTTGGGCGCGTGGAGACATCCGGCGGCATGCAGGCCAGCTTAGCAGGGCGCTATGCGTCCGCTTTGTTCGGCCTGGCGCGCGATGAAAAGCAGATCGACGCGGTCAGCCGCAGCCTCGAGACGCTTAAGCAAGCGCTTGCCGATTCGCGCGAGCTTAACCAGTTGGCGGCATCGCCGCTGGTCGGCCGCGAGGACGCTGGCAAGGCGTTCGCGGCGGTCGCCGGGCAACTGTCGCTCGACCCGCTGACCACCAATTTCGTCGGGGTCCTGGCCCGCAACGGTCGCAAGGCGCAGCTCGGCAACGTGATCAAGGCATTCGGCCGACTGGCCGCCGACCACCGCGGCGAAACGACCGCCGAAGTGGTCACCGCTCACGCGCTGAACGACGACCAGATGGCCAAGCTCAAGGCGCAGCTCAAGGGCCGCGCCGGCCGCGACGTCACGATCGACGCCCGGGTCGACCCGAATATCCTTGGTGGCCTGGTGGTCAAGTTGGGAAGCCAGATGATCGACGCCTCGCTCCGCACCAAACTCAACAGACTTGCTTTGGCAATGAAGGGCTAAAGATGGACATCCGCGCCGCTGAAATTTCCCGCGTCATCCGCGACCAGATTGCGAACTTCTCCGCTGACGAAGAGGTATCGGAGGTCGGCACCGTGCTGTCGGTCGGCGACGGCATCGCCCGCATCCACGGACTCGACAATGTCCAGGCCGGCGAGATGGTCGAGTTCGAAAGCGGCGTGAAGGGCATGGCCCTCAACCTGGAGGCCGACAATGTCGGCGTCGTCGTGTTCGGTTCCGACGCGGGCATCCGCGAAGGCTCGAGCGCCAAGCGCACCGGATCGATCGTCGACGTCCCGATCGGCAAGGGCCTGCTCGGCCGGGTGGTCGACGCTCTTGGCAACCCGATCGACGGCAAGGGCCCGATCGAGTTCACCGAGCGCCGCCGCGTCGAAATGAAGGCGCCCGGAATCATCCCGCGCAAGTCGGTCCACGAGCCGGTGCAGACCGGATTGAAGGCACTGGACGCGCTGGTGCCGATCGGCCGCGGCCAGCGCGAGCTGATCATCGGCGACCGCCAGACCGGCAAGACCGCAGTCGCGCTCGACACCTTCATCAACCAGAAAAACATCAACGCGGCCGGCGAGGAGAGCGAGAAGCTCTACTGCATCTACGTCGCCATCGGCCAGAAGCGCTCGACCGTCGCACAAATCGTCCGGGTGCTCGAAGAAAATGGCGCGATGGAATATTCGATCGTGGTCGCCGCCACCGCATCGGAGCCGGCCCCGCTGCAGTTCCTCGCGCCTTACGCCGGCTGCACGATGGGCGAATATTTCCGCGACAACGGCATGCACGCGGTCATCGTCTATGACGATTTGTCCAAGCAGGCGGTCGCTTACCGCCAGATGTCGTTGCTGCTGCGCCGACCGCCCGGCCGCGAAGCCTATCCCGGCGACGTCTTTTACCTCCACAGCCGGCTGCTCGAGCGCGCCGCCAAGATGAACGAGGACAATGGCGGCGGTTCGCTAACCGCACTGCCGATCATCGAGACCCAGGCGGGCGACGTGTCGGCCTACATCCCGACCAACGTCATCTCGATCACCGACGGCCAGATCTTCCTCGAGACCGACCTTTTCTATCAAGGCATCCGCCCGGCGATCAACGTCGGCCTGTCGGTCAGCCGGGTCGGCTCGGCCGCGCAGACCAAGGCGATGAAAAAGGTCGCCGGATCGATCAAGCTGGAGCTCGCGCAATATCGCGAGATGGCGGCGTTCGCGCAGTTCGGTTCCGACCTCGACGCCTCGACCCAGAAATTGCTCAACCGCGGCGCCCGGCTGACTGAGCTGTTGAAGCAGGCGCAGTTCCAGCCGATGCCGATCGAGGAGCAGGTCGCCTCGATCTTCGCCGGCACCCAGGGCTTCATCGATACCGTCCCGACCAAGGACGTCACCCGCTACGAAGGCGCGCTGCTGAGCTACTTGCGCTCCGAGCATGGCGACGTGTTGAAGACCATCCGCGACACCAAGGCGCTCGACGACGACACGGCGAAAAAGCTCAAGGACGCGCTGACCGAGTTCGGGAAACAGTTCGCATAAAATGGCATCGCTCAAGGCCCTGAAGCTCCGCATCGGCTCGGTGAAGTCGACGCAGAAGATCACCAAGGCGCTCAATATGGTTGCGGCGTCGAAGCTTCGGCGCGCCCAGCAGAGCGCGAAAGCCGCCCGTCCTTATTCGGAGCGGATGCGCGACGTCGTCCAGTCGCTGGCCGGCAAGGTGACGGTCGGGCCGCAGAGCCCCAAATTGCTCGCCGGCACCGGCAAGGACGACACGCACCTGATCGTCGTCGTCACCAGCGACCGCGGCCTTGCCGGAGCGTTCAGCAGCAACGTCGTCCGAGCCGCCCGCCGCAAAGCCGAGGAGCTGATCGGCGACGGCAAGACGGTCCAATTCTACATCGTCGGCCGCAAGGGTCGGCCGGTTATCCAGCGGGTCTTTCCAAAGGCGATCGTCGGCCAGTTCGACACCACCGATATGAGGAACCCGAGCTACAAGGAGGCCCAGGCGATCGCCGACGACGTGGTCGACCGCTTCGAAAGTGGCCGCTTCGACGTCGCTCACCTCGCTTACGCCAACTTCCGCTCGACCCTGGTCCAGGAACCGACCGTCGACCAGATCATCCCGGTTCAGGCGGCCGCGAACAGCGACGCCGGCGCCGCGTCGGGCAATCCAGCGGTCGAATATGAGCCCGACGAGGACGAGATTCTGACCGCGCTTCTGCCGCGCAACATCGCCGTCCAAGTCTATCACGCCTTGCTCGAGAACCAGGCCGGCTTCTACGGCTCGCAGATGACGGCGATGGACAATGCGACGCGCAACGCCGGCGACATGATCAGCCGTCTGACCATCCAGTACAATCGCTCGCGCCAGGCGGCGATCACCACCGAACTGGTCGAGATTATTTCGGGCGCCGAAGCGCTCTAACGAACACGAGGCAAGGAACTTAACCATGGCAACCGCCGCCCCCGCAAAGCCCCGCACCAAGAAAGCCGCAGCGCTGCCCGGTGCCGCTAAGGACTCCGGTTCGAGCAACCTCGTCGGCCGCGTGAGCCAAGTGATCGGCGCCGTCGTCGACGTGTCGTTTGAAGGCGAGCTTCCGCCGATCCTGGGCGCGCTGGAGACCGACAATGGCGGCAACCGCCTGGTGCTCGAAGTCGCCCAGCATCTGGGCGAGAACATGGTCCGGACGATCGCCATGGATGCCACCGAGGGCCTGACCCGCGGCCAGACCGTGACTTCGACCGGCTCGCAGATCCGCGTGCCGGTCGGCCCGATGACGCTCGGCCGGATCATGAACGTCGTCGGCGAGCCGATCGACGACCGCGGCCCGATCGGCAGCGATCTCAGCATGTCGATCCACGCCGAGGCCCCGCCGTTCGTCGACCAGTCGACCGAAGCCGCGATCCTGGTCACCGGGATCAAGGTCATCGACCTGCTCGCGCCTTACGCCAAGGGTGGCAAGATCGGCCTGTTCGGCGGCGCCGGCGTCGGCAAGACCGTGCTGATCCAGGAATTGATCAACAACATCGCCAAGGGCCACGGCGGCGTCAGCGTGTTCGCCGGGGTCGGCGAGCGCACCCGCGAGGGCAACGACCTTTACCACGAGTTCCTCGACGCCGGGGTCATCGCCAAGGACGCCGATGGCAACCCGACCCCCGAGGGATCGAAGGTGGCGCTGGTGTTCGGCCAGATGAACGAGCCGCCGGGAGCACGCGCCCGGGTCGCTCTGTCCGGCCTTACCCAGGCCGAATATTTCCGCGACGTCGAAGGCCAGGACGTCTTGTTCTTCGTCGACAACATCTTCCGCTTCACCCAGGCGGGCTCGGAAGTGTCGGCTTTGCTCGGCCGAATTCCCTCGGCGGTCGGCTACCAGCCCACGCTGGCGACCGACATGGGCCAGCTGCAGGAGCGGATCACCTCGACCAACAAGGGGTCGATCACCTCGGTGCAGGCGATTTACGTGCCGGCCGACGATCTGACCGACCCTGCGCCGGCGACCTCCTTCGCCCATTTGGACGCGACGACGACGCTCAGCCGCGCAATCTCCGAGCTGGGCATCTACCCGGCCGTCGACCCGCTCGATTCGGTCAGCCGAGTGCTGACCGCCGCGGTGGTCGGGCAGGAACATTACGAGGTCGCCCGCGCCGTCCAGGAGACTCTGCAGAAGTACAAGTCGCTGCAGGACATCATCGCCATCCTCGGCATGGACGAGCTTAGCGAGGAAGATAAATTGGTGGTCGGCCGCGCCCGCAAGATCCAGCGCTTCCTGAGCCAACCGTTCCACGTCGCCGAGGTGTTCACCGGGATCCCCGGCAAGTTCGTCCAGGTCGAAGACACCGTCGCCTCGTTCAAGGCGGTGGTGAACGGCGAGTACGACCATTTGCCGGAGAGCGCGTTCTACATGGTCGGCGGGATCGACGAAGCCGTCGCCAAGGCCGAAAAGATGGCCGAGGACGCCTGATGAGCGAAGCGCCTCGCCTCGAGGATTGCGTCAACCAGGCCTGCCCGTGGTCGGGCAAGCCGGTGAGCGCAGATTCGCTGACCCGCTACCAGGGCCGGGTAGTCGGCTTCTGCAACAGCGGCTGCCGCGACAAGTTCGAAGCGGCGACGCGCGCGTTCGACAGCGCCATCGGAGCGCGGGTCTGATGGCCGAGCTTCACTTCGAGCTGGTCACCCCCGACAAATTGGTGCTGTCCGAGGACGTGCACATGGTGGTGGTCCCGGGCACCGAGGGCGATTTCGGCGTGATGGCCGGCCATGCTCCTTACATGTCGGTGCTCAAGGACGGCGAAGTCGCGGTCTATCGAACCGCTGGCGCTGCGCCCGAGCGGTTCGCGGTTAGCGGCGGCTTTGCCGAAGTCGGCGAAAACGGCCTCGTTATCCTCGCCGAAAGCCTGTCCTGAGCCTGCCGAAGGGCGCCGGAGACGCGGCTAGCGCGTAGCCGGCCGCGAAAAGCGCCAGCGCATCGGCTTGCTCCCTCGCCTTGCCTCCGCTGAGCGCGGTTAGCTTTTCCTAAAACTTTCGCATCTATTCACCACCTTGATTTTTTGCGCGGGAAGGCACGGGGTAGGAATGAACGCATTCGGAAAGCGCGGCGGCCTGTCGGGAGCGCAACGGCCGAGCTTTGGCGTCGCCAAGCCGATGAAGGCCAGCCCGGGCGCGCAGCCCGCGGACGATGAGGGCGGCGACCAATTTCCGCCCGTGGACGAGCTAGCTCCCGCACCAGGCCCCAATGCTCCCCCGGGCGGCGCCATGGACCGGCTCAACACCCGCCAGAACGCCAGCGGCAAAGCCGCCGCCAGCAAGACGGAAGGGTTCGAGGCCTCGGTCCACCGGATCAAGGAGCAGGTGCTTCCGCGCCTGCTGGAGCGGGTCGATCCCGAGGCCGCCGCAACGCTCAGCAAGGACGAGCTTGCCGAGGAATTCCGGCCGATCATCGGCGAAGTGCTGGCCGAGCTGAAGATCACGCTCAACCGGCGCGAGCAGTTCGCGCTCGAAAAAGTGCTGGTCGACGAGCTTCTCGGGCTCGGGCCGCTGGAAGAGCTGCTCGCCGACCCGACCATCAACGACATCATGGTCAACGGCCCCGACCAGACCTTCATCGAGCGCAAGGGCAAGCTGGAGCTCGCCCACATCCAGTTCCGCGACGAGGAGCATCTATTCCAGATCGCCCAGCGCATCGTCAACAAGGTCGGCCGCCGGGTCGACCAGACTTCGCCGCCTGTAAAGTCTCCGGTTGCCCGCCGGCTGCCGCGCGTCCAAGGCGGCGATAGCAGCAGTGGAGCACTCAATAATGCGAATCGCCTTCCCTGTCCTCGCCGGAGCCGCCGTCCTGGGGATCGCCGCTTGCGCTGCGCAACCGATCGCCTACGCGCCGCCCGCCGGAGTTCCTGTGAGCGCGTTTGCGGCGGCGGTGCCTTCTTCGACCCGCACCCCGGCTTATGTCGCGCGCGACCGCTATCGCCATCCGGCCGAGACCTTGTCGTTCTTCGGAGTCCGGCCAAGCGACACGGTGGTCGAAATTTTCCCGGGCGGCGGCTGGTACACCGAAATCCTTGCGCCTTATGTCGCCTCCGGAGGCGGATCGCTTTATACCGTCGCGTCCGACCAGGGGCTGGCAACCGTTCGCCGGATGCGCGAGAATTTTCCCCAACGCTACGGCGCGATCAGGCTTGCCAATTTTCCTACCGCCGAGCCGGCCAAGCGTGTTCCCGACGGCAGCGCCGACGTCGTCCTCACCTTTCGCAACGTCCATAACTGGATGATTGGCGAAACCCCTTACGCCGACGCCGCCTTTGCCCAGATGTTCGCGATGCTCAAGCCTGGCGGGACCCTGGGCGTGGTCGATCACCGGCTTCCCGAAAGCACCGACAGCGCCCGCGAACGCACCAGCGGCTACCTCAAGGTTTCGACCGTTCGGCGCCTGGCGCAAGCCGCGGGTTTCGAATTTGTCGCCTCCTCGGAAGTCAACGCCAACCCGGCTGACACCGCCGATCACGCCAATGGCGTGTGGGCGCTGCCGCCGACCTATCGCGGCAAAGACATCGACCGCGCCCGGTTCGAAGCGATCGGCGAAAGCGACCGGATGACGCTCAAGTTCCGCAAGCCGGGCTAGACGAGCGCCGCCGTCAGGCGTCGACGCTTTCGCGCCGTGTCACGCTCGAACCCAGCTTCTCGATCGCTTCGGCCCGCTTGCGCTCCGCCCAGTCGATGATTTCCATGCGGCCGTCGAGATGCTCGACCAGCGCGGTGCAGCTCTCCACCCAGTCGCCGTCGTTGTAATAAGTGACTTCGCCGATCTGGCGAACTTCGGCCGAGTGAATATGGCCGCACACCACCCCGTCGGCGCCTCGCTCGTAAGCGGCATGGGCGGACGCGGCCTCGAAGCTGGAGATGAATTGAACCGCGTTCTTTACCCGTCTCTTGAGGTGCGCGGCGAGCGACCAGTAGGGCAGTCCAGCGACGCGCCGGACGAAATTCACCAGGCGATTGAGCTTGAGCAGCAAGGTGTAGGCATGGTCGCCGAGGAAGGCGAGCCACTTGGCGTAGAGCACGACGCTGTCAAACTCGTCGCCGTGCAGCACCAGCAGGCGGCGGCCGTCGGCGGTCATGTGGATCGCTTCGGCCAGCACCTCGACACCGCCGAAGTTGAGGCCGGCATAGTCGCGGAACGCTTCGTCGTGATTGCCCGGGATATAGACCACGCGGGTGCCGTGCTTGGCCTGCTTCATGATGCAGCGGACGATGTCGTTGTGGCGTGCCGGCCAGTACCAGCCGCGGCGCAGCTGCCAGCCGTCGACGATGTCGCCGACCAGAAACAAGGTCCGGCAGTCGATCGACTTTAGAAAATCGAGCAGCAGCTCGGCGTTGCAGCCGGGCGTGCCGAGATGGGTGTCGGAAACCCACACAGTGCGGAACGGCAGCCGGCGGGCCTTGGGATCGAAATGCTGCGGCTCGTCGAACCAGCGCGCAAGCGCCTCCGGACTTGCAGTCGCGGCGGCCTTGTCGAGCCGTGACGCCTTGTTGCCCACCATGCGCGCCCTCCCCAGGTGATGCTGGAAGCTACCGCAATTGCGAGTCAGCGCTGTGACGGTCCCGAGTCAGATCGGTGAATCCAGGCGGCGCGGAAAAATGGTGGGCGTGGCAAGGATTGAACTTGCGACCCCTGCGATGTCAACACAGTGCTCTACCACTGAGCTACACGCCCACTCGGGCGGCGATGTAGAGGCGCTGGTCGTTCCGCGCAAGGCGCTGATCGACCCCTGTGCACTCCGCGCGCCATGTGCGGCCGGTCCGCCGCGATCAGCTCGAAAAGCCGCGCTTTAGGCAGGCTCTCGAGCGGCTTAGAACCTACGGGTTCCTGAGCCGTTCATTTGAATGGGGGCCCTTCAGCCAAGGAGAAGATTAGTGAATGACGAGTTGAAACGTAATGCCGTTACCCGCCGCGGCGCGATGAGCACCGCTGCCGTGGCAGTCGCAGCGGCGGCGACCGCGACGCTGGCGGGCCGAGCCTTTGCAGCAGCGCCGCCTGACGTTGCAAACCCCGCTCCTCCGTCTCTCACGCCTGGCCAAGCGCTGGAAATGCTGAAGCGGGGCAATCGCGAATTCCTTGCCGGCAGGGTGGCAACTCCTGATTCTAACGGACGCCGCCGGCTCGAGATCGCACGTTCGCAACATCCGATCGCCGTTCTGGTTTCCTGCTCCGACAGCTGGGTACCGCCCGAACTTCTGTTCGGCCGCGGCCTGGGTGAGCTGTTCATCATCCGCAATGCCGGAAACACGATCGACACGGTGGCGATGGGCAGCCTGGAATATGCGGTGGCCGAGCTCAATGTGCCGCTGGTAATCATCATGGGTCATGAACGGTGCGGCGAAGTCGCGGCCGCTGTGTCAGTGGTCCAGGAGGGCGCGACCTTCCCCGGAAGCATCGGCCAAATGGTGGAACCGATCATTCCTGTGGTTCTCGAGGCTCGCAGGGGCAATCCATCCGACCTGCTCGATGCGTCGGTTCGTGCCAATGTGAGCCGAACAGTCGCTCGTCTTCGCCAATTTTCCGAGCCGATGGTCTTGGACCGCTTGCGCCAAGGCAAGCTGCGAGTGCTAGGCGCGCGCTATGACCTTGATGATGGGAATGTCGACTTCTTTGATGAAGGCTAGCTAAGCCGCACGCCCGGTCTCAGCGAGAGTGCCCCTTCGGCCGGTTACAATCGCCCGTGCTGGTCCTCGGTCTGGAAGATGCGGTCCACTTCCGCGACCAGATCCTTCAGATGAAACGGCTTGGACAGCATCTTCGCCTCGGGCGCCGCGCGGCCGCTCTGCAGCGCGACGGCGGCAAAACCGGTGATGAACATCACCCGGATCGCCGGATCGATCGCCGACGCCTTCTGGGCAAGCTCGATCCCGTCCATTTCCGGCATGACGATGTCGGTGAGGAGGAGGTCGAACTGCTGCTTTTCAAGAAGCGGCATCGCCTCGGTACCGCAGCCCACCGCTTCGACGTCATAGCCCACCCGCTGCAGCGCGCGCTGCAGATATTCGCGCATGGACGCGTCGTCTTCGGCGAGGAGGATTCGCGGCATCGTCCCCTTTTATGCGCGCAAGACTTAAAATTTTCCAGACACAAGCTCGGCAACGGCGCGTTGACCCGCGCAGACCCGTTGTAGATTGGGATCACCCGTGCACGAACCTCTCCCCGGCCCGATCGTCCATGCGCCGCGAGGCGCCCTCCCGGTGCTGCTGTCGGTGCCCCATGCCGGGCGCGATTATCCCGACTGGCTGGTAGCAATGGCGCGCGGCGGGGTCGCATCACTTCGCCCGCTCGAAGACCCGCTGGTCGACCGCCTGGTGTGGCGCGCGCTTCGCCATGGGGTCGGCGCGGTGATCGCCCGGGCGCCAAGGGCGGCGGTCGACTGCAACCGGGCCGAGGACGAGATCGACCCGGTCACCGTCCATGGCGGCCCGCCCCCCGCCCGGCGCCCCAGCGCGCGGGCTCGCGGCGGGCTGGGCATCGTGCCGTCGCGGACCGCTCTCCACGGCCATCTATGGCGCCGACCGATCAGCCACCCGGACCTCGAGCTGCGGCTGACCGACGCCTACCGTCCCTACCATGACTCGATCGCCGCCAGGCTCGGCGCGCTGGTGGATCGCTTTGGCTGCGCGTTGCTGCTCGATTGCCATTCGATGCCGCCGGCGGCGGGCGGCGGCTCTGCAGTCATATTCGGCGACCGCTATGGGAGAAGCGCGGCGCCGTGGCTGGCCGCCGGCGCCGCTCGAATCGCGGCGGAAGCAGGCTTTGCGGCGGCGATCAACGACCCGTTCGCCGGCGGCCACGTGGTCGAACGGCACGGAGCGCCGCACCTTAACGTCCACGCGGTCCAGATTGAGATCGACCGCTCCTGCTATTTGACGCCCGGAGGCGAACCAAGCGTCGAGTTCAACCGCCTCGCTACGCTCATCGAGACGCTCGCGATGCGGCTTGGCCGCGATCTGCTCGACCACCAGCTGGCGGCCGCCGCCGAATAAGAAAAACAGCGGGGCGGCGGATCAACCGACCCGCCGCAAAGGCATCACGCCTTGGCGGCGACTCGTTCCGGCATTGCGATCGGCCCTTTGCCCTGCTGGACCTGGCGAGCGAACAGGTCGCGGATCTGCGACAGCGAAAACAAATGCGCGAACAGCAGCGGCAGCATGCCGTTCTGGTTCAACTTGCGCAGCTCGTCGCCGCGCAGCTCGCGCAATTTCTCCTCATCGACCATGCCGAAGCCGCGGTAGATGAACGGCTTGTCCGCGCCTTCCGGCTGGATCGCCACTTCCCCGTCCATCAGCAGCCCGCTCTTCTTCAAATCCTCGAGAAAAACGCCGGTGCGCTGGCCGGCGGTCTCGAACTGCTCGCAAAATTGCAGGATTGCTTTGGTCGTCTCGGTCGGCTCCCCGTCGTCGTCGAACAGCCGCTCGCCATCCTCATGGTCGCCGACCGATCCAAGCGATGGGTCGAAGCACAGCGACAGCTCGTCGCTGTCGGCACGAAGCCGCGCCAGCAGGAAGGGGTAGCGGCGGATGTAAGCGGGAATGTAGATGTTGTCTTCGAGCGGCATGCCCTCTTCGTCGATGTGCGTATTGACGCCCTCGGTCAGGCCCATCAGCGCCAGCGGGATCGGATTGTCGCCGGCCGCGAAGATGATCGGGTAATGGCGGGCAAGCAGCGGGAACTCGTCGACCGTAACCGGGATCGCGTGGGCTCCGCTGATCGCCGGCGCTTTGTTGACCCGCCGGATCTTCATCTTGCCGTGCACCGAGGATCTCAGCGGCTCCAGCGAGGTGTACAACAGTGGCAAAGCCTGGTTCGGCGCTTCGGTCGCCATTTCGTCTGTCTCCCGGGGACTTGCGGTTCGCGTTGCGCATTTGCGCCAAGCGAGCCAGAGATTTGGCGAAGCCTCTATGCAACGGTTGGGCCTTGCGCAACCGTTCATCAGCTTGCCGCCCCTGGCATAATTCATTGATCGTTCAAGCCGCGCCTGCGAGCAGCCTGCAGCTATGGCCCGCTCCACATGATCCTGCTGCTGTCGTTGCTTCCGGCACTGATCAGCGTGACGGCCGTTGATTCGGCGGCTTCTCCACGCGTTCGGACCACATTCGTGCAGAATGAATTCGTCACCCGGGTGCCCGTCCGCCCGCGGCCGACCCCCCCGCGCTTCGGCTGGGTGGAGCTCCAGGGCCCCAATTGCATCGCCTTGCAGAACATCCGCGGCGCGCTGCTTTCGGGCACCGAGCATGTCGATTTCGTGATGGCCGACAACCGCCGGGTGCGCGCCAGGTTCGACGGCCACTGCCCGGCGCTCGACTTCTACGAAGGCTTTTACCTCAACTCGCCCAACCGGCTGATTTGCGCCGGCCGCGACGCCATCCGATCGCGCATGGGCGGCACCTGCTCGATCGGCTCGTTCCGACGGCTGGCGCCGGTTCGCCGAGCCGCGATTCCTTGACATTATCACCGCCTCGGCGGTAGCCCCGAACCGATTAGCGGCAGGCCCGGGCCGCCGCCCATTTTTTTCCGGATTTTGAATGTCTTTTGCCGATCTCGGCCTTTCTGACCAACTTCTCCGCGCCGTCGAGGACAGCGGATATACGGTTCCGACGCCGATCCAGCGCGCCGCCATCCCCGCCGTCCTCATGGGCAAGGACCTGATCGGAATCGCCCAGACCGGCACCGGCAAGACCGCCGGTTTCGTCCTGCCGATGATCGACATATTATCCCAAGGACGCAGCCGGGCGCTGATGCCGCGATCCCTGATTCTCGAGCCGACGCGCGAGCTGGCCGCCCAGGTTTCCGAGAATTTCGACAAGTACGGCAAGTATAACAAGCTTTCGATGGCGCTTCTGATCGGCGGCGTTCAGATGGGCGACCAGATCAAGGCCCTGCAAAAGGGCGTCGACGTTCTGATCGCCACCCCGGGCCGGCTGATGGACCTGTTCGGACGAGGCAAGATTTTGCTCACCGGCTGCGAGCTCCTCGTGATCGACGAAGCCGACCGGATGCTCGACATGGGCTTCATCCCCGACATCGAGGAAATCTGCTCGAAGCTGCCCAAGTCGCGCCAGACCCTGCTGTTTTCGGCGACCATGCCGCCGCCGATCCAGAAGCTTGCCGCCAAGTTCCTCAACGACCCCAAGAGGGTCGAAGTGGCCCGGCCGGCGACCGCCAACATCGATATCGAGCAAAGGCTGGTCGAGGTCCGCTCGGACAAGAAGCGCGACGTGCTTCGCGACCTGCTCCGGGCGGACGAGCTCAAGAACGCGATCGTCTTTTCCAACCGCAAGACGACGGTGCGCGAGTTGGCGACCAGCCTCAAGCGGTCCGGCTTCGCGGTCGGGCAGATCCACGGCGACATGGAGCAGTCCGACCGGATCGCGGAATTCGACCGTTTCAAGGCCGGCGAGATCACCGTTTTGGTCGCGTCCGACGTTGCCGCCCGCGGGCTCGACGTGCGCGGAGTCAGCCACGTCATCAATTTCGACGTGCCGTGGCAGCCCGACGACTACATCCATCGGATCGGCCGCACCGGCCGCGCCGGCGACAAGGGCATCGCCATCACCCTGGCGACAAAGGAAGACGCCGAGGCGGTCAGCGCGATCGAAAAGATGCTCGGCCAGAAGATCGCCCGTGCCGGAAGCGCGCCGGCGGCGCTGGCCGACACGCCCCGCCAGGCCGAAGCCCCCAAGGCGGACAAGCCTCGCCGCGGCGAGCCTCGCCAAGCGCGAGCGCCAAGGGCCGAGCGCGACGAGCCTCGCAAGGCCGAAGCGCCTGCGCGCGCCGAGCCCAAGCCGGAACCCGCCGAGGCGAAACAGCCGGCGGAGAAACGCAGCCGCCGCAAGGCCAAGCCTTCCGGGGCAAAGCACGACCAGCCGGCCGATGGCTCGCCGGTGGTCGAGGACATCGAGCCCGACTGGAACGGGCCGATGCCAAGCTTCCTTTCGAAAAGTGCCGGTTAGCCGACCGCTGGAAAGCCAGGCGTATCGTACCTAGCTCTGTCCTTCACGAGGAAGAGCCAAGATGACCGACAGCGCTGAATACGCCCCGCCGAAAATATGGACCTGGGAGCAGCCGAGCGGCGGCAAGTTCGCAAGCATCAACCGCCCGGTCGCAGGGCCGACCCACGACAAGCAATTGCCGGTCGGCAAGCACCCTTTGCAGCTTTACTCGCTGGCCACGCCCAACGGGCAAAAGGTCACGATCATGCTCGAGGAGCTGCTTGAGCGCGGCCATTCGGGCGCCGAATATGACGCATGGCTGATCCAGATCGGCGACGGCGACCAGTTCTCCAGCGGCTTCGTCGGCATCAACCCCAATTCGAAGATTCCCGCTTTGCTCGACCGCAGCGGCGCCGAGCCGGTGCGCGTCTTTGAATCCGGCGCCATCCTCCTTCATCTCGCGGAAAAGTTCGGCGAATTGCTTGGCCAATCGCGCACCGAGACCTTGTCCTGGCTGTTCTGGCAGATGGGCAGCGCGCCGTTCCTCGGCGGCGGTTTCGGACACTTCTACGTCTATGCGCCGACCAGGATGGAATATCCGATTAGCCGCTTCGCGATGGAGGCCAAGCGGCAGCTCGACGTGCTCGACCGGCGGCTGGCGGAGAATGAGTTTGTCGCGGGCCCCGACTACAGCATCGCCGACATCGCCATCTGGCCGTGGTACGGGCAGCTTGCGCTCAACCGGATCTACGACAACGCCGGCGAGTTCCTGTCGGTCGGCGAGTATGCGCATGTGCAGCGCTGGGCGCGCCGGATCGACGAGCGGCCGGCGGTCAGGCGCGGCCGGATCGTCAACAAGACCAGCGGCGAGCCCCACGAGCAGCTCCACGAGCGCCACGACGCAAGCGATTTCGAAAGCCGGACCCAGGACAAGCTCGGGGCGATCGAATAGGTCTCACCGGCGGTAACGTGGCAGGAACTCAGCCGCCAACGCGCCCAGCCGCTGCTCTTCGATCGCGTCGCGCATCGACTGCATAAGCCGCTGGTAGAACCACAAATTATGCTCGGTCATCAGCATCGCGCCGAGGATTTCGCCCGAGCGCACCAGATGATGGACGTAGGCGCGCTCGAAGCTTGCGCAGGTCGGGCACTTGCAGTCACGCTCCAGCGGCTCCTGGTCTTCGGCGAAGCGGGCGTTGCGTATGTTGATCGGGCCGTCGGCGGTGAACGCCTGGCCGGTTCGGCCCGAGCGCGTCGGAAGCACGCAATCGAACATGTCGACGCCGCGCATAACCGCTTCAATGAGGTCGTCGGGCTTGCCCACCCCCATCAAATAGCGCGGGCGGTCGTCGGGCAGCATCGGCACCGCGAAGTCGAGAACCCTGCACATCGCCTGCTGCCCTTCGCCGACCGCGAGCCCGCCGACCGCATAGCCGTCGAAGCCGATATCGGTGAGCGCATGCGCCGATGCCTGCCGGAGCCGCTCGTCGAGACCGCCCTGCTGGATTCCGAAGATCGCACCGGCGCCGGTGAACGCTTCCCGCGACCGCAGCGCCCAGCGCATCGACCGCTCCATCGCCGCCGCTTGCTCGTTGCCGGTCGCGCTCGCGGGAAGCAACTGGTCGAAAGCCATGACGATGTCGGAGCCGAGCAACTGCTGCACCTCGACCGAGCGCTCGGGCGTCAGCATGTGCCGGCTGCCGTCGAGGTGGCTGGCGAAAGCGACGCCGTCTTCCGACACCTTGGCCAGCTCGGTGAGGCTCATCACCTGGTAACCGCCGCTGTCGGTCAGGATCGGCCGGTCCCAGCCCATGAACTTGTGCAAGCCGCCAAGCCGGGCGATCCGCTCCGCGCCCGGGCGGAGCATCAGATGATAGGTGTTGCCGAGGATGATGTCGGCGCCGCTGGCACGGACGTCGCCGGGCTTGACCCCCTTGACGGTTCCCGCGGTGCCGACCGGCATGAACGCCGGCGTGCGGATTTCCCCGCGGGCCATTCGGATGGCGCCGCTGCGCGCTGCCCGGTCGGTGGCGGAGATGGTGAAGGCGAAGCCAATCATTGCGAGCCGCGCTTAGCCTGCGGCGCGGCCTCAGGCGAAGGTCAAAATGCCCTAGTCAGCCCGAGGTTGAACTGGACGTAGCTGTAGGTGAAGCCGGTGCCGACCGGCGTGTTGCTGTAGAGGAAGTTGGCATTGATTGCCCAGTCGCGGCGAAAAGCGGGGCTGGTGACCAGCGCGTTGAGGTAGCGCGAGCTGCGCCAGCCGCGTTCCGAATCGCGCTGGGCGCCGAGACCCGCCGCGCCGAGCAGCTGCCAGCCGCCGGTGAAGCGGCGGACCTGCAGCACCGGGAGAAGCTGGGCGTACCAGCGCGGCGAGTAATAATCATATTCGCCGGGCTCGCTGCTTCTGAAATAGCGGGCGCGTAGCTGGGCGCTGAGGCCCCATTCCGGCTTGACCACGTGGACGTAATTGCCGCGCAGATGGAGCCGCACATTGTCGCCGGTGAACTCCTGGACGCCGGCGAAGACGTTGAAATTATTGCGGTCATCGGCCGGCAAGTCGATCGATGCCCCGGCGAAGGTGTAATAGATGCCCCGCGAAATGCCGAGCGGCGATTCGACGATTTCCCGCTCGATGAAATATTCCTGCCGGAATTTCTTGCCGTTGTGGATCGACGCCGAGCCAAGGACGGTGTGCCCGTCCGTGCCGACGGTAGCGTTCCAATTCCACCCAGCATTATCGCCGGCCAGGCGGAGATAGGCTCGCTCGAACGACTTGCCGTCCTGCCCGAGCGGGGTGAACCGGGCCGTTTCGACGCGGATCCCCTGATAATCCTGCGGCCCGCGATAGCGCCAATCGAGGTTGAGGCCCGTCTTCAGGACTTCGGTATCCTCGGCGTCGGAGGAGTAGAAGATGTCGGCGCCCGCAGCCCGCGATGGCGCGCCGGTCGCCTCCTGAGCGATTGCCGGGGAAGCGCCCGCAATCGCTGCCGCGGCGGCAAGAGTCACCGCTGGCGCGCGCGTCACTTGGTCCCCCATTTCTTGCGCAGGCCCGCGATCGATCAACACCGTCACCGCCGGATAAACGGCCGGCGAACGCCGTTCCGGCCGCTTGTCGAGCAACAGGCTGGCCATCAGGAACGCGTTCATGAAGCCCGGGATGTAGGCGATGAAGGAGATTACGAAGAGCGCGAACAGCGGATGAGTCACCGCCCCAAGCTCCCGCACCCAGCCGCGCGAGATGATGATGCTGAACAGCATTCACGCCGTCGCGACCAGCAACGCGATCACGAATTTCGTGCGCACCGGCATGTATCGGCGCTGCCGTTCGCGCGGTCGCTTGATCGCAGTCTCGAACATGCGGGAACTTCGCTAAAGGACGGGTTGGCCGATGATCGCCAAGCTCGCGTAATTAGCTAAAAATCAGTTGATTTCCCGTTGTTTAGATATCCAGAATGGATGTTGATTGGCGCTCCCCTTACGCGCTTCCTTGCGGGTAACATCGCGTTGCCAAACAAGCATCATTATGGATGTATAACGCTCAGCCGCGGGCAGCCGTGCAGATCTCCGGTTGCGCGGGGGAGGCTATCTCGCCGGCAACAACAGGCTGCCATCGCCATAACTGTAGAAACGGTACCCGCTCTCGATGGCGTGAGCATAAGCCGTCTTCATCCGCTCGAGGCCCATCAACGCGCTGACCAGCATGAACAGGGTCGAGCGCGGCAGATGGAAGTTGGTGATCAGGCCGTCCGTCGCCCGGAATTGGTAGCCGGGCGTGATGAAGATGTCGGTGTCGCCCTCAAACGGCATGAGCCGCCCCGCCTGGTCGGCGGCGCTCTCCAGCAGCCGCAGCGCGGTGGTGCCGACCGCGATCAGCCGCCCGCCGCCCGACTTCGCCCGGTTAAGCCGATCGGCGGTCGCGGCATCGATCCGCCCCCATTCGGAATGCATCTTGTGCTGCGCGGTGTCGTCGGCCTTGACCGGAAGGAAGGTCCCGGCGCCGACGTGCAGGGTCAGCGTCTCGCGGCCGATCCCTGCCTCGTCCAGCGCGCCCAGCAGCCACGGGGTGAAGTGAAGCGCCGCCGTCGGCGCTGCAACCGCGCCTTCCTCCTTCGCGAACATGGTCTGATAATCGTCGCGGTCAGCCGCGTCGGCCGACCGTTTGGAGGCGATGTAGGGCGGCAACGGCATCCGCCCGGCGCGTTGAAGCAGCAGTCCGACCGGCTCGTCACCATGGAAGTGCAGCAACAAAGCGCCATCCTCGCCGCGCTCGATGGCCGAAGCGGCAACTCCTTCGCCGAAATCGATGCGGTCGCCGCTCCGCACCCGCCGCGCATTGCGTACGAACGCCCACCACGAGCGCGGTCCCTGGCGCTTGTGCAATGTCGCGCCGATCCGAGCGTCACCCCGTTGGCCCTCGAGTTGCGCGGGAATAACCTTGGTGTCGTTGAACACCAGCACGTCGCCCGCCCGAAGCTGGCGCGGCAGGTCGAGCACGTGGCTATCCGAAAGCTGCGCGCCCTGGGCAACCAGCAACCGCGCCGAATCGCGCGGGCGCGCCGGGCGCAGGGCAATGCGCTCGGGCGGAAGGTCGAAATCGAAAAGCTCGACGCGCATGCCTGGGCTCCAGCGGCCGTGCGCTAGCCTCCCAGCGAGGCTTTGACGATCTTGGTTGGCGCTTCCGGCGGTTCGCCGGGCGCGATCTTGTCGACTACGTCCATGCCGCCGATCACCCGGCCATAGACGGTGTATCTGCCGTTGAGCGCGGCATTGGGCACGAACATGATGTAGAACTGGCTGTTGGCGCTGTCCGGACTCTCGGACCGGGCAGCGGCGACGCTTCCGCGCAGGTGAGGAAGCGCGTTGAACTCGGCCTTGAGGTCGGGGAGCGGCGAGCCCCCTTCTCCCGTGCCCTGCGGGTCGCCGCCCTGCGCCATGAAGCCTGGCATCACCCGGTGGAACGTCAGGCCGTCGTAGAAACCTTGCCGGACCAGCATCTGGACTCGCTGGACGTGCATCGGCGCGGCGTCGGGCCGAAGCTGGATCACAACCGAGCCGCCATTGGATAGCTGCAGAGTCAGCTTGTTGGCCGGGTCGGCCGCAATCTGGGCGGGCGGGTTGAGGCTGAGCGTCGGCGGCGCCGCCGGAGGCTTTGCGGCAATCAGCGCGACCGCAACGAACGGCAATGCGAACAGGGCTTTTTGCATCAAGCTCTCCTAAGCGTCGCGGGCGAGGTGGCGCGCGACATCCGCTGCAACGGACGGTGTGACGAATTTGTCGATCGCCCCGCCATAGCGCGCGATCTCCTTAACCAGCCGTGACGCGATCGGCTGAAGCGACACGTCGGCCATCAGGAAAACGGTTTCGATGCGGTTGTTTAGCAATTGGTTCATCCCCGCCATCTGGAACTCATATTCGAAGTCTCCAACGGCTCTCAAGCCACGCACGATCATCGTCGCATCCTGCGCGACGGCGAAGTCCATCAGAAGTGAATCGAATTCCACGGCTTCGACATTGGCGGGCATCTCTGCGGTTTCGCGGCGGACCATCTCGATCCGCTCGGCGACCGTGAACATCGGCTGCTTCGACGGGTTGGTGGTCACTCCGATCACCAGTCTATCGACCAGCCGCGAGGCGCGCCGGATGATGTCGATATGCCCGAGGGTGACGGGATCGAAAGTCCCGGGATAGACGCCGATCCGCCCGGATTCGCCTGTGGCTGTCATCTCACCTGTCCCGTTCTATTGCGAAGCGTGCGATTGCCCGAAGCAGGTCCGCTTCTTCCCCATGGTTGCCAAGATGGTCGATCGCCTGGTCGACCAGCACCTGCGCCTGCTGCCGCGCCCGGCCCGGCCCGAGCAGCGACACGAAGGTCGCCTTGCCGGCGCTCGCATCCTTGCCGGTGCGCTTGCCGGCCGCCGCTTCGTCGCCGCTATGGTCGATAATGTCGTCGGTGATCTGGAAGGCGAGGCCGATATTGCGGGCGAAGCCGCGGTAAGGCGTTCGCTCCTCGCGGGCGAGACGGACCATGATGCACGGCGCCTCGACCGCATATTCGATCAGCGCCCCGGTCTTGAGCTGCTGCAGGCGGGTGACGGCGGGCAAGTCCAGCGGCTGGCCTTCGGCAAGCAGGTCCATCATCTGCCCGCCGGCCATCCCGTTGGGGCCCGAGGCCTGCGACAGCTCCAGGACAAGGTCGCATCTCACGTTCGGGTCGCTGTCGGTCGCCTCATGGGAAAGGATCTCGAAGGCGAGCGCGTGCAGGCTGTCGCCGGCCAGAACCGCGGTGGCTTCGCCAAACGCCTTGTGGACGGTCGCCTTGCCGCGCCGCAAATCGTCGTCGTCCATCGACGGCAAATCGTCGTGGATCAGCGAGTAAACGTGGATCGCCTCGATCGCCGCGGCGACGCGGAGCGCGCGATCCTCATCGATCGAGAACAGCCTGGCGGCGGCGATGGTGAGCAAAGGGCGAAGCCGCTTGCCGCCGCCGATGGCGGCATGGCGCATCGCCTCGAACAACCGCTCGCGGCTGTCGGGAGGCGACACCAGCAGCCGCGCGAAGAAGTCGTCGACCCGGCTTGAAACCTGCTCGGCTTCGGCTTCGAGGTCGAGCCGGTTCGAGTCGACGAGCTCAACCGACATCGAATGGGGTCACCCCCGACGGTTTTCCGTCAGCGCCGAACGCGATCTGCTCGATCCGCGCCTGGGCGGCCTTGAGCCGCGCCTCGCAGTGGCGCTTGAGCTTGTCGCCTTCCTGGTAAAGCTCGATCGACTGGTCGAGCGGCGCTTCGCCCTTCTCGAGCGTTCGGACGATCTCCTCGAGCCGCTTGAGCGCGGCCTCGAAGCTCAGTTCAGCGGCCGGATCATGCTTTTCCATGGTTGAGGAATGACCCTCTAGTCGCCGCGAATCAAGCCGCCGCTCAGCGCTTGAACGGGTCGCGGATGCCGGGGAAGATCTCGTCGGGGGCCGCAACCACTCCAGCCTCGCCGGCCTCGGCTGCCGCGAGCGCCGCTTCGGCGTCGCGGCTGTTCTGCTCGCGCTCGGCGCGAAGCTCAACGATCAGAGCGTCGCGGTCGCTGTCGAAACGGGTGTCGGTGGGGGCCGGGGTGCCGGCCGCTTTGCGCGCCTTGGCGACCGCCGCGTCGAGCTCGCGCTGCGTAGTCAGCCCGAGAGTCACCGGATCCTTTGGCGTGACGTTGGCCATGTTCCAATGCGTGCGCTCGCGAATCGCGGCGATGGTGGTGCGCGTGGTTCCAATGAGCTTGCCGATCTGGCCATCGCTGAGCTCGGGGTGGTTGCGGGTCAGCCATGCGATGCCGTCGGGCTTCTCCTGCCGCTTCGACACCGGCGTGTAGCGCGGTCCGCGGGTGCGGCGCACCGGATCGGGCTCCTTGTGCATCTGCAACTTGTACTCAGGGTCGTTCTGGCCCTTTTCGATTTCCGCGTGCGTCAGCTCGCCGGCGCGAAGCGGGTCGCGCCCGGTCAGCTTGGTCGCCGCGGTGTCGTCGGCGATCGCCTGCACCTCGAGGATATGGAGGCCGCAGAATTCGGCGATCTGCACGAAACTGAGCGAGCTGTTCTCGACCAGCCAGGAAGCGGTCGCGTGCGGCATGAGCGGCTGAGCCACGATAGTTCTCCGTCACAAATGAATAGGGCCGCCCCTCGCGGGACGGCCGTTGCTGGTTGACCTAGACCTCGCGGGGCGGCGCGGCAAGTGCGCTAGCTTGACTAGCCGAGCCCGAGCACGATCTTGCCGACATGGTCGCCGGCTTCCATCCGGGCGTGGGCGTCGACCGCTCGGTCGAGCGGGAAGGTCGAATCGACGACCGGCCTCAGCCGGCCTCCCTCAACATAGGGCCAGACGGTGGCCGCGATCTCGTCGCGGAGCATGGTCTTGAACTGGACGCTTCGCGGGCGGAGCGTCGAGCCGGTCAAGGTCAGACGCCGCCGCATGACCTCGGCAATCGGTATCTCGGCCGTCGCGCCGCGCTGGAAAGCGATCGACACGTGCCGCCCGTCGTCGCCCAGGCACGACAAATTGCGCGGCACATAATCTCCGCCGACCATGTCGAGCACCGCGTCGACTCCGCGCTCCCCGGTCAGCCGCATCACTTCCTCGACGAAGTCCTGAGTGCGGTAGTTGATCGCCGCTTTGGCTCCAAGCTCGAGCGCGCGGGCAACCTTGGCGTCGCTGCCGCAAGTGACGATCACGCCAAGCCCGAACAGCTTGCCGAGCGTGATTGCCATAGTGCCGATGCCGCTGGTGCCGCCGTGGACCAGCGCGGTGTCGCCGTCGGCCGCGAAGCCCCGCTCGAACAGGTTGGTCCACACGGTGAACAGCGTCTCCGGCAAGGCCGCCGCTTCGACCGCCGAGACCACTTCCGGGACAAGCAAACACGTGCCGGCCGGCGCCGCGCAATATTCGGCATAGCCGCCGCCCGCGACCAGCGCGCAGACGCAGGCGCCAAGCAGGTGCGCGGCGCCCTCGCCCGCCGCGACCACTTCGCCGGCGATTTCGAGGCCGAGAATGTCGGGAGCGCCGGGCGGCGGCGGGTAGAGGCCGCGGCGCTGAAGGATGTCGGGCCGGTTGACTCCGGCGGCCGCCACCTTGACCAGCACCTCACCTCTGCCGGGCCGCGGAACCGGCCGTTCGACAAGCTCGAGCTCCCCCGGCGGCACCGCGACAATGGCTTGCATATTTGCCGGAATGGAGTTGCTCACGTCTTGCCGCTTATTGACTTGGGGGCCTTGTGGGTCAACGATTCCTCGATGGATGTGGAAGACCTCTTCCCAAGCAAGCCAGGCGATCCGCTAACCGAGCTGGCCAGGCAGGACCTCGACCCGATATCGATCGAGGAGCTGCATGCACGGATCGAGGCGCTGCAGGCGGAGATCGCGCGCGTCGAGGCGCATATCGAGCGGGTCAACAGCCACCGTTCAGCCGCCGAACAGCTGTTCAAGCGTTAAATTGGGGATAAGCGGAAGGGCCGGGCTTGATTGACCGACCCCTCGGTATGACATTGTTTTCATAAAGCTCCGGTCAGTCCCGGAGCGCGTGGGAGTCCTCGTCCAACATGCCTAGTTTTGCTCGCGAGCTCGAACAGACGCTGCACAACGGCCTCGGCGAAGCCAGCCGCCGCCGGCACGAATATGCGACTCTCGAGCATTTGCTGATCGCACTGATCGACGACGAGCATGCGTCGAAGGTAATGGCCGCCTGCGGGGTTGACCGCGACGAGCTTCGCGGCAGCGTCAAGCACTACCTCGACAATGAGCTTGGCGCCCTGGTCGCCGACAGCAGCACCGACCCCACCCCGACCAGCGGCTTCCAGCGCGTTGTCCAGCGCGCCATCCTCCACGTCCAGTCGTCGGGCCGCGACGAAGTCACCGGCGCCAACGTGCTGGTCGCTTTGTTTTCCGAGCGCGAAAGCTACGCGGTCTACTTCCTCCAGCAGCAGGACATGAGCCGCCTCGATGCGGTCACTTACATCAGCCACGGCGTCGGCAAGGGCGACACCGCCGAAGAGGCGCGCGACGTCGGCGCCCCGCCGGAGGAAAAGAGCGGCGACAAGGAAGGCAAGAAGGAAAGCGCCCTCAAGCAGTTCACCGTCGACCTCAACGAAAAGGCCCGGGCCGGCAAGGTCGACCCGCTGATCGGACGGGGGCCGGAAGTCGACCGGACGGTGCAGATCCTGTGCCGCCGCTCGAAGAACAACCCGCTCTACGTCGGCGACCCCGGAGTCGGCAAAACCGCGATTGCCGAAGGGCTCGCCCGAAAGATCATCGAGGGCGACGTCCCCGACGTGCTGAAGCCGGCAACCATCTACTCGCTCGACATGGGCTCGCTGCTCGCCGGCACCCGCTATCGCGGCGATTTCGAGGAGCGGCTGAAATCGGTCGTCAACGAGCTCGAGAAGCTTCCCGACGCGATCCTGTTCATCGACGAAATCCACACCGTGATCGGCGCTGGAGCGACATCGGGCGGGGCGATGGACGCATCCAACCTACTCAAGCCGGCGCTGTCGTCGGGCGCGATCCGCTGCATCGGGTCGACCACTTACAAGGAATTCCGAAACCACTTCGAGAAAGACCGGGCGCTGCTTCGGCGGTTCCAGAAGATCGACGTCAACGAGCCGACCATCGAGGACACGATCAAGATCATCGCCGGCCTTCGTTCGTCGTTTGAAGGCCACCACAAGGTCCGCTACACCAGCGACGCGATCAAGAGCGCGGTCGAGCTGTCGGCGCGCTACATCCACGACCGCAAGCTGCCCGACAAGGCGATCGACGTGATCGACGAGGTCGGCGCGATGCAGATGCTGGTGCCGCCGTCGCGGCGCAAGAAGACGATCACCACCAGGGAGATCGAGGCGGTGGTAGCGACGATGGCGCGGATCCCGGCCAAGTCGGTGTCGAGCGACGACAAGCGCGTTCTCGAGCACCTCGAGGCCGACCTCAAGCGAGTCGTGTTCGGGCAGGACATGGCGATCGAGAAACTGGCCTCGGCGATCAAATTGAGCCGCGCCGGGCTTCGCGACCCCGACAAACCGATTGGCAATTATCTGTTCTCCGGCCCGACCGGGGTCGGCAAGACCGAGGTCGCGCGCCAGCTCGCCTCGGTCATGGGCATCCCGCTTCAGCGTTTCGACATGTCGGAATATATGGAGCGGCACTCGATCAGCCGGCTGATCGGCGCTCCCCCGGGCTATGTCGGCTACGACCAGGGCGGACTGCTGACCGACGCCATCGACCAGCATCCGCATTCGGTTCTGCTGCTCGACGAAATCGAAAAGGCCCACCCTGACCTGTTCAACATCCTGCTTCAGGTAATGGACAACGGCAAACTCACCGACCACCACGGCAAGACCGTCGATTTCAGGAACACCATCCTGATCATGACCACCAACGCCGGCGCCGCCGACATGGCGCGCGAGTCGATCGGCTTCGGCAACGCCACCCGCGAGGATGCGCAGGAGGATGCGGTCAAGAAGATGTTCACGCCGGAGTTCCGCAACCGGCTGGATGCGATCGTCCCGTTTGCCTATCTGCCGCCGGCGGTGGTTGCCCGGGTGGTCGACAAGTTCATCCTGCAGCTCGAGCTCCAGCTCGCCGACCGCGGGGTTCACATCGACCTCGACGAGGACGCTCGCCAGTGGCTGATCGACCGCGGCTACGACAAGCTGTACGGCGCCCGGCCGATGGGCCGGCTGATCCAGGAAAAGATCAAGCAGCCGCTGGCCGAGGAGCTGTTGTTCGGCAAGCTGGTCAACGGCGGCGAGGTCAAGGTCCGGATCAAGGACAATGCGCTGGCCTTCGAGACCATGCCGGCGCCGCCCAAGGTCGGCAGGAAGTCGGCCAAGTCGGCCAAGCCTGCCAAACGCGCCAAGGCGTCCGACGACACTCAGTCGTAAAAGCTTCTTCTGGTGAGCGGGTTGGTGCGCTAGTGCGGGCCCATTCACTGGAGGATCTTTCGTGAAATCATCGACCTGGCTCGCAGGCGCAGCCGCCTTGGCCGCAGTGCCCGCGCTCGCGCAGAATGCCCCCACCTTCGATACCGCGCGGCTGTCGCGCCACGTGCAGACGCTGAGCTCCGATGCCTTTGAAGGCCGGGGGCCGGCAACCCCCTCCGAGACCCGCACCGTCGATTACCTGGTGGAGCAGTTCCGCGCCGCCGGGCTGCAGCCGGCGGGCGAAGTCGTGCGCGGCGAGCGCCAGTGGACCCAGCGCGTGCCGTTGCTGAAATCCGACATCGCCGGCACGCCGCGCCTGGAGTTCCGGACCGCGGCAGGCGCGGTGCCGCTCACCCAGGGCGAGCAGATTTCGGTGCGCGCTCCACTCAACGGGCAGAAGCAGGTCGCGCTTAATGGCGTGCCGATGATCTTCGCCGGCTACGGCGTCGAGGCGCCGGAGCGGCAGTGGAACGACTTCAAGGACGTCGACGTGCGCGGCAAGGTCATCGTCGTGCTCGTCAACGACCCGGACTTCGAGGGCGGTGAAGGAGATTTTGGCGGCAAGGCGATGACCTATTACGGCCGCTGGACCTACAAATATGAGGAAGCGGCGGAGCGCGGAGCCGCCGGCCTTCTGGTGGTTCACGAGACCGAGCCCGCCTCCTATGGTTGGGCGACTGTCAAGAATTCCAACACCAACACGATGTTCGACATCGTCCGCACAGACCCCGCAGCTGCCCACGCCCCGATTGAAGGGTGGATCCAGCGCTCCACCGCCGAGGCCCTATTCCGCTCGGCCGGACTGGATTTCGAGGCCGCCAAGCGGGCCGCCAGGCGCCGCGACTTCCGGCCTATCGACCTCAAGACCACAATGTCCGCGCAGCTCAGCGCCAACACCGAGGTCATCACCTCCTACAACGTCGCCGCCATGCTGACCGGCCGACGAGACGATCATCTACACGGCGCACCATGACCACATCGGCATCGGCGAGCCCGACGCCAATGGCGACCGCATCTTCAACGGTGCCGTCGACAATGCGACCGGCCTGGCGCACTTGATCGAGCAGGCTCGCGTTTTCGCCCGGCGGCCGCGGACGGGGCGGTCGCTCGTATTCCTTGCGGTCGGTGCCGAAGAAAAGGGACTGCTCGGCACCGAATTTTACGTCGCCAATCCGCTTTTCCCGCTGGGCAGGACGGTGGCGGTGCTCAACACCGACTCAATGGGCGTTCACGGGCCCGCACGCGATTTCTCGATGTCGGGCAACGCCAAGGTCGAATTGCTCGACATGCTGATCGCGCAAGGGCGCCAGCAGCGCCGCACCTTCACTAGCGATGCCAATCCGGGCGCGGGGCTGTTCTTCCGCTCGGACCACTTCCCATTCGCCAAGGCGGGCGTGCCGGCGATCAGCTTCAAGCCCGGCTTGAACCTGGTCAATGGCGGGCTTGAGCGCGGCAAGGCGCTGTCGGCGGACTACACCGCCAAGCGCTATCACCAGCCCGACGACGAGTTCTCGCCGAACTGGGACTTCAGCGGAATCGCGCAGGACGGCCAGTTGCTGCACGCCGTCGGCTATCGCCTCGCCACCTCCCGCGACTGGCCGAATTGGGGCACGGACAGCGAATTCCGCGCGGTGCGAGACCAATCCGCATCCGAGCGCGGCGCGGCTCTAGGGGAGCGCGGTTGAGCGAAACACTACAGCCGGCGCTTCCCAACGAGCTCGACCAGCGGGCCGAGCGGCCGCTGAGGCGGCTGCTCGAGGCGATGCTGGACCTGATCAACAGCGAAGTGGGGCACGGCGAATGACGCGCGGCAACAGGATCCGGCTTGCCCTGGGCCTGGGACTTATCGTCCTGATCGCCCTGGTCGCGCTTACCTGGTGGCATTGGCAAAAGCCCAAAAGCGGGCTGACCGAAACCACCCGGGCGACGGGCATGCCGCTGACGCCCGAGCAGCAATCTGTCACCTTCACTCACGCCGATTTGACCTTCGTCGTTGACCCCAAGCGCGAGTCGATCGAGGGCCGCAGCATCCTCACATTCGACGTTCGCCGGCCGATCGCCAAAATCCAGTTCGATCTCGATCGCGACCTGCCGATCGAAGCGATCGCGGTTGACGGCAAGCCGCTTGCCGACGACCGCTGGAGCAACCCCGAAGGGCGGGCGACGATCGAGCTACCGCGCACCTATGAGGCGGGCCAGCGGCTGCGCCTGGCGGTCGATTATGGCGGCAAGCCGCACGTCGCAACTAAAGCCCCGTGGGAAGGCGGTTTCGTGTGGTCGAAGACACCGGAGGGCGAGCCGTGGATCGCGACCGCGGTGCAGGGCGAAGGCTGCGACTTGTTCTGGCCGTGCTTCGACAACAGCCTGGTGGAAATCGGCACCGTCGATCTGCACGTCGACGTGCCCCAAGGGCTGGTCGCTCCCGCCAACGGCCGCTTCATGGGAGTGACCGACGGCGAGGACGGTCGCCGCGTGTGGAACTGGCGCGCGAAGAACCCGAATAATTACGCGATCTCGCTCAACATCGCGCCGTTCAAGGAAATCCGCGGCCAATATCGAAGCCGCTTCGGCAATGTTATCCCGATGCACTTCTGGCACCTGCCGGGCAATGAGGCGAAGGCGAAAGCGCTGTTCGCCGAATTCGCGCCGACTCTCGACTTCTTCGAGCGCACCGTCGGCCCCTACCCGTTCGGCGACGAGAAAGTCGCGGCGGTCGAGACGCCACACCTCGGCATGGAGCATCAGACGATCAATGCCTACGGCAACGAGTACAAACCGTCGCAGGAAGGCTTCGACTGGCTGTTCCACCACGAATTCGCCCACGAATGGTTCGGCAACCAGCTGACCAACCGCGACTGGGACGACATGTGGCTCCACGAAGGTTTCGGCAGCTACATGCAGCCGCTCTACATCCGCGAGCGCCTCGGCCAGATGGCCTATCATGCGATGTTGTGGAAGCAGCGCGCGGGCCTGCTCAACCGCTTCCCGATCGTTTCAGGCAAGCCCCGGGTCGAGCACGAGGTCTATAATCCCAAGACCGGCCCTGGCGGCGACATTTACGCCAAGGGCTCGCACGTACTCCACACGATGCGCCAACAAATGGGCGACGAACCGTTCCTCCGCGCGGTTCGCCGCCTGGTCTACGGCCGCCCCGACCCGGCGCCCGGCAATTTCACGCCGCGCTTCGGCACGACCGACGAGTTCATGACCCTCGCCAGCCAGGAAGCCGGCAGCGACCTCAAATGGTTCTTCGACGTCTATCTGCGTAGCGCGCAGTTGCCGCGCCTGATCGAGCAGCGCCGTGGCAACACGCTCCACCTCCAGTGGCGCACCCCGCGCGGCTTGCCCTTCCCGATGCCGGTCGAGGTGCGGGTCGATGGCGAAATCCAGACCGTGCCGATGACCGGCGGGCGCGGAAGCGTGACGCTGCCGCGAGCGGACAGCGCCTGGACAGTCGACCCGGCGGCCAAGGTGCTTCGCCAGAATGACGCGATCGACCGCTTCCGCGATTGGGATGCGGCTGAAAAAGCGAAAGCGGCCAAGAAGAGTTGAGGAGAAAGAACAATGGCGCTCACCTTCTACACCAACCCGATGTCGCGCGGGCAGACGGTCCGCTGGATGCTGGAAGAGGTCGGCGAGCCTTACGAGACGCAGATCCTCGACTACGGCTCGACGATGAAGGCCGAGCCGTATTTGTCGGTCAATCCGATGGGCAAGGTCCCGGCGATCGTCCACGACGGTAAGGTGGTGACCGAAGTCGCCGCCATCTGCTGCTACCTCGCCGACGCTTTCCCGCAGGCGGGCCTCGCGCCCGACCCGCAAGACCGAGCCGATTATTACCGCTGGATCTTCTTCACTTCCGGCCCGGTCGAGGCGGCGTTCACCAACCGGTCGATGAGCTGGGAAATGCCGGCCGACAAGCAGGCGATGCTCGGCTACGGCAATTATGAGCTGGCGATGGACACGCTGGAAAAAGCGGTCGGCGTCGGCGGGTTTATTGCCGGTAGCCGGTTCACCGCAGCCGATTTGTTCGTCGGGGCGATGATCGGCTTCATGCTCAATTTCAAGCTTCTCGACCCGCGCCCCGCCTTCACCGATTACGCGGCGCGCATGACCGACCGCGACGCCTATCGCCGGGCGCAGGAGATCGACGGCAAGCTGATCGCCGAGATGCAGGCCAAGCAGCAGGAGCAGGCGCAATGACCGACAACATCCGCCAGCGCGCGATTGAGCTTTACGACCGCTTCACGCACGAGGGGATGGACCGCCGCCTTTTCATCAGCCGGATGGTCGCGCTTGCCGGAAGCGCCGCGGCGGCCGAGGCACTGATCGGTGCGATTGCCGCCTCTCCTGCCGCGGCGGCCATCGTGCCGGAAAACGATTCGCGCCTGACGACCGCAACGACTGTTCTTGCGAACAGCTACAATGCCTATGTCGCCGAGCCGCGCACGCGGTCGCTGAAGGCGGCGGTCATGGTGATCCACGAGAACCGCGGGCTGACCGACCATTTCCGCGACGTCGCGCGGCAGGTCGCACTCGCCGGTTTTCGCGCCGTCGCCCCCGATTTCCTGTCGCCGTCCGGGGGAACGCCCGCTGACGAGGATGCGGCTCGCGAGGCGACGGCAAGCTCGACCTCGGCAAATCGGTCGCCGATGCCGTCGCCATGCTCGACGAGCTCGGCAGGGGCAGCCGCGGCGGCAAGGTCGGCGCGGTCGGCTTTTGCTGGGGCGGCGCGTTCGTCAACCGCCTGACGGTCGCCGCGGGCGACAAGCTCGACTCCGGCGTGGTCTATTACGGCCCTGCCCCGGACCCGGCGGAAGCGGCCAGGGTGCAGGCACCGCTGATGATCCACGTCCCCGAGCTCGACGATCGCGTCAAGGCCACCGCCTGGCCATGGGTGGAAGCTCTGCGCAAGGCCGGCAAGCCGGTCACCGCCTACAATTACCCGGGCGCCAACCACGCGTTCAACAACGACACGTCCGAAGAGCGCTACGACAAGGCCGCGGCCGACCTCGCCTGGAAGCGGACGCTGCGGTTTTTCCGACGGCAGCTAAAATAACGGACTTCGGGAATATCCGCTTCGACCCAAAGCGGACACCGGCCACTTAGGTCTAATTTCGACCCAAAGCGGACATTCCGACTGTGGGAACCGGCCGGCCACTTTGCGCCATTGTCGATCAAAGCTGCGGGTTCGGGCGGAGTCCGAAAGCTGCCCTTCGCTTCTCGGGCCTCGGGAGACCGGATCCGAACCGCGGTCCCCTAACTGTCTGATTTGTTCCTTGTCTAAAGGAAGCGTGTCCGGACGGGCCGATGTGATGCCGCCGCGCCTGAGCCGGTCAGCCCGCAGGCTGACGTCCGATAACGGCCGCAATCAATACTACCGCGATGGCCATCAGCATCCCCGGGATGGCGGCCGCGGGTGCCCCACGCATTGGCGATCGCGCCGTATAAATAGGAGGCGCCGACCAGCAGGCCGATCGCAAGCCTGCCTTGCGGCTGCCAGCCGCTTGCCACTGCGAGCAAGGCGAAGCCGCCGATCAGCCAGCTGTAGGTGCTGTACTGGAGCAGCGGCGGGACGATGCGGCGAATTGTCGCCGAGATCGTATCGCCTTGGGCCATTTGGCGATCGAGCGGCCTGACCATAAGTCGGTCGGTGAGCAGCCCGTGGACGATCGCGGTGGCGATCCCGACCAGGCCCGCCCTTGCCAACAGCAAATTCGCCATGTCCATACACCCTTGTATGGGGTTTTGCGCTTCTGGCTGGCACGAGTCAATGCACTGGTGTATTGAAGAGCCATGGACGCGAGGCTGACCAAGCAGGACTGGATCAGTCAAGGGTTGCGGACGCTGGCGACTGAGGGTGCGGGGGCACTGAAAGTCGGAGCGATGGCGGCCGTACTCCGTGTGTCGCGCGGCAGCTTCTACTGGCACTTCACCGACTTCGCCGATTATCGCTCGCAATTACTACAAAGCTGGCGCGACCGGACGGTCAACCAGGTGATTCGTGAGTTCGACGAGGATGCCGGCGCACCCGACCGGATGCGGCGGCTGGTGAGGCGCGCCTTCTTCGGCAAGCGCGGCCTCGACCGGGCAATCCGGATCTGGGCGGCGGACGAGCCCTCAGTGACGGCGATGGTCGCCTCGGTCGATGCGCGCCGGGTGGCTTATATGGTGGAATTGCTGGTCACCGGCGGCGTGGCCCCGGCCGAGGCCGAGCCACGCGCCGCCTTCATCTACTGGGCCTATCTCGGCCAGCCTATCGTCATGAATCCGGACCATGCGTCGATGCCCGAACCGGCGCTGGACGCGATCAGCGCCCTGTTCGAGCTTTAGGCGTCATGCCACCGGCACTGGCGACCGCCGCCTACCTGAAATCCCTTCCGGCAGTCCCGAGGCCAACAACGCCCCCAACCACAGTCGAGGCGGCGACGCACCCGTAATGCACGATTCACGTTCCAACATCATCGAACTAACGTCCGCTTTCGGCCATTAACAGCCATTGTGCCTGCATCTTCTAATGTCCGCTTTTCACCCAAAGCGGACATCGGCATCAAACAAAAGGGCCGGAGGTTTCCCCCCGGCCCTTGTTCGTTGGCTTGCTCGACCGGCGCTATTCGCGCGATCCGGTGAAGCTGAGCAGGAAGGTGAACATGTTGATGAAGTCGAGATAGAGGCTGAGAGCGCCCATGATCACGACCTTGCCCATCATGTCGGTGCCCGCGACCTGGGCGTACATGCTCTTGATCCGCTGCGTGTCGTAAGCCGTCAGGCCGGCGAACAGCAGCACGCCGATGGCGCTGATCGCCATCATCATCGCGCTCGACTGCAGGAACAGGTTGATCACCATCGCGATCAGCAGGCCGACGACGCCCATGATCAGGAACGTCCCCATGCCCGACAAATCGCGTTTGGTGGTGTAGCCGTACAGGCTGAGCGCGGCGAAGCCGGCCGAGACCGCGAAGAAGGTCTGGGCGATCGAAGTCCCGGTATAGACCAGGAAGATCGACGACATCGACAGGCCCATCGCCACTGCGAATGCCCAGAACAGGGTCTGCAGCGTGCCGGTGGACATGCGGTTGAGGCCGAAGCTCATCGCCATGACGAAGCCGAGCGGCGCCAGGATGATCAGCCACCGAAGCGGGGTTGTCAGCACCTGCTCGGCCATTCCGGACGTCGCGAACAGAAGCGCGACGATCCCGGTCAGCAGGACGCCCGACGCCATGTAGTTGTAGACCGACAGCATGTAGGATCGAAGGCCCGCATCCCGGGCGGCGCGCGGAACCCCGACCGTGGTGGCGGGATTCACGCCGCCACTTGGCCCCGTAGAGCTGCGCGGATCATACTGGTTCTGCATTTCTTCTCCTTACGCGCGGGACATTTGGCCCGTTCGCTCACGAGAACATATCGTGGATACGAAGGGGGCTTTCAAGGAAAACCGGACATGCCCCGCCACATTTGCGTCGTAGCGCCTCAACGAAGCTGCGCCGAGATCGCCCGGAGAGACTGTCGCAACGCGGTCGCGCGACTGGTTGTCGCCGCATCTGCGCCCGCTGCGGCGATGCTGGTCGCGAGGGTGTCGACGCGTGAGGCAAGCTGCCGATCCTTGTTTCGCGCCGCGAGCATCGGGGTCGCCTGGGCCAGTGCCTGCCTGAGGCCGGCGACCGTTTCCTCACCCAGCGTCCGGCTGCGCTGCAGCTGGTCGACATAAGCAAGGGCGACGGCGGGATGGGCCGGCCAGGTGGCGGGAAACTGCTGCTGCGGGTTGAACCGGCCGCCAAAATCGGCGAGCCCGGCCGCGGTGATCTCGTTGGCCGTCAGATGCGCGCTGGGAGTCAGCGCGAACACATCGAGGCCGCGGGTGATCTCGGTCCCGTAGATCCGGCCGCCATACCAATATGCCGACCAGAAGCCGCCGGTGATCAGCTTGTCGCCGCTGACCGGGCCACGGTCGAAGTAAGCGATCTCGGCGGGATTGGCCGAATCGGTGAAATCGATCACCGAGATGCCGCCCTGGTACCAGGCCTGGACGAAGATATCGCGGCCCGGAACGGGGACGATCGAACCGTTGTGGGCGACGCAATTCTCCTGCTCGGTCTGCGCCGACGCCAGCTGGTAGTGGCTGCGGAAGCGCAGTTTGCCGCCGACGATGTCGTAAATCGCGTTGGCGCCCCAGGTGCGCGGATCCTGGGCCCGGCAGCGCGGCCGTCCGCCGCCGCCCCATTCGTCGGTGAACAAGACCTTGGTCCCGTCATTGTTGAACGTCGCCGAGTGCCAGTAGGAAAAGCCCGGGTCGGTGACTGCGTCGATCCGTCGCGGCTTTCTGGGATTGGCGATATCGAAGATGATCCCGTTGCCCGAACAGGCACCCGCGGCGAGGCTGCGGCCGGGAAAAACGGTGATGTCGTGACACTGGTCGGTCCGACGTGTTTCCTGCGTGCCGTCGCCGTGACGGCCGCCCCGCCACAGCCCGGCGAGGGTGCCGGTTAAGGGGTCGGCGAACACCGCCGGGCTGTCGATGATCCGCGCGCGCGATGGATCGGCCAAAGGGATCTCGATGACGTCGATGCGGAAGTAAGCGGTGCGCGGATCGCCGGCGACGTCGCCGACGCAGCCCTTAAGCTCCTCGCCCTTGCGGACCGACGAGGTGCCGGAATTGTAGACGATGATCGATCCGTCGCGGCCCGTCCCGGAGACTACCGAATGGGTGTGCGAGCCGCGGCAGGTCTGGACCTGCCCGACCTGGACCGGGCGGGCGCGGTCCTTGATGTTGAAGATGCGAAGGCCGCGGAACCGCTCCGGGCTGACATCCTCGGTCACGCCCTGGCGGCCGCAATCGACCCGTCCGCGAGTCTGCTCGACCGACATGATGAGAAGGTCGCCGACGATGGACAGGTCGCCCTGGCCGCCCGGGCAAATCACCGAGCTTACCAGAATTGGCGTGCCCCCGGCGGCGAGCCGATAAAGGTTGAAGCCGTGGTAATTGCCGACCGCGAGCAGGTCGCCGGCGAACGCCATGTCGGTATTGGCGAAGCTGAGGTGCGGCGCGCGCGTCTCGGCGTCCGCCTTTTTCTTGGCATCCTCCCCTTCCTTCCCCTCGGCAGGCCTGGCCGGCGGCAGCCCGGCCGGGCTCTTGGGGTCGAAGAAACCGGTCGGCTTTGGCAGCGACGCCAGAAAAGCGAGGTTGCTGGCGATTTGTCCCGCGTTGCGGAACCCCGGCGCGAGGTTGGACCGCGGATCGACCGACAGCCCGACCAGCAGCGGGCTCATCCGGTCGATCTCCGCCTGCTGTTCGTTGATCACGTCGTTGACGAAATCGAGCAGCGTCGGATCGTACGCCGAACCCGGCCGCGCCAGCAGGTCCTTCGCCATCTTCACGGCGCCCTCGTGGTGGGCGATCATCCGCTCGAGGAACAGGCGGTCGAACGCGGCCCCTCTGGCGCCGGCAAGCGCGGCCATCTGCTGCGGGGTTGCCATGCCCGCCATCGCGTGGTGAGCTTGACCGGCGGGCATCGTCATCGCCATCGGCGCCTTCGGATCGGGCGCCGCCTGGCCCCGCTCGCGAAGCCAGGTCTGCATGAAGACGATCTCGTCGGCCTGGCTGGCGTCAATCCGCTTAGCGACATCAACCACCGTCTGCCGGTTGGTCCGGCCACTGACCAGCGCTGCCATCTGCACCGCTTGATAATGGTGCGGGATCATGTCCTGCATGAACCGCACGTCGTCGGGCGAGAAGCGGGTGTCGGCGATGCGCACCGCCTGCTCGGGACTGAGCGGCGTCGCCGGCTGGCCAGGAGCGCCCGGCTGAATGATCGGCACGCTCTGCCCGACCGCCGCGGAAGCGGCTGCCGCCGCGAGACCAACGAAAACCGAACTGCGCAGGAACGCGCGGATTTTTGCTTGCCGATAGGAAATCATGGAACTGGCTGCCTCCAGGGGAAGCGGAACGCTAACACAGCCGATTTGGAATGGGGAGCGCACTTTGGGCTAAGACCCTGTTTATGCACCGCCTGTTCGTCGCAATCCGCCCGCCTCAGCCCGTCCGCGACCTGTTGATCGACGCGATGGACGACAGTCCGGCGCTTCGCTGGGTTGGTGATGAGCAGCTTCACCTGACGCTTCGCTTCATTGGCGAGGTCGAGCGACCGCTGGCCAACGACGTCGCGGCGGCGATCGCGCAAATCCGGTTCCCGGCGTTCGACTTGCGGGTCAAGGGCGCCGGCCGTTTCGAGCGGCGCAATGGCGGCGCCTTGTGGGCCGGAGTCGAGCCGCGAGCGCCGCTGGCCGAGCTTGCGGCAAAGGTCGAGCGCGCCTGCGTCTCGGCGGGCCTGGAGCCGGAGCGGCGGGCGTTCCACCCGCACATCACCATTGCCCGCTGGAACCGGCGCAATGCCGAAGCGGTGGCCGCGTTGGAACGGCGCCATTCGAACCTGGCGTCGGAGCCATTCGCGGTCCACAAGTTCATCCTTTTCGAAAGCCATTTGTCGCGCCACGGGCCGCATTATGAGCAGGTCGCCGCCTACCCGCTCGACTGATCGCCGTGGCGCTCGCGGCGCCACAGCAGAAAGCTGTAGACCAGCGGTACCCCGACCGCGATCGCGATGATCCCGACCGTCGCCGCCGCGACCAGTGCCGGCGGGAGCGGCAGGAATGCCGCGACAATCAGCAGCAGCCCGCCCGCCACCATCAGCTTGCCGGCGAGGCGGTGGGTCTTGATCCACACTTCCTCGCTGGCCAGCGTCCACGGCGTGCGGATGCCGATCAGGTACATGCTGCGCGACTTACCAAGCTGGTTGCCGATGAGGACGAACATGGCGCCGACCCCGGCAGGGATGAAGGTCGCGGCGTCTATCGGCTAGTTCAACGCGGCCGCTGCGACCGACAGCTCAACCACGCAGCCGATCACTCACAAGCCCAAAACGACAAGCTCGGACATGGCAATTTGACTGCCGAATGCCCATTTACAGCGGTCCCCGCGTTGACCGTCGGCAGCGGCTGAAATACTCAAAGAACAAAGCTGGAACGACAGACAAGAATGCTCACTCATATCCCGAAGCATAGGTTTACCGTATGCTGACCCACATACGTCAGCGTAGGCCCGCCGAATGCTGAACCACATAAGCGTGCGCGGCGCTCGCGAGCACAACCTCAAGGGTGTCAACGTCGACATCCCGCGCGAGAGCCTGACGGTGATCACCGGGCTGTCGGGGTCGGGCAAGTCTTCGCTCGCCTTCGACACCATTTATGCCGAGGGGCAGCGCCGCTACGTCGAGTCGCTGTCGGCCTATGCTCGCCAGTTCCTGGAAATGATGCAGAAGCCCGATGTCGAGCATATCGACGGGCTGTCCCCGGCGATCTCGATCGAGCAGAAAACGACCTCGAAGAACCCGCGCTCGACCGTCGCCACCGTCACCGAAATCTACGATTACATGCGGCTGCTGTGGGCTCGGGTCGGAATCCCCTACTCGCCCGCGACCGGCCTGCCGATCGAAGCGCAGCAGGTTAGCCAGATGGTCGACCGGACGATGACGCTGCCCGAAGGCTCGCGGCATTTCCTGCTCGCGCCGGTCGTTCGCGGCCGCAAGGGAGAGTATCGCAAGGAGCTCGCCGAATGGCAGAAAGCGGGCTTCACCCGCGTCCGCATCGACGGCGAGTTCCACGACATCGAGGATGCCCCCGCGCTCGACAAGAAATACAAGCACGACATCGAGGTGGTGGTCGACCGCATCGCGATCCGCGAAGGCATTGAGGCCCGTCTCGCCGACAGCTTCGAGACTGCGCTCAAGCTGGCGGAGGGGCTGGCTTACCTCGATCCCGCTGGCACGCGGTCCGAAGGCGAGCAGCAATCAGGCATGAAGCTCGACTTCGGCGTTTCCGGCCGAATCCTCTTCTCCGAAAAGTTCGCCTGCCCAGTCTCGGGCTTCACCATCGCCGAGATCGAGCCGCGGCTGTTCAGCTTCAACGCGCCGCAAGGCGCCTGCCCGGCCTGCGACGGCCTTGGCGAGAAGCTGGTGTTCGACGAGGATCTCGTCGTCCCCAACCACAATTTGACCATCGCCAAGGGCGCGGTGGCGCCGTGGGCCAAGTCGCAGCCGCCGTCGCCATATTACATGCAGGTGCTGTCCAGCCTCGCCCGCGCCTACGGCTTCGAGCTCGACGTGCCGTGGAAGGATTTGCCCGAGGAAGCGCAGCGCGTGATCCTCACCGGCACCGCCGGCAAGCCCGTCACCTTGCGCTTCATCGACGGCCGCAAGTCCTACGAGGTGAAAAAGCCGTTCGAAGGCGTGCTCGGCAACCTCCAGCGGCGCTTCAATCAGACCGAAAGCGCGTGGATGCGCGAGGAGCTGTCGCGCTACCAGGGCAGCCGCCCGTGCGAGACCTGCAGCGGCGCCCGCCTCAAGCCCGAAGCCCTCAGCGTCAAGATCGCCGGCGAGCACATTTCATCGGGCAGCCAGCGCTCGGTCGCCGACGCGCTCGCCTGGTTCGGCACACTCGACGCCAAGCTCACGCCCCAGCAAAGCGAGATCGCCCGCGCCATCTTAAAAGAGATCAACGAGCGCCTCGGCTTCCTCCACAACGTCGGGCTCGATTACCTCCACCTCGACCGCAAGTCGGGCACTTTGTCGGGCGGCGAGAGCCAGCGCATCCGCCTCGCCAGCCAGATCGGTTCCGGCCTGTCGGGCGTGCTCTATGTGCTCGACGAGCCGTCGATCGGCCTTCACCAGAAGGACAACGACCGGCTGCTGGAGACATTGAAGCGCCTCAAGGGCCTCGGCAACACCGTCCTCGTCGTCGAGCATGACGAAGAAGCGATCCGCACCGCCGACCATGTCATCGACATGGGGCCGGGCGCCGGGGTCCACGGCGGCGAGGTGGTGTGCGCCGGCACGCTCGACGATCTGCTCGCCTGCGAAGGCAGCCTCACCGCCGATTATCTCTCCGGCCGCCGCTCGATCCCGCTCCCCGACAAGCGGCGCAAGGGCTCGGGCAAAAAGGTCACCGTCACCGGCGCCACCGCCAACAACCTCCGCAATGTCACCGCCGCCTTCCCGCTAGGCACCTTCACCTGCGTCACCGGCGTCTCGGGCTCGGGCAAGTCGAGCCTCACCATCGACACGCTCTACGCCGGCGCCGCCCGCGCGCTGAACGGCGCCCGCATCGTCTGCGGCCCGTGCGAAAAGATCGGCGGCCTCGAGCATCTCGACAAGGTGATCGACATCGACCAGTCGCCGATCGGCCGCACGCCCCGGAGCAACCCGGCGACCTACACCGGCGCCTTCACCCAGATCCGCGACTGGTTCGCCGGCCTCCCCGAAAGCCAGGCGCGCGGCTACAAGCCCGGCCGCTTCAGCTTCAACGTCAAGGGCGGCCGCTGCGAGGCGTGCAAGGGCGACGGCCTGCTCAAGATCGAGATGCACTTCCTGCCCGACGTCTACGTCACCTGCGACGTGTGCCACGGCAAGCGCTACAACCGCGAGACGCTGGAGGTGAAGTTCAAGGGCCGAAGCATCGCCGACGTGCTCGACATGAACGTCGAGGATGCCGCCGAGTTCTTCAAGGCGGTCCCCGGCATCCGCGACAAGATGCGCATGCTGCTCGAGGTCGGCCTCGGCTACATCAAGGTCGGCCAGCAGGCGACGACGCTGAGCGGCGGCGAGGCGCAGCGCGTGAAACTGGCCAAGGAGCTGTCGCGGCGAGCGACGGGGCAGACGCTGTACATATTGGACGAGCCGACCACGGGCTTGCATTTCGAGGATGTGAGGAAGCTGCTGGAGGTGCTCCACCGCCTGGTCGAGCAAGGCAACACCGTGGTCGTGATCGAGCACAATCTGGACGTCATCAAGACGGCGGACTGGGTGCTGGATTTGGGGCCGGGGGGCGGGGTAAATGGGGGGGAAATTGTGGTCGCTGGAACTCCGGAGGCGGTGGCGGCTGAGCCGATGAGCTTCACGGGGCAATATTTGAAGCCGCTGCTGGAGCGGGCTTCGGTGAGACCCGGGGTAGTGGAGGCGAGCGCGCCTAAGAAGCGGGGCCGGAAGGTGTCAGTTCACTCCCAGGCCGATCTCATCGGGGCGAAGTGACCCATCCGGGCTCAACCTGCATCGAATGACCGCTCTATGGAGCGACATAGAAGGTGATGAGCTCGCCGATCTTCAGCGTCTCGGCGCTCTGGACCCGGCAGCCCTCTTTCGAAAGGTCGGTGACGATGACCTCGACCTCGCGGCCGTCGCCCAGCTGCGCTCGGGCCGTCCAGAGTCACCGCGTCACGGTCGGCCCTCGAAATCCATCCTGGCAATCGTCGACGAAGTTCACCCCACGGTTCGCGAGGACGATTAACTCAAGTCCCTGAATCAATTGGTGAGTGAGGGTGGTTAGCGCGCGGTTAGCCGCCTTGCGGGGAGATGATCGCGCAGGCGATTCGCCCGCCGCTGTTGCCGCTGGGGTCGGTGACATGGTCGTCGGCCGCGGCGTGGATCACCAGTGCCGATCCGTCGGCGTCGGCCAGCGCCGCCAGGCTCGCCCCGGACAGCACCAGCGATTCGTTGACCACGCCGTTGGCGGCGACGGCGATGTTGGGAAGGTCGCCACCGTGCGGCCCCTGGGGGCTGTTGAGGCCGTGCTTGCGGGCCGTCGGGTTCCAGTGGCTCCCGGCCGAAGTAAAGCCGGGCCCTTCACAGCGGCCGGTGGCGTGGACGTGGATTCCGTGAAGCCCGTGGGGAAGGCCGGATGCCTGAATCCGCAAGCCCACGGCTCCCGCGGTCTGCCAGTCGCTGACGGTGCCGAGCGACTGGCCGGCGCTTCCGACCAGCGCATATTGGCGCGCATAAGGCGGGTCGGCGCCGGTCGCGCACCCCGCGATCGGAAGTGCTAGTGCTAGTGCTGCGGCCAGTCCTCGCATCGATTCCTCCGTTGCTGGGGAGTCCAACGAAGGAGCTTGGGGAAGGGTTCAGCACGCTCTGCCGGGCGCTGCCATTAAAGCGCGCGAGCGGCGAGTCTCCGGCGCACAAAAACCGGCCCGAGGAAGCCCCCGGACCGGTCTTTTTCGCAATCGGCCGAAGCCGATGCCCTGTGACTACGCTTAACCGCGCTCTGGCGCCGGCGGCGGCGGCGGAGGCGAAGGCGGCGGTACCGGGCAGATGTCGGCCGCCAGGATCACAGAGCCGTCCGGGCACGTCTGCGTCGCCGGAGGTGGCGGCGGAGGCGGCGGCGGGGGCGGGGGCGGCGGCGGAGGCGGCGGCAGTGGGGCGCCGAAGTTGAAGATCAGGCTCGCCAGGAAGCCATGGGATTTCCACTTTCAGGTGACGTCAAAGTCGCCAAAACCGTCGTTGCCGCCGAAGTCGAGCTTGCCGGTCCGAAACCGGCGGTTCGAAGTAGTTAGGCTGCGGTCCCGCTAGGTTGCCGATACATGAGGCGCCTGCCTCTTGCATTGCAGAGCGCAATTTCGGTGCGCTCTCCATCGGTCACCTTCTTAGTCGAGTAGCGGAAGTCGAACTCAGCAAGGTAGCGGTGCATGTGAGCTGCGCTCCAATGGTGATAGGTGCCGATCACGCCAGGCTTAAGGATGCTGAAAAAGTTCTCGGCGCTGTTCGAGTGAATGTCGCCCATGCCCGCTCAACGCCGCACCGCCCGATCCTATTCACGCCCACCGCCGCGCCGGCTCGCTGTATTGACGCAGTAACACAGCTGGGCTATTCTCGCTGCGACAAGAGGGGATTCAATCATGTACAGCCAGAACGACCTGGACGAAGCGGTTGCCGCCGGCGCGATCAGCGCCGAGTCCGCCACCGCTCTTCGCACCTTTATCCAGCAGGATCGGTCGAACCCGGCGGTCGACGAAGAGCAATTCCGGCTGATCACCGGCTTCAACGACATTTTCGTCTCGGTCGCCGCTGTGATCCTGCTGGTCGCGGTCAGCTGGATCGGCCAGTGGCTCGGCAATGCGCTGGGCACGTCAATCGAAAGCGATGGACCCTCGTTTTTCGCCCCCGCGGCGGTTGCCGCGACCAGCTGGGGGCTGGCTTTGTTCTTCACGGGCAAGCGGCGCATGGCGCTACCCTCGATCCTGTTGCTGCTGACCTTCGTCGGGTCGCTGTTCGCCGCTGCCGGCTTTGCGCTGTTGCTTGCCGTCAGCCCCGACACGTTCGACAACAGCCCGCAGCTTGCCGGTATTGTCGCAGCGGTTGCCGGCGCGGTCGCGACCGCCGGCGCCTGGCTCCACTGGAAGGCGTTCCGGGTGCCGATCACGGTCGCTGCGGGCGCCGCAGCCGTCGCCGCCCTCGCGGTCGGCTTACTGTTCGCCGCGCTTGGCGATCAGATCGAGCAGGCGCGCAACGCGATGCTCGGCTTCGTCCTGTTGCTTGGCATCGCCACCTTCCTGTTCGCCATGTGGTGGGACGGGTCGGACCGGGCGCGGCTCACCCGCCGCTCGGACGTCGCTTTCTGGCTTCATTTGCTTGCCGCGCCGATGATCGTCCACCCGGTCTTCACCTTGCTGGGCTTGAACGACGGCAATGCGACGATCGTCGAAGGGCTGGTCGTGATCCTGCTCTACGTCGTCATCGGCCTCACCGCGCTGGCGATCGACCGCCGCGCATTGCTGGTCTCGGCGCTCGCCTATGTGCTCTACGCGCTCAACCAGTTGTTCGAACAGTTCGGCGCGGTCGAGCTCAACGTCGCGCTCACCGCGCTGGTGATCGGCTCGGCGCTGCTGCTGCTGTCGGCATTCTGGCACCAGGCCCGCCAGTCGGTCGTCCGACCGCTTCCGGAAGGGCTTCGCGCCAGGCTTCCGGTCACCGATCGTTCGGCGCTGGTCAGCCAACCAGCCGCATAAGACGACGCTCCAGCGGGGCCAGAACGCCGCCAAGCTCCTGGCCCCGCTTAAGCACGATCCCGTGCTCGCCGACCAGCGCGTACATGCCTTGCTTGGCCCGCAGCTGCGGTCGTTTCTCGATCCGCGCTTCGGGCCGCTCGGCGGTCCTTCGGAATGCAGCGAACACCGCATGATCGGGATGATGGCCGATCGCGTAGTCGCGCCAGTGGCCGGCCGACACCATCCGCCCGTACAGGTCCATGATCCGCATCAGCTCCACGCGGTCGAAACAAATGATCGAACGTCGGTCCCGGGGTAACGGGAACGGCGACACAACGCTCAAGCGCTCTTCACCTTGGAAGCGCCGCGCACCGGGCCTTTCATCGCTCGAAGCTCCTTGCGCAGCTCCTCGATCTCGCGCTCGAGCTCGCCGATGCGGACTCGGACCGGGTCGCAGTCCTCGCCGCACACCGTCCCATAAGGGAGGAAGCCGGGGCTGTAATTGGTGCTGTCGACCGGCACCGGCCTGGCCGGGATGCCGACGACGGTGGCGCCCGGCGCCACGTCCCGCGTCACCACCGCATTGGCGCCGACCCTGGCGCCCTCGCCGACCTCGATCGGCCCAAGCACCTGCGCGCCCGACCCGATCACCGCTCCCGACTTCACCGTCGGGTGGCGTTTGCCGCCGACCCCGTTCGACGGGTTGGTCCCGCCCAGCGTCACGTTCTGATAGATGGTGACGTCGTCCTCGATCTCGGCGGTCTCGCCGATCACCGTGAAGCCATGGTCGATGAAGAAGCGCTTGCCGATCTTCGCGCCCGGATGGATGTCGATCGCCGTCGCCGATCGGGAAATGTGGTTGAGCAATCGCGCCAAAAAGTACAATCGCCCGCCGTACAGCCAGTGCGCTGCGCGGTGGAACATCAGCGCCCATGCGCCGGGATAAGTCAGCACTTCCCAGCGCGACCGCGCCGCGGGGTCCCGCTCCTTCACCGAATCCAGATAATCGATCAGCCCGGAAAACAAATGCTCGTCCCAATCAATTGCCGCCCCAATTTAGGTGCAGCGGCGGCGAATATCCAGAAGGGCCGGGGCAAGCGCGCTAGCCTAGCCGTCGCTGAGGCGTCGTGTGAACGTATGTCCGCTTTGGGTGGAAAGCGGACATTCGTTGAAAGTCGATTTTCGCGAGGACACTCTCAGCCGCTGGGGGTTAAGCTTGGGATCGTCCTCTGATTCATCTACCAGATGAGAAACGCCAGACCGCCGAGGCAGAGGAGTAGCCGCAATAGCACATTGGCAATTCTCCCCATGGACGGGCGGTAGTCGACTCCGAGCTGCCCTAGAAGCATCCTCTGCTGATTGGTAATCTCACCAGAGCCGGGGATTGCAGCATAGATGAAACAGGAAAGTGCCATCAGCAGGAGTGCACTGGCAACGAAAATACTTCCCCTGAAGTCGGGCGTGACTCGTCCGAGTACCAGTAATGCTAATCCGACCACTAGAGGGCCGTAGATAAAGATGGATCGCTGACCGCGCCCGCGGCTTGCCTCAACGCCACTCATTTCCCCCCCCATGGTCAAGCGCGCCTATTTAGGCATCAGACCGACTTTAGCCAATGTCCGCAATGGGTCGAAAGCCGACATGAGCGGAGCTGGCGTGAGAAGCGGAGGCCCGCGGTGCTGCCGCCGGTCTGAGCTCGGGTCTTTTCTGTGGATTAGTTCCTGACGGCGAATGCCTAATGCTCTTCAAAGCGATACACCCACAGCAGAAGTGTAGCCCAGCCTACGTGGGGGATTGGATGGTTACCAATCATCGGTTCTATTCGCGACGTGCCGCGGAGGAGTCAGCCCGTGCCAGGAGGGCCTTAACTCCGGCCGCGCGGTCTCGGCACAACAATCTGGCGATTCACTTTTTGCAGCGCGCGCAAGAGACTGAACATCTTGCTGAACCAACGGCCCACTCGCTCTAGAGAGTTATTCTTGTCTGGCCGTATCAGGCAGTGGGCGGAAGCGGACGTCAGGTGGTCCGCTCAGCCATCTCTTTTTCAAGTTCGAGGACGAGAGGCAAGATCGGCACGGCTGAGTTTCCCGCCAATTCTCGTCGGGCCTGGTGGAGAAGTTCTGTCCAGTGTCCAAGGGTGTCTGAATGAACCGGATGGCCCCTCAGGCGCCGAGCACTTTGCACAGCGGACGCGAGATTGCTCAGAATGGTGCCATGCAGTTCCATCTACCCATCCTGATGCAGAACTTGCTCGAAGGAGCCATGAAGCGAGGCTCATGTCCGCAATGGGTGGAAAGCGGGCACTAGCACGGCCGCTACCCTCAGTCGTTCGATCCGTGAGATGAGCGCCGGCAATTGGCTGGAAGTGGACTTATGCCCACTGTTGGCGGCGATTCGTTTAGCATTCCACCTGTCGGGCGGCAGCGTCGCAAAGCCGATAACAACAGGCCAAAGACGATCCACAGGTGCCGGGCATCCTCGAATGAGCCAACGAGGCCCTGAAGCGCAGAGCCCGACAACCACGCAACTGCTTCAGTGGCGCTAATCGGTCCGCTGCATTAGAGGCGCTCCTCTACTAGGAACACTCGATTGACCGTTCGCCTGCCGACGATCAAACAGCTGCAATATCTGGTGTCGCTTCGCCAGCACGGCCATTTCCGGAAAGCGGCCGAGGCGTGTTTCGTCACCCAGTCGACCTTGTCGGCCGGTCTTCGCGAGCTTGAGAACCTGCTCGGCGTCGTGCTTGTCGAGCGCACCCGCCGCGTGGTGCGATTCACCCCATTGGGCCAGAAAATCGCCGACAAGGCGGTGCGCCTGCTTCGCGAAAGCGAAGAGCTTGCCGACATGGCCCGCGCCGAAGGCCAGCCGCTGCAGGGTGAACTCAGGATGGGCGTGATCCCGACTATCGCCCCGTTCCTTCTTCCGGCGATGCTGCCCCGGCTTCGCGGCGTATGGCCCAATCTCAAGCTGTTCCTGCGCGAGGAAGCGAGCCAAATGGCCTGCGACGCGCTCCATCGCGGCCAGCTCGACTGCGTGCTTCTCGCCATGCCCTACGGCTGCGGCGACGTGGAGCAGGCTGCCTTGTTCGACGACCGCTTGTTCGTCGCCTTCCCGCGCGGCGAAGCGCCCGCCAATCCGGTCGTCGACCCCGCCGCTATCGCCGAGGACCGGCTCCTCCTCCTGGAAGACGGACATTGCCTGAAGGACCATGCTTTGTCCGCCTGCAACCGCCCGGAGCTGCGCGCCGAGGCGGCGATGATGGGGACCTCGCTGCACACGCTCGTGCAGATGGTCGACAACGGCCTCGGCCTCACCTTCGTACCGGCGATGGCGATTGAGGCCGGGATCCTCGAAGGAACCGGGATCGATGCGCGGCCGCTGAAGTCCGATCACGGCTCGCGCCGCATCGTCCTCGTCTGGCGCCGCTCGAGCCCCCGCCACGAGGAGTTCGAGCTGCTCGCCGACACGCTCCGACAGATAGCGAGCGAGGTCATCCCGTCGCTCGCAACCTAAAGACAGATTGCCCCCTACGCCGGCTCGGCGATGCCGATGGGCTCGACGCTGTCCGGGTTCTGCGGCAAATCGAAGCGGTCGGCGTTCATCACCTTGGTCCACGCGTTGACGAAGTCGCGGACGAACTTCTCCTCATTGCCTTTCTCGGCATACACCTCGGCGGTCGCGCGCAGCTGGCTGTTGGCACCGAAGATCAGGTCGGTTCGCGTCGCGCGCCACTTTTCCTGCTTGCCGCCGCGGTCGTAGCCGATAAATTCCTCGTCGCCGCTCTCGTCGATCACCTGCCAGAAGGTGTCGTTATCGAGCAAATGCACGAAGAAGTCGTTGGTCAGCTGGCCCTTGCGGGTCGTGAAGACACCATGCGGCGCGTCGCCGTGGTTGGCGCCGAGCACGCGCAAGCCGCCCAGCAGCACCGTCATCTCCGGCGCCGACAATCCGAGCAGCGAGGCGCGGTCGATAAGCATCTCCTCGGTCTTCACCGAATGCTTGGTCTTGAGGTAGTTGCGAAAGCCGTCGGCCGGCGGCTCCATCACCTCGAAGCTTTCAACGTCGGTCCCGTCCTGCGTCGCGTCGCCGCGTCCGCCGGCAAAGGGAATTTCGACATCGAAGCCGGCATCCTTCGCCGCTTTCTCCACCGCCGCGGTGCCGGCCAGCACGATCGCGTCGGCCAGCGACATGCTGCCGCGCAGCTCGTCGATCCTGGCGAGTACCCTGGCCAACTCGTCCGGCTCGTTGACCGCCCAGTCCTTCTGGGGCGCAAGCTGGACGCGAGCGCCGTTGGCGCCGCCGCGATGGTCGGACCTGCGATAGGTCGAGGCCGACGCCCAGGCCGTCTTGACCAGCTGGCCGATGCTGAAGCCGGCTCGCAGGATCTTGTCCTTGAAAGCCGCGACATCAGCGTCCGACGCCGCGGTGCCGGCCGGGACCGGATCCTGCCAGATCAGATCCTCTTGCGGCACGTCCGGCCCGAGGTAACGGACCTTGGGCCCCATGTCGCGGTGAGTCAGCTTGAACCAGGCTCGCGCGAACCCGTCCTTGAACGCCTCGTGATCGCCCCGGAACTTGTCCGAAATCTTACGGAATTCGGGGTCCATTTTGAGCGCCATGTCGGCGGTCGTCATCATCGTCGGCACCCGCTTGGACGGGTCATGCGCCGCCGGGGCCATGTCTTCTTCGCGTTGGTCGATCGGCTGCCACTGTTGCGCGCCGGCCGGGCTCCTGACCAGCTCATATTCGTAGTCGAGGAGCAGGCGGAAGTAATTCTCGGTCCACTCGGTCGGCGTGTTGACCCACGATCCTTCGATGCCGCTGGTGATGGTGTGCCCGCCAAACCCGCTTTCGTGAGCGCTCGCCCAGCCTAGCCCCTGCAAAGCGATGTCCGCCGCCTCCGGCGCGGCGTCCACCAGGCTCGGGTCGCCCGCGCCATGCGCCTTGCCGAAGGTATGGCCGCCAGCGGTCAGCGCGACCGTCTCTTCGTGGTTCATCGCCATCCGCTCGAAGGTCACCTTGATGTCGCGCGCCGACTGCAGCGCGTCCGGGACTCCGCCGGGACCTTCCGGATTGACGTAGATCAGCCCCATCTGGATCGCCGCCAGCGGATGCTCGAGCTCCAGCTGCTCTTCGGGCAGGATCCGTGTCTTGTTGTCCGGATGTCCGACGAACTGCTCCTCGGTGCCCCAATAAATATCGCGCTCCGCCTCGAACACGTCCGCGCGGCCGCCGCCGAAGCCGAACACCGGGCCGCCCATCGACTCGATCGCCACATTGCCGGCCAGGATGAACAGGTCGGCCCAGCTGATGTTCTTGCCGTACTTGCGCTTGACCGGCCACAGCAGGCGCCGCGCCTTGTCGAGGTTGCCGTTGTCGGGCCAGCTGTTGAGCGGGGCGAAGCGCTGCTGACCGCTATTGGCGCCGCCGCGGCCGTCGGCGGTGCGATAGGTGCCCGCCGCATGCCACGCCATGCGGATGAAAAGCGGCCCGTAATGCCCGTAATCCGCCGGCCACCACGGCTTGCTGTCGGTCATCAGCGCGGTGAGGTCGGCCTTGAGCGCCTGGTAGTCGAGAGCTTTGAACGCTGCGGCGTAATCGAAGTCGTCGCCCATCGGGTCGGCGGAAAGGCCACCCTGGCCGAGGATGTCCAGCGGCAGCGCCTCCGGCCACCACTCCCGGTTGGTGCGGCCGAGCAGCGAGCGGACGGTGGTTGGCCGGCCCGCCGGACAACCCATCGATTCACCGGTCTTTGCGTCCATACCTGCAGATCCTCCTGTTCGAATTTGCACGACGCCTAGGCTCGCCGCGTCATCGATGGAAACGATTAAACTTGGTCAGCGACACCAACGAATTCGATTAATCCGCTCCTCCCCCTCAGGGGGAGGTGGCAGGCCGCAGGCCTGACGGAGGGGCCCCCTCAATCCATATGCCTGAGCCCGATCCGCAGATAATCGTAGCCGGTCATTAAGGTCAGCGCCGCCGCGGCCCACAGGCTGGCAAGCCCGACGGCCTCCACCCACTCGAGGTTCGGCACCGCCCCGCCGAAAATCAGCGCGCCTAGCGCGACCAGCTGAAAGGTCGTCTTCCACTTGGCGAGCTTGCTGACCGGCATCGACACTCGAAGCTCGGCGAGGAACTCGCGCAGGCCTGAAACGGTGATTTCGCGCAGCAGGATGATCAGTGCGGGAATGATGTGCAGGCCGTGGATCACCGGCTCGCCGCTCATCTTGCGCGTCGACACTAGCATGATGATGACGGCCGCCACCATGATCTTGTCAGCGATGGGGTCGAGGAACTGGCCGAGCCGCGAAATCTGCCCCTGCGCGCGAGCCAGATAGCCGTCGAAATAATCGGTGATCCCGACCAGGCAGTAAAGCACGAAGGTGAACGCATAATCGATCGGCGTCGGCCGCCACAGCAGGAACACCAGCAAAGGCACCGCGAATATGCGCGACAGGGTAAGCAGGTTCGGCAGCGACAGCATCGCTGCGCGCTCTACGCGAAACCACCGGCCGCGCAAAAGGGTGCAGCTGCTAATGCCAGCTTTGTGTGGAAAGCGACCTCGTTTAACCTCAGCTCGAAGGCGCCCCTGACCTCGCGCTGGTGCCGTAGCGGCCGCCGACCCCAGGCCTTGCCGCCCCTGAACCAGCCGCTACACGGCTGCGCATGATCTCCCCGCCGCCGCGCCGCGCGCCCTGATGCACGACGCGCTCCACCTCGTCCGCACCCGGCGCTTCCTGCCGATCTTCGTCACCCAGTTCCTGGGGGCGTTCAACGACAATCTGTTCCGCACCGCGATGGTGATGCTGGTGATCTACGGCATCTACCGCGACGCCGGACAGGAAGCGACGTTCAGCGCCATCGCCGGCGGGCTGTTCATCGCCCCCTTCTTCCTCTTGTCGGCGCTCGCCGGGCAGCTTGCCGACGCACACGACAAGGCGCGCATCATCCGCATCGTCAAGACGGCCGAGATCCTGTTCATGCTGTTCGGCGCGGCCGGCCTGTTGCTCCATAACATCCCGCTGCTGCTGGTGGCGCTGACCGCGATGGGGGTTCACTCGACGTTCTTCGGCCCGATCAAATATGCGATCCTGCCGCAGCACCTGGAGCGCGACGAGGTGCTCGGCGGGACCGGGCTGGTCGAGGCCGGCACCTACATCGCCATCCTCGGCGGCACCTTGCTCGGCGGCCTGCTGGTCCTTGAGCGCGCCGACGGCAGCTATCATGCCGAGCTCGCCGCGGTCGCGGTGTTGCTGGTCGCCGGCGCCGGCCGCTTCGCCGGCGGCTTCGTGCCCCCCGCCCCGCCGGCCGACGACCCCGAAATCCCGGGCTTTCCCAAGCGCGGCATGGATTGGCACATCGTCCGCGCCTCGATCACTTTGGTCAGCGCGACGCTGCACGTGCGCCGCTTGTTCCTCGCGGTGCTGTCGATCAGCTTCTTCTGGGCGATGGGCGCGGTGCTCGCCGCCCAATTCCCACCGCTGGTCAAAAACAGCCTCGGCTCCGACCAGACGGTCGCAACGCTGTTCCTGGCGGTGTTCTCAGTCGGCGTCGCGGTCGGCTCGGTGGTGGTTAATATTCTGCTCAAGGGGAAGGTCTCGGCCAGATATTCGCCGGCATCGGCGATCGCCATGGGCGTGTTCGTGCTCGACCTGTTCCGGCGCGTGCGAAGCTGGCCGGCCAACGGCGGCGAGCTTCACTCGATCGGCGCGTTCTTCGATATGCCCAACAGCTGGATGGTGTTGGTCGACCTGCTCGGGGTCGCCATGGCCGGCGGAATGTTTGTCGTCCCGCTTTACGCCTTCCTGACCACCACCGTGCCCAAGTCGGAAACCGCTCGGACCATCGCCGCCAACAATATCGTCAATTCGGGCTTCATGGTGGCGGCGACCGCGGTCCTCGCCATCGCCATCGGCTATTTCGAGATTACCGTTGCCGACAGCCTGCTGATCGTCGCGGTTGCAAGCGTGGGCGCCGCCTGGCTCGGGTGGAAGCTCCACCGGGCCTGCGACTAGCTGATCAATTTGCGAGCGAACTGTCGGGGGACGGTTCAGGCGAGCAAAATCGAGACGAAGACGAAGCCGGCGGCGAAGGTCGCGGCGAACAGCTGCATGTCCCGGTACAAGGTCAAGCCGCGCTCGTCCGGCACGGCGGACTCGAAGCAAGCGCCTCGCCCAAAGCGACGCGGATCGGCTGCAACGAGGGCACGGATACTGCGCATTGGGAAATGTTTAATAGCCATTTAACCATGCACAACCGTTTTGATCGGCCAGGCAATCCACCGTCCCGCCGTGGGACGAAGTTGGTCGATCGTCATCGCTGCATGTGATCGCTGTCCTCGGATGTCCCCCGGACATCCTCTCGGTCAGCGATGGTGCGGACGGCGGGATTTGAACCCGCACTCCCTTGAGGGGGAAGAGGATTTTAAGTCCCCAGCGTCTACCGTTCCGCCACGTCCGCACATCGAGACCGATAGCGGCGCCAGGCGGGCGGCGCGCTAGTCGGCGGTGACTTCGTTGAGGTTTAATCGCTCGCGCATTTCCTTGCCCGGCTTGAAGTAAGGCACGCGCTTGGCATCGACGTTGACCGATTCGCCGGTGCGCGGGTTGCGGCCGATGCGGGCGTCGCGCTTGCGGCTCGAAAAGGCACCGAAGCCGCGCAGCTCGACCCGGCCGCCGCGGGCCAGCTGGTCGGTGATGGAATCGAACACCGCCCCGACGACTCCCTCCACCTCGCGCTGGGTGAGGTCGGGAAAATCGGTGCAAAGCTTCTGGACCAGTTCGGAACGGATCATTGAAAGTACCCCGGAAATTACCGTCGCTTAAGTCCGCCCCCCGACGGACCGGCGGCCACGCTGTCATTAAACAGGTGGCCGCGCAACCCTGTACCTCTTGGCCTGTTACTTCTTGGCTTCTTTCTGCTTCAGCGCTTCGCCCAGGATGTCGCCGAGCGACGCTCCGCTGTCGGACGAGCCATATTGGGCGACCGCCTGCTTCTCTTCGGCGATTTGCATCGCCTTGATCGAGAAGTTGGGCTTCTTGGAACGGTCGAAGCCCGACACCATGGCGTCAAACTTCTGGCCGACCTGGAAGCGCTCGGGGCGCTGCTCGTCGCGGTCGCGGCCAAGGTCGGTGCGCTTGGCAAAGCCGGTCGCCCCGTCCTCGCCGACCTGGACCTCGAGCCCACCGTCCATGACCTCGCGGACGATGACGGTGACGACGTCGCCCTTCTTGACCCCGCCGGCGCCAGAACCGCCGGACGATCCGCCGCCGGCCGATGCGCCGCCGCCACCCGCTGGCGCCGAGCTTCCCACGCCGCCGCGCTCGAGCTGCTTGATGCCAAGCGAAATCCGTTCCTTTTCGACATCGACGTCGAGGACCACGGCCTTGACCGTCTCGCCCTTGTGGTGGAGCGCAAGCGCTTCCTCGCCCGACACGCCCCAGGCGATGTCCGACATGTGGACCATTCCGTCGACGTCGCCGGGAAGGCCGATGAACAAGCCGAACTCGGTCGAGTTCTTGACCTCGCCCTGGACCTGAGCGCCGACCGGGTGGGTCTCGGCGAACTCGGCCCACGGATTGGCCTGGGCCTGCTTGAGCCCGAGCGAAATTCGGCGCTTCTCCTCGTCGACCTCGAGCACCTTCACTTCGACTTCCTGCGAAGTGCTGACGATCTTGCCGGGGTGCATGTTCTTCTTGGTCCAGCTCATTTCGGAGACGTGGACTAGCCCCTCGATGCCGGCTTCCAGCTCGACGAAGGCGCCATATTCGGTGATGTTGGTGACCCGGCCGGTGAACGCGCCGCCGATCGGATATTTGGCCGCGACGCCTTCCCACGGATCGGTCTCGAGCTGCTTCATGCCAAGGCTGATGCGCTGCGTCTCGCGGTTGATGCGGATGATCTGGACCTTCACCGTGTCGCCGATGTTGATCACTTCGGACGGGTGGTTGACCCGTTTGTAGCTGATGTCGGTGACGTGAAGCAGGCCGTCGATTCCGCCCAAATCGACGAAGGCGCCGTAATCGGTGATGTTCTTGACCACGCCTTCGATCACCTGGCCCTCGGCGAGGCTGAGGATCAGGCCCGAGCGCTGCTCGGCCCGGGTTTCCTCGAGGATCGCTCGGCGCGACACAACGATGTTGCCGCGGCGGCGGTCCATCTTCAAAATCTGGAACGGCTGCGGCAGGTCCATCAGCGGGCCGACGTCGCGCACCGGGCGGATGTCGACCTGGCTTCCGGGCAGGAAGGCGACGGCGCCGCCAAGATCGACGGTGAAGCCGCCCTTGACCCGGCCGAAGATCACGCCCTCGACGCGGTTGCCGGCATCATGCTCCTTTTCGAGCGTGTCCCAGGCGGCTTCGCGGCGGGCGCGGTCGCGCGACAGCATCGCTTCGCCACTGGCGTTCTCGACCCGGTCGACGAACACTTCGACCTCGTCGCCGACTTTCAGCTCGGCTTTCTGGCCCGGCGCGGCGAACTCGCGAAGCGGCACCCGGCCTTCGGACTTCAAGCCGACGTCGATCACCGCAAGGTCGTTCTCGATGCCGGTTACGATCCCCTTGACGACCTTGCCTTCGAAGCTCTCGTTCTCGCCGCCGAGGCTCTCGTTGAGGAGCGTTTCGAAATCGTCGCGGCTCGGAAATGCCGTTGTCGCCATAAAGTTTGTGTCTTCCTGAAGTCTCTCGGGTCGCCGCGAAGCAATTGCGTCACGATGCCCCAGGCCTGCCGCCCGCCGGCCACCATGGCCGGCCTGCAAAGATGCGGACCTTGTCAATTGCACGGCCGCCCCGGCCCCATGCCGCAACGGCGCCCTTCGAGTAGCGCAAGTTGGCGCGGAACGAGCCGACAGGCGGGCGGACGGCACGTCAATGACGATGGTCTGCTCGATCACCCGGGAAGATCAGCCTGCTCGGCCATACCCGGGTGCCCTGTACGGGCAAATTTCCGCGACAGCTGGTCAGCCGCTCGCCGGACGGCGCGCGCTATATGCGAGGGGGGTGTAAGAGGCAAGCTGTGGGCAAATGGAGCCCCGGGCGCTTGTGCCGCCCGGAGCTCCATGGGATTGCCCTACAGGCGGGGGTCGGTGTCCGTCCCGGTGCGCGTGCCGGGGCGCGTCGTGGTCGTGCCGGCGCTGGTCGTGCGGTGATCGCGATCGACTTGGGCATGATCATCGTCGCGGCGCTTGAGGCCGAGCAGCCCGGCCAGGCCGAGCAGGCCGAGCAGGCCCCAGCGGCCCGAATCGCCGTCGTCGTCATCGCGGTCGCCGTCAGCAACGCCGTCCATGTCGGCGGCATCGGCAGTCAGCTGGGCATCGTCGGCGACGACATTGCTCAGCAAATTGGCTTCCATCTGCAGCTCCTCAGCCTGATCGGCGAGGGCGTTGGCCTGCTGGCTGACTTCGTTCTGCGCAAGCGCTGCGCCCGGCATCACGAGCAAAGCGGATGCGAGCAGCGCGGCTTTCGTTTTCGAAAACATATCAGTCTCCCTGTTCCCAACCGGCCCATCGAACGCCGGCGACGGAGAAAAAACGGAGGAGTTGCACCACTGTTCCGAAATCGCGGCACGGTGCTGCCTGCAACCAGGATTTCTCCTATTGCATGGCAGGAAAAGATAGGGAACAATAAGCGGGCTCGAAGTCGTTCTAATGCTCGTTCTCGATTTTTCGTCATTGGTCGGCATTGCCGCCCCTCATCAGCAGCCTTTCCGCATTCGTCTGGGCGGTTCGGCGCAAGCCTTGAGGCCTCAGCCCGCCCGGCTTGCCTTCAACCGGGCCTCGACCAACTCGACAGACCGTGCAATTCCCTGGTCGATGGTCAGATCGCTGTTGTCGAGCAAGTCGGCGTCGTCATGTTGGAACAGCGGCGCCGCCGCTCGGCCGGTATCGCGTTCGTCGCGCGAATGGAGGTCGAGCAGGACGTCGGCATAATGGGCCGGCATTCCCCGCCCTAATAGCTCGCGGACCCGCCGCTGCGCCCTGACTTCGGCCGAGGCGGTGACGAACAGCTTAGCGTCGGCTTGCGGAGCGATCACCGTGCCGATGTCGCGGCCGTCGAGGACTGCTCCGCCGGCCTGCGCGGCAAACTCGCGCTGGCGGTCGAGAAGCGCCGCCCGGACCGCCGGATAGGTCGAAATCGACGATGCGATCTTGGACACCGGCTCGCTTCGAAGCTCGGGGTCGTTGGGGTTGGAGCCGATGTCCTCGCAGGCGCGAACCGCTTCGAACTCGCTGGCCGGGTCGCCGCCCCAGCGCCACAGGTTGAGCGCGACTGCCCGGTACAAGGCACCGGTGTCCATGTGCGGAAGCTTGAAATGGTCGGCCAACGCCCGGGCGATGGTTCCCTTGCCGCTCGCGGCCGGGCCGTCGACGGCGATAACTACTCGCCGCGCCACGCGGTCGTTGGATGCGGCAAGGTCGCTCAAGCCTGGCGCTTTGACAGCGCCAAATGCCTATGGCAAGGCGCCCGCCGCACGCTGACGGCCGTCTGGCAAGCCGCCGCGAAACATCCTGAATGGAGCTTAGACCTGATGGTCAAACCCGAATGGGGCACCAAGCGCATGTGTCCAAAATGCGCGACCCGCTTCTACGACCTTGGCAACGAAGATCCGGTGCATTGCATCGAATGTGGCAATGACTGGGTGCCCGAACCGGTGCTCAAGTCGAAGCAGCCGCTGGCTTTCGAAGCCGCCACTCCGGCCAAGGAAAAGGTCAAGGACGACGAGCTCGAGGCCGAGGATCTGGCCCCCGACGAGGACGAGGAGCCGAGCGCCGACGACGAGGTCGATCTGACCACCGACGACGACTCGCTTGGTGTCGAGAAGGTCGCAAAGGACGAGGAAAGCTGAACAAGAGTTTCCCGTTTCCAGCACGGGAAACATCGCCTAAAGGCGCGGGATAAGGGGCCGTAGCTCAGCTGGGAGAGCGCTGCAATGGCATTGCAGAGGTCAGGGGTTCGATCCCCCTCGGCTCCACCATCGTCCGAATTCAAAAGCCCGCCGAAACGCGGGCTTTTTTATTGGCGGCGGTTTCGCAATACCTCCTCGACCGTCCGGGATCATACCCCGTAGTTTATCGCAATGTTCGCATCGACGCCGAAGGTCGGACAACGGTCGTACAGGACCCAACCCAATGAAAACGCCCCTGACTGCGAAAACATCTCTGATGAAGCTAAACCAAGCTGACTCCAGCCGCGCTCACGCCAGGCCACCCACGGCTCCGAAGCTCGGCGAGGCGCTGACGCCGGACTCAAGTGGTCCCGCCGTAGCGGCAAGGCCCGGCTCGCGGTTCATCCCGCCGTTTCCGCTACGCGGAGCGAGTCCTGTGCCAGTCTGGCGAGGCTTTTTGGGAGAGCGGGCGCGGACTGCGGTCTATGGCTGGTCAGAGGCGGCGTTCCGGCTGCCTTACATGCGGAGAAAAGTGCTCGGCTATACCGTCCACATCCCGCTTGCATCCGGATCTTCCCAAAGCGCCGTGTGGCGGTGGATGAGCCAAGGCCAGATCGAGCTTCTCTCTCGCGGCTCGCCATTTCTGCTGATATGGTCTTGGAGATGCACGACAGACGCACGGCACTCCAGGTCTTTGGCGCGCTCGCTGCTGCGGTGGCGCTACCGCCTACCACTCTTAATTCGCAAACACCCGGTCCCAAGCCGCCGCGGCTGCGGCGCGGCGACACGGTGGGCGTGGTCAAGCCGGCCGGTTTTCTCGCAGACGAGTTCGATCTTCAATTGGCTTTGGAAGCTGTGACCGCCATGGGGCTCATCCCCAAGCCAGCACCGCATCTCTTAGCGCGTTATGGCTATCTCGCAGGCCGCGACCAGAACCGGGCAGCCGATGTCAATGCGATGTATGCGGACGACAGCGTTCGGGCAGTCTTCGCCGTTCGCGGCGGCTGGGGTTCCGCTCGCATTCTGCCTTACCTGGACTTCGACCTGATCCGCGCCAACCCGAAGCTGCTGATCGGCTTCAGCGACATCACAGCTTTGCATTTGGCATTCGCCGCCCGAGCAGGCTTCCCGACGATCCACGGTCCGAACGCGGGAAGTGCGTGGGGAAAGCTGTCCTGGGACTATTTCAAGAGCCTGGTCTTCGACGGCGAAACTCCTGTGTACGTCAATCCGCGAGGGACCGAGGACCGGCTTGTGCAGCGGAATTGGCGCACGCAGACGATTCGTCCCGGCAAGGCGGCCGGCCGGCTTCTCGGCGGCAATCTGACCGTTCTAACCGCACTGATGGGGACGCCCTACCTGCCGCAATTTGACGGTGCGATACTGTTCCTGGAGGACGTCGACGAGGCCGAGTATCGTATCGACCGAATGCTTACCCAGTTGGCCTTGGCAGGCGTGCTCGGCCGTGTCGCGGGAGTGGTGTTCGGGCAGTGCACCAATTGCCGCGCCTCCGGTCCCTCCTACGGCGGATTTACCGTCTCGCAGGTGCTGAGGCAGCATTTGCAGCCGCTTGGGGTGCCGGCGTACGAGGGTGCGCTGATCGGGCATGTGGACGATCAGTTCAGCTTGCCAGTGGGCGCCCGCGTAGAGATAGACACCAGCGTGGGCTCAATTCGCATCCTCGAGCCCGTCGTTTCCTAAGATCGAGCGACGACAGGCACCATGAATCATTTCGAGCTGCGCAACGGCGTCCTGCATTGCGAGAATGTGCCGCTGCCGCTGATCGCGCAAAAAGTGGGCACTCCGGTCTATGTCTATTCGACCGCAACGATGCAGAGACATGCGCACGTTCTGAAAACTGCGCTGGGCTCGCTCGAGGATCCGCTGGTCGCCTTTGCAGTCAAGGCAAATCCCAATGCAGCAGTGCTTGCGACGCTCGCCGCCGAGGGGTTGGGAGCGGACGTTGTGTCCGGGGGCGAATATCGCCGCGCTCGTGCGGCTGGCATCGCAGCTGACAAGATCGTCTTCTCAGGCGTGGGCAAGACGGCCGATGAAATGTCGCTCGCGCTGGAAGGAGGTCTGTTCCAGTTCAACGTCGAGTCCCTCCCAGAAGCCGAGATGCTGTCGCAGGTTGCGGTGTCGATGGGACGCGAGGCGCCGGTGAGTTTTCGGATCAACCCCGACGTCGCCGCTGGCTCTCACGCGAAAATCTCGACGGGGGCGGCGCAGGACAAGTTCGGGATCGACGCTGCCGACGTCATGTCTGCCTTCGCAATCGCGCGTGAGCTTCCTGGCGTCCGGCCGCAAGGCGTCGCGGTTCACATCGGCAGCCAACTCACCAGCCTCGATCCGCTGGAGTCGGCCTTTAAGAGGCTGGGCGCACTGATTGCCGAGCTGCGCGAAGCGGGTCACCAGATTTCGGTTGCGGATCTGGGTGGCGGTCTGGGCGTGCCATACGACCCGGCTGCTCCGTTGCCGCCGAGCCCGGCGGACTATGGCGCCCTGGTGGACCGTGTCGCCGGCGGATGGGGGGTGCGTCTGGTGTTCGAGCCGGGCCGGCTGATCGTCGGGAATGCAGGCGTTCTCCTGACCCGGGTAATACGATTGAAGAAAGGGCGCACTCGACCCTTTGTCGTTGTAGACGCGGCGATGAACGACCTGATGCGCCCGACCCTTTACGACGCGTGGCACGGGATCGAAGCAGTCGCCCCCCGCGATGACACCATGGTCGCCGACGTCGTCGGCCCGGTTTGCGAGACAGGTGACACCTTTGCACGCGCACGTGTCGTCGAGCGGGTCGGGCCGGGCGAGCTGATGGTGATCCGGACCGCCGGCGCTTATGCCGCGTCGATGGGGAGCACTTATAATTCGCGTCCGCTTGCCGCCGAAGTGCTGGTGGATGGCAGTGATTGGGCGGTCGTCCGCAAAAGGCAAGATGTGGAGGCGCTGATCCGCGGGGATGTGATCCCCCGGTGGCTGGGCGGCAGTTCACGCGCTGGAGACCCCCGGTGACGCTCAGCCCTTGCCTTGGCCGGCCGGCTTTTCGCTTGCGTCCCGCAAATCGTTCGGGACAGGTCGCAAGCGCATCGGATTGAATTGAACCATGTCGCAACCCGCCCGCATCCTCCTGGCCCTGGCCCCGACCTTACCCTCGGCATTGTCGCGGCTGCGACCCGGGGGGACTGGGTGCCGAATGCCCGCAAGAGCGGAGTGGAAGCGCCTGCGGCTGAAGGCCAGCCGATCGATCAAGGCGCCGTAGCTGATGCCGGCACCACTGTTCGTGCGCGTAGCGCTCCTTCTCAAGACAGGCACCGATAACGGCGTGTCTCGTGCGGGGCGTGGATGAAACTGCGCCACATCGAGATCTTTCACGCCGTCTACGTGAACGGCTCGGTCAGTGCCGCCGCGCGGGCGCTCAACGTCTCACAGCCGTCCGTTTCGAAGATGCTTCGGCACGCCGAGTCCCTACTTGGATTCCAGCTGTTCCAGCGGACCAGCGGCGGTCTGGTGCCGACCGAGGATGCGCATGCCCTGTTCACTGAAGTCAGCGAGATCCAGGACCGGGTCTATGCGTTGCGCGAGGCGGGGCGCAATCTGCGGCGCGGGGCGGGCGCAGTGCTGCGGGTGTCGGCACTCCCCTCGCTCGCGCTCCATGCGCTGCCGGCCGCGGTGTCTCAGTTCCTGCGTACCCGCGAGAACGTCAAATTCGACCTTCAAACGGTCCACCACGACGATCTCTTGCGCAAGCTGTACGAACGCGAGACCGACATTGCGGTCGCCTATGAGGTGCCACCTGCAGCGCCGATCGGCTGCCAGCAACTCGGCGAGGGGGAGCTGGTCGTCCTCTACCGCGAGGAGGACATGCCAGATGCGCCCGCTCAAGTAGAGCTCCAGCGCCTGCGGAGTCAGCGTTTCATCAGCCTCGCGGCCAGCGGTCCGATCGGAATTCTCTTTACCCAGGAGTTGGAGCGCCTCGAACTCGAACTCAACGAGGTTGTCTCCGCGCGCACTTTCTACATCGCAGCCGCACTGGTTCATCAGGGGGTCGGCATGACGGTGGTCGATAGCTTCACTGCAAAAGCTTCGCTGACGCCCGAACTGTCGGTGCGGCCGCTAAATCCGCGGCTCACTTTCGACGTACATGCCATGTTCCTGCTCAACCGGCCGCCGACGGCCCTCGCCAACGACTTTTTGAAAACGCTGGGGCGAGTCATCAACGCTCCATAACGGGCAGCTATGGCGAGCGCCGCACTCCATATACCCGGTGCGGCTTGGCGGAAGATATGGTCCCGTCGCGATGACCCCTGCGCCCTACCTCCTCTATCTTGGCCGCAGTACCGACTTCGCCGGCGTCAAGACATCGCGCGGTCTGGCGACCTTTCGCCCGGCGGATTGCCTCGGAGAATTTCGCCACGACGATTGTCCGCTGACCCTCGGGCTGCCCCGCCTCAGCATGGCGGAAGCGGCGACGGCCGGCGCCCGGACACTCGTGCTCGGCATTGCCAATTCGGGCGGAACATTCGAGAGCGATCTGATCGAGGACTCAGCGGCTGCACTTGAAGCCGGGATGAATGTGGCCTCGGGCCTTCATCAACGGCTGCGCGACCAGCCGCGGCTGGCAGCTCTCGCTCGCCAGCGCGGACTCCAGCTCTTCGATGTGCGCCATCCGCCGGCGGATCTCGTCGTTGGAACAGGGCACCCGCGACCCGGGCACCGACTGCTCACAGTTGGAACCGACTGCTCGGTGGGAAAGATGTATGCTGCGCTTGCCCTGACTGCCGCTCTTCACGACCGGCGTGTTGCCGCCGATTTCCGTGCGACAGGCCAGACGGGCATATTGATTGCCGGCACAGGGATCCCCGTTGATGCGGTGATTGCCGACTTCATCTCCGGCGCAATCGAGCAGCTGGCGCCAGCCCGCGACGATGATGGCTGGGATGTCATAGAGGGTCAGGGCTCGCTGTTTCATCCATCTTTCGCCGGCGTATCCACGGGCCTGCTTCACGGCGCGCAGCCCGAAGCCATCATGCTCTGCCACGACCCCAACCGAAGCGAGATGCGCGGGATTCCAGGGCGTCCGCTTCCAGGACTCGCCGAATGTCTCGAGCAGAACCTGAAGGTCGCCAGCCTCACCAGCTCCAACGTGCGCGCAGTCGGCGTCTGCCTCAACACATCGCGAATGTCCGCCGCGGAAGCGCGGCGGCTGTGCGAGCGCACCGAAGATCAACTCGGCCTGCCCTGCACGGACCCGATGGTGTTCGGAGTCGAGCAAATCCTTGGCGAGCTTCTATGCACCGAACCCTCGACGCGAAACACGATCGCTTTCCTCTAAGCCGGCCGTTCCGGATCTCCCGCGGCGTGAAGACCGCCGCGGACGTCATTACGGTAACGCTGCGGGAGAAGGATGCCGTTGGCCGCGGCGAGGGTGTTCCATACCAGCGCTACGGAGAGAATGTCGAAAGCGCTCTCGCGGCGCTTGCCGAGGTGCGGCCGGCTATCGAAGCCGGCGCCGACAGGCACGCGCTCCTGTCGATGCTCCCGCCCGGTGCCGCGCGGAACGCAATCGACTGCGCGTTGTGGGACCTCGAGGCGCGCCGCTCAAGCCGCGAAGTGGCGGCGATGATTGGCGCTCCGTCACCCGGCCGAATGATCTCTGCGCTAACAATTGGCATCGACGCTCCCGAACAAATGGAGTCGGTCGCGCGTCGGCTTGCCGGCGCGCCGCTGCTCAAGATCAAGGTCGACGCGAGCGATCCCGCTGCTCAAATCCGCGCCGTCCGTACCGGTGCCCCCGACGCTGCACTCATCGTCGATCCAAACGAGAGCTGGGATCAGGCTATCCTCGAGGCTATGCAGCCGGTGCTCGCCGAAGCCGGCGTCGACCTGCTTGAACAGCCTGTGCCTGCCTGCGCTGACGCGTGGCTCGAGGGCTTCGTCCCGGATGTCCCGATCTGCGCCGATGAATCGGTCCATGTTGCCGCCGACCTCGCCACCGTTGCCGAGCGATACCAGCTGGTGAACGTTAAGCTCGATAAAGCCGGCGGGCTGACCGCTGCACTGCAGCTTGCTCACGCTGCGCGAGCGAGCGGCCTCGGGTTGATGACCGGCTGCATGGTCAGCTCCTCCTTATCGATCGCGCCGGCGCTGCATATCGCCCGCATGTCGGACTTCGTCGACCTTGACGGTCCCTTCTGGCTGCTGGAGGACAGGCCCGGCGGGGTGAAGAACGACGACGGCATACTCGTCCCGCCGACTGCGGGTTTTTGGGGGACTTCATGGGATTAATCCCGGGAACGATCATCGCAGGGGCAATGATGGTGAGCGCCGGCTGCGCCGTACCTGCGCCCAAGACATTGGATCTGCTCATTCGCGGCGGCACCGTCTACACCGGCGTCGAAGCGCCCTTCGTCGGCGACGTGGCGATCCACGGCGACCGCATATATGCGGTCGGTCGGAATGCTGCCGTTAGCTCCAGCCGCATCATTGAGGGCAGGGGAATGATCGTCGCGCCGGGATTCATCGATCCGCACACGCATCTGGGTGATGATCTTCGCTCGGACGACGCCAACGCCAGGCTCGTCCCGGCCTTCCTGATGCAGGGCGTCACCACCGCCTTCATCGGCAATGACGGCGGCGGCAATCCGGATATGGAAGCGGTCCTGGGCAGCGCCGCAACGAAGCCCGTTGGCATCAACTACGCCGCGTATGCCGGGTTCGGCGCGATCCGCAGGAAAGTTGTCGGCGAGACAAACCGCCCGCCCACGGCTGGCGAACTCAAGCGGATGCAGCGGATGGTGGCGCGCGCGATGTGCCAGGGCGCACTCGGGCTTTCGGCTGGCCTCTTCTACGCTCCCGAAAGCTTCGCCGCGACTGAGGAAGTCATCGCGCTCGCAAGGGAGGCCGCCTCGCGCGGAGGCGTCTACGACACCCACATCCGCGACGAGTCCAGCTACAGCATCGGCCTTGCCGCGGCGGTTGACGAGGCGACCCCAATCGGCCGCCAGGCAGGCCTGCCGGTAACCATCTCGCACATCAAGGCACTCGGGATCGACGTGCAGGGGCAGGCGTCGCTGATCATCGAAAGGATCGAAGCCGCGCGGCGCTCCGGCCAGCGCATCACCGCAGACCAATATCCTTGGTCCGCCTCAGGCACCAAGCTCGCGGCCGCTCTCGTCCCGGCCTGGGCGCAGGATGGCGGACGCACGGCCCTGCTCGAGCGCTTCGATGATCCCGCGCTCGCCGAGCGGCTCCGTAGCGCGATGGCCGAGAACCTGCGCAAGCGAGGAGGCGCGGACACCTTGCTCATCACCCAGGGCGAGTTCAAGGGTCAAACGCTTGCCCAGGTTGCGACATCACGCGGAAAAGACCCGATAGCCTCCGCAATGGCCGTGATCCGGATGCAGGATCCGGCGGTCGCATCCGTCAATCAAAGAGAGCAGACATCATTGCGTTCATGCGCCAGCCTTGGGTGATGACCAGCTCGGATGAGTCGCCAGGCCACCCGCGCGTCTTCGGCAGCTTCGCGCGCAAATTTGCCAAATATGTCGCCGCCGAGCGCGTGCTCACGCTCTGCCAGTTCGTCGAACGCAGTTCGGCCTTGCCCGCAGAGACGTTCGGCCTTGCCGGACGCGGCCAGCTGAAGCCCGGCGCCTTCGCGGACATCGTCGTTTTCGATCCCCAGCGGTACGGCGCCCGCGCTAGTTACGAGCAACCGACCCTGCTTGCCGCGGGCGTTCGGTATGTCCTCGTCAACGGCGTGCTGGCGGTCGATGACGGTGCGCTCACCGGCCGGGCGGCGGGCCGGCCGCTCGTCCATGCACCGGCGCCTGGGAGTTGCCAATGAACGTGCTACGCGGCTGGTTCGCGATACCTTTGTGGAAGCGCGTTCTGGGCGCGCTTGCACTCGGCGTGGCTTTTGCTCTCCTCTGGCCCGAAGCAACTCCGGTGGTGGGGTTCATTGGCGAGCTGTTCGTTCGTGCCATCCGAATGCTGGTCGCGCCGATTGTGCTGGTGACCATCGCGGCGGGAATAACCACTCTTGCCGACCCGAGGCGGCTCGGCAGCCTCGGCGGTCGCGCAATCGGCCTGTTCGCCGCCACTACGGCAGTTGCCGTTTCGGTGGGCATGGCTGTTGCAACCTTGTTCCGGCCGGGCCTTGGTGCGCCGCTCGGAACGGCTGCTCCGCATGCTCTGGGGGAGCCGGTCACGCCTTATGAGCAGCTGGTCGGGATCATTCCGGTCAACATCGTCGAAGCGCTTGCTGAAGGGGACATGCTCGCGCTCATCTTCGTCTCGATCATGCTCGGCATCGGCACGGTGGTTGCCGGCGAGGCGGGGCGTCCCTTCGCCAATCTTCTCCAGTCGACCTCTTCGGTACTGTTCAAGATCGTCGGCATCGTCATGGAAGCGACTCCCTTCGGCGTCTTCGCGCTGATTGCCAACGCGGTCGCCGCCAACGGCGCTGCGGTGTTCGTCAACGTCGGCTGGCTCGCGCTTGCAGTGGTGCTCGGCTCGCTGATCCAAATTCTTATTGTCCACACCCTGCTTCTGAAGTTCGTGGCGCGGCTGCCGGTCCTGACCTTCTTCCGCGGGATCGTCGATGCGCTGGTGGTTGCCTTCTCCACCGCATCCAGTTCGGCGACGCTTCCGGTCGCGATGCGCGTCGCCGAGAAGAATCTCGGAGTGGCGCGGCCGGTATTCTCGACCGTGCTCCCGTTGGGCGCAAGCATCGGCAAGGACGGCACCGCGATGTACGTCGGGCTGCTCAGCCTGTTCGCGCTTCAGGCGTTCGGGACGCCGCTCACCCCGACAGTCTACGGGCTCGTCCTGCTGACCGGTGCGCTGGCGGCGTTCGGCACGGCTCCGGTTCCGTCCGCGTCCCTGTTCATGCTTGCCGCGGTTCTGTCGTCTGTCGGCATCGCCCCCGAGCAGACGGCGCTGGTGATCGGTTTCGTGCTGCCGTTCGACCGGCTTCTCGACATGACCCGGACGGTGCCCAGCGCGAGCGCCAACCTGACGGTGACGACGACGGTTGCCCGATGGGAAGGCGAGCTTGACGAGGAAGTCTACCGTGCTCGACCTGAAACCTGAGCGCCCCAAGCGCGCCCGCGAGCAGGATTGCTCCCGCCGCCGACGGCGCTACCCTCCGCCCGTGCAACGAAGACCAACCGCCTGGCTCTCAGCGGCGCTAGCGTTTGGGCTCGCTTCGCCTGCCGCCGCCCAGGAGGGTCTGCGCCAAGCGACGCTGGAACAGCGGGTGGAATCCACTTTCGCCCAGGCCGGCCCAGGGACCCGCTTCGGCCTGGTGGTCGCATCGGCGGATGGTGAAGAGCTGGTCGCGATTTCACCCGACCAGCGCTTCATCCCCGCGTCGAACACCAAGATCTTCACCACCGCAGCCGCGTTTGACGCACTCGCCGGGCTGAATGCGCCCGACGTTGCCGGCGGCACGGCTGTCCGGCTCGAGCGAAATGGGCGACGCGTTGCCGTCGTGATCCTCGAAGGGCGTGCCGACGCGCGCCTGTCGAGCGCCGCCGATTGCATCGTCAACTGCCTCGCTGCGCTGGCCGACGCGGTGGCGGCGAAGACGCGGCAGGTGCGTACCGTGGTCGGCGACGACACCCACTTCCCCGACGAACGGTGGAGCCCCGGGATGAGCTGGAACAACATCCCGACCAGTTCCGGCACCGCCATTTCCGCGCTGATGCTGCGCCGAATTGGGCTTGGGCGTGGAACCGGCGCGATCGCCGACGGTATCGCCGAAGTTCGAGCGATGCTGAACCGCGCGGGCGTGCCGCGAAGCTCCTATGACCTGTCCGACGGATCGGGGATGTCGACCTATAATCGCGTCACACCGCGGGCAATGGTAACGCTCCTGCGCTGGATCGCCGCCCGGCCGTGGGGCGCGGCGTGGCGCGCGACCCTTCCGGTTGGCGGCAGCCGCTTGTGCCGAGCTGCTGGTCCCGATTCTCGACAATCTCGAAGTCACGCTCGCGGCCCGCGTCGACGACTATTCCGATTTCGGCACGACCACCAACCCGATGATTGCGTTCAAATATCGCCCGATCCGACCGCTGATGTTCCGCGGTAACTACAATACGGGCTTTCGCGCGCCGACGTTCAACCAGATCCACAACGGCCAGCTGGAATCCCAATATACCGGGCGCGACCTAGCTGACCCCGCCACCTGCCCGAGCGGCATTCCTGACGATTCCCAACCGGGTTGCGCGGCCCTCGACCGGGTCATCGACATCATCAACGGCGGCAACCCGAACCTCGGGCCCGAGACTGCCAAGATGGCCAGCCTCGGCGTCGTGTTCCAGCCTGTGCCCCAGTTCAGCGCATCACTCGACTGGTGAACCATCAATCGCGACAACACCATTCAAACGCTGACCTTGAGCGAGCTCATCGAAAACGCGTCGCTCTTCCCCGACCGGTTCATCCGCGACTCCTCCGGCACTCTGCTTGCCATCGACCAGAAGTGGATCAACGCAGGAGCGACGAAGACCCAAGGGGTCGAAGTCGTTCTGCGAGGCGGCGGAACGGTGTTTGGCGGGCGGCTGGCCGGCGGACTCGACGGCACCTACCTGCTGTTGAAAAAGGACAAGGTCGTCGACGGCGCGGAGTTCGAGGACCGCCTGGGCGTGTTCTCGTTCAGCGGCGATCTCGGCCTCAAGTGGAAGCATAACGCATTCGTCAGCTACGGTCGCGAACCCTGGACGGTGACGCTGACCCAGCTTTTCCGCTCCGGCTACGAGAACCGGGAGCTCCCCGGGGTGGCAAACGGATCGGTCACTCCGCCCGACCTTGAGGAACGGGTGAACAGGTACATCATCTACAATCTGTCGGCCTCTATCGACGTGTCCGAGCAGCTGCGGATGACTGCTGGGGTCAAGAATTTGTTCGACACCGATCCCCCGTTCGCCATCACCTATGACAGCAACACCGGTAGCGGCAGTTCTTGGGATCCGCGCGTCGCCGACCCGCGGGGACGGGCGTTCACGATGAACGTCGACGTGAAGTTTTAAGCGGTCGGATCCCGGCACGCCAAAGCGGTCCGGTCTGGCCGTCCTGGCTAGCGGAGCAGGCCGAGCGTTCGACTCAGCGCGGCTTCCTCCGCCGCGCGATAGGAGCTGCGCCCGCGCGGCGGGCTTTCGGAAAGCCCGGTAACGAAATAAGCGACGCCGGTGCCGCGGGCACGGTCGATCCACAGGCCCGAGCGCAAGCCATAGGCATCGCCGGCATGGCCCACGCGGGCGATTCCGTCGCCTGCGGGATCGTCCTTGCAGCCCGGAATCGAAGTCGGGATTTGCTGCGTTGCAAGCCCGTAGCTACAGTAGAAGCCGTCGTCCGTGTTGCCGTTGCTGCCATCGAATCGCCAGACCGGCGCGAGCAAGATCTCGACCGATTGCGGCGATAGGATCCGTACGCCGTCGATCGTGCCGCCGTTAAGCAACATCCGGCCGATTCGCGCGAGCCCGCGCGCCGAGATGCGCAGCCCGCCCTGCGGCGAAAATAAGGCGCCATTCTCCCCGGCGCGCCAACGCGACAGGTCGCAGCTCCCGTCCTCGGCCGCTACCGCAAAACAATCCGGCGGCTTACCGCCGAGGTCGTCGCGAACGGCTTTGCCGTCCTGCATCAAAACCACCGCACGGGCGACTGCCGAATCGCTGCAACCCGACCAGTTCAGACAGGCGTCGAGCTTCATCGGTTCGAGCAACTGAGATCGCATCCACCGGTCGAAGCGGTTGCCGGTGACTCGCTCGACCAGCGAGGCGATGATCGGGAAATTGAGATTGGAATAAGTGAAATAGCCGCCGGGAGGATGGCTATCGTCCCACGTCTTGGGGTCGTCCATCGCGCGCTCGATCGAGGCGCCGAGCGGGATCGCCCAATAGTCGATTCCATCGCGAACGCTCGAGGTGTGCGACAGCAGCATTCGCAGGGTGATCGGCCGGTCGGGGAAAGCCGGGTTGCGCAGCCGCCAACCGAGCCTGGTCGACACATCGCTGTCAAGATCGAGTCGGCTCTGCTCGACGAGGCGCATGACCCCGATCGCGACGGCCAGCTTCGTGATAGAGGCGACGCGCGCCGGATCGTCTGGCGTGAGTGCCCGGCCGCTTCGCGGATCGGCGAGGCCTTGTGCGAAGCTGCCGACCTCGCCGTCGCGGTTAAAAGCGACGCCGACTTGCGCGAGGGGCGCGGCCTCGCCCGGCGCTTGATCCGGAATCACCGCGCAGCCGGCGAGCAGGGGGAGTAGCGGAAGAGCAAGGCGCATGTTGCCGGATCAGGCCAGCGCAATTTTGAAGACGGCAATAATCATGGCTGTTTATCTCCGCACCTGGCGATGGTGACCGATAGCGCGGCGAAACTGCTTGTCGCAAGGTGCGGGCAGGGTCCACTGCCCCCCGCAACGCGCTACCGCCGCCGTTTCTCCCGTGCGAGCCTGCTCATCAGGATAGCGGCGCGCTTTGCCTGCAGGTAGATGGACGCGATATCGACTTTCTCGCGGGGGGAATGCGCGCCGCTGCCTGCGGGACCGAGACCGGCAAGCCCGTCGACGTCCTTGGCGACGAAGCTGATGTCGGCGGCGCCACGCCTGACCGGGTCGAGCTCGCCCATTTCCGGCAGCCCCATGTCGCGATTGACCTGGTTGAGCCGGTTGAGGAGCGCGCGATTGCCCTCGGTCGGGGCCATCGGCGGGTAGCCGTCGGGGGCGAAAATGATTTGCGCCATGGCACCCGGCAGCGGTTGGGCGACGATGGCGCGCATCTTGGCCTGGGCGCGTGCGATCTGCTCGGGACTGATCGCGCGCAGGTCCCCGCGGGCAATTGCCATCCCGGCAATGATGTTGGTTTTGCCCGTCGCGGAAATGCTCAAATTACCACTGGCGAGCTCGGCCGTGGTGCCGCCGCCGATCAGCCCGACATTGAAGGTCAGCTTGTCCTCGGGGACTTCGCGGCGGAAGGTGTCGATGATCCGCGCCGCTTCGTAGATTGCTCCCGAGCCGGCGCTGGGTCCGAAGATTCCGCTCGAATGGCCGCTGCGGGCCGTCACCACGAGTTTCCACTCATCGGAGCTGCGCCGCGCGATCGAGCCCATGTCGCGGCCTTCGAGCTGGGCCAGCCCCTCGAAATCGAGCGCTGCATCCGCCCATTTCCCGGCCGTCACCAAGTCGCGCCGTGAAATTTCAAGCGGCCCAGCATCCTCCTCATCGCCAGTCAGGAAAACGGTGATGTTGGCGTTTCTCAGCGTTCCTGCCGCCTTCATCGCGCGCAGCGCGGCGATGATCACGGCCATGCCGCCCTTGTCGTCGCCGGCGCCCGGCCCATGGCCGAGATTGCCTTGCCGGGTCCACCGCTGGAACGGCGAATCTGGCTCGAATACCGTGTCGAGGTGGCCGATCAAAAGCAGGCGCTTGCCGCGGCCGTTGCCCTTGTGCCGGGCGACGATGTGGCCGGCGCGGTTCGCCGCGCCGATGTCGATCCAATCGACTTTGAAGCCGAGCGGTTCGAGCTCCGCGCCAAGCATCTGCCCCACCACCTTGACGCCGGCGAAGTTCATCGTGCCGCTGTTCTGGTTGACCCACTTCTCGAGCATTGCGACCGTCCGCTCTTGCTCGGCATCGACTGTCGCGACCATCCGCTGCTCGGTCGGATTCAGCTCGGCGGTGGCGGGTGCGGAAAGCCCGAGTAAGGCGGCGCACAGCGCGCGCAAGAAAAGAGCCATTCAGCCACTCTAGCGTGGCTGACAGCAGCGGCAAGCTGATCTCCGAACAATAGCAAAGCGCGCTGTACTTAACTTGTGTTCTACACCGACTTTCGGAAGTGCAATCGTGTAGGGATGTCGTCGGCACAGCATAGGAGCGGGTCAAATGTCCGCAATGGGTCGAAAGCGGACATTGGCGTAGAACCTGAACGAACGTCCGCTTACGGATGATCGGTCGGCGGGCTGTCAGGACCGGAATGGGCGCAAAGCCGCCACGCGGTTGGGGTAACAGTGGGGTAATAAATTGCCCTATTATCACTATTTGTTCTCAAGATTTGCCCGGGAGAAACATCGAAAAACCAACATTATCGGTGTATTCCACTGCAGTGGCATTGCAGAGGTCAGGGGTTCGATCCCCCTCGGCTCACAGCCTTTCATATCATCAGGCGTCCGCGTTCCTCTTTGACGTGACGGCGCAGTCTAGTAGGCGCGTCACCATGCCCGATTCAAAGCTTCACCCAGCGCTTGCGCAAGCGATCGCCGCGCGCGGTTACGACTCACTGACGCCGGTCCAGTCGGCGGTGGTCGCCGACGACGCCCGCGGGCGCGACCTTATCGTCTCGGCCAAGACCGGGTCGGGCAAGACCGTCGCCTTCGGGCTCGCCATCGCCACCGAGCTGCTCGACGGCGATCGGGCGCCCATCACCCGCGAGCCGCTGGGCATCGTCATCGCCCCGACCCGCGAACTGGCGATGCAGGTCAGCCGCGAGCTGGAATGGCTGTACGCGACGGCCGGCGCCCGGGTGGTGACCTGCGTCGGCGGAATGGACCCGATGCGCGAGCGCCGGGCGCTTGCGGCCGGCGCGCACATCGTCGTCGGAACCCCCGGGCGGCTTCGCGACCACCTCGAGCGCGGCGCGCTCGATCTGTCGTCGATCCGCGTCGTCGTGCTCGATGAAGCCGATGAAATGCTCGATATGGGTTTCCGCGAGGAGCTCGAGGAGATTCTCGACGCCACTCCGGGCGAGCGCCGGACATTGCTGTTTTCGGCGACCATTCCGCGAGCGATCGTCGCCCTTGCCAGGCGCTACCAGAAGGACGCCTTGCGGATCGAGACGCTGGGCGACCGCGAAGGCCATCAGGACATCGCTTACCAGGCGGTGGCGGTGTCCCCCACCGACATCGAGCATGTCGCGGTCAACCTGCTCCGCTTCCACGACGCCGAGACCGCGATCCTGTTCTGCGCGACCCGCGACGCGGTCCGGCGCCTGTACGCCAGCCTAACCGAGCGCGGGTTCCAGGCGGTGGCATTGTCGGGCGAGCACAGCCAGACCGAGCGCAACCGGGCGATCCAGGCGCTCCGCGACCGCCGCGCCCGGGTGTGCGTCGCGACCGACGTCGCGGCTCGCGGCATCGATTTGCCGTCGGTGTCGCTGGTCATCCATGTCGAGCTACCGCGCGACGCCGACGCGCTTCAGCACCGTTCCGGCCGCACCGGCCGGGCGGGCCGCAAGGGGACCGCGATCCTGCTCGTCCCGTTCCGCCGCCGACGGGCGGTCGAGGCGATGCTGCAACGCGCCCGGATCGACGCCGAGTGGCTTGCGCCCCCGGGCCCGGCCGAGATCCGCGCCCGCGACCGCGACCGGCTGCTGGCGTCGCTGGCCGAGCCGATCGAGCCCGACGAGGAGGAAAAGGAGCTTGCTGAGCGGCTGATGGCCGAGCTTGCGCCGGAGGCTATCGCCGCTGCCTTGGTGCGCTCGCTACGCACCGATTTGCCGGCGCCCGAGGACATATTGGCGCAGGGCGAGCGGGGCGAGCCGCGCGGCGCCGACAGCGGGCCGAGGCCCGGCTTCGAGAACGCAAACTGGTTCCGGATCAACGCCGGCCGGCGGCACAACGCCGATCCGCGATGGCTGCTGCCGGTAATCTGCCGCTACGGCCACGTCGGCCGGGCCGAAATCGGGGCGATCCGGGTCGCCGCCAACGAAAGCTATTTCCAGGTCACCGAGCGGGCCACCGCGGGCTTCGTCAAGGCGTTGCGCCGGGCCACCATTTCGCCCGAAGACGAGGGCATGGTGATCGAGCCGGCGCAGCCGCGCGACCAGCCCCCGGGCGCGGGGTCGAAGCTTGGACCCAGGCCGCACAGCCCGACCCGGTCGAAGGGCCCGCACAGCCCGACAAGGTCGAGGGGGCCGACCAAGCCGAAGGCCCCGCCCAAGACCAAGTGGACGCCCTTTCCCAACCCCTAGGCCGCGGCCAGCTCCAGCTTCTCGCTCGCTTCCAGCCACCGCGCCTCGGCGGCCTCGAGCTCGGCGGCCAGCTTCGCCCGCCTGGCGCCAAGCTCGCTGATTGACAAACCGGCAAGCTCGGGCTCGGCGCCGGCCGGGTCGAACATCGCTTTGTCGAGCGCCGAGCATTGCGCCATCAGCCGGGCGCTTGCCGCTTCCGCTTCCGCCGCCGCTTTCCTGAGCGCCCGCGCCTCGTCGCGCTCCCTGGCCGCCGCCTTGCGATCCTGCCTGGGCTGTTTGGCCGGCTTGGCCTTGGCCTCGCCGGCCGGCTGGTTCCGGCCGAGTACGAAGTCGATATAGTCGTCGATGCTGCCGCCATAGTCCGACGCGCCGCCGTTCTCGACCAGCACCAGGCGGTCGGCGGTCAGCTCGATCATGTGGCGGTCGTGGCTGACCAGGATCACGGCCCCGTCGTAGCCGTTGAGCGCCTGCACCAGCGCTTCGCGGGAATCGACGTCGAGGTGGTTGGTCGGCTCGTCGAGGATCAGCATATGCGGAGCATCGCGGGTAATCAGCGCAAGCGCCAGGCGGGCCCGCTCGCCGCCCGACAATTTGCCGACCAGGGTCAGCGCCTTGTCGCCTGAAAAACCGAAGCGGCCGAGCTGCGCGCGGACCGCTCCGGGCGCCTTGCCCTGCATCGCCCGGGTCATGTGCTGCAAAGGCGTGTCCTCGCCGTGCAGCTCCTCGACCTGATATTGGGTGAAATATCCGACCCGCATCTTGCCCGACGCGGCCATCGACCCTTCCATCGGCGGCAGCTGTGCGGCCAGCAACCGGGCAAGCGTCGTCTTGCCGTTGCCGTTGCGGCCGAGCAAAGCGATGCGGTCGTCGGGGTCGATGCGCAGGTTGAGCCGCCGAAGCACCGCGGTTTCGCCATAGCCGACGGCGGCCATGTCGAGCGTGATCAGAGGCGGCTTGAGCTCGGTCGGGCTGGGGAAGTCGAAGCTCAGGCTGGGATCGTCGGCAAGCGCCGCGATCGGCTGCATCCTGGCCAGCATCTTGGCCCGCGACTGGGCCTGCTTGGCGGTCGAGGCGCGCGCGCTGTTGCGGGCGATATAGTCCTGGAGCCGCGCCCGCTGCGCATCCTGAGTCGCCCGCGCGGCGGCGATCTGCGCCGCGCGCTCGGCCCGCTGCCGCTCGAAGCTGTCGTAGCCGCCGGCGTAGAGCATGATCTTGCCGCCTTCGAGGTGGAGGATGGAATCGACGACGTTGTTGAGCAGATCGCGCTCGTGGCTGATGACGACCAAAGTCCCTGGATAGCCCTTGAGGAAATTCTCCAGCCACAAGGTCGCTTCGAGGTCGAGGTGGTTGGACGGCTCGTCTAGCAGCAGCAAATCGGGGTTGGAGAACAGCAAGGCGGCAAGCGCGACGCGCATCTTCCAGCCGCCCGAAAAGCTGTCGAGCGGCTGGGCCTGCATGTCCTCGTCGAACCCCAGGCCAAGCAGGATCCGCGAAGCGCGCGACGGCGCGCTATAAGCGTCGATCGCAAGCAGCCGGTCGTGGATGTCGCCGAGCCGGTGCGGGTCGTGGCACTCCTCGGCGTCGTGCAGCAGACGGGCTCGCTCGACGTCCGCGGCAAGGACGGTTTCGAACGGCGTCGCGGTACCGCTCGGTGCTTCCTGCGCGATATAGCCGACCCGGGTACGGCGCGGCATCTCGATTCCGCCTTCGTCCGGGTCGATCTGCCCGATCATCGCCTTCATCAGCGTCGACTTGCCGGCGCCGTTGCGGCCGATCAGCCCGACGCTGCTGCCCGGCGGGATCGCACCGGTGGCGCGGTCGAGGATGTTGCGCCCGCCAAGGCGAACCGTAAGTGCGTTGATGGTGAGCATGGCAAGGCGCCTAGCAGCCAATCATGGCATGCCCAAGACCTGAGCGCGTCATCGGCCGCTAGATATAGCCGGGAGCGCGGCTTCCAGAGCGGGCGTGACCCGGTCGACCGTATAGGGCTTCTCGATCACCGGCACGTTGGCGAATTCCGGCGGCGCCGGCTCGACGTGGCCGCCGGTGGCGATGACGAACGGTATGCCCTTCTCGCGCAGCTTGTGCGCCACCGGCCAGGAGGTCTGACCGCCCAGATTGACGTCGAGGATCGCCAAGTCGAAGCCGCCCCCTTCAACCTTGCTCAGGGCGTCGGGCAGGTTCTCGCAAGTCGCGTGGACCGAATAACCGAGCGATTCGAGGAAATCCTCGAGCATCATCGCGATCAGCGGCTCGTCCTCGACGATCAGGATGGAACGCGGCTCGGCCATAAAACGCCCGCATAAACACGCCCTTGCACCGGGCAAGGGTTTATTTGATCGGGACGCTACTTGGTGGGCGGTGGCTGCACCCCGTCGGGAGCCCCGGCCTTGGCCTCGAGCGCGCGCCGCGCCGATTCCGCCAGCTCCTGGACCGAAAACGGCTTGGGCAGGAACAGCACGTTGTCGAAGTCGATCGACTTGCGCAATTGCTCCTCGGCATAGCCCGACATGAACAGGATCGGCAGGCTGGGCCAGGTCAGTCTCGCTTCGCGGACCATGGTCGGCCCGTCCATCGCCGGCATCACCACGTCGGTGATCAGAAGGACGATCTCGTCGCCGACGCGGCTGAGCACCTCGAGCGCCTCCTCGCCGTTGTTGGCGGTGACCACGGTGTAGCCATGGCGGGCCAGCGCGCGCTCGGCGACGGTGCGGACCATCGGCTCGTCCTCGACCAGCAGAACGGTGCCGCTGCCCCACAATTCGTTGGCCTTGGGCTTGGCGGCGCGGCGCGCCTTGCCGGTTTCCGGCTCGACTTGGTGGACCGGCAGATAGATGACGAAGCGGGTGCCCTCGCCGACCTTGGAATCGGCGAAGATGAAGCCGCCCGACTGCTTGACGATGCCGTAGACGGTGCTGAGGCCGAGCCCGGTGCCCTTGCCGACTTCCTTGGTGGTGAAGAAGGGCTCAAACACCTTACCGAGCACGTTGGGCGCGATTCCGCAGCCGGTGTCGGTCACCGACAAAGCGCTGTAATCGGCGACCGGAAGGATGTCGGAGCCAAGCTCGGCGACCTGGTGGGCGAGCACCGGATAGGTCTGGATGGTTAAGATCCCGCCGCCGCTCGAGACGATCGCGTCGCGGGCGTTAACCGCCAGGTTGACGATCACCTGCTCGAGCTGCCCCGGGTCGGCGCGAACCGGCCCAAGGTTGCGCCCGTGCTTGACCACCAGCTTGACCGTCTCGCCGAGCAGCCGCTTGAGGAGATGCGAAACTTCGGCGACGACGTCGGTCAGCTGCAGCACTTGCGGGCGAAGCGTCTGCTGGCGGGAGAATGCGAGCAGCTGGCGGGTCAGCCCGGCCGCCCGGTTGGAGTTCGACTTGATCTGCTGGATGTCGTCATAATCGCTGTCGCCGGGCGTGTGCCGCATCAGCATCAGGTCGCAATGGCCGATGATCGCGGTCAGGATGTTGTTGAAATCGTGGGCGACGCCGCCGGCGAGCTGGCCGACCGCCTGCATCTTGGTCGCCTGCGCGACCTGCCGCTTCAATTTGGCTTCCTCGCTATTGTCCTTGAGCAACAGGAGCACGAGTGCGTCGTCGAGCCCGCGAAGCCCGGCGATGGTCAGCGCAACCGGCTCCTTGGGGTTGCGTGCCAGCCGGATCGCGATGTCGCCCGACATCGCCGGGCCGCGGGCGTTGCGGCGCACCGCGTCGGCCACCGCGGCCTTGTCTTCCTTGATCACCATGTCGCCGGGATAGACCGGCCGGCTGTTGCTCTTGAGCCCGGCGGCGGCGCGGAAGCCGTCGTTCATCGTCAGGAAGCGCCCGTCGCGGTCGACTAGTGCAAGCCCGATCGGCAGGATGTCGAGCATCGCCTGCAAATGCGACGAGCTCGACAGCGGCAGGCTGTCGGGGCTGTCGAACAGATAGAAGATGCCGTTGCCCGGCGGCGCCGGCGGATCGACCGGGATATGGACGGCGCGAAGAGCCCGCGCCCCCTCGCCTTCCGCGACCAGCCGGAACTGCCCGTCCTCGTCGGTATGGATCAGAGTCTCGAACGACACCTCCTCGTCCGTCTGCCCGGCCAGCGCCCTGCTTGCGAACGGGCGGTTGAACGCGCGCACCTTGCCGTCAGGGTCGACCAGCGCCGCAAGCACTCCGGCAGCGCCCAGCGCTTCTCCGGCATGCCCGCGGATACGCGCGGCAACAAGCGCCACCGGATTCTCGCCATCGGTTTGCGGGAAGCGCCACAAAAGCAGGTCGCCGCGAGCCCCGATCCGCTCGACCTCGACCGCCACCGGGCCGTTGCCGGTGTTGATCCCGGCGACGCAGCCGCCGCCGTCCCGCCACGCCATCTGCCGGGCTGTCGCAAGCCCCTGCGCCGACTCCTCGTCGATCGCCAACTTGCCCGGCGCCGAAGCGCCGGCGAACCGCTCGCGGTAAGCGGGGTTGGCTAGCAGCAGGCTGCCGTCGGCATCGGTGATCGCCGCCGCGTCCTTGCTCAGCTCGAGCGCGGCGCCGACGACCGAGAAATCGGGGCCGCCAACCGCCATCGCCAGGTCGACCGCCGGCGTCCGCGACCGGGTCGCCAGCAACGCCACTAGCGCCGCCGCGCCGAGCGCCGCGACCGCCAAAGCGATGAGCGGGAAGCCGACGATCCACGCCAGCGCCGCTCCGGTCAGCGCCGCCGCCACGGCAACCGCCGGGACCAGCAGCGCTCCTGCCCGGTCGAGCGGGTGCGCTTCGATCGAAAGCAGATCCTGCTGCAGCATGCTTGCCGTTTAAGGCTCTCCTACCAGATTCGGACGCGGTCGGGCGGGGCCAAATACAGGGCCTGGCCGGGCTGGACGTTGAACGCCGGATACCATTGATCCAGGTTGCGGACGACGGCGACGCGCTGCTCCGATGGCGAATGCGGGTCGGTGATCAGCCGCTGACGAAGGTTCGCCTCACGATAGTTGCGGCGCCACACCTGCGCCCAGCCGAGATAGAAGCGCTGGTCGCCGGTGGTGCCGTCGATCACCGGCGCCCCGCGGCCACCAAGCGATTGCTTGTAGGCGTCATAGGCGATGGTCAGCCCGGCGAGGTCGCCGATATTCTCGCCAAGCGTGAAATCGCCCTTCACGTTGGCGCCGGGGAAGACTTCATATTTGTCGTACTGGGCAATGAGCGACTTTCCGGCGGCCTCGAACGCCTTGAGGTCGGCCGGAGTCCACCAGTCGGCAAGCCGGCCCTGCTCGTCATATTTGGCGCCCTGGTCGTCGAAGTGATGGCTGATTTCGTGGCCGATCACCGCGCCGATACCGCCATAGTTGATCGCCGGGTCGGCGTTGGGGTCGAAGAACGGCGGCTGCAGGATGGCGGCCGGGAAAACGATCTCCATCATCCCGAAATTGGCATAAGCGTTGATCGTCATCGGGGTCATGCCCCATTCCCACTTGCGGACCGGGCCACCGAGCTTGCCTATCTGATATTCATGCTCGAACGCGGCCGAGCGCATCGCATTGCCGACCAGATCGTCGCGCCGGATGTCGAGGCCCGAATAGTCGCGCCACTGGTCGGGGTAGCCGATCTTGGCGGTGAAATTGGCCAGCTTGGCGCGGGCCCGAGTTTTGGTCTGAGGCGCCATCCAGGCGAGGTTGTCTATGCGCCGGCCCATGGCCGCGACGACATTCTGCACTAGCTGGTCGGCGGCCGCCTTGGTTTCGGGCGGGAAGTGGCGCTGGACATAAATCTGGCTGACCTGGTCGGCCAGCGCCGCAGTGGTGAAGTTGACCCCGCGCTTCCATCGCTCTTCCTGCTCGGGCGTGCCGGACAAAACGGTGCCGTAGAAACTGAACGACTCCTTGTCGAAGGCGGAGGGAAGATAGGCCGAATAGCCGTTGAGCGAGCGCACCAGCAGCTGGTCCTTGAGCACCGCCAACGGCGCGCGCGACACCAGCCGCGCGATCCCCTCCACCGCGCTCGGCTGGGCGACCAGTAGCTCGTCGGCGTTGACCCCGATGCCGCGCATGAAGCCGCCGAAGTCGAAGCCCGGGGCGCGGCGCTGCAGCTCGGCAAGCGTCATCTTGTTGTAGGTCTTGGTCGCGTCGCGGCTTTCGACCTGGGTCCAGTGGACCCTGGCGACTTTGGTCTCGAAATCGACGATCGCCCTGGCGCGGGCGGCGGCGTCGGGCTCGCCGGCAAGGTTGAGCACGTTGGTCAGGTGCTGGAGATATTTGGCGCGGATGTCGGCCATGCGCGCGTCGGTGGCGAGGTAATAATCGCGGTCGGGAAGCCCGATCCCGCCCTGCACCAAAGTGTAGGCATATTGCGTGTTCAACTTATCATCGAGGCCGACGTAGCTTGGGAAGGGCGTGCCGATACCCATCCGGTCGGCCCTTGCGTAGAGCCCGGCGATGCCGGCCTTGTTGCTCACCCCCTTGATGTCGTTCAGCCACGGCTGGAACGGCGCAAGCCCCTTAGCCTCGATCGCCGCTGTGTCGACGAAGCTCGCATTAGCCGCGCCGATCTTGTTGCCGGGGTCCTTGGCGGCTTCGTCGATGATCTCGCGTGTGCGCTGGCGCGACAGATCGTCGAGGACGTTGAACGACCCGTAATTGGACTTGTCGGCCGGGATTGGCGTGGTCTTCGCCCAGGTGCCGTTGGCATGCTGGTAGAAATTGTCGCCCGGCAGCACCGACGAATCCATGCCCGCGGTGTCGAACCCGTAGGTGCCGAGTTGCGCCTTGGCGGCGGCCGCTGCCGGTGCAGGATCGACGACCGGGACCTCGGCCATCGGCGGCGCAAGCTGGGCCGTCTGCGCGGCGCACGCGCAAAGCGCGGTGCCGGCGGCAAGGACGCAAAACGGTCGAATCATCTGATGGCCTTTCACAAAGCTAAGAATTGCGCCGCGACGACAAACGACAAACGCCGCAAGATCAAGCCCGCGCGTCATTTGTCGCGGCGCAGGAGCCGCTGCTTTTCGCGGTTCCAGTCGCGTTCCTTGATCGTCTCGCGCTTATCGTGCGCCTTCTTGCCGCGGGCCAGCGCAAGCTCGACCTTGGCCCGGCCGGCGGCGTTGAAGTAAAGCGACAGGGGCACCAATGTCAGCCCCTGCCTGGTCACCGCTCCGTTAAGCTTGTCGATCTCGCGCCGCTTGAGCAGCAGCTTGCGCGCCCGGCGCGGCTGGTGGTTGAGGCGGTTGCCGTGGCTGTATTCAGGGATGTGGCTGTTGATCAGCCACACTTCCTCGCCCTCGACCGCCGCATAGCTTTCCGCGATCGAGCCTTCGCCGAAGCGAAGCGATTTGACCTCGGTGCCGGTCAGCGCGATCCCGGTCTCGATCTTGTCCTCGACGAAATAGTCGAAGCGCGCGCGCCGGTTCTCGGCGACGACTTTCGCTTTGTCGAACGGCTGCGGGAGCGGTTTGGCCACCGCTGCCCGTTAGGGGAGTGCCCGGGCCTGCGGCAAGCTAGACCAGCCCCGCATGCTCCAGCGCGGCGTCCACGGCGCGCTTTGACTCGTCGCTAGCCTCGACCAGGGGGAGCCGCAGGTCGGCCGGGAAGCCGGGGCGGACCCGGGTCAGCGCATATTTCGCCGGCGCCGGGGAGGCGTCGGTGAACAAGGCCGAGTGCAGCGGGTAGAGCCGGTCCTGGAACTCCAGCGCGTCGTCCCACCGGCCCTCGCGCGTCGCGGTCTGGAAGTCCGCGCACAGCTTCGGCGCGACATTGGCGCTGACCGAAATGCACCCCACCCCGCCCATCGCGTTGAAGCCCAACGCCATGTCGTCGTTGCCGCTCAATTGGCAGAAATCGGCGCCGCAGGCGAGCCGCTGGGCGGTGACACGGGCGAGGTTGCCGCTCGCGTCCTTGACCGCGACGATGGTCGGCAGCTTGGCGATTTCGCCCAGCGTCTCGACCGAAACGTCGGCGACGGTGCGCGACGGCACGTTGTAAACCACGATCGGCAGGTCGCAGCTGTCCGCGAGCGCGCGATAATGGGCGGCAAGGCCCGCCTGGCTCGGCTTGCTGTAATAAGGGACGACGGCGAGCGCAGCGTCGGCGCCCACGTCTTTGGCCACCTTCATCCGCTCGATCGAAGCGGCAGTCGAATAGGTTCCGCAGCCGGCGATCACAGGGACGCGCCCCGCGGCAACCTCCACCACCGTTTCGATCACTATGCGGTGCTCGTCGCTCGTCAGCGTCGCCACCTCGCCGGTCGTCCCGCACGGCACCAAAGCCGTGCTGCCCTCGGATATCTGCCACCCGATGAAGTCTCGGATCGTCGCGCAATCGACTCGTCCCGCCGCAAAAGGCGTCACAAGGGCCGGAATCGAGCCGAAAAACATTGATCTTTCCTTCACTTGGGTGAGCATGCCTGGCTAGATGAAGCCGACGTTCAGCAACTGATAAGGGGGGCTCCGCCACTATGTCCAGCATGGGCCCAGCATTCAGACTTCTTCCGATTTTCGCGCTTTTTTCAGCCAATGCATCCGCGCAGATCGCGCCTAATTATGCACGCCCGGCGCCGGTCGCGGTCGCCTCGGCCAACACTGGCCAGGCCTTTTCCGACTGGAGGCGGCTCCGGCAGGGCGGCAATTTGAGCTTCGCCCAATATGCGTACTTCTTGAATAGCAACACCGACTGGCCGGCCGAAGCGTCGATGCGCCGCGCCGCCGAGAAAGTGATGCGCCCGGGCGAGAATGCGGCGACGGTGCTGGGCTTCTACCGGACCCAAAAGCCGACCAGCGGCAACGGCCACATGCGCCATTCCGAAGCCTTGCAGGCCAGCGGCCGCGGCGCGGAAGCGGTGGCGGCGGTCAAGGAAGCCTGGGCCTCGCCCGACCTGAGCTCGGCCGACTATGCCAATGCGTTCGCCCGCTTCGGCGCCTATCTGACTCCGCAGGACCATAACCGCCGGGTCGACGCCTTGCTGTTCGACAAGAACCCGCAATCGGCGGCGGCGCTGGTTCCCTATACGGCGGCCGACCGCCGCGCCGCTTTCGCCGCCCGCATCGCTATGCAGGCGCGCTATCCCAACGCCGAAACCCAGTATCGCGCCGCCTCCCACCAGCTTGGCGCGGACGCCGGGCTGCTGATGGACCGGCTGCGCTACCTTCGCGACGGCGGCAACGACCATCTAGCCCGCTCGCTGGCCGCCCAGCCGCACAACTTTGCCCATCGTCCGACCGACGTCGAGCGCTGGTACGAGATGCTGCTGATCCTCGCCAACGGCGCCGCCGCCGACCGGCAATGGACCACCGCGTACAATATCGCCCGCCAGCTCGACGACGCGCTACCGCCGGGCACCGACCTCACCCGCCAATCGCTGGGCGTGCGCGACGACTACACCAGCCTTGCTTGGCTTGCCGGGCGCGCCGCGCTCGACCGGCTCAACCGGCCGGCCAACGCGATGGCGCTGTTCGTCCGCTATTCGCGCGGCGGCAAGTCGCTGCAGGTGCTGACCAAGGGTCAATATTGGGCGGCCCGGGCCGCGCTTGCGGCACGCCAGCCGGCGCAGGCCAACGCTTATCTGCAGACCGCCGCCGGCTATCCCGAATTATTCTACGGTCAGCTGGCGCTCGAGCGGCTCGGCCGCCCGGTGCCGCAGCCGCAGCCGGTGGGCATGATCCCGGCGTCGGACCCAGCCCGCGCCGCCTTCGCCAACAACAGCCTGGTGCGCGCCACCCGCTATGTCGTCGCTTACGGCAGCACGTCGGAGCGCTCGCTGTTCACCCGCGCTTTGGGCGAATCCCTCGACACCCCGAGCGGGCGGGTGCTGGCGATGGAGCTGTCGCGCCAGATCGGCCGCCCCGACATCGCCGTCTGGGTCGCCCGCGGCGCCCGCAACAATGGCGCGATGTTCTACGTCCGCGACGCTTACCCGACCCATCAAACTGCGGTTTCGCCCTACATCTGGTCGATGGCGCATGGCATCACCCGCCAGGAAAGCTCGTTCGACCGCTACGCCCAGAGCCATGCCGGGGCCCGCGGCCTGATGCAGCTGATGCCCGGCACCGCGCGGGAGCAGGCGGGCAAGCTCGGCGTCGGCTACAGCCCCGCCCGCGTCACCGACCCAAGCTACAACATCATGCTCGGCTCGGCTTACTTCCAGCGGATGCTCAACACCTGGGGCGGGAATGTCCCGCTGGCGGTCGCCAGCTACAACGCCGGACCGGGCAACGCGCGCAAGTGGATCAACGCTTACGGCGACCCGCGCTCGCGCAACGTCGATGTGATCGGCTGGATCGAGGCGATCCCGTTCGCCGAGACCAAAGGCTATGTGCAGCGGGTGGTCGAGAACAGCGTGGTTTACGACCAGGTCAACCCGCGGGGCCGGCCGCAATCGCGGCTGCACGTCTCCAACTATCTCGGCAAATCCACCCCCGGCTGATGGCCGAGCCAAGGCCGCGCTTCATCACGCCCGGCGGCTTCGCCCGGCTCAAATCCGAATATGAAACCCTGTTCGGCGTCGACCGGCCCAGGCTGGTCGAGACCATTAGCTGGGCGGCGGCCAACGGCGACCGATCCGAGAACGGCGATTACATCTACGGCCGCAAGCGGCTGCGCGAAATCGACCGCCGGTTGCAGCATCTGTCGCGGGTGATGAAGGCGGCCAGGGTCGTCGACCCGGCGGCGCAAACGACCGACCAGGTGCGCTTCGGGGCGACGGTCGAGCTGGCCGACCAAGACGACGACCGCCGCACCCTCACTATCGTCGGCGACGACGAAGCCGACGCGTCTGCCGGCCTGATCGGCTGGAGCGCCCCGCTCGCCCGCGCGCTCATTGGCGCCAAAGTCGGTGACGAGCGTATCGTGCGCTTGCCGGTGGGCGAGAGAAGCTACCAGGTGATTGCGATCACATACCCCGGCTAATCGTCATTGCGAGCGCTGCGAAGCAATTCAGCTCTGGATTGCCGCGTCGCCTTCGGCTCCTCGCAATGACGGCTATTCCTCAACCACCCTGATCTGAAGCTCCCGCAGCTGCCTCGCCGAGACCGGAGCCGGGGCATTCATCATCAGGTCCTCGGCCTTCTGGTTCATCGGGAACAGCACCACCTCGCGGATGTTGGGCTCGCCGGCGAGCAGCATGACGATGCGGTCGATGCCGGGCGCCGATCCGCCGTGGGGCGGAGCGCCGAACTTGAACGCGTTGATCATTCCCGAGAAGCTGGAATCGACCTCTTCGCGCGAATAGCCGGCGATCTCGAACGCCTTGTACATGATGTCCGGCCGGTGGTTGCGGATCGCGCCCGAGCTCAGCTCCACCCCGTTGCAGACGATGTCATATTGCCAGGCGAGGATGTCGAGCGGGTCCTTCGTCTCCAGCGCGTCCAATTCGCCCTGCGGCATCGAGAACGGGTTGTGCGAGAAATCGACCTTCTTGGCATCCTCGTCATAGTCGAACATCGGAAAGTCGACGATCCAGCAAAACCGGAACGCATCTTTCTCGATCAGGTCGAGCTGCTCGGCGACGCGGGCCCGCGCCAGCCCGGCGAGCCTGGCCGCCTCGGCGTGCTTGCCGGCGGCGAAGAAGATGCCGTCGTCGGGGCCCAGGCTCATTTCCTCGGCGATCCGGTCCATGCCCTCGCTGCCGTGGTTCTTGGCGATCGGTCCACCCCACTCGCCGCTTTTGCGCGTCGCATAGCCGAGGCCAGCAAAGCCCTCGCCGCGCGCCCATTCGTTCATCTCGTCGAAGAATTTGCGACTTTTCACCGCGGTTTTCGGCGCCGGCACCGCGCGAACCACCATGCCCTTGTCGACCAGCCCGGCGAACAGGCCGAAGCCCGACCCCTTGAAATGCTCGCCGACGTCGCTGACCAGCAGCGGGTTGCGAAGGTCGGGTTTGTCCGAGCCGTATTTGAGCATCGCCTCGCGGTAGGGGATGCGAACGAACTCGCCCGCCGGCGTGACGCTGCGGCCTTCGGCGAATTCCTCGAACACGCCGGCCAGCACCGGCTCGATCGCCGCGAACACGTCGTCTTGCGTGACGAAGCTCATTTCGAAATCGAGCTGGTAGAATTCGCCGGGCGAGCGGTCGGCGCGGGCATCCTCGTCGCGAAAGCAGGGCGCGATCTGGAAATAGCGGTCGAAGCCGGCGACCATGATCAGCTGCTTGAACATCTGCGGCGCCTGCGGGAGCGCGTAGAACTTGCCCGGGTGGACCCGGCTCGGCACCAGATAGTCGCGCGCACCTTCGGGCGAGCTGGCGGTCAGGATCGGCGTCTGGAACTCGAAAAAGCCCTGGTCGATCATCCGCCGCCGGATCGACGCAATGACCGCCGAGCGAAGCATCATGTTGGCGTGAAGCCGTTCGCGGCGAAGGTCGAGGTAGCGGTATTTGAGCCGAATTTCCTCGGGATATTCGGCATCGCCCGCGACCGGCATCGGCAGCTCGGCGGCTTCCGACTGAACATGGATTTCGCTGGCGACGATTTCGATCTCGCCGGTCGGCAGCTTCGAATTGACCACTTGAGCGGCGCGGGCGACGGCCTCGCCGGTTACCGTCACCACCGATTCCACCCGCAAGGATTCGAGCGTCGAGAGCACCGGGCTGTCGGCGTCGGCGACGATCTGGGTGATTCCGTAATGGTCGCGCAAATCGACGAACAGCAGCCCGCCATGGTCGCGCTTCCTATGGATCCAGCCCGACAGCCGAACGCTCGAGCCGACGTCGGCGGCGCGCAGCTCGGCGCAATTGTGGGTGCGGTAGGCGTGCATGGTTCGCTTTCATTGTCGTCATTCCCGCGCAAGCGGGAACCCAGTTTTCCCTTGGCTGGGTCCCCGCGTTCGCGGGGATGGCGATTTGTTTGATTTGGCCGCGCGCTTTCCTTCCCCCTCCCCTTTTGTCAACCCGAACGCGCGGCTATGGCCCCGCTCACCACATGAAGATTCATCCCTTAATCTCCAAATCCAGCGAGCTTGCCGAGCTGGTCGAGCGCCTCGCGCAGCACCCGTTCGTCGCGGTGGACACCGAGTTCATGCGCGAGAACACGTTCTGGCCCGACCTGTGCCTGATCCAGGTCGCAAGCCCGGACGAAGCGGCGGCGATCGACCCCAAAGGCGACATCGACCTTGCGCCTTTGCTCGACCTGATGGTCGCCAACCGCGACATATTGAAGGTGTTCCACGCTGGCGGCCAGGATTTGGAGATCATCCACAACCTCACCGGCAAGGTACCCTACCCTTTGTTCGACACGCAGATCGCGGCGATGGCGCTCGGCCACGGCGAGCAGGTCGGCTACTCCAACCTCATCGAATCGATGCTCGGCCACGCGCTCGACAAGGGCGCGCGCTTCACCGACTGGGGCCGCCGCCCGCTCGACAAGCGCCAGATCGACTATGCGATCGCCGACGTCACCCACCTCGCCAACATCTTCCCCAAGCTGCTCGAGCGCCTGAAGAAGACCGGCCGCGGCGGCTGGCTCGACGAGGAGATGGAGCGGCTGGCCGACGCGTCGACCTTCGCCTTCGCTCCCGAAGACGCGTGGAAGCGGCTCAAGACGCCGAGCCGCAATCCGACCGTGCTCGGGCGCTTGCGAGCGCTGGCCGGCTGGCGCGAAACCGAGGCGCGGTCCAAGAACATCCCGCGCGGCCGGATCGTCAAGGACGAGACGTTGGGCGAGCTTGCCGCCCATCCGCCCAAGACCCAGGACGATTTGGGCCGAATTCGCGGGCTTTCGGCGGGCTGGAAGAACAACGACATCGGCCAGCGGCTGATCCAGGTCCTTAGCGCCGCCAAGCCGCTGGAGGCCGACGAACTTCCCGACCGCGAGCCGCGCCGCCCGGGCCTGACCAAGGACGGTGCGCTGGTCAGCGACCTGCTCAAATTGTTGCTCAAAATTCGCTCCAAGGAAAGCGGGGTCGCAGCCAAGTTGATCGCCCGCACCGACGAGCTGGAAGCGCTTGCCGCCGGGGTTCGCTCGGGGCTCAACATCCTCGGCGGCTGGCGGTTCGAGGAATTCGGCCGCGACGCCCTCGACCTGGTCGAAGGCCGACTCGGCTTCGCCATCGAAAACGGCAAATTGAAGATGAGCCGCCTGCTGCTGGAAGAGCCGGCTTAAGCGCATGCGCCGTGGCGATGCTGGCGCGGCTCAAGCGGGATCTGGAGAAGGCTTGAGCTGGCGTCCAAATGTCCGCTTTCGACCCATTGCGGATGTAAGCAACCATCTGGCGCGCGCCTCCCGCCCTCACGGGTCGTCAACGGCCGGCGTAGGTCTTGACGGGGAACACGGGCAATCCGGCGGTAAGCCGTTCTTTGCGCCGGGCAGCGGCGATCCGGATCAGCTTGGGATGGCGGAAGAGCTGGTGATAACGCGGGTCGGCGCGCTGCTCTGGCGTGAAGGTCACGCGTCCGTCGTTGAGAATGTCGATGACCGAATCGGGCTGGAAGAGATCGACGGCGACGCGAGCATAAAGCAGGCCCTCGTCGAAAGAGATCATCCGCGCGGCGATGGCAGCATTGGGAAAATCCATGTCGCCCTCTTCCTGCAGCTTCGGCAGCGCGTAGCGGCGGCCAAGGATTAATCGCTCCGCAATGCCTCGAAGTTCGGCCAGTTGCTGTTCGGGAATGTCGTCTTCGATCACACGTTCAACAATCAGCGGGAAATCTTCTCGATATTGCGCCGGAGTCGCGAACCCGACCATGGCCTGGAACCACAGATACGTCATGCCGCTGCACTCTTCCCGGCACTTTTTGGAAGCCCCGCGCACGGCTTCATAATCGCCCAGCGAGTACAGGATCTTGCCGCGGTATGAACGCAGCAACATATCGAACGGGTCGCGTTCGACCGCCTGCTCGAGATGATCGAGCGCCTCACGAGGCCGACCAGCCATCAACAAGCCGCTGGCGAGCGAGTAGTGGGCCGGCCCGAAATTGGGCGAGCGGTTGAGCACCGCCCGGACGATGGCGATCGCCTGGTCGACATCGCCGTTGATGTTCAGCAGCGCGGTCGCCTTGGCGACCAGCGCGAGATCATTGGCGGGATCGATTTTCAGCGCGCGCGCCGTAGCGCGGCGCTGGTCGATCATGATTTCATTCCATGACATGCCGAGCTGTTGAGGGACGCTCAACGCCATTAAATAGGCGTAGCCGGCATGGGCGTCGGCGAAATTCGGCTCGATGGTCGCGGCGAGGCGAAATTGCTTGATCGCTTCTAGTCGGGCTTCGTCCTCGTCGCGCACCGATACGCGCTCCAGCGCACGAAGATAAGCCTCAAAGGCGCGCGGGTCGACATTGCGCCGCTCGGCGATGTCGCCCTGTCCAACGCCGAGCCGCGCGCTCAGCGCACCCGCCAGCTCGCGCGCCATGCGAGCCTTCAATGCTTGAAGCTCGTCGACGGCGCCCTCGAAGCTCCGCGTCCACATTTGTTCGGACGACTGCGCGTTGATCAGCCGCACGGCAATGGCATAGCGATTACCGTTTCTCTGGATGTTGCCTTCAATGAGATGGGTAATACCCAGTTCCCGGGCAATGTCCGGCGCGGTCAACCCCCGGCGAGCAACTGCCTGGGTCGAGGTGCTGGCGGCGATCCTGACACCGGACAGGTCCGACAGGCTACTCGCCAGCTCGCCGGCCAAGCCTGGGCCGAGATAAGCCTTTTCGCCTCCATTGTCCGAGACGGTGAAAGGCATGACGACCAAGGAAACCAGGTCTTTTTGAGTTTCGCCGGACAGCATCCGATCTACGAACGCCGGGCGGACGACGAGCAGTCCGCCCATCATGGCAATCAGCAGCGCGATAACTACCGCGGCGGGCGGCAAGCGGCGGCGTTCGTGGGCCGTCGCGGCGGGCGGCAGATCGACATCAATTTCGAGCGCCTCATTAAGTTCGCGGGGGATGGCGGCGCCTTTCGCCGCCCATTCCGTCAGGTCGATCGTTTGAAATTGCCGAAACCCGAGCGGCGGTGGCGTGCCATCGACGGTGGCGCTGACGAGGCGTTTGGTATCCGCAGCGACGCTGGCCTCGTCTCGTACCCAACGCGAGACCACCGCTTCCTTGGACCACAACACCAGCACCCGCGTCGCCGCGTCTAGCTGCCGTTCGATGTCACTCGAAAATTCGGCGCCGCCTTTGATGTGGCGGTCCCACCAAACCGTGAGCCCAGTCTCGCCGATGGCGTTTGCAAGACGCTCGGCGGCAACTCGGTCACCTCGCGCATAAGACAGGAAGACGTCGGCCAAACTTTACCCCCTCGTCCGGTAGCAACAAGGCTAGCAGCATCCTCGGGTCAACAGAAGTCGGCGGAGTTCAGAGGGTAGAGTCAGTTGCGGCGACTATCGTGAATGTCCGCCTTCCACCCATTGCGGACCTTAGCGAAGCGTGCGCCCCCAATGTTGATCTCACAAGGGCGCGGTTTGCCGTCGCGGCCAACTAGGGCCCTCCCCATTTCCCCGGCGAGCCGCTAGAGCGCGGCAATGACAACACGCACCGGCGGCCGGATCCTTGTCGACCAATTGAAGATCAACGGCTGCGACCGAATCTTCACCGTGCCCGGCGAGAGCTTTCTCGCCGTTCTCGACGCGCTTCACGACACGCTGGAGATCGACCTTGCCGTCTGCCGCCAGGAAGGCGGGGTCGCCTACATGGCCGACGCCGACGGCAAGATGACCGGGCGGCCGGGCGTGGCGTTCGTCACCCGCGGCCCCGGCGCGACCAACGCATCCGCCGGAGTCCATGTTGCGTTCCAGGACTCGACCCCGATGATCCTATTCGTCGGCGACCTCGACCGCGCCGATCGGGACCGCGAGGGCTTCCAGGAAATCGACTTCGCCCGCTTCTTCGAGCCCGTCGCCAAATGGGCGGCGCGGATCGACGACGCCCGGCGGATCCCCGAATATGTCGCCCGCGCGTATCGCGTGGCGACCGCCGGCCGGCCCGGCCCGGTGGTGCTGGCGATTCCCGAGGATATGCTTCGCGACGAGGTCGACTTGCCCGACCGGCCACCTGTGGCGCCGCTCGCGGAAAGCCCCGACCCCGGCGCCATCCAGGCCCTGTTCGAGCTGCTCAAGGAAGCCTGCGCGCCGGTCGCGATCGTCGGCGGCGCCGACTGGAGCCCGCGCGCGGCGCAATATTTCGCCACCTTCGCCCACCGCTACGGGATTCCGGTCGCCGCCGCCTTCCGCCGCCAGGATGCGATCGACAACAAGTGCGGGGTCTATGCGGGCCAGCTGGGCTACGGCCCCAACCCGAAGCTGCAGCAAAGGGTGCGCGACGCCGACTTGATCATCGCCGTCGGCGCCAGGCTCGGCGAGGCAACCACCGAGGGCTACAAATTGGTCACACCCGATCATCCTGGCCAGACTTTGGTCCACGTCCACCCCGACCCCAATGAGCTCGGCCGGGTCTATCACGCCGATCTGCCGATTTGCGCCGATATGGGCGAGTTTGCCGAAACCGTCGCCGACTGGATCGATCCCGAGCTAGTACGCTTTTCCGCCGGCGACGAATCGCACCGCGAATGGCTCGACTGGTCGGAGCCGAGGCCGCGCGACGGCGTGGCGCTCGACCTTGGCCCCTGCGTCGCGGCGATGCGCGACAAGCTTCCCGCCAACACGATCGTCTGCAACGGGGCGGGCAACTTCTCCGGCTGGTGGCACCGCTACTGGCGCTACGGACCGCTGCCGACGCAGCTCGCGCCGACCAGCGGGACGATGGGCTACGGCCTGCCCGCGGCGGTCGCGGCAGCGCTCCGCTTCAGGGACCGGCAAGTGGTGTGCATCGCCGGCGACGGCGATTTCCTAATGAACGGGCAGGAGCTTGCGACCGCCGCTTTATATGGCTGTGACATGCTGGTGATCGTGGTCGATAACGGCAGCTACGGCACCATCCGAATGCACCAGGAGCGCGACTATCCGGAGCGCATTTCTGGCACCGGCCTTGCCAATCCCGATTTCGCGGCGCTTGCCCGCGCGTACGGCGGCTGGGCCGAAACGGTCGACCGCACCGAGGCGTTCGAGCCGGCGCTCGACAAGGCGCTCGAGGAAAAGGGAATCCGCCTGATTCACTGCAAGACCGACGTCGAGCAGATCAGCAACGCGACAACGATCGAGCAACTTCGCCAGGGCTAGAGAAAATCCCTAAGTGGCCGGCCGCAGGGCGTCGTTGAGGCGCTTCGACGGTGTCGGCAGGCGGATCCGACCGCGGATTGGGCGGGCAACCAGCGCGATGCCCGCGGCCAGCGCCCGGGTCGGCACCCTCGGATCCCGGATTGCGTCGAGCTGATGCGATTGGACGGCGTTCGGCAATAGCAGCTCGTCCTTCGAGCTGCCGCTGCTGGCGGTTGGTCTGGACTTGCTGGACACGGCCTCGAGCCTTCAAAACGACGATGTTCCAGCTTGTTAGCTGGCATTACCGACAAATGCTGAGTTTGTCTGGTCCAGATCGGCTCGACCGCCGCGGCCCATCCATTCTCAACCTTCGTCCCACCCCGCCTCGCCGACAAGCGGCACGAACCGCACCGCGCCCAGGTCCTCGGTGACGAGATCGCCCGCCGCCCCCCTCGTCACCTTGACCAAAGCCTGGATCGACCCCGGCTCGCCGAGCGGCATGACGATCCGCCCGCCCAGGCCCAGCTGGTCGACCAGCGCTCGCGGCACGTGGCTTCCGCTCGCAGCCGCCAGGATCGCGTCATACGGCGCCCCGCCGGGCCAGCCGCAGGTGCCGTCTGCCTCGATCACCTGGACATTATCAAAGCCGAACCGCGACAGCCGCGCCGAGGCCAGCCGGGCCAGCTCGCCATGCCGCTCGATCGCCACCACTTCGCGCGCGATGCGGCCGATTACCGCCGCCGCATAGCCCGAGCCCGCGCCGACCTCGAGCACCTTCTCGTCGGGCCCGATTGCCGCCGCCTGGATCATCAGCGCGACGATGTAGGGCTGCGAGATGGTCTGCCCGGCCTCGATCGGCAGCGGATGGTCGCCGTAGGCGAGGCTCGCCTGCGGGGCGGGCACGAACAGCTCGCGCGGGACGCTGCGGAAAGCGTCGAGAATCCGCCGGTCGCCGATCCCCCGGCGCCGCAATTGCAGCTCGACCATTGCCTCGCGCAGGGCGGCGAAATCCGGCATGCGCCCCTGCTAGATCAGCCCGGCAAGCGGGCTGCTGGGGTCCGCGTAAAGGCGCTTGGGCATTCGCCCCGCGAGATAGGCCATCCGGCCCGCCTCGACCCCCGCTTTCATCGCGCGTGCCATCAGCACCGGGTCCTTGGCTTCGGCGATCGCGGTGTTCATCAGCACCCCGTCGCAGCCCAGCTCCATCGCCTGCGCCGCATCGCTAGCCGTGCCGACCCCGGCGTCGACCAGCACCGGCACTTGCGCGCCCTCGACGATCAACCGGATGGTCACCCGGTTCTGGATGCCCAGCCCCGATCCGATCGGCGCTCCAAGCGGCATAATCGCCACCGCCCCGGCCTCCTCGAGCTGCTTCGCCGCGATGGGATCGTCGACGCAATAGACCATCGGCTCGAAACCTTCGTTGGCCAGCACCTCGGTCGCGCGCAGGGTCTCGCGCATGTCGGGGTAGAGCGTCTTGGCCTCGCCCAGCACTTCCAGCTTGACCAAATTCCACCCGCCCGCCTCGCGCGCCAGCCGCAACGTGCGGATCGCGTCGTCGGCGGTGAAGCAGCCGGCGGTGTTGGGCAAATACATTACCTTTTTGGGGTCTATGAAATCGGTCAGCATCGGCTGGTTCGGATCGGCGATGTTGACCCGCCGCACGGCGACGGTGACGATCTCAGCCCCCGACGCCTCGACCGCAGCGGCATTCTCCTCGAAGCTCTTGTATTTGCCGGTGCCGACGATCAGGCGCGAAGTGAAGGTGCGGCCGGCGACGGTCCAGCTGTCGGCTCCGACTTTTTGCTGCGCGTTCACTCAACCCCCTCCAACGAAATGCACGATCTCGAACGCATCGCCGTCGGCGACCTCGACTTCGCCCAGAGTCGAGCGCGGCACGATCTCGCGGTTGCGCTCGACCGCAACACGGCTCGGGTCGATTCCCAGCTCGCCGAGCATCGCTGCGATGGTCGATCCGGCGCCGATCCGGCGCGACTCGCCGTTGACGCTGACGCCGATCGAATCGCTGTCCACCGTCTCAGCCATCACTCCAACGCGCCTTGTAGGATCGGACCCGTCTCATATAGAGGCGCAGCATGCCTTCGCCACCCGTGATCTTCGTATTGAACGGCCCTAACCTGAACCTGATGGGCAGCGGCGAACCGCGAATCCACGGCGCCCAGACGCTCGACGACATCGGATCGGCGCTGCAAGTACGCGCTAAGAAGCTCGCAGTCACCGTCGAGCTTCGCCAGTCCAACCACGAAGGGCAGCTTGTCGACTGGCTCCAGGAAGCGATGGCCAAGGCCAGCGCGGTGATCCTCAACGCCGGCGGCTACGCGCACAGCTCGATCGCGATCCGCGACGCCGCAGCTGCGTTGCAGGTGCCGGTGCTGGAAGTGCGTTCGTCGAACATCTATGGCCGCGAGCACTTCCGCCGACAAAGCCTGCTCGCCCAGGTGGCGCGCGGATCGATCGTCGGGCTCGGCCTGCTCGGCTATATGCTCGCGCTGGACGCGGCGGCGCAGCTCTGCAAGGGCGCGGCGGCCAAGACCACAAGCCAGATACAATAAAGGACCTTTTTCCAATGGCCGGACCTGCAATGCCTGTCCCGAGCAAGGTCGAGGGAAGCGACGGCTCTTCCGTTGCCGATGAGGGCGCGATGCGCATCGACCCCGCCCAGGTCCGCGAGCTCGCCGAGCTGCTCACCGAGAACGACCTGAGCGAGATCGAGATCGAAGACGGCGACCGCAAGATCAGGGTCCGCCGCGACGCCGCGCCGACGTTTGCCGCGCCTCCCGCCCAGCACTCGCCCGACGCCGCGCCCGAGGCGCCCGCCGCCGCGCCCGCCGACGAATCCTCGGTCGGCGATGCGCTGCGCTCGCCGATGGTCGGCACCGCATTCCTCTCGCCCGAACCGGGATCAAAGCCGTTCGTCAGCGTCGGCGATACGGTCAAGGCCGGCGACACCTTGCTGATCATCGAGGCGATGAAGGTGATGAACCCGATCACCGCGCCCAGTGGCGGGACCGTCAGGCAAATTCTGATCGAGGACGGCCAGCCGGTGGAGTTCGACCAGCCGCTGGTTGTGATCGCTTAGTGGCGATCAAGAAGCTGCTGATCGCCAACCGCGGCGAGATCGCGCTTAGGATCCACCGCGCGTGCCACGAAATGGGCATACGCACGGTCGCGGTCCATTCGACCGCCGACGCCGACGCGATGCACGTGCGCCTGGCCGACGAGACCGTGTGCATCGGCCCGCCGGCCGCGATCGAATCCTATCTCAACATCCCCAACATCATTTCCGCCGCGGAAGTGGTGCACGCCGACGCCATCCACCCGGGCTACGGATTCCTGTCCGAAAACGCGCAATTCGCCGAGATCGTCGAACTCCACGGAATTACCTGGGTTGGGCCCAAGCCAGAGCATATCCGGATCATGGGCGACAAGATCGAGGCCAAGCGCACCGCCGCCAAGCTCGGCCTGCCGCTGGTCCCGGGCTCCGCCGGGGCTCTGGAAAGCGTCGCCGACGCCCACGCCCTGGCCAAGGACATCGGCTATCCGGTGCTGATCAAGGCGGCGTCGGGCGGCGGCGGGCGCGGAATGAAGGTCGTCGAGGCGGACGATCAGCTGGAAAGCCTGATGAGCCAGGCGGCCTCCGAAGCCCGCTCGGCGTTCGGCGACGACACCGTCTACATGGAAAAATATCTGTCCGACCCGCGCCACATCGAGTTCCAGGTGTTCGGCGACGGGCAAGGCAATGCGATCCATTTGGGCGAACGCGACTGCTCGATCCAGCGCCGCCACCAGAAAGTGCTCGAAGAAGCGCCGTCGCCGGTGATTACTGCGGAAGAGCGGGAGCGGATGGGCGGGATCGTCAGCAAGGCGATGGCCGACATGGGCTACCGCGGCGCCGGCACCATCGAATTCCTCTACGAGAACAATGAATTCTACTTCATCGAGATGAACACCCGGCTGCAGGTCGAGCATCCGGTGACCGAGATGATCAGCGGCATCGATTTGGTGCGCGAGCAAATCCGGGTCGCCCAGGGCGACGGATTGTCGTGCCGGCAGGACCAGATCCGGCTCCACGGCCACGCCATCGAGTGCCGAATCAACGCCGAGGACCCGCAGACCTTCGTCCCTTCGCCCGGCGTGGTGAAGAATTACGTCGCCCCGGGCGGGATGCACGTGCGCGTCGATAGCGGCCTCTACACCGGCTATCGCGTCCCGCCTTATTACGACAGCATGATCGGCAAGCTGATCGTTTACGGCACCACCCGCGAGCGCTGCATTATGCGGCTCAAGCGGGCGCTTGAAGAATATGTCATCGACGGGATGAAGACCACCATCCCGCTTCACCAGCGGCTGGTCCGCGACCCCGAATTCCTCGCCGGCGACTACACCATCAAATGGCTCGAGAACTGGCTGACGCGCAACCCGGCCTGACAGCCGAAAACTTTCCCGCGCTTGAAGCGCTGGCCTCCCGTTACGAGGCGTGAAGAATGGGCAGTTACGCAAGCGCTGACCGGCAGGACCGGTGGAAGGCGGTGACAGCCGTCGCGCTGGTCCATGTCGCGCTAGGCGCGGTGATCCTAAGCGGGCTCGACGTCAAGATCGTCCGCCAGGCGGTCGAGCGGATGCAGACCTTCGACATTGCCATCCCGGAGCCGCCGCCGCCACCTCCCCCGCCGCCGCCCGAGCAGCGGCCCCAGCAGCAACGGCCCGACGAAGGCGCTCCGGAGACCAAGCCCTCCCCCTCCCCGGTCGTCGCGCCCAGGCCGGTCATCGAGCTGCCGGTCCGCTCGCCGGTCCCCGCGTCGGACGTCGCCGGCACCGGATCGGCGACCTCGGCCGGAGCTGGGGGGCGCGGCACGGGCACCAGCGCCGGAGGCTCGGGATCGGGGACCGGCAGCGGCGATGGCCGCGGCTTCACGCCCGCCCAACGGGTGAGCAGGATCCCCAACAGCGAGTATCGGCGTTTCGTGAGCGTCAGCGGGGTAAGCCGCGGACGGGTCGGCGTGACGGTCAAGGTCAACACCGACGGGCTGCCGTCCAACTGCCGGATCGTCCGCTCCAGCGGCAATTCGGCCGCGGATTCGCTGATGTGCGAGCTGACAATGCGCCATGTCCGCTTCCGGCCCGCGCTCGACCCGCAGGGCCAGCCGGTGGCGCAGGACATCAGCTGGTTTCCCGACTGGTCGCCCAGCCGGTGAGCGCCTAGCGGCCGCCGGCGACCCCGCCGATGCCGCCGAGCTGCGCCATGCGCTGCGCGTCGCGGCCGTAAATGTCGTCGAAATAGACGATCGAGGAGCCGCTCGGCACCGCCGTCAAATAGGTGATCACCACCGGCACCGGCGTAATCATGTTGACCGGAAGCTCGGGCTGCTTCGAGCTCGCCTCGAGCGGTTGCCCGAACAGCCAGCGCCCGAGCCGAGGCGCGTCCTCGAGCCGCACGCAGCCACCGCTGTACAGCCGCGAGGCTTCGGCCAGCAGCTCCCGCTCCGGAGTGTCGTGGAGGTAGATCCCGAACTGGTTGGGGAACATGAACTTCATCTGCCCCATCGCATTTCCGGGGCCGGGAAGCTGGCGGACCCGAACTTCGGTGCGGCCGTCGGCGACGCCCTTCCAGTCGATCGTCGCCGGATCGACTATCTGGGCGCTGTCGTCCCAGCTCGACAGCACCTGGTAGCCGCGCGTCCGGAGATAGCCGAGGCCGTCGCTGACGACATTGGGCGCGATCCGCTCGGCGGCGAGGTCGGGCGGCACGTTCCAATAAGGGTTGAGGCTGGCGAAGCGGATCAGCGCCGCCATCATGGGGGTCGCGTGCTTGGGCTTGCCGACCACCACCCGCATCGAGTCCACCGCTTGCCCATTTTCATACATGAACAGCTTTTGCGCGGCGGCATTGACCAGGACGAAGCGGCCGGGCGCGGGAGGGATCGCCCGGGCTCGCTCGAGGTTGACCTGGAGCAGGCTGCGCTCATGCGGGGTTCGGTAATTGTTGGTGGCGAGCGCCTGGCGGAGCGGCGCGTAGAGCGGGTTCATCCAGCCCATGGTGCGCACATGATTGTCCAGCGACGGCGCCGCTGCCGCTTGCTCGAGCAGGCTTCGCGGAGTCGGCGGTGACGGGCGCAGCGATGCGTCGATATAGTTCAGCCCCGCGTGAGGGGCATTGCGCATGTCGCGCGCGTAATCGGTAAAGGCTTGGCTAAGCAGCTCCTCGGCCTTGCCGGCGGCTCGCGGATTGCCGTTCGACGCCGCACCAAGCGCCTCGGCGATTCCCCGCATATTGTATCGGTTGGGGTCGAGCTGGTCGATGCTGGCGGTAGCAAGCAGGCGAAGCAAATTCTGCGAGGCGGGGCTCGGCCGGCCGGCATAGAGCCACAGCGGGCGCTGCTGGCGGGCGGCATAGAAATCGGCGATGCCCTGGGTACCGCGAACGCCGGGCGCGGCGCCAAGACTGGACGCGACCGTATTCGCGCTTGCTGGCGAGACGGGCAATGCAAATGGCGCTGCTGCAATCAGTGCTGCTGCAACGGCGCCACGCAGATTTGAGAGGCGGCGCGCCGACACATCGCCGGCGCGCCTGATACGCATACTCATCGGGTCGAGGGCACGGGGGTTAGCCGCGCTCGCCGCTACGCGGAGCCGAATAGACCGGGGCCGTCGTCGTTGCCGGGCCGCCCTGGTAATATTGGCCGTTGTACATGTAGCCGTCGACCTGGCCGTCGTTGTTGCTGTCGGTCCAGACCGCGCCGGCAAGACCGCCAACCGCAGCGCCGATCACCGCGCCCCCGAGGATGCTGACGCCCGGAATGATTGCACCGGCAACGGCGCCGAGAGCGGCACCGCCAAGTGCGCCGGTGGCAACGCGGCCCAGCATCGGGTCATAGCCCTGCGGGGTGCCGGCATAATATTGACCGTTCTGCGAATAGCCGTCGACATAGCCGTCGTTATTCTGGTCGGTCCAAAGGGCGCCCGACAGGCCGCCGATCGCCGCACCGGCAAGCGCACCTTCTGCAACGCTAACGCCCGGAATGACCGCGCCGATGGCCGCTCCGCCCAGTCCGCCGATACCGGCGTTACGCGCCATGTTGGGGTTCGAAGCGCACGCGCCCAGCGAAACCGTACCGGCCAGCATGATTGCCAAAATTGACTTTTTCATCGTCATTCTCCCGTTAGTTTGATCTTCCGGACCATGCCCGGGCCCAGGTCACGGCCCAGGTCCACGAAGAGGTGCATGTCACCGCTCGAAAACGACGCTAAGCATATATCGTTCCGGCTTCGCGACAATGGCCGCCGGCAATCGCACGACGACGCCCTTGGCGTACAGTGGCGCCATCGCTTATTACGATCGCGAGATGAACCGACCGACCACAGCGACCATCTTCCATAACCCCTTGTGCGGCACATCGCGCAAGACCCTGGACATTCTTCGCGACGAGGGCGTGGACGTGAACGTTCTTGAATATCTGAAGCACCCGCCGAGCCGCGGCGAACTCAAGGCGCTGTACCAGCGCGCCGGGATCACGCCGCGCGCGGGGCTTCGGGCCAAGGAGCCGCTGGCCGCCGAACTCGGCCTGACGGGGCCGGAGGCGGACGATGAGTCGATATTGGACGCGATGATTGCCCATCCGATCTTGATCAACCGCCCGCTGGTCGAGACGGACAAGGGAGTTCGCCTGTGCCGGCCGCAAGACATGGTGCGCGAGATTCTCTAGTGACTCGTTATCCCGCGCAGGCGGGGACCCAGCAATGCAAATAACTGGGTTCCCGCTTTCGCGGGAATGCCGAATAATGGACCAATGACCACCCTCGACCCGCGCCTTTTGCTCCAAAGCTATGCGATGGGCATCTTCCCGATGGCTGACAGCCGCGACGCCGCCGAGCTGTTCTGGGTCGAGCCGCGCAGCCGGGCGATCATCCCGCTCGATGGCTTCCATTTTTCCCGCTCGCTTGCCCGGACACTGCGCTCCGGCCGCTTTGCAGTCACGCTCGACCGCGACTTCGCCGGGGTCATCGCCGGCTGCGCCGACCGCGAGGAGACCTGGATCAATGGCGCCATCGAGCGGGCGATGCTTGCGCTGCACGGGCTCGGCCACGCCCATTCGGTCGAGGTTTGGGGCGTGCCAGAAACCGGCGGCGAGCTGGTCGGCGGCATTTACGGGGTCAAGCTGGGCCGCGCCTTTTTCGGCGAAAGCATGTTCAGCCGCCGCACCGACGCGTCGAAGGTGGCGCTGGCGTGGCTGGTCGCCCGGCTCAAGGTCGGCCGCTACACCTTGCTCGACTGCCAGTTCCTCACCGACCACCTCGCCTCACTTGGCGCGGTGGCGGTGCCGCGCGACGATTATGTGGCGTTGCTGTCCGCCGCGCTCGGCGGCGCCGGCTCGGGAGCAACCGGGGACGGCGCGGGCGCGGACGGGGTGGCCCTCGCGCCGGCGGAATTCCTCGCCCTCGACCGGCTGCTCGAAGGCGGAGCCGCGGCCCCTCCCTCCGGCAGCGGCTCCCCGCCCGGAAAGGTCATCGCGCAGCTCTTGGGCCAGACGTCGTAAACCGGGTGCTCGACGACGTTGAGCGACGGCGTTTCCTTGTACAGCCATCCCGAAAAGGCGCGGCCCCAGCTCTTGTCGGGTCGCTCCACGTCGAGCTGCACGAACGCGCCGGTCAATTTCTCACTCTCCCACGGGGCGCTGGTTTCGCAGGCCCGTAGCCGGACCACCGCGTCCTTCACTCGCAGCGACTCACCGGGCTTCATCGTCAGGTTGCGGACGATTCCGTTGCGCTTGTTGAGCAGCCCGATCACCGCGACCCGGTCGGCCATCGGCGTCACCCCCGCCTCGGCGGCGGCCGGTGTCCCCTGCCGCTGCGCTTGCGGGCGGCGCTGCTGCTCGTCCGGCTGGTCGCGACCGCAACCGGCCAGTGCCAGCGCCAATGCCAGCGCCGGCGCCAGCGCGAAGAACGGGACCGCGGCGACGCGCATGCTTATTCGGGCGTCCAGGGCAGATAGTCGCCGGTCGCTGCCGGGCGAACCTTGCCGCTGCCCAGCGACCCGTCGGGCCGAAAGGCGGCCATCGTCCCGGTGGCGTTGGCCTCGGGCTTCAATTCGAACGAGCGCCGCTCGGGCAGCGCCTTGGCCGGCACCTCCTCGATCGTCCCGCGAAGCCACGCGTTCCAGCCGGGCGGAACTCGGCTGCCATCGTTGGCCCCTCCGTAGATCACCCAGCGCCGGGCCGGGTTCTTGTTATGCTGGTAATAGATGCTTCCGGCTTCGTCGCGGCCGACCTCACGCCCGTACCTCGACGTGAACAGCGATGTTCCCCACGTCGCTCCCGACCACCAGGTGAAGGTTCTCGACCAGAATCCCATCGGCCGCGCATTGCCGCGTTGACCAGGAACACGCAAGCCAGAGCTGTCATTGCGAGGAGCCAATGCCCGAAGCAATCCAGGCTCCGCAGTCGGCCGAATGAAATGTCCCCTTTCGACCCAAAGCGGACATGCACGAGCAAGTTTCAACTCGACGCATTTCTCAAATGAAAAGGGTGCCCGACCCATTGGGCCGGACACCCTCCTTTAACCTACCCTACGCTGTTAGCAGCAGGGAAGGCCACACGCTTTCGCGATGGCATGCACTGTTTCCGGCGCAGCGGCATAGGCCGCCGTCGAGGACATCAGCAGCACAAC
>JBBJOG010000004.1:0-176402 GCA_037721775.1 Sphingomicrobium sp. | reverse complement strand
GCGGCCTCGGCTGCATCAGCAGCCGCATCAGCGGCGTTCGCTTGCTGACGCTGCACTACAGCATTCGCATCAGCGGCCTCGGCTGCATCAGCAGCCGCATCAGCGGCGTTCGCTTCCGCACGCTGCTGAGCAGCAAACGCATCAGCGGCCTCGGCTGCATCAGCAGCCGCATCAGCGGCGTTCGCTTGCTGACGCTGCAGAGCAGCATCCCCCTGCGCAGCGGCAACCTGCTGTTGCTCCTGCACGACACGAGCCTGGCGAGCATCAAGCTCGGCAAATGCCGCACGAATGGCAGGAGTGAAGCGGGCGTCGGCCGCGTCGAAGCGGGTACGAGCAGCTTCTACGTCAGCCTGCTCCGTGTTGATGTCGGCGTTCAGCTGGGAGTCCGTCGCAATGGCCCTAGCCGCAGCCAATTCAGCGTCACAAGCGTCAGCCTCAGCCTCTGCTTCGGCGACGCTATCAAAGCCGTTATCGCGCAGGAATTCGTCGAGCTCAGCCTGAGAGTCCCGAAGAGCAGTCAGACCCAGAGTCAAAGCGGTATCGTTGACGGGGTCCAGCGTAATCGTGGTGCCAGTGATGACCTGGCCGCCGAAGATGACCTGGCCGTTTTCAATCTCGAGCTGCCGCGAGTCGTCCCCGCCGAAGATGATCGTGATGGGGTTCTCGCCGACCGGGATGCTGATCCTGACCTGGTTCACAACGCTGGTCAGGATGACCCGCGAACCTTGGAGTACCGCAGTATAATCCTCAGCTTCGCCCGGAAGGCGAATAACGTCGCCGCCGGCGTTGAAGGAGGCGTCAAGGACGATATCGCCGCGAATAACGGTGATTTCCTCACCGCCGGTGCGGGTGCCAATCACAGTGGTGTCAGTGGCATCACCGAAGCCGTTGAATGCACCGCCAACAAAGATGTCTTCACCAGGCTGTTCTAAAATTACGCGTGCCATTACTAATTCCTTTCTCGAACAATTCTTAGAGCAAAATCAAGCAAAAGTAGCATCGGCCATCATGGCAGGGACAGGCCCCTGCTCGAAGAAGTTGAACCCGACTTCAGCCTCGGCTGTTGCCTCGTTAAAGATCAGCCCCGCATCGTCGGCCAGCACGTCGTCGAGGATGACTTCGCTGACGACGCCGTTGTTGTTGACGATGATCTGGAGATCGTTCGGATCGTCCGCGCTGGTGCCGAACGAAAGCACGGAGCCAGCCTCGAACCTAAGGGTATCGTCTACACCGAAGTTGGTGATGATGGTCAAGCTGCCGACATCGTCGTCCTCGAAAAATAAGAAGTCGTCGGTCCCTGCGTCGAACGTCACCGCAGTGTTCGGGTTGTTGTCGTCATCTTCGTTGTCGAGGAAGATGACCGTCTGACCCGGGGGTGGGGGAGGCGGAGGCGGCGGCGGCGGAGGCGGAGGCGGAGGAGGCGGCGGAGGAGGCGGAGGGGGTGGTTCGAGAACGTCGGTCACCCTCACGGTCACGGTCTCAGTGGTCGAAGCTCCCTGATTATCGGTGGCAATCACGTCGACCTGGAAGCTGGACTGAGTCTCGAAATTAGGTGAGATCGCGAAGGTCACCACGCCGGTTGCAGCATCGATGTTGAAGGCAGCCTCATCCTCTGGAGACAGGCTGAAGGTGATGGGGTCGCCGTCCGGATCGGTAGCATTGGCATCGAAGACCACAGTGCCGGCAGGAACATTCTCCGCAACGGTGACATCAGCTATCGGCGTGAACACCGGGGCACGATTGACCACCTCGCCCAAATCGTTGACGCTGATGCGCACAGCCTCCTCATCAAACAAGCCGGCTACGTCCGTCGCCCTGATAATGATGTTGAAGACCTGCCGGTCCTCGAAGTTAGCCGATTCGATGAGCCTGAGCTCGCCGGTCAGCGGATCGATCAGGAAGAACTCCGCATCCTCTCCGAGAACAGAGAAGGTAACGTCTTCGCCGTCGGGGTCGGTCGCGTCTGCGTCGAGAATCACCGTCAACGGATCCGCGTTCTCGTCGACGTCGGCCTCTGCCGGAACAACGAGCACCGGCGCGTCATTCACGCCCGTCACGGTAAGCGTGATTGTGCCGGTATCTGATGCGCCGTCCGGGTCCGTAACGGTGAAGTTCGCAACGATGACCTGGGTCTCGCCCTCGGCAAGTTGCTGGAAATCTTCGTTTACGGTCGGATCGAAGGTAAAGGTACCATCGGGGTTGAACGTCAGACCTTCGACTGGCTCGTTGAGCGTGAACGTCAGGGGGTCACCGTCGGGGTCGGTGGCAGCGATCACTCCCGTGACTGGCTGGCCGTCCTCATCCGCGTTGACCGTCACGTCTTCGGCGATCGGCGCCAGGTTACCGGGAGGCGGAGGCGGAGGCGGAGGCGGAGGCGGAGGCGGCGGCGGAGGCGGAGGCGGCGGCGGCGGCGGCGGCGGCGGAGGCGGCGGAGGCGGAGGCGGAGTGACGACATCGTCATCGTCATCGTCGTTGTCGTTGTCGTTGCCCAAGAGCGCTATGCCGAGACCGACCGCGCCAAGGCCGAGGCCGGCAAGAAGCAGCGGCGATAGGCCGAAGCCGCCACCGTCATCAACGGGGACGATAACCGGTCCCCCGTCAACCATCGGCGCGTCGCCGACTGGGAGCACGCCGCACGCAGGCTGGCCTTGCGCGGCGGTTGCCGCGCCGGCCTCGCCTAGCTGGGCCATTTCAATTTCGGGGAGCACTTCGGCATCGGACATCGACTTCTCGTCCGAGTCGTCGTCAGACTTGTTTGACTTGGTCACAGCCTTCTTGGCAGCGGCAGCTTCAATCGCCGCGGCGGCTTCGGCAGCCGCGAGAGCGACCGCGGCCGGGCCTGCGGCAGGCGCTGCCGGCTGCGCGTTCGGTACTGACGGAGGTGCAGTATTTAGAGCCGCGGTCGCCATTGCGGCGACATGGGCATCGACGGGAGCAGTCGCAGCTGCGCCAGCATTCGCTACTACAGCTGCAACCGAACCAGCCGTATCGATTGCGTCCGGAGCACCACTCATCGAAGTACCTTCAGTCATAACAAGTCCCCTTTTCTACTGTTGCCGAGAGAGAAGCTGCCTGACGCGGAACGCCCATAGCCAGCCACTTGACCCTGCCTTTGCCCTGCGACTGCTACCGAGATCATTTTAAATGGCAAGTGAAAAAACGCTCCATTTTGTCAGAACCGTCAGGTCTGGCTGCGGTTCCGAGCGCGTTCGCAGCATCGTCGATGCAATTTGTGGATTTTCAGCAACACCATGCTTTTCCTTGCGAAACGCTGGCGCCACTTGTATCCGCACACCGAAGTTTGGCCAGCTTGGTGTTTGGCCACTGCTGTTCATCATACAGTTGAATACGAAGTCTTATGAGCCGGGGCAGACTTGGCGCAAGCGTCACTCGGCGCGGAAAGTACGGATGAGTTTAATGAACGATTTTGGTCGGCATCGAAACGCCCGGACGATGAGCAAATGGCTGCGCCTGCCGCTAATCGCATGCGTCATCGGGTCACCGGCGGTGGCCGCGGCGACCATGCAAGTGGCCGTCGCCCCGCTGCCGGCCAACGCGGCCGAAGTCGCGGTTGACCAGCCAGCGGTTAGCCAGGTCACGGTTCAACCGGCGCCGGGAACGGTCGTGCCGGCTGACGCGACTGTACAATATGCAATCGGGGACGGGATACCTGCAGCATTGGCCCGAGCTGCCGAGCAGGCTGTTGAGACTTTTCCGGCGATCGCCGCTGCCCAGTCAGCGATTCGCGCCACCTCGTCCGAGCTTAAGGCGGCCAGGTGGCTGCGGTTTCCGAGCGCGGAAGTGGAAATAGCCACCCTGGACGACCGGATCGGACGGATCAGTCCGGGAATACAGGTCAATCAGCCTCTTTGGACGGGCGGCCGGATATCGGGCACGATCGACCGGGCAAAGGCAACGAGGCAGGCAGCGCTTGCTCAACTCGAGGAGACTGTCCTCGATGTGCTTCTCAGGCTGTCCTCATCCTATTTCGAAATCGCCCGAACCATCCAGCTGGAATCAATCCTCAAGGACAGCATGTCCGAGCATCAGCGCCTGGTCGAGTCGATGGAACGGCGCGTCGCGCAGGAAGTCAGCCCGCGCTCCGACCTGGACCTTGCCCGCTCTCGCGCAGCGCAGGTGCGCCAGGAAATGACGACTGTAAGCGCCCAGCGCTACGCCGCGTTGCAGCGGTTTTACGAACTGGTGGGCGACACCAATTTCGAGCTTGGACCGGTCCCAGATTACTCCGAAAGCAGGCATCACCCCTCGGCGGACGGCGCAGTCGTTGAATCGCTTGGTTGCAGCCCTTCGCTTCGTCGCCGAAAGGCCGAGGCCGAGGTCGCGCTGGCGGAAGCAAAGGTCGCCAAGGCTTCCATTTACCCGCAAGTCGGGTTGAGGGGATCGTACACTGAGATTGCCGGAGCGCAGGTGGGCCTGTCGGTGAGGGCCCAGACCAGTGGCGGCCTGTCGCCGTTCGCCTCGGCGGAGGCAGCTAGGTCGCGCGCGCAAACGGCCGACCTGCAAATCTCCGTCGCGGAGAGGGAGACGCGAGAAACAGTCGTCTTGGACGTTGTCGAGAATACGTCCGCTCGCGGCAGGATCGAAGCCAGCTCGGCAGCCGCCGAGGCGGCGGGCGCCGTTACCGAGTCTTTCATGCGCCAATTCATCACCGGCCGTCGAACTTGGCTTGATGTGATGAACGCAGTCCGCGAATCGAATGCCGCGCGAATCGGGCTTACCGAAGCAAAAACCAGCGCGATGTCTTCAGCGACGCGGCTTCGTTTGCGCACGTGTCGCTGGGCTCCGCAGGCAGGTTGAATTTCACTATGAGTCAGTCGATCGTCAGCGTCATTCAGATTTTCGCGCAGCGAGCGGGGGCAGAACTGCCTCCGAATTGGTCGAATTCGGCTGAGCTTGAGGAGCTGAGCCGCAATGACGGTTCCTCGCTGAAGGTTTTTTGTGCTCGCCTGAATCTTTCTCCGCCCGAGCAGATCGAAGGGCGCCCCGGACCACAGCGTCTTCCATTGCTGACCTTCCACCCGGTTTTGGGATGGGCGGTTGCAGAACAATGGGAGAGCCTGGACTCGATTCGAGCGACCACTCCCGACGGGACGGAACATCGCACGGTCGATTCCGACACTCTTTTCTATGAGCTCGAGCTGCCGCGCATGCGTGACAGGGAAGATGCCCCGCGAGCGATTTCGATCTTCACGCGCGCGCTCCGGCGCCGCAAGAAGGTGTTCCTGTCCGCCATCATCGCCACCGTCATTGTCAACATACTAACGCTGGCGACGGCGCTATACTCGATGCAAATTTACGATAGGGTGATCCCGACCAGCGGTTACGCGACTCTGTGGGTCCTGACCGTGGGCGTGATTTTCGCGCTGGTGGTCGACTTTATTCTGCGGTCGACGCGCGCGCTGATGATCGAGCGGGAATCAGCCAAGATCGACGGCGAAGTCTCCGAGTTTTTCTTCGCCCGTGCGCAAGCGATCCGTCTGGATGCTCGCCCACCCTCGATTGGGACGATGGCCGCGCAGATTCGCGGCTGGGAGCAAATTCGAGCGCTCCTCTCTTCGGCGTCTATTTTCTTGATCGCCGATCTTCCGTTTGCCATTTTCTTCATTCTCGTGATCGCCAGCATCGGCGGGCAAATCGCTTACGTACCGCTAGTGGCGTTGCCGATTGCGCTCGGCCTCGCACTGATCATTTCGCGACTGATCAGAAAAGATACGGCGAAGGCTCAGATCAGCGGTAATCGCAAGAACGGATTGCTCGTGGAGGGTCTGGACGCGGCGGAAACAGTGAAGGCGAACAGAGGCGAGTGGCACATGCTGGGTCGCTGGAATAGCCTCATGGAGGAAGTGCAGCTTCATGAGGATCCGGTGAAACGCTGGTCGTCGCTGGCGAGCTCGATCTTCATGACGCTGCAGCAAATGTCCTATGTGTTGCTGATTGCGTGGGGCGCGGTCCTGGTTTCTCTTGGCGAGCTCACTGCCGGTGCGCTGATCGCGTGCGCGATCATCGCCGGCAGGGTGAATGGACCGCTGGTCTCGCAGCTTCCCGGCTTTCTGGTCCAGTGGGGATATGCTCGCTCGTCGCTGCAAGCCCTCGACTCGATCATGCAATTGCCTCTCGACCAGGCTCCGGGAGTAGAAGGGTTGCGTCCCGAAAAGCTGCAACCTTCGCTGCAGGTGAAGGACCTGAAATTCAGCTATCCTGGAGTTCGCACAGAGGTATCAATCCCGTCTCTTGACATCGCTGCAGGTGAGCGGGTTGGCGTCCTGGGCGGCATCGGTTCCGGTAAATCGACCATGCTGAGGCTGATGGCGGGACTATACGCACCGGCGGCCGGATCGGTCACGATCGGCGGATTGGACGTTCGGCAGATCGCTCCCGATGTCCTTCGCAAAGCAATCGGTTACCTCGCTCAAGACACGCGGTTGCTCAATGGAACCTTGCGAGAGAATGTCATCATGGGATTGCCGACTCCGGGCGATGACCAGATCCTCGAGCAAGCCAAGCTCATCGGTCTCAAGGAGTTCATTGCTTCGCATCCCAAGGGGCTGGATCTCCCGATCGCGGAGGGCGGGCGCGGCCTCTCGGGAGGGCAGCGGACGCTGGCCAACCTTATTCGCCTGTTTCTGGCAAAGCCTAGCATGTGGCTGCTGGATGAGCCGACCGCCAACCTCGACCAGGGCACAGAGGCCAAGGTCATTTCGGCGATTCAGTCGGCACTGACGCCGGACATGACCCTGGTTCTTGTCACGCACCGGTTGCAGTTGCTCAGCTTGGTAGACAGGGTCATCGTTTTGCATAATGGCCGGATTGCGGCCGACGGTCCGACAGCGGACGTCATCGCCAAGCTGAAACAGCCAAAATCGGCACGGCCGCTCCAGGCAGTGCCTGCAGCCTGATTGGACAAAAACACAATGGCACTTCGCATTTCTCGGCCGACAGGGATAATCTCTCTGGCTGCGCTAGCGATCGCGGGATTCCTGCTATGGTCGCTGTGGGCGGAGATCGATCAGATCACGCGCGCCCGCGGCGAGGTCATCCCGAGTGGACGCATCCAGATCGTGCAGAGCGAGGAAGGCGGCACCATCGCGCAGATGCTGGTCCGCGAAGGCGACCGAGTCACGCGCGGCCAGGTGCTGGTCAAGCTCGATGAGATCCGGCCCGGTTCCGCGGTCGAGGAAAGCCGGGCCAAGACGGCGGGACTGTTGGCAAAAATGACCCGGATCCGCGCGGAGCTGCTCAATCGCCCGCTCCAGTTCCCCGCCCTTGCGCGAGCCTATCCTGAGTTCGTCACCACCCAGCAGAGCCTTTACCAACATCGGCGGCGGGCGCTGGCCTCGCAGATCAACGCCCTCAACTCGATGCTGTCCCTGGTCAAGCAGGAGCTTCAGATGAACTTGCCGCTGGTCGACAGCGGCGACGTCAGCCGGTCGGAGGTGCTGCGCATGCAGCGCACTTCGTCCGAATTGGAAGGGCAGATCGCCACCACGCGCACCGAATATCTTCAGGAGCTGCAAGCCGAATATGCCGAGACCGAGCAGGAGCTTGTCACCTCCCAGCAGCAGCAGAGGCAGAGGCAGGCGGTCCTGTCCGGAACCGAGTTACGCGCCCCGACTAACGGCGTGATCGCCAACATCGGTATAACGACGATCGGCGGAGTTCTCGCCCCGGGCGACGAAATTCTCCAGATCGTCCCCTCGGGCGATGAGCTGATCGTGGAGGCCAAGGTGTCCCCGGCGGACATCGCCTTCCTTCGTGTCGGTCAGGAGGCGGCAATCAAGTTCGACGCCTACGACTCCGGCATTTACGGATCCGGCAAGGGGCGGGTGATCTACATCAGCGCCGATACGCTGTCGGAGGAAACCGAAGAAGGCGTGGTGACCAATTATCGGGTCCGGCTTGCAGCCGACATCAGCACCCTTCGCCCGCGCGCTACGGACGATGTCATCGCGATCCAGCCCGGCATGACGGCCACGGCCGAGATCATCACCGGCGAATCGACGGTGTTCCGCTATCTCACCAAGCCGATCCTCAAGACATCCTCAGAGGCCCTTACCGAACGCTGACAATCGCAGCGAGACGGAAAATTGGGAGCTCAAGCGCTTCGTAGTGCTCTTTAGTTCTTTGGCGCGCGCGAGGGCAGAGGGCTTCGCGCCCGCCAGCTACGCCTTGCGATATTTACGCTCGACTTCGGCCATATAGTCGCGGGTGATTGGCAGCGCGTGGCGGTCGCGGACGTATTGCACCTGGTAATTGCACCCCGCGCCGCTCTCGAACATCACCACACCGCCCGACAGATAGAATTCCCACATGCGGAAAAAGCGGGCGTCGTACAGCGCCTCGATCTGCGCCCGGTTATCGGTCACGCGCCGAAGCCAATGGCGCAGCGTGTAGGCGTAATGGAGCCGAAGCGTCTCGACGTCGCTGGTGATCAGCCGAACCTTTTCGCTGGCCGCGCTCATCTGGCTGAGCGAGGGCAGATGGTAGCCCGGGAAGATCCATTTGTCGGTGAACGGGTCGGGCTTGCCGGCCTTGCCCAGCTTGCCGATGGTGTGCAGCAGCATCACCCCGTCGCGCTTGAGCAGCGAGCGGCACTTGCCGAAAAACTCTTCGTAAAATTCCAGGCCGACATGCTCGAACATGCCGACCGAGACGATTCGGTCGAACTCGCCGTCGAGCAGCCGGTAGTCGATCAGCTCGAAACGGACATGGTCGGTGACCCCGGCTTCTTCAGCCCGGCGGCGGGCAATCCGCAGCTGGTCTTCCGACAAAGTGATGCCGAGGACGTCGACGTTGGCGACCTGGTGCAGATAGATCGCCAGCCCGCCCCAGCCCGAGCCGATGTCGAGCACCTTCTGCCCGGGCTTGAGGTGGAGCTTGGCCGCGATGTGCGCCTTCTTGTCCCACTGCGCCTCCTCAAGCTCGTTGTCGGGGCTGGTAAAATAGGCGCAGCTATACTGCCGATCGGAATCGAGGAACGTGTCGTAAAGCTCGTCGCCCAAATCGTAATGGTGGGCGACGTTGCGCTTGGACTTGGTCGCGGTGTTGCGCTTGAACAATCGCCCGAAGCGCGACTTGCCGCGGCTCAGCACTTTCCTCGCGGCCTTGCCTTCTTCCCACGGATTAGCTCCCAGGATTAGTTGAAGCAGGTCGAGGACGGTCCCGGTCTCGATGACCACCCGGCCGTCCATATAGGCCTCGCCGAGCCCCAGCCGAGGGCTCTTGATGATCTCGAACGGCACATTGCGATCGGAGAAGCGAAGCTTGAGCGCCTTGCCGCCGCCGCCGGGCCCGTAAGTTACCGGCTCCTCGCCATATTCGGTCAGGGTGATGCTGCCCGACTTGAGCATCGTTCCGACCAGCTTGCCGATCACTGACATCACGTACCTTTCCTTGGCGCGCCTCAGGCTGCCTGGGGTTGGGCGCCGTTCTCATCCGTCCCCCTGACGGATTGAGAGCGGCGCTTGCGCTCGCTGGCGGTCTTGAGCTGGCCGCAGGCGGCGTCGATGTCGCGGCCGCGCGGGGTGCGCACCGGCGCCGAAATCCCCGCCTCGAACACGATGTTGGAAAACGAGCGGATGCGCTCCTCGCTCGAACATTCATAAGCGGCGCCGGGCCACGGGTTGAACGGGATCAAATTGACCTTGGCCGGAAGCTTGTACTTGCGGATCAGCCGGACCAGCTCGCGCGCATCCGCGTCTCTGTCGTTCTTATCCTTGAGCATCACATATTCGAATGTGATCCGCCGCGCGTTGTTGGCGCCCGGATAAGCGGCACAGGCCTCGAGCAATTGCTCGATCCCGTACTTGCGGTTGATCGGCACGATCTCGTCGCGCACTTCCTTTGTCACGGCATGAAGTGACACCGCCAGATTGACCCCGATCTCGGCGCCGGCGCGCTCCATCATCGGCACCACGCCCGAGGTCGACAGAGTGATCCGCCGCTTCGACAGACCAAGCCCGTCGCCGTCCATGACGATCTTGAGCGCGTCGCGGACGTTATCGAAATTATACAGCGGCTCGCCCATGCCCATCATCACGATGTTGGTCAGCATCCGCCCTTCCGGCTGGGACGGCCACTCGTCGAGAGAGTCGCGGGCCAGCATCACCTGGCCGACGATCTCGCCGGGCGTCAGGTTGCGGACCAGCCGCATCGTGCCGGTGTGGCAGAAGGTGCAGTTCAAGGTGCAGCCGACCTGGCTCGACACGCACAAGGTGCCGCGGTCGGCGTCGGGGATGAACACCATCTCGAAATCATTGCCGTCGCGGGTGCGCAGCAGCCACTTGCGGGTGCCGTCGGACGACACCTGCGTTTCGACCACTTCCGGGCGCGAGATTGCGAACTTCTCCGCAAGCCACGGCCGCTGCGTCTTGGCGATGTCGGTCATCACCTCGAAGTCGCCGGCGCCGCGGTTGTAGATCCAGTGCCACAATTGCTTGGCGCGAAGCTTGGCCTGCCTGGCGTCCATGCCTTCGCTCTCCAGCGTGGCGCGAAGCTGGTCCTTCGACAGACCCATCAGCTCGATTCGGCCGTCGGGCAGGCGCGACAAATCGACCCCGCGCGGCACCGGCACGGGATCGATCGCGCCGGGGATCGGCATCAAGGCAGTTTGCGCGGTCATGCTGAAGCTTTGATCTAGCCGTCGTCAGCGCGATTTACCAGCCTGGGCGCACTTCGCGGCCGCGGCATCAATCGCGGTGGCCGCGCCGCCAAGCGTATATTGGTCGATAGTCCGCCGCCCGCCGGGATCGCGCGATTCGACGCGCATCGACCCCGCGTAACGGGCGGCAGCGAGGATCGCATTGTCCTGCCGGGCATCGCGGCCCCATGCCCAATCGCCGCGCACGGCCAGCAGGAACGGCTGGCCGCCGATTGTCAAGATTGCGGTGGAGCCGGGGCGGGCGCCGCGGCTCAGCCGGGTATAGAATTGCCCCTGCAGCCGACCGCGGCGCTCGAATGCGAAGCCGGCATAGGCTCGCGGGCGGCCGCGCTCGACCTGAACAGCTCGCGAGCGCGCCTCGCATCGACCGTCGAACTGGATCGCCGCCCACTCGCGATGCGCCGAAATCACCTGAGCGGCCGATGCGGAAGCACACAGCAGCGCCGTAGCAAAGCACAAGGTCCGGACGATCATCCGCACCGTCTAGCCCAGCCGAAATGGTCGAGTGACCATCCAAACTTCAGACTGATCGGCGCTTTAGCCATCATCCATTTGCTCGGTTAGTTCAGTCCAGAAAGGCTGTTCGTGGCGGGGCATTTCCATATCTCCAGGTTGCGCTGAGTAGCGGACGCGATCGTGCCCGCCACCCAGCTTGTTTCGCGCATTGCGTCGGAACTTGCCGTGTTCAGCGGGGTGGGTTTTTTGCTGTTCGCAGTCAAATTCGCGCCCGCGGGATTGGCGTCGCGCCGCCTTTGCGGCTAGTCCTTGCCTCGAGCGATGAACATTTACCTCCCGATCGCGGGCCAGTCAGTCAACGCGCTGATCATCATTGCCCTGGGATGGCTGGTGGGTGTGCTCTCCGGCATGTTCGGCATCGGCGGCGGTTTTCTCACCACGCCATTGCTGATGTTCTACGGAATCCCGCCGCCCGTCGCAGTCGCATCGGCAGTCACCCAAATCACCGGCGCCAGCGTGTCGGGCGTGATGGTCCACATGCGCCGCGGTGGCCTCGACTTGCAAATGGCGGCGGTGATGACGGTCGGCGGCATTTTCGGCTCGGTCGCCGGCGCCGGCCTGTTCCGAATTCTCCAGGCAAGTGGCCAGATCGACGTCGTCATCGCTTCCCTCTACGTGGTTCTGCTCGGCTGGATCGGCGGGCTGATGCTCAAGGATGCGCTGACCACTTTGGGCTGGGTGACCACCGCCGAGCCGGCGCAGAAGCCACGCCATAACCGCTGGGCCACCTCGCTTCCGCTTCGCTGGCGGTTCACCGCGTCGGGTCTGTATTTGTCGCCGCTGGCGCCACTGGCGATCGGTTTCGCAGCCGGCATCCTGACCATGCTGCTGGGCATCGGCGGCGGCTTCATCCTGGTCCCGGCGATGATCTACATCCTGAGAATGCCGCCGCGGGTGGTGATCGGCACGTCGCTGGCGATGGTCCTGTGCGTCAGCGCGGTGACCACCCTGGTACACGCGGTCACCACCCGGTCGGTCGACATCGTGCTTGCCGCATTGCTGCTGGTCGGCGGAGTCGTCGGCGCGCAGTACGGAGCCGTGCTTGCGACACGCCTCAAACCCGATTTGCTCCGGCTCGCGCTAGCGGTGGTGATCCTGATGGTCGCGCTGAGGATGGCGATCGGCCTTGCCTGGCAGCCCGACGAAATCTTTTCGATCGAGTATCTGTGATGAGACGGGCCGCAGCCGCATTGGCCGCAATCGTATCGCTGGCGCTTCTCGGCGTGTCGAAGCCGGTGCTGGTGCCGGATGTGTCCGCCCGCAACATCGAGATTCGCTACAGCTTCACCGGCGCCCAGCTGTTGCTGTTCGGCGCAATCCTCTATCCCGGCGGGCGTGCGCCCAGCGACAGCGCCGATGTCGTGGTCGTCGTCAAAGGCCCGGTCGAGCCGATCGTCATGCGCGAGAAGCAGCGCATCGCCCTCATCTGGATGAACGCCGATTCCAGCCGCTTCCGGTCGGCCCCGTCATTCTACGCGGTGGCCTCGTCGCGGCCGATCACCGAGCTGGTCGATGAGCGCACCGCTGCCGTCTACGAGCTCGGCTTGCAGAACCTGCAGCTGTCGCCGGGGACCGGGGCGCTTCCCGATAAAGCGCGGCGCTTCGAATCCGGGCTACTCGACCTTCGCACCCGCGACGGCCTTTATTCGGAGAATCCCGGCGGCGTCGAAATCAGCGAGGGCGTGCTCTACCGTGCAAGCATCGCCATCCCCAGCCAGGTTCCGGTCGGAACCTACACCGCCGAGACCTTTCTGATCGACAATGGCCGGGTGCTTGCCGCCGCGACCCGCGACATCGATATCGGCAAGAGCGGCTTCGAACGCTTCGTCGCGCTCGCCGCGCGCCGGCACGCGCTAATCTACGGACTGGTCTCGGTGCTGCTGTCGCTGGGCCTCGGCTGGGCAGCCGCAACCGCATTTAAGCGGCGCTTCTAAGCCAAACTTTAACGCGTCGGCGCTACGCCCTCCTGCGAAGACTATTGTGTGTGCGGGGACTGGCATGAACGATCAGCCGAATTTGCGTCGAGCTTGGTCTTGAGCCGCTGGTACGGCAAGGTGTCGCCGGCGCGGTCGAGCTTGCGCTTGCCTTCGCCGAGGAATCGACGTTGGCGGATGCGGGCCGGTGGAAATGCCGGTCGAGCCGACATGGCCGATCACTGTCCTGGCGCACCGGCTGCCCCGCCTCCGCGGCAATCGCGCTCATGTGCGAGTTAACGCCCGTTTAAATTCCGGCCATTTGCACTGTTGGAACCTTGCGCTTGGCTGGGGCGCTGCCACATTCGTGGAAATGGCGCGGCGCGACGATAATTCGGTGCGGGCGATCCTTGGGCCCACCAACACCGGCAAGACCTATCTAGCGATCGAGCGCATGTGCGCCCACTCGTCTGGGGTCATCGGCTTTCCCCTACGGCTGCTGGCGCGCGAAGTTTACGACCGGGTGGTGGCGATCAAGAGCGCCGGCCAGGTGGCGCTTCTGACCGGCGAGGAGCGGATCGTGCCGCCCCACGCCCGCTACGTGCTGTGCACCGCCGAAAGCATGCCTGTCCCGGATCCCAAGCAGGAGCGGCGCGGCGACCTGCCCGCCGATTTCTCCTTCGCCGCGATCGACGAGGCGCAGCTCGGCATCGACCCCGAGCGCGGCCACGTCTTCACCGACCGCATGCTGCGCGCCCGCGGTCGCGACGAGACCCTGATCCTCGGCTCTGACACGCTTCGGCCGATGATCTGCGCGCTGCTCCCGGATGCCGAGATCGTCAGCCGAGCGCGATTTTCGACGCTGCGCTATGCCGGCGGCACCAAGCTGTCGCGCCTGCCGCCGCGCTCCGCCGTCGTCGCCTTCACCGCCGAGCAGGTTTACGCGCTGGCCGAGATGCTTCGCCGGTTCCGCGGCGGCGCGGCGGTGGTGATGGGCGCTTTGTCGCCGGCCACGCGCAACGCCCAGGTAGCGATGTTCCAGCGCGGCGAGGTCGATTATCTGGTCGCCACCGACGCCATCGGCATGGGCCTCAACATGGACGTCACCCATGTCGCCTTCGCCGGGCTGGAGAAGTTCGACGGCCGCCGCGACCGCCGGCTGACGATATCCGAAATGGCGCAGATCGCCGGCCGCGCTGGGCGCCACCAGCGCGACGGCAGCTTCGGCACGTTGGGCCTGAGCGGCGACGAAAGCGCATCGTTCAGCGACGAAGAAATCGAAGCGATCGAGGAGCACCGCTTCCGGCCGCTTGACCACCTCTACTGGCGCAACCCGGAGCTGGATTTCACCGACGTCCGCTCGCTGATTGCCAGCCTCGAGCGGCCCAGCGGCGACCCGCTGCTGCGCTCGGCGCCGGTAGCGATCGACCTGGCGGTGCTCAAGCTGATCGCGGAGGATCCGGCAATTTCCGCCAGGCGCGGGGCGATGGCGCGCCGACTGTGGGCGGCGTGCGGGCTTCCCGACTTCCGCAAGGTCGGGCCGATGCACCACGCGCGGATGGTGCGCCGGATCTTCGGCTACATCGGCGAAGGCGGGCACATATCGCACGAATGGTTCGCCGCCGAAGTCGCCCGCCTCGACAATGTCAGCGGCGACATCGAAGCCCTCGCCGACCGCCTCGCCGGGGTCCGCAGCTGGGCTTATATCGCCCACCGCTCGGACTGGCTTGCCGATCCCGGCAAATGGGCCGAGCGCACGCGCGAAGTCGAAGCGCGATTGTCCGACGCGCTCCACGAGCGGCTGACCCAGCGCTTCGTCGACCGCCGCACCGCGGTACTGGTCCGAGACATCGGCGCGCGCGGCGCCGACGCGCTGCCGGTGACGGTCGCCGCCGACGGCGAGGTCAGCGTCGGCCCGGAGCCGATCGGGCATCTCTCGGGCTTCGACTTTCGGGTCGACCCGACCGCCCGCCTGGCCGACAAGCGCTTGCTCCTTGCCGCTGCCGAACGGCGCCTGGGCGATGAGCTCGAACGCCGCGCCAGCGCACTTCTGAACGCCCCCGACGACGCGTTCGTACTGATCGCCGAGGACAATGGCGGGATCGGCATCGCCTGGGAAAACAATGTCCTCGCGCGCCTCGCTTCCGGCCGCTCCTTGCTCGAGCCGGCGCTGCGCACCACCCGCGCGCTCGACCGCCTGTCGGCGCACAGCCGCGCCGCCCTCAGGACCCGGCTGGAAGCCTGGCTTGAAAACGCGGTCGGCCGCCACCTCGGCGCTTTGAAGACGCTCGCCGCGTCGGCCACCGACCCCGCCGCCTCGCCCGGCGTCCGGGCGCTCGGGGCGATGCTTACCGATGCCGGCGGCACCTTGCCGCGACGGGCGGCTGTCGGCGCCATCGGCACGCTCGAGCAGCCCGACCGGCACACGCTGCACCGGCTTCGGGTTCGCCTTGGCCCGCTCGACCTCTATTTGCAGCCGCTGCTCAAGCCGGCCGCGCAGTTGTGGCGCGCCGCGTTGCTCGCCGTTCGTGCGGGGCAACCGATGCCCGACCTACCGGCGGCCGGCGCGGCGACGCTCGCTGCCGACGCCGACCCGCGCGGCGCCACCCTCGCCTATCGCCGCGTCGGCCGGACATGGATCCGCATCGACCTTGCCGACCGGCTGGCGAGCCACGCGCTCAAGGTGCGCGCCGGCGGCGGCCAGGACCCGGTCGACGCGGCATTGGCGACTTCAGTCGGACTCGATGAGGCGGCGGTCGCGCAGCTGATGGCCGACATCGGTTTTACCCGCCGCGACGGCAGCTGGCGGTGGCGCGGCAACCGCCAGCAACGGCGCCAGCAGCCCGAGGCGCGCCCCGCCAACGCCTTTGCCGGGCTGGCCAAGCTCAAGCGTTAAGGCGTGCGTATCGACCGCTTCCTCCACTGCATCCGGCTGGTGAAGAGCCGCACGCTGGCGCAGTCGCTGGTCGAGGCCGGCCACGTCCGGATCGACCGCAAAAGGGTGGAGAAGCCCAGCGACACGGTGAGATTAGGAAGCGTCATCGCCTTCCCGCTCCGCGATGAGGTCCGCATTATCCGGGTGCTCGCGCTTCCCGCCCGCCGCGGCCCGCCCGCCGAGGCTCGCAGCTGCTATGAGGAGCTGGGCCCGAATTCGAGCGATTGACGAGCACAGCGCGGCGACCTAGCCAGCGGCGCAAAGGGAGCACAGCCACATGACTTACGTCGTCACCGACGCCTGCATCCGCTGCAAATATATGGATTGCGTCGAAGTGTGCCCCGTCGACTGCTTCTACGAAGGCGAGAACATGCTCGTCATCAACCCCAACGAGTGCATCGATTGCGGGGTGTGCGAGCCCGAATGCCCGGCCGAAGCGATCCTTCCCGATACCGAGAACGGGCTTGAGAAGTGGCTGGAGCTGAACACGACTTTCTCCGGCCAGTGGCCCAACATCACCCGCAAGAAGGACAGCCCGGCCGATGCCGACGAGCACAAGGGCGAGGAGGGCAAGTACGACAAATACTTCACCCCCGATCCCGGCGAGGGCGACTAGTCCCACAAAGAACCCCGCGCGACGCCGCTATTTGCGGCCGAGCAGCCTACCGACGATGAAGTCGGCGGCCTCCTCCGCGCTCATTGCAGTCGTGTCGATATGGATTTCGGCGTTCTCGGGCGCCTCGTAGGGGCTGTCGATGCCGGTAAAGTTCTTGAGTTTGCCGGCCCGCGCCTTGGCGTAGAGCCCCTTGACGTCGCGCTTCTCGGCTTCCTCGATCGCGGTGTCGACGAACACCTCGATGAACTCGCCCTCCGGCATCATCCGGCGAACCATGTGCCGCTCGGCGCGGAACGGGGAGATGAAGGCGGTGAGCACGATCAGTCCGGCGTCGGCCATCAGCCTGGCGACCTCGCCGACTCGGCGGATATTCTCGATCCGGTCGGCCTCGGTGAAGCCGAGGTCGCGGTTGAGCCCGTGGCGGACGTTGTCGCCGTCGAGCAAATAGGTGTGGCGGCCGCGGGCGGCGAGCTTCTTCTCGACGAAATTGGCGATGGTCGACTTGCCGGCGCCCGACAGGCCGGTGAACCACAGCACCGCCGGCTTTTGCCCCTTGAGCGCCGAGTGGGTCTCGCGGCCGACTTCCAGATGCTGGCGGTGGATATTGAGCGCCCGGCGAAGCGCGAAGTTGATCATTCCCGCCGCGACCGTCGAATTGCTGCTCTTGTCGATCAGGATAAAGCCGCCGAGCACCCGGTTGGAGCTGGAACCGTCGGCCGCATAGGGCTCGAACACCACGTCGCGGTCGGTCGAGATTTCGGCCACGCCGATGCCATTGAGGCTTAACGTCTTGGCGGCGAGATGCTCGAGCGTGTTGACGTTGACCTCGTACTTTGGCTCCTGGACCATCGCCGTGACCATCTGGGTACCAATCTTCATCCAGTAACCGCGGCCGGGCAGTAACTCCTCCTCGCTCATCCACACGATCGTCGCTTCGAACTGGTCGGCCGCTTCGGGCGGATCGGCCGCCGCCGCGATCACGTCGCCGCGCGAGCAATCCACTTCGTCTGCGAAGGTGACGGTCACCGACTGGCCGGCAACCGCCTGGTCGATGTCGCCGTCACTCTCGGCATCGCTCGGGCCAGGCATGGTCACGACACGCGCGACGTGGGTCGTGCGGCCCGACGGCAAAATCCGCACCTCGGCTCCGGGCCCGATCGAGCCGGACGCGATCTGGCCGGCGAAGCCGCGGAAACCCAAATTGGGCCGGTTGACCCATTGCACCGGCATCCGCAGCGACTTGCTCGCGTCGGCGGTGGCGTCGATCTCCACCGTCTCGAGATATTCGAGCAGAGCGGGCCCCTGGTACCACGGCATCCGCTCGCTGCGGCCCGAGACATTGTCGCCGGCGGTGCCCGATACCGGTATCGCCGCCCAGTCGTGAACGCCGATCTTGTCGGCGAAGGCCCGGTATTCGGTGGTGATCGCGTCGAACGCGTCCTGGTCATAATCGACCAGGTCCATCTTGGTGACGGCGAGGACGACCCGGCGGATCCCGACCAGCTGCGCCAGATAGCTGTGGCGGCGGGTCTGGGTCAGCACGCCCTTGCGCGCGTCGATCAGCAATATGGCGACGTCGGCGGTCGACGCCCCGGTCACCATGTTGCGCGTGTACTGCTCGTGGCCTGGAGTGTCGGCAACGATGAACTTGCGCTTTTCGCTGGAAAAGAAGCGGTAAGCGACGTCGATCGTGATGCCTTGCTCGCGCTCGGCCGACAGCCCGTCGACCAGGAGCGCGAAGTCGAACTTGGCGCCCTGGGTGCCGACCTTCTTGCTGTCGGCTTCTAGCGCTTCCAGCTGGTCGTCGAAAATCTGGCGGGTGTCGTAAAGCAGCCGCCCGATCAGCGTCGACTTGCCATCGTCGACGCTGCCGCAGGTGATGAAGCGGAGCATCTCCTTGGACTCGTGCCGGGCCAGCCACGCCGATACGTCGCTGGCGATCAGTTCGCGATCCTGGTCGAGCACCCGGGCCATCAGAAATAGCCCTCCTGCTTTTTCTTCTCCATGCTCGCGGCGCCGGCGTCGCGGTCGATCGCCCGGCCCTGCCGTTCCGACGTGGTGGTCAGAAGCATCTCGGCGACCACTTCCTCGACGCTCGCGGCGGCGCTCTCGACCGCGCCGGTCAGCGGGTAGCAGCCGAGCGTGCGGAACCTGATTTTGCGCAGCGCCGGCTGCTCGCCGCCAAGCGGGAAACGCTCGTCGTCGACCATCAGCAGCAGCCCGTCGCGCTCCACCGTCGGCCGCTCGTCGGCGAAATAGAGCGGCACGATCTCGATCTTCTCGCGAAGGATGTACTGCCACACGTCGAGTTCGGTCCAGTTGGACAAAGGGAAGACGCGGACGCTTTCGCCCTTGTTCTTGCGGACGTTGTACAGTGACCACAATTCGGGCCGCTGGCGCTTGGGGTCCCAGCGGTGGCTAGCGCTGCGGAAGCTGAAGATCCGCTCCTTGGCCCGGCTTTTCTCCTCGTCGCGGCGGGCGCCGCCGAACGCGGCGTCGAAGCCGAACTTGTCAAGCGCCTGTTTCAAGCCTTCGGTCTTCCACAGGTCGGTGTGCAGCGGGCCGTGGTCGAACGGGTTGATGCCTTGCGCTTCGGCTTCCGGGTTCTTGTACACCAGCAAGTCGATGCCCGGCTCGGCCGCGACCTTGTCGCGAAGGCCGTACATGGCGGTAAATTTCCAGCCGGTGTCGACGTGAAGCAGCGGGAACGGCAGCGGGCTCGGGTAAAAGGCCTTGCGCGCAAGGTGCAGCATCACCGCCGAATCCTTGCCGATCGAATAGAGCATGACCGGGCGTTCGGCCTCGGCGACCGTTTCGCGCAGGATGTGGATGCTCTCGGCTTCGAGCCGATCGAGATGCGTCAGTGAACGCACGTCAGGTCCTTCGAAGCCATGCTGCCGGCGCGGCTGCTTAGCCGCGCTCGGACGGCGCGGTGGGGGCCGGCAACGACTGGCCCGGGCAGGCCTCGCTCGCCGGGCTCACCGAACCGTCCGGGCAGGTCTGGGTGTCGGGTGCCGGCGCCTGTGGCGGGTCCATGTCTAGCGGGGGCGGTGGCGGCGGAACGCCGACGGACCCCAGCGGCACGACCAGCTTCAGTAGGCCGCCATGCTCCTTCATGTCGCTAGTGAACGCGCCCTGATAGCTGACTCTGAGATCAACCGTCCCCAGCTTGCCGCCGATGCCGAGGCCGGCGAGCAGCGCTCCCCGCTTCTGAGTCATCGAAACGATCTCGAAGCCGGAGTCCCCATGGCCCCTGCCTGCGGCGTCGAGCGAAGCGCGGCGCTCGCCGAACATGTGCCGGTATCCGATGCTTGCTTGCGGAACGAGCCCGGCCATCTCGCCGGCCAGCTTCACACCGGCGGTGAGCCAGCTGTGCTTTTGGCGGGCAGCGCTGGCCGTGAGCTCGTCGTCGTCGCCCCCAGTCTCGTCAAAGCCCTTCAGTTTCGCGTTGGTCCAGTCGTAGTTGAGGTATGGAGTGATGACCGACGTGGCACCGATCGGGAGTCGGTATCCGCTGTGAAGACCGGCGCTCCACAGCCGGATATCGGGATCGCCCTCGATCGTGCCGGCGGTTAATTCGCCCGAGCTGCGGCGGGCGTCACCATCCATTGCCGTGTAGCCGCCCAGCGCCTTGACGTAAAACTGGCCCGGATCGAACGCCGCGTAGAGCCCGGCCTGCCAGCCGTCACCCCGGAGCCGGGTGTCGCCGCCCTCAAAATCGACCTTGCTGCCGACCTTGCCGACGCTCGCTCCGACAACGGCGGCCGGGCTGATGCTCGTGTCGAACCCAACCAGGACCGACCACCGATCAACGCGGTAATCGCCAAGCTGAAGGTCGCCGTCCTGGCTGGACGTGGCATAATCGACCTGGCCCCACACATGCATCGGCGCGACGCGGCACTCGAGCGCCGAGCCGGCCAGCACCGGAACCTCGCAGTCGGTCGCACTGTCGAGAAGCGCGTTGTAGCGGAATCCCAGGTTGCTGAACGATTGCAGAAAGCCCGCGTACCCCGCGCCCGCGGTCTGCGCCGTGGCCGGGGTATGGTCGGCGAATGCGGGCACGGCCGCGCCAAAAGCAACGACGGCCGCGCCCGCGAGTGCCAAGCCCCGATACTCTTTGGTCATCACCAATCCCTGGTTTTCCGCGCTCGGCCGGGCGCTGGCTTTGCCGGATGGCATATGCGGCCACGCGGGAAAAGCAACCGTGGGAGCCGGGCTCGCTCCGCGCGCAGGCTGCGGCGAGAGCCTATTTTTTGTGCCCAGTTCATCGAGCATCAATGTCGTTTGCGCGACGGTCCGGCCGCTGTCGACGCTGCGCGCGATTGCAGTCGCAAATGCGTGCTCCGACGGACGAATCAGCGACTTTCCAAAGGAGATGCCAGTGTCGTTCCGATTGATCCTACTCGCGGCCGTTGCCGCTTCCGCGCCGTCCGCCGCCGCTTGGGCGGCGCAGCCGGCTCAGGCTCAGGCTCCGGCCGCGGAGCAACGGCCGGCGGCGCCGCCGACGCGCGCACTGATGATCCAGAACGTCGACGCGCGCTTCGCCGAGCTCGACACCAGCAAGGACGGCTCACTCAGCACCGCCGAGATCGCCGCCGCCCATACTCGCGCGCTGCAGCAGGCGGCCGCGATCCAGCAGCAGCGCATGGAGGCCGAGTTCAGAAAGCTCGACACTAGCAAGGACAATCAGCTGAGCCTGGCCGAGTTCAGGGCGGCGGTGCCCAGCGCCCGCGCCAGCGCGTCCCCGGCGCAAATGGTTGCCGAGCTCGATACCGACAAGGACGGTAAGATCAGCGCAGCGGAATACCGCGTTGTGCCGCTCGCCGGCTTCGATCGCGCCGATACCAACAAGGACGGCTCGATTAGTCCCCAGGAAGCGCAAGCCGTCCGCCGCCGCTAGACTTTCAAGCTTCGTCACGACAGGAGCCCGGCGGCCGACCAGCTGCCGGGCTTTTGTTTTTTACACCTGCTCGACAGGCGCTGGCGCGAAGCCGCGCACGGGCGTAAGCCCAACCTCCCCGGGGAGCCGGCTCCCGCCGAGATGTTTCGATGGCGGGCGCAAAAAACGGCTGAGAGTCGGCATCCGGCCGAGACCCGTTGAACCTGATGCCGTTAGCGCGGCCGTAGGGAGGAAGCCATGGCGGACATTGCCGCACGTACCGAACTGAAAGTCACCACCGGCCCGATCCGCGGCTCTCGCAAGGTCGTCATCGACGGAGTCGCCATGCGCGCCGTCGACCTCGAGCCGTCATCGGGCGAGCCGCCCGTCATCCTCTACGACACCAGCGGGCCCTATACCGACCCTGAAGCACGTATCGACATCATGGCCGGCCTGCCCGAACTCCGCTCGACATGGATCCGAGCCCGCGGCGATGTCGAGGAAGTCGCCCAGCGCGAGGTCCGCCCCGAAGACAATGGCCAGCTCGGTCCCGACCGCAGCGGCGGAGTCGCGCCCTTCCCCAACGTGCGCAAGCGCGTGCTTCGCGCCAAAGCGGGCGCCAACGTCACCCAGATGCATTACGCGCGCCGCGGGATCGTCACTCCGGAAATGGAATATGTCGCCACTCGGGAGAACCTCGGCCGCGAGGCTGCGCTGGACGGGCCCCGCGACGGCGAAGACTTCGGTGCATCCATTCCGGATCATGTCACGCCGGAATTCGTCCGCGACGAGGTCGCCCGCGGCCGCGCCATCATCCCCAACAACATCAACCACCCCGAATCGGAGCCGATGGCGATCGGCCGCAACTTCCTGGTCAAGATCAACGCCAACATCGGTAACAGCGCCGTCGCGAGCGATGTCGCTGCCGAGGTCGACAAGATGGTGTGGTCGATCCGCTGGGGCGCCGACACGGTCATGGACCTGTCGACCGGCCGCAACATCCACGACACCCGCGAATGGCTCATCCGCAACTCGCCGGTCCCGATCGGCACCGTCCCCATCTACCAGGCGCTGGAGAAGGTCGGCGGCGTCGCCGAGGACCTCAACTGGGAGGTCTACCGCGACACTTTGATCGAACAGGCCGAGCAGGGCGTCGATTACTTCACCATCCACGCCGGGGTGCGCCTGCCCTACGTGCCGATGACGGCAAAGCGCGTCACCGGAATCGTTTCGCGCGGCGGCTCGATCATGGCCAAATGGTGCCTCTCCCACCACAAGGAGAGCTTCCTCTACGAGCGCTTCGACGAGATTTGCGAGATCATGAAGGCCTACGACATCGCCTTCAGCCTCGGCGACGGCCTGCGCCCCGGCAGCATCGCCGACGCCAATGACGAAGCCCAGTTCGCCGAACTCTACACCCTCGGCGAGTTGACCAAGGTTGCGTGGAAGCACGACGTCCAGGTGATGATCGAGGGCCCCGGCCACGTGCCGATGCACAAGATCAAGCTTAACATGGAAAAGCAGCTAGAGGCGTGCGGCGAGGCGCCGTTCTATACGCTCGGGCCGCTGACCACCGACATCGCGCCGGGCTATGACCACATCACCAGCGGCATCGGCGCGGCGATGATCGGCTGGTACGGCACAGCCATGCTTTGCTACGTCACGCCCAAGGAGCATCTGGGATTGCCCGACCGCGACGACGTCAAGGTCGGCGTAATCACCTATAAGCTAGCCGCCCACGCCGCCGATTTGGCAAAAGGCCACCCCGCCGCCCAGCTCCGCGACGACGCACTCAGCCGCGCGAGGTTCGACTTCCGCTGGCGAGACCAGTTCAACTTGAGTTTGGACCCGGACACCGCCGAGCAATACCACGACCAGACCCTCCCCGCCGAAGGCGCCAAGACCGCGCATTTCTGCTCGATGTGCGGCCCGAAGTTCTGCTCGATGAAGATCTCAGCGGAGGTCAGGGAATTCGCGGCGAAGCAGGAAGCCGGACTGCTTAACTCGCCGTCCGTTCGTCCTGATGACGAAAACCCAGGACCGTCTGGGGGACGGTCCGGTTCCGTCATTGTCGAAGGGCGCGAGCAGGGCGCAAATCTAACGGATACGGAAGCCGAAGCCGGCATGGCGCAAATGAGCGAGCGCTATCGCGAGGGCGGCAACGAACTCTACATCGGCGCAGGTGGACGCGAGCATGACTGAGGAAACCCCCGCCGACCTCATCGACGCGAAGATCGCCTCGCTGACCGACTGGCGCGGCGCCACCCTCGCCCGCCTCCGCGCACTGATCCTTGAGGCCGACCCCGACGCCGTCGAGGAGGTCAAATGGTGCAAACCCTCAAACCCCGCGGGCGTCCCGACCTGGACCCACGCCGGCATCCTGTGCACCGGCGAAACCTACAAGGACAAAGTCAAGCTGACCTTTGCGAAGGGAGCATCCCTCCCCGACCCCGCCCACCTGTTCAACGCCAGCCTCGACGGCGGCACCAGGCGAGCGATCGATTTGCGTGAGGGCGACGAGATCGACGAAGCCGCGTTCAAGTCGCTGGTGCGCGCGGCGGTAGCGCGGAATAGCGATTAAGTGCGCGACGACGACATCGCCGAGCAATTTCACGACCAGACGCTGCCCGCGGAAGGCGTGAAGCCCGCCCACTTCTGCTCGATGTGCGGCCCCCAATTCTGCTCGATGAAAAGGCATTCCTGTGCCAGAAGCCCGCCCTTGAAGTGGTCCTGAATGAGGCCGCTGGCCGAGTGCCTCACACAGATAGCCGCATGGGACAATCGAGGCGCACAGAATTCGCTGGATCGAAACCGTATACCCTGGCCGCAGGGCCTCGCCCGCCATTGAACCCGCTGTGGCAGGACATCCGACATCGCAGCAGGACCAACTACCCAATTTCACCAACGCCGCATTCAACGCCTGGATTACGGGGGCAGTCCGAGCACGAATGTCGCGTCCCGCTTCAGCCGCGCCCTAACCGCACCAGCGCCTCATCCAGCGCCTGCAGGAACCGCGACCGGTCCGCCTTGGCGAACGGCGCCGGTCCGCCGACGATGTCCCCGCCCGCGCGCAAATCGGCCATGATCGCCCGTGTCGCGATGGCGCCGCCGATGCTCGCGGTGGTGAACGGCTTGCCGTTGTGGCCGATGACCGCCGCGCCGGCCTTCAGGGAGCGGTCGGCCAGCAGGATGTCGCCGGTGATCACCACGGTCCTGGCATCCGCCTCGCCCGCGATCCAGTCGTCGGCGGCGTCGAACTTGTCGGACACCACCACGCGCTCGACCAAAGGATGATCAGGCACGCGCATCCGCATGTTGCTGACAACACGCACCGGCACCTCGCGGCGGAAGGCGACTCGATAGATCTCCTCCTTCACCGGGCAGGCGTCGGCGTCGATCAGGATTCGAACATTGCTGCTCATCGCCGCTTTATGCCCGCTCGGCTGCCGCGGCGCGAGGAGTCCCAGGCTCGCCCAATAATTCTCTGGCTTTCCAGCATCTTCCGGCTAAGCGTGACGCCCATGAACCCATTGCGTATCGCGCCGCTCGCGGCATTTTTGGCTCTGACGCCAGTATCCGCGTCGGCCCAGCAGCACATCGACCCGTTTGAATTCTTTGAGGGCCGCACCGAGAGCCAGGCCATTGTGAAGGTGCTTTTGAACAAGCCCTTCCGGTCGCACACCGTCGGCGAGGCCCGAATGGAGCGCGACGGCAGCCTGACCATGGTCCAGACTGTGAAAGACGAGGGAAAGCCGCCGCACGAGCGCCGCTGGCGGGTGCGCAAGACCGGGCCGGGCCGCTATTCGGCGACCATGTCCGACGCGCTCGGGCCGGTGGCGATCGACAAGGTCGGCAACCGCTACCGCTTCCGCTTCAAGATGAAGGGCAAGCTCGCGGTCGAGCAATGGCTGACGCCGTTGCCCGGTGGGGCGTCCGCCAGGAACACGGTCAAGGTGCGCAAGATGGGGGTGACGGTGGCCACCACCGAAGGCGTGATCCGCAAGGTGCGCGGGAAATAGAGGAGCGCGCTTGGCGCGGAGCTCAGCTCTTCAGATGATCCATATTTTCCAGCCCGCGAGCGCCACCCTTGGTCGACGGGTTGGACACGTTGGTCTTGTCCTTTTTCGCCTTCGGCTTGCGGATTTCCTTGTTCGATTTCTTCTGGCTCTTGGCCATGGCGGCTCTCCTGCGGTGGCGCATTGTAAGCGCCGAATGAACCTTCATAGCCGCTGCGCCGCCGCGCTCCTAGCCGTTTGCCCAGGAACCGGGCGCCGGGCCACGCGCTTCGCAGCCATGCGCCGGCTGCTGTTTCCCGCCGCCCTCGCCGCCGCCGCGTGCTCGGCCTCGCCGGATCCTGTCGCCGAGAACCAGCCCGCCGAGGCCGCGCCGGTCGCAATCCCAGCGCCGACCGCGAGCGGAGAGATTGTTGCCGACGCCGGCGCGCAACCGGCGCTGGCGATCGACGGCGAAGGCCTGCGCCTGTTCGACGTCAAGTCCGGCTCGGCCCGCCCGCTGGCGTTCGGCGCTCCGCGGCGGCAAGTCCTTGCCGCCCTCGCCTTTCGCGGATCGCCGGAAACCGGGATGCTCGAGGAATGCGGCGCCGGCCCGCTCGATTACGCCAGCTGGGGCGACAGGCTCACGCTTTATTTCCAGGACGGCAAGTTCGTCGGCTGGGCGGCCAGCGACCGTGGCTCGGGCCGGGTCTCCACCGCGTCGGGCGTCGGCCCGGGAAGCACCCGCGCCGAGCTCCAGGACGCATATTCGGCGAAGGTTTTCGAATCCACGCTCGGCACGGAGTTCGAGGCGGGCGGCCTGTTCGGGATCCTCGAAAGCCCCCAGCCGGCGGCCAAGGTCACCACCATGTGGGGCGGCACAAGCTGCAACATGCGTTGAACAGCTGCGGCGCTGCCGACTGTTTCATGCCTTTGCCGAAACAAATCCGCGCCGCGGCGGTTGTTTGACGAAACCGTCGTCCGGAGGGAATTGCCATGCGCAGTGCGATCGTCGCCGTCTTCCTGCTCGCCGGGTGCGGGCGCAATGCCGAGCCGATCGCTCCGCAAGCCAATTCGCCCGACGACGCGCAAGCCTCTCAAGGGGACCTGCAGTCGAGCGGCGAAGGCACGGCGCTGGTGATCAAAGATGCGTCGGGCAAAATGGCGGTGCGCCTGTTCTGCCCGGCCGGCGCCGGCACGTTGCTGGTCAACGTCCCGGCGTTCAGACCCATCGGCAGCGAGGAGCGGCTGTCGTTCGGCCAGGGCGGCGAGGCCGTGGCGCTGGTCGCCGACTCGTCCGGCGATAAGGCGCGCGGCGGCGTGACCGGTGAAGGCCCGCTGCCCGACAACCTCGTCGCATTGCTGTCGGGCCGGCTGTCGGCAAGCTACGGAGCGCAGACCAGCGGCCCGCACCCGGAGTCGGCGGCGGCGCTGGTCAATGCCTTTGCCGGTGCCTGCTTTGATGGCCGATCGAGCGAAGGCAATGACTCACCGGCACCGGCCGATACCGGCCAGGGCACGCCGCCCGCCACGCCCGCCGCCAGCCCGTGTCTGGTGCAGGACGGCACGGCGGTTCCCGCCAACGCCATCCGCGCGATCGGCACCGAGCCGTTCTGGGGAGCGCGGGTCGAGGGCCGCTGCGTCACGTATTCGCATCCCGACGACCAGTCGGGGACGCGAGTGTGGACCAAGTTCTCCGGGACGGCCGCCAACGGCAGCTGGACCGGCTCGTTGAATGGCCGTCCATTCGTGATGAAGACCCGGCCCGAGGCCGGTTGCTCCGATGGCATGTCCAACAACCGCTATCCGATCGCGGTCAGCCTTACGGTCGACGGCGAGCAGCGCAGCGGATGCGCCCAGCCGAGGTAGACGGAAGGCCACGGCCTCCCCATTGCGGCCCGGATCAGAGAAAGAGGAAAAGAATGGCAAACAACCAAGGGCCGATGAGCTGCCCCGTCGACGGGGCAGCGCTAGTGATGAGCGAGCGTTCGGGGATCGAGATCGATTATTGCCCGACGTGCCGAGGCGTGTGGCTCGACCGCGGCGAGCTCGACAAGATCATCGAACGCAACGCCGCGTCGCAAGCGCCGCAGCAGCAGCAGCAGCAGCAGCAGCAGCAGCAGCAGCCTCAATCGCAGCAGCAGGCGCCGCAATACCAGCCGCAGCTGCGCCAGCCGTCGTTCGGCCAGGACTATCAGGGCAAGCCGCATAAACGGCGGAAATCGTTTCTGGATGAGCTGTTCGACTGATCGCTCGATCGGCTCTGAGCCGAGAGCTGGACAGCCGTCGACCGGCTGGCTTCACCGCTCGGAAGCGAGCCAGCCGGTGAGGAGGTAGAACAGGACCACGATCGGTCCGATGATGAGCAGCAACCCGACCAGGCCGAGGCGGATGATCAGCGCGTCGACCCCGGTCCAGTCGGCGAGCCCGGCGGCGACGCCCATGATCTTGCCGTCGCTGCGATTGACGAGATAACGTCCGTTCATTCGAACATTCCTTCCGGGTCAGGCGATGAGCGAGGTCGCGGAGCTGACGAACAGCATCGCGGTGATGAAAGCGGCGGCGAGCGAAATGACGATCTCGCGGGTAGGTTCGAAGATGGCGATCATTGGCAGGTCCCTTTTGTTTCAGGGCCCGTGATTGGGTCCCTCCACTATCAATGCAGGGACCGTGCCAAATCAAATTATCGTTATTTTTCAGTGAGCGCTGCAGATTGTTCGGGGCCGAGGTGGCGCTTCAGCCCCAATAGTTGGTAATTTTCCGCGTTGCCGTCAGCTCGAGGTGGAATCGCCACCATCCGGGTGCATCACCTGCCCGGTCATGTAGCTCGCATCCTCGCAGGCCAGGAACAGGAAGGACGGCGCGACCTCGTTGGGCTGGCCGGGCCGGCCCATCGGCGTGTCCTTGCCGAACTCCGGGATCTTCTCCTTCGGCTGACCGCCGAACGGGTTGAGCGGAGTCCAGATCGGCCCCGGTGCCACTGCGTTCACCCGGATTCCCTTCTCGGCCAGGCTGAGCGCCAGCGAACGGGTGAAAGCGGTGATCGCGCCCTTGGTCGCGCTGTAGTCGAGCAGGATCGGGGCGCCCTTGTACATTGTCACCGACGTGCAGTTGATGATCGACGCGCCCTTCTTGAGGTGCGGGCGCGCCGCCTGCGTCAGGAAGAACATGCCGAAGATGTTGGTCTGGAACGTGCGCCGAAGCTGGTCTTCGGAGATGTCGCGGATGTCCTTGTCCCAATGCTGCTCGCCAGCGTTGTTGACGAGGATGTCGAGGCCGCCGAACTCGTCGACGGTCTGCTTGACCACCTCATCGCAAAAATCCTTGCCGCCGATGTCGCCGGGGATGGTGATCGCCCGTCGGCCTTCCTTTTCGACGATCGCCTTGGTCTTCTTCGCGTCGTCATGCTCGCACAAATAGGAGATGGCGATGTCGGCGCCTTCGCGGGCGAACAATGCCGCGACCGCTCGCCCGATGCCGCTGTCGCCGCCGGTGATCAGCGCGACCATGCCCTCCAGCCTCCCGGATCCGGGGTAGCGCGGCTCCCAGTCGGGCTTGGGCTCGAGCTCGCTTTCGTGCCCTGGCAAATCATCCTCATGGATCATCTCGACCGTATCGCTGTCGCTCATCGCGCTCACTCCTTGGCGGCGACGCCCGCGCCCTCGTCGCCGAACACCTCGATCGCCGCTTTGTCCTGGCGGTCGCCGGGCGGCGCCTTTTCGACCGGCTTGGTCCCGTCCTTGCCGGTTGTGAACGACGTGCGGTTGCCGTCGGCCGGGTCGCCGTCCGACATCTGGTTGTTCTGGTTCGCTGACCTTTGCGATTTCTCGTCGCGATGCTGGTTCTTGCTCATGCGGCTGCACTCCTTTGGACAGACAACCTGCGCGCTGGGCGGCGGTTCCGGCGTCTCGCGAGCAACCGCGGCTATGCTAGCCGCGAAGCGCGAGCACCGGCAGCCTGGGCTGCTCGTCCTTGGCGGTGCTGGCCGGCCGCCTCATGGACTGGCATTCGGCCAGCAGGCTTGGGAAATCGAAGGTGGCGTTGGCCGCAAGCGTAGTCGGCGCCGCCGCCGCGCAGGCGGCCTTGCTATCGTAGCGGGTGGGCATGGTCGCAACCTGAGTGCAGGCGGCCGAGCCATCGGCGCAGCCCATGATCGCAATGACGAAATAACCTGGTCCCATGACCGCTGCGCCTGTTCTACCGACTGATTCCCAAACCGCTGAAAAATATAACGGTTCCAACTATTTCGAGGGCGCCGTTTGCGGCTTGCCAGGCGCCCCCTTACCTAGAAGCGATGGCGGTCGCGAAGCAGGTGGAGGAAAACCCCAAAGGCGGCTTTCAAACACTGCTGCGGTTCCTGCCGATGCTGTGGCCGGCCGGCGAGCGCGAGCTCAAGGCGCGGGTGATCGGCGCGCTGCTGTTGGTCCTCGCCGGCAAGGCCGCGGTGCTGCTGATCCCGTTCGCCTACAAAGCGGTGATCGACCGGATGAGCGAGGGAGTAAGCACCGCCGCCTTCACCGTCATCGCCGCGCTGGTCCTCGCTTATGCCGGCGGGCGCTTCGCCGGCGTATTGTCCGACAACCTGCGCAATGCGGTGTTCGAAAAGGTCGGCCAGAATGCCGCTCGGCAGCTCGCCGGGAGGGTGTTCCGCCACATCCATGCGCTGTCGCTGCGCTTCCACCTCGAGCGCCGCACCGGGTCGCTGACCAAGGTCGTCGAGCGCGGCACCAAGAGCATCGACATGATGCTCTATTTCCTGCTGTTCAACATCGGCCCGACCGTGATCGAGCTGGCGGCGATCTGCGTCATCTTCTTCGTCAAGTTCGGCGCCGGCCTGGTCGCCGCGACCCTGGCCATGGTCGCCATCTATATCGCCTTCACCCGCTACGTGACCGACTGGCGGGCGCGGCTACAACGCGAAATGAACGAGGTCGACAACCGCGCCATCGGCCGGGCGGTCGACAGCCTGCTCAATTACGAAACGGTCAAATATTTTGGCGCCGAGGAACGCGAGGCCAGGCGTTACGACGAAGCCATCGCCCAGTTCGCTCGGGCCACCGTCCGCAACGAAACCTCGCTCGCCTGGCTCAACATCGGCCAGTCGCTGATCACCAATGCAATGATGGCCGGGGCGATGGTTTTCACCGTCTGGGGCTGGAGCGTCGGCCGCTTCACGCCGGGCGACGTGGTGCTGGTCAATGCACTTCTGATGCAGCTGTTCCGGCCGCTCGACATGCTCGGCTGGGTGTACCGAAGCATCCGCCAGGGGCTGATCGACATGGAAGCGATGTTCGGTCTTCTCGACACCGTCGCCGACGTCAAAGATGCTCCGGGCGCGACCGCGATCAAGGTCGGCGGCGGCCACGTCCGCTTCGAAAACGTGCGCTTCAGCTATGAGAGCGGGCGCGAGATATTGCAGGGGTTGAGCTTCGACGTCCGCCCGGGCTCGCGGGTCGCAATCGTCGGCCCCTCGGGCGCCGGCAAGTCGACCATCGCCCGACTCCTCTACCGTTTCTACGAGCCGATTACCGGCCGGATCCTGGTCGACGGCCAGGACATCGCTGTGGTCACCCAGGAAAGCCTTCGCGCCGCAATCGGCATCGTCCCGCAGGACACGGTGCTGTTCAACGACACGATTGGCTACAACATCGGCTACGGCCGGGCCGACTCGACGCAGGACGGGATCGAGCTAGCCGCACGCGGGGCGGCGATCGACCGCTTCATCGCCGCGCTCCCTAACGGCTATGACTCGATGGTCGGCGAGCGCGGGCTCAAGCTGTCCGGCGGGGAAAAGCAGCGGGTGGCGATCGCCCGCACCCTGCTCAAGAACCCGCCTCTGCTGATCCTCGACGAGGCCACAAGCGCGCTCGACAGCAAGACCGAGGAAGCGATATTGTCGACGCTCGAGCGGCTCGCCCTCGACCGGACGACCATCGTCATCGCTCACCGCTTGTCGACCGTGGTCGACGCCGACCAGATCATCGTCCTCGACGATGGCAAGGTGGCCGAGAGCGGCACCCACGCCCAATTGCTCGACCGCGGCGGGCTGTACGCCGATTTGTGGTACCGCCAGGCGACCGAGCGAACCCTGGAGGCGGCGGTCGAGGAAGCGGCGGAGGCAGCGGAATGACGGGGGAGCCCGCCGAGATATTGAAGCGGGTGTTCGGCTTCGACGCGTTCCGCGGCGTGCAGGAGGAAGTCGTCGATCGGGTGATGGCGGGCAAGCATTGCCTGGCGGTGATGCCGACCGGCGCCGGCAAGTCGCTGTGCTACCAGCTGCCAGCCCTGGCTCGGCCGGGCACCGCGCTGGTGATCTCGCCGCTGATCGCGCTGATGCACGACCAAATCAGATCAGCCGACGCGACCGGCATCCGCGCCGCGTCGCTGACGTCGGCGGATTCCAACCGCGAACACACCATCGAGCGCTTCCGCGCCGGCGAGCTAGACCTGCTTTACGCGGCGCCCGAGCGGGCGACGACCGACTCGTTCCGGCGCCTGATAGCGGAGGTGCCTTTGGCGCTGATCGCGATCGACGAGGCGCATTGCGTCAGCGAATGGGGCCATGATTTCCGTCCCGACTACCGGCTGCTCCGGCCGCTGCTCGACGCCTTTGCCGAAGTCCCGCGGCTGGCGCTGACCGCAACCGCCGACGAGCGCACGCGGACCGACATCCTCGCCCAGCTCGGAATTCCCGACGAAGGCCTGGTCATCGCCGGCTTCGACCGGCCCAACATCCGTTATCACGTGCTGCCGCGCGACGGCATAAGCGGCCAGCTCAAGGCGCTGCTCGCGCTCCAGCCGGGCCCGGGAATCGTCTATGCGCCGAGCCGCGACAAGACTGAGCGGATCGCCGAAACCATCGCGTCGGGCGGGCGCAAGGCGGTGCCTTATCATGCCGGTCTCGAGCCGCAGGTCCGGGCCCGCAACCAGGCCGCGTTCGTGCGCTCGGAAGAGATGGTGATTGCTGCCACCGTCGCTTTCGGGATGGGCATCGACAAGCCCGACGTTCGCTTCGTCGCTCATGCCGCCATACCCAAGTCGATCGAGGCTTATTACCAGGAAACCGGCCGCGCCGGCCGCGACGGGGAGCCGGCCGAGGCGTGGCTATATTGGGCGGCGGAGGATTTCGCCCGGGCCCGCCGCCGAATCGAAACCGAGGTCGAGCCCGAGCGTCGCCAAGGCGAGCGCGAGCGACTGGGCGCGCTCGCCGCTTTGGTCGAGACGGCCGGTTGCCGCCGGGCGATCCTGCTGCGCCATTTCGGCGAGAACCCGCCGGCATCGTGCGGCAATTGCGACAATTGCCTGAACCCGCCGGCCACGATCGACGCCACCGAAGTGGCGCGCAAATTGCTGTCGGCTGCCTTCCGAACCGAGATGCGCTTCGGCGTCGCCCACCTCGCCGAGGTGCTGGCCGGCAACGACAGCGAGAAGGTGCGCGGCTTCGGCCATCACAAGCTGTCGGTGTTCGGCATTGCATCGGCCGAGGAGGTGGCATTGGTTCACCCGGTGGCGCGGGCGCTGATTGCCCGCGATGCGCTTCGCGCCGATGCCTATGGCGGGCTGTCGTTCGGGCCGGGCGCCAAGCCGATCCTCAAAGGTGAAGAGCAGATGGTGATCACGGTTCCGCCGCCGCGCAGGCGCGGCTCGCGTCGGCATTCGTCGGATGGCCCCGCCAACCCAGCGTTCGAAGCGCTTCGCGAAGTCCGGCGCCGAATCGCCGCGGACGCGGGGGTCCCGCCGTACGTAGTGTTCCACGATTCGACACTGCGCGGAATCGTCGCCGCCCGCCCGGCCTCGCTCGGCGAGCTTGCACAGGTGCAGGGCGTGGGCGAAGCCAAGCTCGCCCGCTATGGTGAGGCGATGCTCGATGCGCTTCGCGCTTTTCAGGAGACGGTCGAATGATTCGCCAACTCGACGACAAGACCCTGGTCAGCGGGCAGATCGCGCCGGGCGACGTGGCCGAGCTGAAGGCCAAGGGCGTGACGACGATCGTCAACAACCGCCCAGACGGCGAGGAGGCCGGGCAGCCGACCGGAGCCGATATCGAGGCGGCGGCCGAAGCTGCCGGAATCACCTATCGGGCGATCCCCATCTATCGGGGAATCGGCCCCGCCGCAGTCGAAGCCTTGCAGGAAGCGATCGACTCCACCGACGGCAAATTGCTGGCTTACTGCCGCTCCGGCAATCGCTCGGCCCTGGCGTGGGCGGTGGCGCGCCGCAGGCGGGGGGCGAGCATCGAGGAACTCGAACAAGCGGCGTCGGCCGCCGGCGTCGACCTCGCGCCGGTCGCGCATTTGCTCTAGCTCGCCAACAGCAGAGCCTCCGCCTGCGCAAGGTCCTCGTCGAGGACCATTAGCCGCACCGGCATCATCGGGCCCCAGCCGACGCTGCTGGTTTCCGCGTCGAACAGCACTGCATCCACGCCCTCGGATTCGAGCTTGAGCCGGGCGAGGTCGGCCTCGACCCTGGTCTGGAAGCGAGCGAGCTCGACCAGACCGCTCACCAGGGCACGACGTCGCCGGCGGCGATCTCGGCTTCGCGTGGCTGCCGCCCAAGGATCGGATTGCGGTGCGGGAAGCGCCCGAACTTCGCGACGATGTCGTGGTGCTTCTTTGCAAAACCGAGCAGGTAATCGTCGGCGAGCGCGGTGAACAGCAGCAGCGACTGGCGCTGGTCGTCCATGTCCTCGCTATGCTGGAACGGCAGGTAGAGGACGCTTCGCTCTTGCTTGTCCATTTGCTCATCGAGGCCGCGCTGGACCGCCTGCCAGGCGACGGCGAGCGCCAGCGGGTCGGTCGCATACTGTTCGGCCAGGCCCCGGAACATGTTGCGCGGGAACTGGTCGAAAAGAACCACCGCGGCAAGCGCGGTCCGGGCATCGCCGAGAAAGCTTTCGGCAGGCAGTTGGCGCTTGTCGTCGCGAAGGTCGCGGAAGCGCTCGCGTACCTCGTCGTCAAGCGACGCATCTGCTTTCCACCACTGCGCCGGATCGAGCCCGAACCAAAAATCGAGGACGTCGTCGACCCAAACCGTCGAAACTGGAAGGATCAAGCTGCAGTGCCCCCGACGGTGAGACCGTCGATCAGCAGCGTCGGCTGACCGACCCCGGCCGGCACCGACTGCCCACCTTTGCCGCACACGCCGACTCCTTCGTCGAGCGCCATGTCGTTGCCTATGCCCTTGACCCGGGTCAGGACCGTCGGCCCGTCGCCGATCAGGGTCGCGCCCTTGACCGGCTCAGCGATCTTGCCGCCGCGAATCCGGTACGCCTCGGTGCAGGAAAAGACGAACTTGCCGCTGGTGATGTCGACCTGGCCGCCGCCGAAGCTTTTGGCGTAAATCCCGTCCTTGACCCGCTCGACCAGCTCGCCCGGCTCGTCCTTGCCGGCGAGCATGAAGGTGTTGGTCATGCGCGGCATCGGCGCGTGGGCGAAGCTTTGCCGGCGCCCGTTGCCGGTCGGCTCGACGCCCATCAGGCGGGCATTCAAGCGGTCCTGCAGATAGCCTTTGAGGATTCCGTCTTCGATCAGCACGTTGCGCTGGGTCGGCGTGCCTTCGTCGTCGATGGTCAGCGACCCGCGCCGCTCGCTCATCGCTCCGTCGTCCACCACGGTCACTCCGGGAGCCGCGACCTGGCTGCCGATGCGGCCGCTGAATGCCGACGTGCCCTTACGGTTGAAGTCGCCTTCAAGCCCGTGGCCGACCGCTTCGTGCAGCAATACGCCGCACCAGCCGGGGCCGAGCACGACCGGCATTTCGCCGGCCGGGGCGGCGACCGAGCCGAGGTTGGTCAGCGCCTGCGCCAGCGCCTCGTCGATCGCCCGGTTCCACACCGCCGGGTCGAACAAGCGGTCGTAAAGGTAGCGGCCACCGAGCCCGAACTGGCCGACCTCGCGCCGCCCGCCGTCGGCGGCGACGATCTGCACGCCCATGCGCACCAGCGGCCGCACGTCGGACGCGGTGAAGCCGTCGGCGCGGACGATCTCGATCGCCCGCCAGCTTGCTGACAGAGCGACCGAGACCTGGGCCACCCGCGGGTCGCGGGCGCGGGCGGCGGCGTCGATCGCCAAGCACAGCGCGACCTTATCGGCGAACGGCACTTCGCCGAGCGGGCTTTCCGACCCGTACATCGACTGGTTAGTGCGCGGCGGCGGCGGTGCGGGCGAGCCCTTGGCCGGATCGAGCAGCCTGAGCGTCGACGCGGCGCGATCGATCGCAGCGACGCTGATCTCGTTGGCGTGGGCGAAAGCGGTGGTCTCGCCGGTCACGCCGCGAAGCCCGAAGCCCGAGCCGGTGCTGTAATCGGCGGTCTTCAAGCGGCCGTCGTCGAACGCGAACGCTTCGTTGGCGCGATATTCGAGGAACAGCTCGCCATCGTCGCAAGGCGAAAGATGCCGCGCCGCAAGTCGCCGGGCGTCGTCTCGGTCGAGCATGCCGGGCCGATAGAGGAACTGGCGCGGATCGCCGCTCATGGCGAGGCTACGTCCACGGCTCCCGCTTCCAGGACAAAGCGGCGGTCGCAATAGCCGCACTCGACCATGCCCACCTGCGGGTCGATGCGCAGGAAAACGCGCGGGTGCCCGAGCTCCGCCGACACCGCGCCGGAGCCGTCGCAGGCGACCTGCAACGTCGATACCTTGAATATTTCGGGCGGCGGAGGCGCGGTCATTGCCTCCGTCACTTAGGGTCGAGCTCCAGCCGCGACAAGCGGCGCAGCGCCCCGATTACTGATAGTTGGCGGTGACCTCGAAGTCGGCGGTATATTCGCCTTCCGGCTGGTCGGCTTCGATCTGCAGGATGCCGCCGACGCCGACGAAGAAGGCGCGAGAGTCCGGATCGACGGTCCGAAGTGCCGGGCCGTCCATGGTCAGAGCCAGCACCGTGATGACATCGCCGCCGACGCTGGTCAGCTCCGCCGGCTGATCGACGCTGACGAACACCTGCTGGTTGGCTGAGCCGGCGGCGCCGAAGCGGGCGCGGCCTCCGGCATCGCTTGCGACACCGATGACTCCACCCGCAAAGGTGCGGGCGCCGGTGGTCGCGTTGATCGTCACAACGCCCGACATGCTCGACGGAACCACGGTCCCGAAATCGAGATCGGTGATCTTGGTCAGGGTGAGCGGGATCAGGATCAGCGCCCGCCCGTCCGAGTCCGTTGTCGCCGGCACTGCATGAGCAGCGCTCGACATCCCCAGCGCGGCGCCTGCAGCCGCGATTGCAATTCTTGAAATCCCCACAAGCCATTCCCATTGCGCAAATTGCGTTACCGGGAAAATGGCAGGCTCGTGTGACCGCTCGTTAAAGAGCTAAAGTGCAAGGAATCTTTACCATCAGCATCAAGGATATTGGACCGTGACGGTGAATGTTCCGAGGTAATTTCCCTCGGCCTGGTTGGCGCCGACATTGACCGTCCCGCCAACCTTGAACTCGAAGCTCCCGGCCCGCGCCATCGTCGTTTTGTCGAGACTGTCGAGCGTCAGTTTCGTCAGCGTCATCGTCTGAGTGCCGCCGACCCGGGTCAGCGTCACCGGCTGTTTTGGAAGCTTGATGTTGACCACCGCATTGCCCGACGCCGCACCAGCGAAGTGAGCGGCATGCGGCGTCCCCGCCACAGGGATAACGCCGCCAGTGGTGGCGACTGCGTCGGTGACGGGGTCGAGGACGATCGTCCCGGCGGTCGTCACGATGACCGCGCCGAAGTCGAGGTCGGCGATCTTCAGCACGGTCAGCGGACGCAGGATTATCGTGGTTGCCGTCGATTCGACCGGGGGCGTTGCCGCGTGAAGCTGCGCGGGCGCGGCGCCAAGCAGGGCGGCCGCAAACAGGCGGCGGGTGGTGAAATAGCCGGTCATCTTGACGCTGCCGCTACACGGTTAACGTCAAAATCATCCTGTCGGTTAGGGTAAACCGGCAATTAAGCCCGTGCTTCTTCCGCCCGTTGCGCACGGGGGCTATGCGCCAGGCGATGAGCGCCGCCGAGCAAGCAATCCGAATCGAATCGCTGGCGAAGACCTATGCGGCCAAAGGGAGCGAGCCCAAGCTGGCGCTCGACGACGTCAGCTTCGACGTCCCGCGCGGGCAGATATTCGGCCTGCTCGGCCCCAATGGCGCCGGCAAGTCGACGCTGATCAACATCCTCGCCGGACTGGTGGTGAAAACGGCCGGCAAGGCCGTCATCTGGGGCTTCGACATCGACGAGCATCCCCGCAACGCCAAAAGGTCGATCGGGGTCGTTCCGCAGGAGATCATCTTCGATCCGTTCTTCACTCCGCGCGAAACCCTGGAAATGCAGGCCGGGCTATACGGGATCGCCCCGGGGGATCGGCGGAGTGACGAGCTGCTCGCGGCGATGCACCTGAGCGACAAGGCCAATGCATATTCGCGCACGTTGTCGGGGGGCATGAAGCGGCGGCTGCTGGTCGCCAAGGCGATGGTCCATTCGCCCCCGGTCCTGGTGCTCGACGAGCCGACCGCCGGAGTCGACATCGAGCTTCGTAAACAGCTGTGGAATTACGTGCGCTCGCTCAATGAGCAAGGCGTCACGGTTGTCCTGACCACGCATTACCTGGAAGAGGCCGAGCAGCTGTGCGACCGGATCGCGATCATCAACCACGGCCGCGTCATTGCCAATGAGCCGACGCAGAGCCTGATCGCCAAGGCGCAGGAGAAGTCGGTGGTGGTGACCTTCGACCGGGACATCGCGCAAGTGCCGGAGAACGAGTGTTTCCAGAATATCGTCCTGGTCGACGAACGCACGCTTGAGATCACTTACCGCAAGGACCGAGTGAACGCCGGCGAGGTGCTGGCCGCCCTGGACGCCGACGGGCTTGGCATCGTCGACGTGAAGACGCGCGAGCCCGACCTCGAGGACGTGTTCCTGAGCCTGGTCAGCGACGACCGATGAGCGGCGCCTTCGACGTGCTGATCGTCGGCTCCGGAGCGGCGGGCCTGACCGCGGCGCTCAACCTCGCCGGCGAGCGGAAAGTGGCGGTGATCTCCAAGGGGGCGCTCGGCGAGGGCGCAACCGGCTGGGCCCAGGGCGGGATCGCAGCGGTGCTCGAGGACGGGGACACGTTCGAGGCGCACGTCAACGACACGATGGTAGCCGGCGCCGGGCTCAACGACGCGCGGGTGGTCGAGCATGTCGTCGGCCAAGCGCCGGCCGCGATCGCGCGGCTGGCCGAGCTCGGCGTCCCGTTCGCCACCGAGGGCGGAACGCTCCATTTGACCCGCGAGGGCGGGCACAGCCATCGCCGAATCGTCCACGTTGCCGACGCCACCGGCTACGCCGTCCAGCAGGCGCTGGAAAAAGCGGTCGCCGATAACCCCAACATCACTTTGCTGCCCGACATGGTTGCGATCGACCTGATCACCGGTCGCCACGCCGCCGAATTCTCGACCAGCGGGCAGGTGCATGGGCTCTACGCCTACAACCGGCACAAGAGGCGCGTGGAAGCAGTGGTCGGGCGGGCGACGATCCTCGCCACCGGCGGGGCGGGCCGAGCCTATCTTTATTCCACCGCCCCGCGCGGAGCGACCGGCGACGGGATCGCCATGGCGTGGCGGGCCGGGTGCCGGGTGTCGAACATGGAGTTCATGCAATTCCACCCGACGTGCCTCTATGACCTCGAGGTCAAGAATTTCCTGATCACCGAGGCGGTGCGCGGCGAGGGCGGCCACCTCAAGCTGCCGCCCGGAGTCGAGGGCGGGGGCGAGCGGTTCATGCCGCGCTTCGACGAGCGGGCCGAGCTGGCGCCGCGCGACATCGTCGCCCGAGCCATCGACCATGAGATCAAGCGGCTCGGGCTCGATTATGTCCATCTCGACATCTCGCACCGCGAGCCCGAGTTCGTCCGAGCGCATTTCCCCAACATCTACGACAAGCTGCTCGGGCTGGGCATCGACATCACCCGCCAGCCAATCCCGGTCGTCCCGGCGCAGCATTACACCTGCGGCGGGGTGGTCGTTGACCTTGCCGGGCGAACCGACGCGCCCGGCCTCTATGCCGCCGGCGAGGTCACCCAGTCGGGGCTTCACGGAGCCAACCGGCTGGCGTCGAACAGCCTGCTCGAATGCCTGGTGTTCGGCGAAGCCGCCGCCCGCGACATCGTCGAGCGCTGGGGCGAGCTTCCCGAGCCGCCGCAAATTCGCGCGTGGGACGAAAGCCGGGTGACCGACAGCGACGAGGAAGTGGTGATCGCCCAAATCTGGGGCGAGATCCGCCGCTTCATGTGGAACTTCGTCGGCATCGTCCGCACCACCAAGCGGCTGGAACGGGCCAAGCGAAGGATCGACATGCTTCGCCAGGAAGTGGCCGATTATTATCGCAATTTCCGCGTCACCCCCGACCTGATCGAACTTCGCAATCTGCTTGAGGTCGCCGACCTGATCGTGCGCAGCGCGCTCAGCCGCCACGAAAGCCGCGGGCTGCACTACACGCTCGATTATCCGCAGATGCTGCCGGAAGCGACAGACACAGTGCTGGTGCCCTAGGGTCACGAAGTTGACCGTCCGATGCGTGAAATCGGGGATCCGTCCACTTCTTCCACATCGTGACCTTCGACGCATTTCCGCGGGAAATTGGCCGCCCTGCGCCGGGCTCGCCGCGAGCGAAGTTGACTCTTCCGTGACCTTCGGGCGCGCGGTCCCAGAGTGCAGCGAACAAACCTCCGGCGTTGCGCTTGCGGAGGCGGTAGGCGCTCTCCCGGCTCATGCCGACCGAAGCGGCGGCGCTGGTGACGCTGCGGGTTTGCTGCAGCGCATCGAGGAAAAACCGATCTGGCGAATCGACGTCCAGCCGTCGCTGCGGGTTCGGGGATGCTTGCGCGCTGAGTCGGGGCGTTGCCGGGCCATCGACCAGCATGGATCACAAAAGGCGTGCTGTAGGACAGCTTTTTTCGGCGGCCGATGGCGTGCCTGGACGAAACAGCGCCCACCCGAAGAAACCAAACAGCGGTCGCTCTCGTTGGCATTACGGAAGGAAGACACGAATGAACTATTCGACGACATTTACCGCCGGACTGATGCTGTGCACGCTCTCCGCCTGCGAGATTTCCGTGAACGGCGACAATGCGGCGGGCGACGCGAACGGCGCGAATGCGCTCGCTGAAACGCCCGCGGCACCCGCCCCCGATCCCATAGAGCAGTTCAATGCGCAGGCGCAGGAGCGGGCGAGGCAGCTCGCGATGCAAAGCGGCAATGATCAGCAGCGGGGGCAGATGCGCCAGCAGGAGCGGCAGCAGCTTCAGAACCTTCGCTTCGAGGTCGACATCAGCGACCGGAAGCTGCGAGTCTTCCAGCGCGACCAGCTGAAGGCCACGCACGACGTCGCCGTCGGAACCAGCGAATGGCCAACGCCGACCGGTTCGTGGGAATTCCATCGCGTCGACCTCAACCCTGAATGGAACCCGCCGAAAAGTGAGGAATGGGCCAAGGACGAAGAGCGGACAGCTCCGGGCGCCGCGGACAATCCGATGGGCCGCGCGCGGCTGGTCTACCGAATGCCCAACACCGTCCACGGCACCGACGAGCTCAATTCGCTCGGGAAGGCCTCCTCGCACGGGTCGATCAGGATCGCGAACGAGGTCGTTATACAGCTGGCCGAAATGCTGCTGAAGGCGGGCGGCTCATGGGAAGGGCCGCAGTGGTTCCAGCAGATGACGCAGAAGCGGACCGAAGAGTATCAAATCCCGCTGGAGCAGCATATTCCGATCAAAGTTCAGGAATAGGGCGACGCCGGCGATCGTCAAATACGGCGATGCCAGTGCCTGCTGGCGTCGCGCGAGCGTCCTGCTAAACCCGCGCGCTTATGTCCGAAGCCCAGCCCCATCTCTATCTCGTCGACGGGTCGAGCTACATCTTTCGCGCTTACCATCGGCTGCCGCCGCTGACCAACCGGCACGGGCAGCCGGCGGGTGCCGTCTACGGCTATACGACGATGCTGTGGAAGCTCGCCGACGGGCTCAACAAGGCCGACGGGCCGACCCACATGGCGGTCATCCTCGACAAGTCCGAGCACACCTTCCGCAACGAGATGTACGACCAGTATAAGGCGCACCGGCCGCCGGCGCCCGAAGATCTGGTCCCGCAATTCCCGCTCATCCGCGACGCCACGCGGGCTTTCTCCATCCCTTGCATCGAGGAGCTTGGGCTGGAGGCCGACGACATCATCGCCTGCTACGTCAAGGCGGCGCTGGCCCGGGGTTGGAAGACGACCGTGGTCAGCTCCGACAAGGATCTGATGCAGCTGATCGAGGAGCCGTCGGCCTCCGGCGGTGGGGTGGACCTGCTCGACACGATGAACGACCGCCGGATCGACCGCGAATACGTGATCGAGAAGTTCGGGGTGGGCCCGGAGAAGCTGGGAGACGTCCTCGCGCTGATGGGCGACAAGGTCGACAATATCCCCGGGGTGCCCGGAATCGGCCCCAAGACCGCATCGCAGCTGATCGGCGAATATGGATCGCTCGAGGCGGTGCTGGCTAATGCGGAAAATATCGCCAAGCCCAAGCTAAAGCAGTCGCTGATCGACCATGCCGAAGCGGCGCGGCTGTCGCGCAGGCTGGTCGAGCTGGTGTGCGACGCCCCGCTGCCCGAGCCGCTCGACGAGCTGACGCTCAAGGGCATTCCCGAAGCGCCGTTGCGGGCGTTCCTCGAGGAGCAGGGATTCAAGGCGCTGCTCAACCGGCTCGATGGCGGCGCGGCGGCGAGTGGCCGGAGCAGTAGCGGCGGCGGCTTCAACATGGTCGCGGCGCAAATCGACCCGGCGCGGGGCAAGCCGGCCGAGCCCGAGAAGATCGAGGTCGACCGCACGCTTTACGAGACCGTCACCGACGAGGAGGCGCTGGACCGCTGGATCGCCGAGGCGACCGCGCGGGGCTATGTCGCGCTCGATACCGAGACCGACTGCATCGACTGCGTCGTCGCCAGGCTGGTCGGGATCAGCCTTGCCACTTTGCCCAACCGCGCCTGCTATATCCCCGTCGGCCACAGCAGCGCCGATTTGTATTCGGACGCCCCGTCGCAAATGCCGATGGGCGTGGTGCTGGAGAAATTGAAACCGCTTCTGGAAGACCCGGCGGTGCTCAAGGTCGGCCATAACCTCAAATACGACTGGGTGATGTTCGACAAGGCGGGGATCGAGGTCGCGCCGTTTGACGACACCATGCTCTTGAGCTTCGACCTCGACGCGGGCTTGCACGGCCACGGCCTCGATGAGCTCGCCAAGCTCCACTTCGAGCATGAGTGCATCGCCTTCAAGACCGTGTGCGGAGTGGGCGCCAAGCAGATCACCTTCGACAAGGTGCCTTTAAAAGACGCCACCGAATATGCGGCGGAGGACGCGGACATCACGTTGCGGACCTGGCTTCGGCTCAAGCCGCGCCTTGCGGCAGACAATGTCGCTCGGGTCTACGAGCGGATCGACCGGCCGCTGATCCCGGTGGTCAGCCGGATGGAGCGGCGCGGGGTCAAGGTCGACCGCGGCTATCTGGCTCGGCTGAGCCACGAATTCGCCCACGAGATCGCGGCGCTCGAGGAGCGGATCTACGAGGCGGCGTGCGGACCGTTCACCATCGGGTCGCCGCAGCAGCTGGGCCAGGTGCTGTACGAGCGGCTCGGCCTGAAAGGCGGGCGCAAGGGCAAGAGCGGCTCCTACTCGACCGACGTCACCGAGCTGGAGCGGCTCGCCGGCGAGGGCGTGGATTGCGCCCGGCTGGTGCTCGACTGGCGTCAACTTTCGAAACTGAAGTCGACCTACACCGACGCTTTGCAGGCGCAGATCAACCCGGAGACGGGCCGGGTCCACACCAGCTTCAGCCTTGCCGGGGCGCAGACCGGGCGGCTGGCGTCCAACGACCCCAATTTGCAGAACATCCCGATCCGCACCGAAATCGGCCGCAAGATCCGCGATGTCTTTATCGCCGAGCCCGGCCATGTGCTGATGAGCGCGGACTACAGCCAGATCGAGCTTCGACTGGCGGCGCACATGGCCGACGTGCCGCAGCTCAAGCAGGCGTTCCGCGACAAGGCCGACATCCACTCGATGACGGCGCAAGAGCTGTTCGGGTCGGCAGACCGCGACAACCGCAACAAGGCCAAGACGGTCAATTTCGCCATCCTCTATGGCATTTCTTCGTGGGGGCTGGCCGGCCGGCTCGGCATTCCAAGGGATGAAGGCAAGGCGATCATCGACCGCTATTTCGAGCGCTTCCCCGGCATCAGCACGTACATCTCGGAGACGCTCGCCTTCGCCCGCGACAACGGGTTCACCCGCACCCTGTTCGGCCGCAAGACCCATTTCCCCAACATCCGATCGCCCAACCAGGCCTTTCGCGGCGGGGCCGAGCGGGCGGCGGTCAACGCCCCCATCCAAGGCACCAGCGCCGACCTCATCAAGCGCGCCATGGCGCGGATGGACGGAGCATTGGAAAGGGCCGGGCTCGGCGGCGTGCGGATGCTCCTGCAGGTGCATGACGAGCTGGTGTTCGAAGTGCCCGAAGGGCGCGAAAAAGAAGCTGCCGAGGTCATTCGCACGGTGATGTCGACTGCCGCCGAGCCGGCGCTCAGCCTCGACGTCCCGCTCGACGTCGACGTTGGCTGGGGCGCCAATTGGGGCGCCGCGCATTGACCGAAGCCAAGCCGGAAGCCGCCGCGCCGAGCGCCGACCTTGCGGTGCTGGCGCGGGGCGGCCGGATCAACCTGTTCGGCTTCGCACTCCGCCTTGCAGCGCGGCTGCCGTTCCTGTTCATCGCCGGGCGCATCTACGGGGCAGCCGCGCTTGGCCGGTTCGCCTTCGCCATCCTCGTCGTCGAATTTGCCGCGCAGCTGGCGACACTGGGCCTGAAACGCGGGCTGGCGCAGCAGCTTGCCCACACCGACAAGCCGCACGCCTGCATCGTCTGGGACGCATTGCTTGTCGCCGCGCTCGCTTCGGCGTTTGCGATGGCGCTGCTGGCGATTTTCCCGCAGGCGATGTTCCCCAACAGCGAGATCACCGGGCTGGAATGGCTGTTGCCGGTGACCGTGATCGCGCTTGCCTGGTCCGACGTGATGCTGGCCGCGCTCGCCTATCGCAACGACATTGGCGCGACGGTTCGGGCGCGCGCCGTGGTCGAGCCGTGGATGCTGAGCATTGCTGCTTTCGCTTGGTCGTTCATCTCGCTTCGCGACGGGTTGATCATCGCTTACGTGCTGTCGATGCTCGGCGCGGTGATCGCCTCGGCGATCCCGTTCCTCAAGAGCTACGGCCTGCCAAGGGCGTGGAGCCCCGAACCGCTGGTGCTGTGGCGGATGGCCCGGCGCAACCTGCCGCTCGCCGCCGCCGACGCAGTCGAATGGGGATCGCGGCGGCTCGACCTTGCGGTGCTCGGCCTGTTCTTCTCGCCGGCGATCGTCGGCATCTATTATGTCGCGCAGAACGTCGCGTCGCTGCCCTCCAAACTAAAGACCAGCTTCGACCCGATCCTCGGCCCGGTCGTCGCCCGCAACGTCGCCAAGGGCGACAAAGCGGCAGTCGCGCGGCAAGTGCGGCAAGTCGGTTTCTGGGTCATCGCCGCGCAATTGGGTGTCGCCCTCGCGCTCGGCATGCCCGGGGAAGCGGTGATGGGGCTAGTCGGGCCGGCATTCGTCGCCGGCACCGGCGCGCTTGCCATCCTTCTTGCCGCCGAGGTCGTCGCAGCGATGGCCGCCGTCAGCGAATCGGCGCTGGTTTACGTCGCCCGGCACCGCAACATGTTTCTCAGCCTGGCGATGATCGCGCTGCAGGCGGTGCTGTCCGTCGGGCTCATCCTGCTGATGCGCAAGATGGACCTGCCCGAGACCTGGCAGGCGACCGGCTCGGCGATCGCGCTGCTTCTGGCGTTGGGCTTTGCAGCGATCGCCAAGTCGAGGCTGCTTGGCCGGCTGCTCGACGCGCCGGTGTCGGGGTGGCGCTGGCCGCTGGTTTGGGCCGGCGCGGCCGCGGTGCTGGTCGGCAGCCTTGCCACCCAGCTGCCGGAATGGGCGGAGCTTCTGTTCGGTATTCCCGCGATCCTGATCGCCTTCGGCCTGATCCTGTGGACCCGCGGATTCGGGCCGGACGACCGCGAGTTGTTTCGGATGAGCAAGTCCGATGTCGACGAGTTGAGCATCCCGGCGCCAGGTCAAACGCCGCAGCCGCCGCGCTAGTGGCGGAAGTGGCGGATGCCGGTGAACAGCATCGCCAGCCCGGCCTCGTCGGCAGCGGCAATGACGTCGTCGTCGCGGATTGACCCGCCCGGCTGGATGACCGCGGTAGCGCCCGCCTCGGCCGCCGCAAGCAACCCGTCGGGAAATGGGAAAAAGGCATCGGACGCGACCGCCGAGCCCACGGTGCGCGACTGCGGCCAGCCGTTGGTTTCGGCGGCTTCGGCGGCGCGCATGGCGGCGATCCGGGCACTGTCGCGGCGGTTCATCTGGCCGGCGCCGATGCCCGCGGTCACTCCTTCCTTGGCATAAACGATGGCGTTCGACTTGACGTGCTTGGCCACGCTCCAGGCGAACAGGCAGTCGGCCTGCTCCTGCTCGGTCGGCGCGCGGCGCGTGACACATTTGAGCTGGTCGGCCGTGACGACATTATTGTCGCGGTCCTGGACCAACAGGCCGCCGGTAATGACGGCAATCGTTTGTCCGCCGCGCGCCGGGTCCGGAAGCCCGCTGGTGAGCAGCAGTCGCAGGTTCTTCTTCTTCGCGAAGATCGCGCGGGCCTCCGCATCGGCCTCGGGCGCGACCACGACTTCGGTGAAGATTTGCGTGATCGCCTGAGCCGTCGCCGCATCGAGCGGGCGGTTGAGGGCGACGATCCCGCCGAAGGCCGAGACGCTGTCGCAGGCCAGCGCTTCGCGCCAAGCGTCGAGCAACAGCGGCCGAGTGGCGACGCCGCACGGGTTGGCATGCTTGACGATGACCACGGTCGGCGCCGCATCGCGGAATTCGGACAATAGCTCGAACGCCGCATTGGCGTCATTGAGGTTGTTGTAGCTGAGCTCCTTGCCCTGGACCTGGCTGGCCTGCGCGATGCCCGCCGTATGCGCGCCCGCCGGTACGTACAGCGCCGCGCGCTGGTGCGGGTTCTCGCCGTAGCGAAGCGGCATCTTCAAATCCGAGGCGAACGACCAGGATTGCGGGAAGCGCTCGCTTTGGTCGGCGAAGGCGAACCATTGCGAGATCGTGGAGTCATAAGCGGCGATGAGCGCATAGGCCTTGGCCGCCATGCGCTTGCGGAAATCGAATGACGTCGCGCCGTCATTGGCCTCGAGCTCGGCAATCAGATCGTCGTAATCGGCCGGATCGGTGACGATCGTCACATACGCATGGTTCTTGGCCGCAGAGCGCACCATCGACGGTCCGCCGATGTCGATATTCTCGATGATCTCGTCACGCTCAGCTCCCCGGGCGACGGTTGCTTCGAACGGGTAGAGGTTGACGACGACCAGATCGATCGGCGCGATTCCATGCTCGGCCATCGCCGCGACATGCTCGGCATTGTCGCGCACGCCCAGAAGGCCGCCGTGGACGTTGGGGTGGAGCGTCTTGACCCGCCCGTCCATCATCTCCGGGAAACCCGTAAGGTCGCTAATGTCACGCGGTGAGGCGCCATTTTTGCGCAGGTTCGCAGCGGTACCGCGGGTCGACACAAGCTCGACCCCGCGCGAGGTCAGCGCGTCAGCCAGCCGGTCGAGCCCGGACTTGTCGGAAAGCGAGATCAGCGCCCTTTTTACCGGCACGAGGTCGACCATTTCTACTCCTTTGCTCAGCTCGAGCGACGGAACTGCCACTGAACTTCGGCGCCGCCGCCAGCGGTCTCGCCGTTGATGACCATCTGCATGGTGCGCCGCGCGTTGCCGCGGCCATCGACCACCAGGCTTTCCTCGATTCCGATCGCGGCGTCGCGGACGCGGAAATTCCACGGCGGCGCGCCCGGCGAGCGAAGGATCGCCCCCATTCCGTCGGCCGTCAGCGTCGGCTCGATCCCGGCGGCGAGGTGGAAGCGGATGGCGAACGGCACCGGCGACTTCGACTTGCGCCCGATCCGGGCGGTCAGTCTGTCGGTGCCGCGAACCTCCTTGCCGTCATTGCCGAGCACCAAAGTGCGGCGATGGAGAAGGCCAAAGGCACGCACGTAACCGTCATGGCTGGCGTCGATCCGGCTGAAGTCATTTTCTTCCGAGCGGTCGATGACGACGTCGCCGACGCCCTTGCCGATCGAGCCGTCGGCAAGGATTGCCGTCGAGTTGGTGTCGGCGATGGTCAGCGCGCTGTGCGCCGCGGTGGTGCGCAAGGCATCGGCGAGGTCGCCCGACAGGTTCGACGGCAACGCGCCCGGGCCGCCGCAGTTGACCACTAGGCGCTGCTGACCGTCCGAAAGCTCGAACGCCAGGGTCGAGGCACCCCCCGACGGCGCCATTTTGGCGGGTGGCGGCGGTGCGGCGTCCATCACCACGATCGTGCCCAGCGCCGACAGCCGATGATAGCCCCAGCCGCGCGGCTGGCGAAGCGGGCGGGCCCGCATCCCGCAGCCCTCGATGACCGCGGCCACTCGCGCCGCCTCGCCGGGATTGCCGCCCTGCCAGCTCGACAGCGCGCCGTCGCCCATCGCCACGCCTTCGAGCGCCGACAAAGCGGCAGCGGCGGCGGCTTCGAAGCCGTCGGGCAAGCTCTGCTTGGCGGCAAAGTATGCGGCGCGCAAAAGCCCGAGGCGGTCGACCAGAAGCATCTGCTCGAACGGGGTTCGGCTGACCAGCCCGCCATCTTCGAACTGGCCGGTTGCAAGCGCCCGGCCGAGCCCCGCTTCGCCGCGGGCGACGCGGGCCATGCCGCGCTGAATGAGCAGCGATGCCGCGACCGCGCCGGCCCAGGCCGTGATCCGCTTGAGCCCCGGCGGCGCTCGATCGGCGGTGGAATCGAGGTGGCGGGCGCCGCGGGCCATCGTGTTCAACAGCGCCGATCGATAGCCGCTGTCGCCGCTCGACAGGATGTACGGAGCGTAAGCGGTCCAGAACAGGATCCGCTCGCCCCACAGCTCCGGCCGCCACGCATCGTCGATTCGGGTGCCGTGAGCGATTAGCCAGCGCCCGGCGATCGCTTCCGCCAGGCGCGCGCCCTTTTCGCGCGAAGCCGCGGCGGCGAGGTCGCGAAGCCAGGAAAAGCCCTGCAACTGCCGGGCGAGCGGGTCGCCGGCGCCGACCGCGCCGAAATCGAGGTCGGCGAGTGCCAGCGATTCGCTTCCGGCGATGAGCCTGCCGGCAAGCAGCGCATCGCCGCGCTGACGGTCGCCCTGCACATGGTCGCGCGGGACCGCCACCAGCCGCAGCGGCTGCCGCCCCTTCGCCCCGAGCCGGGACAAGAGCGACCCCCTGGCGAGCTTGCGGACGATGTCGCGCTGCGCGACTTTATCCGCGGTCATCCTTCTCCCCGAAGCGATCGGATGTTGCCGGCGTAATGGTCGGGCCCGCCGCGGAACGCCGCGGTGCCGGCGACGAGGACGGTCGCCCCGGCGTCGATCGCCTGGCGCGCGGTGTCCGCGTCGATGCCGCCGTCGACTTCGATCTGGACTGACAGATTTTCCTTGGCGATGCGCTTGGCGATCGCTTCGATCTTGCGCAGCTGGCCGGCGATGAATTTCTGGCCGCCGAATCCCGGGTTGACGCTCATCACCAGCACCAGGTCGATGTCGTCCAGCACATAATCGAGCGCCTTGGCGGGAGTCGCCGGGTTGAGTGACACCCCCGCTTTCTTGCCCAGCCCCTTGATGCGCTGGACGGTGCGGTGGAGGTGCGGGCCGGCTTCGGGGTGGACGGTGATGACGTCGGCCCCAGCCTCAGCGAAAGCGTCGAGGAAGCTGTCAACCGGCGAGATCATCAAGTGGACGTCGAACGGCTTGTTCGTGTGCCCCCGAAGCGCCTTCACCACGCCTGGGCCGATGGTGATGTTGGGCACGAAATGGCCGTCCATCACGTCGATGTGAATCCAGTCGGCCCCGGCCTCGTCGATCGCCCGCACTTCCTCGCCAAGCCGGGCGAAATCGGCGGACAGGATGGAGGGCGAGATCAGCGGCTGGGCCATGGCACCGATTAGACGCTAAGCGCCGCCCCGGACAAGGCGCGCGGCAAAGAAGCCGTCGAGGCCGCCTTCCTCGCCGAGCAGGTCGGGCAATATCCGGACGTACCCCTCCGCCGTCGGACTCACGAAGTCGGGCAGGTCGGCGGGGACGACTTTGAAGCCGGGATGCGTGGCGAGGAAGCCGCCGACGACGGCCTCGCCTTCCGCCGGCTCCAGCGAGCAGACCGAATAGACCAGCGAGCCGCCGGGATTCACCCACTCGGCAGCGCGGTCGAGGAGGCGCGTCTGAAGCTCGGCCAACTCGCGGACGATCGCCGGGCGGGCACGGTAGAGGACTTCGGGATGGCGGCGGAAGGTGCCGGTCGCCGAGCAGGGCGCGTCGAGCAGGATCGCGTCGAAGGTCCGCCTGGCACTCCACTGCAGTGCGTCGACGCAAACCAGCTCGGCCTTGAGGCCGGTGCGCTCCAGGTTCTGGGACAGCCGCTCGAGGCGCGATTGCGACGAATCGACGGCGAAGACGCCGTGGCCGGCGGCCGCCAGCTGCATCGCCTTGCCGCCGGGCGCCGAGCACAGGTCGAGGACTTGCCCAGCGTCACCCGGGATCAACCGAGCGGGAAGCGATGCCGCCAGATCCTGCACCCACCAGCCGCCTTCGCCGAACCCGGCAAGCGACGGCACCGCGCCGCTTGTCCCAAGCCGGACGTGGTTGGGCGCAAGCGAAACGCCGCCGTTGGCCGCCGCATAATCCTGCGCTGTCTCGGCGGTCGCGAAGCTGAGGTCGAGCGGCGGGCGCTGCGCGATCTGGCGACGCGCGGCTTCGACGACGTCATCGCCCCAAGCTTCGCCCCAGCGCTGTTCGACGTCGGCGGGGAGGTGCGGCGCCTCGGTCGGCTCGACGCCGCGGCGAAGCAGCGTCCCGAGCACCCCGTGGACCAACCGGCGCGGGCCGCCGTCGACCAGTGGCAGAGCGGTGGCGACGATGGCGTGGTCGGGGGTTTGCAGCCCGATTTTCTGCGCCAGCGCCATCCGCAGTACCATCCGCGCCTTGGAATCGTCGGGCAGCCTTTGCTTGGTCGCGCTGTCGATCAGCGCATCGAGATCGGGCAGCCGGCGAAGCACCTCGCCGCAAATCGCGACCGCCAGGCCCTGGTCGGGGCCGGACAAGCCACGAACGCCTTGCGCCGCCGATTCGAGCGTCCGCCCAGTGCGGAGCACGGCGTCGAGCATGGTCAGCGCGGCGCGGCGCGAGGCGACTCCGTCACCGCTTGGCATCGGCCCCGCCAGTGGTCATGTTGATCGGGTGAAACGCCCCAAGCATCTCGATCCGCCGAGGACGCTGTCCAAGTCGCCGCCCCTGCCCGAACCCGGGCAAGGACAGGCCGCGCCGCCGGATGGGGAGGAAAGCAAGCTCGACCCGACCCGCTACGGCGACTGGGAGAAGAAGGGCATCGCGGTCGATTTCTAGATCCCTTCCGCGCGCGGCGGGCGCGACAGCAGGTCTTCCAGCACCGATTCGACCGTCGCCCCCGACAGCAGCCGGTCCACCGCAGCGACGATCGGCATGTCGATATCGCGCTCGCGCGCCAGCCGCGCCAGCACCGGCGCAGTGAACGCCCCTTCGGCAACGGTTCGTCGGTCTTCGAGCAGCTCGGCAGCGCAGCGCCCCTGCCCGAGCCCGACGCCGAGCGAAAAGTTTCGCGAGCTGGTCGATGAGCAGGTCAGCACCAAGTCGCCGAGCCCCGACAGGCCGGCAAGAGTCTCGCGCCGGGCGCCGAAGGCCGCGCCGAACCGCGTCATCTCGGCAAAGCCGCGGCCGATCATCGCCGCCCGGGCGTTCTGGCCGAAGCCGCGGCCCTCGACGACCCCGCAGGCGATCGCCAGCACGTTCTTGACCGCTCCGCCGACTTCGGCGCCGGCGACGTCGTCGCTGACGTAGATTCGGAAGGTCGGCCGGGCGAGCCGGCGTCGAAGCTGCTCGCCAAGCTGCTTGTCGTCCGCCGCGAGGGTGACTGCGGTCGGAAGCCCCGCAGCGACTTCATGGGCAAAGGTCGGCCCCGACAGCACGGCGACGGGGACTCCGGGACGGATCGAGCGCGCCACCTGGTGAAGCAGCTCGCCGTTGCGCTCCTCGATGCCCTTCGAGCAGAGCAACATCGGCGCGTCACTCCGAGGCGCCGCTTCGAGGACCGAGCGCATGTGCTGGGCGGGCGTGACCACCAGCCACGTGCCGCAATCGGCGATGTCTTCGAGGTTGCCGGTCGCCCGGATCGCCGGGTTGAGCTTCTGGCCGGGCAGGAACAAAGCATTCTCGTGGGCGCCGTTGATCGAATTGACGACTTCGGGCTCGCGCGCCCACAGCAAGGCGGGCTGGCCATCGGTGGCCGCGACTTGCGCCAGCGCCGTTCCCCAGGCGCCGCCGCCGATGATCGCGACGCGCTCGAGGCTCACGCTTTCACCCCCGCCCCGCGCACCTTTTCTGCGCTTTCGTCGAGCGGCCAGCGCGCCCGCGCCGGGACATCGAGCGAATCGAACATTGCGCCCGCGTAGCGCTCGGCGCCGGCCCAGGCGATCATTGCCGCATTGTCGGTGCACAGCCAGATTGGCGGGACGCTGAAGCGGCGGCCGCTGTCCAGCGCGAGCCGCTCAAGCGCGTCGCGGATCGGCTGGTTGGCCGCCACCCCGCCGGCGACGACCAGTGTCGGCGCATCGCTCGCGGCAAGCGCCAGGCGCGTGCGGTCGACCAGCACGTCGATCACCGCCTGCTGGAAGCTCGCGGCGATATCGGCCGGCCGGTGATCGCCCGACGCGACGGCGCGCTGCACCGCGCTCTTCAGCCCGGCGAACGAGAAATGCGGCTCTGGCGAACCGATCAGCGGGCGCGGCAGCGGCACCGCCTTGGCGTCACCTTCGCGCGCCAGCGCCTCGACCGCCGGGCCGCCGGGATAGCCGAGCCCAAGCAGCTTGGCCGCTTTGTCGAACGCCTCGCCCACCGCATCGTCGATGGTGGTCGCGAGCCGCCGGTACGAGCCGACACCGAGCACTTCGAGCAGCTGGCAATGGCCGCCCGACACCAGCAGCAGCAGATAAGGAAATTTGAGATCGGGATCACTCAGGCGCGGGCTGAGCGCGTGGCCTTCGAGGTGATTGACGGCGATCAGGGGCTTGCCGGTGGCCAGCGCCAGTCCCTTGCCGGTCAGCAGCGCCACCATCACCCCGCCGATCAGGCCGGGGCCGGCGGTTGCCGCAATGGCGTCAACTTCGCCCACCTTGACCCCCGCCTCGCCAAGCACGCGATCGATCAGGCCGGGCAGGATCTGGACGTGGGCGCGCGCCGCAATCTCCGGCACCACCCCGCCGAACGGCCGGTGGGCGTCGTTCTGCGACACCACCGCCTGGGCAAGGATCCGCCGGTCGCTGCCGACCACTGCCGCAGCGGTGTCGTCGCAGCTCGATTCCAGTCCGAGGATCAACGCCATCGTCTTTGCCTTTGCCTGAACGCCGGGGGATGCACTAGTGGGAGGCAATGCGTCGCAACCCGAGACTTGGAACGCGCGGCTCACCGCTGGCGATGGTGCAGGCGCGCAAGGTCGCCTCGGCGCTCGAGGTGGCTGAGCGCTGGCCGGCGGGCCATGTCGAGATCGTGCCGATCGTCACCAGCGGTGACCGGATCGCCGACCGGCCGCTTGCCGAAGTCGGCGGCAAGGGCTTGTGGACCAAGGAGCTGGACGCGGCGCTGCTGGCCGGCGACATCGACTTCACCGTCCATTCGATGAAGGACGTCGAGGTCGTCCGCCCGCCCGAAATCCGGCTCGCCGCGGTCCGCCCGCGCATATACCTGCAGGACAAATTGATCGGCGCCGCATCGCTCGACGACCTCAAAAGCGGCGCCATCGTCGGCACCTCGTCGCCGCGCCGCGCCGCGCAGCTGCTGGCGATCAGGCCTGACCTCAAGATCGTGCCGATCCGAGGCAACGTCGAAACCCGAATCAAGAAGGTCGAAGCCGGCGAAGTCGACGCGACTTTGCTGTCCGCCGCAGGCCTTCATCGCCTCCGCCTCGACCATGTCGGGGTGCTGCTGCCCATCGAAGTCATGCTTCCCGCTCCGGGCCAGGGCGCGCTGGGGATCGAGATTCGCGCCGACAATCACGAATGCGCGATGTTCCTGAAGATGCTCGACGACATCGAGACCCGCTGCGCGGTCGAGGCCGAGCGCGCCTTCGCCCGGGCGCTGGGCGGCTCTTGCCACTCGCCAGTCGCAGCGCTGGCAACGGTCAGCCATATGGAAATCCACCTTCGCGGCGAAATCCTGTCCGCCGACGGCAAGGACCGGGTCCGCGATCAGGCGCGCTTCGGGCTGCGGGACTGCGACGAAGGCGGGGCGCTCGCCAGCGCCATGCTTGCCCGGGCGCCCGAGTCCATCCGCCAGCTTTTCCGCAACGCATGAGGCCGCTGGTCGTGCTGCGCCCGGAGCCGGGTGCGACGGCAACCTGCAAGGCCGCCAGCGAGGCCGGGCTTCGGCCGGTCGCTGTCCCGTTGTTCGAGATCGAGGCGGTCGCCTGGGCGGCGCCGGATTCGGCAGGGTTCGACGGCCTGCTGCTGACCAGCGCCAATGCGCTTCGCCACGCTGGACCGGAGCTGGAGAAATTGCGCGGGCTGCCGGTCTACGCGGTCGGCGAGGCAACCGCGGCGCTAGCGCGGAGCGCGGGCTTCGTCACCAGCTTCGTCGGCGGCGCGGGGGTGGATGAGCTGCTGGCCGACATCGACCCGAACCTGCGCCTGCTCCACCTGTGCGGCGAGCAGCTGCGCGAGCCGGCAGCGCCGCGCCAGTCGATCACGCATTTGCCGGTCTATCGGGCCGCGCAGCTCGCAGAGCCGGACGTTGCCCCAATCGCCGGAGCGGTGGTCGCGGTTCACTCGCCGCGAGCCGGCGCTCGCCTCGCCGAGCTTGCCGCCGCTTGCGGGCTCGACGCTTCCGCAACCGTAATCGCCGCGATCAGCCGGGAAGCGGCGCGTGCCGCGGGCGGCGGATGGGAGCGGACGGTAGCGGCAGATGAGCCAAACGACGCCGCCTTGCTGGCCCTTGCGGCGCGGCTGTGCAACAGTTCGGCCCGGCAATGAACGGTGCAGGCCACGGTGGGATGAGCTGGACGGCGCGATTGCTGATCGCGTTCGCCTTGATCCTGCTCGGCGCCGCGGCGGCCACCTGGGGCCTCGCCCGTTACCAGTCGGCGGCGCGGGTGCTTGGAGTCGCCCCGAGGCAGCAGCAAGCGCCGGCCCAGCAAGGTCCCCAGCCCCAGCTCCAGCAGCAGTCCGCGCTCGCTCCGACGGCGCCGCCGGCCGGCGTCGAAGCGGCGGTCGCCGACCTCCAGCTGCGGCTCCAGCGGGTGGAGAATGCAACCGCCCAGGCGCAGGGATCGGCCGGCCGAGCCGACGCGCTTCTGGTCGCCTTCGCCGCCCGCCGCTCGATCGATCGCGGGGTCGGGCTCGGCTACCTCGAGCCGTTTCTGATGGACCGCTTCGGGGTCCGTCACCCGCAGGCGATATCGACCATCGTCACCACTTCGCGCTCGCCCGTCAGACTGGCCGATCTGGTCGGCGATTATGAGAGTTTGAAGCCGTCGCTGCTCGCCGCGGGTCCGAAGGAGGGGTTCTGGACCAGCCTCCAGCGCGAGGTCGGATCGCTGATCCACGTCCATCGCGCCGACCGCCCCTCGACCCAGCCGCAAGCGCGCTACGAGCGGGCGCTGGCGCAACTGTCGGCAGGCCAGGTCGACGGGGCGCTGGCCGAAACCATGCGGCTGCCCGGCGCCGCCCGCGCCAACCAGTGGATCGCCAAGGCGCGGCAATATGTCTCCGCCCACCGCGCCCTCGACGAGATCGAATCGGCGGCGCTGCTGGGCAATTCCGCCGCCCGCTGAGCTTCAAGGGCTTGGCAAAGGCGGCCGAGGATGCGATTCGTCCCAGCGAACAGCGTGCGTTCAGCCGACGCGCGCTAAGTGTTCTGTATCAGTCGTAATTGGTGGGGAGGCCTGGGGTCATGACGTCACTTCGGAGCCGTATCGGCCTGGCATTGGTGCTGGCCGGGATGACTCAGGTTGGCGCCGCCGCGATCAAGGCCGACACCAAAGCGCAGTCGGCCATGCCGGCCCCGCAACAGGTCGCGCCGGTGCAGCCCGCTCCGCTTCGCCCGGCGCCGCGGGTCCCGGCCTATCTCGACCAGCGCATCGACGCGCTTGGCCAGGCGTTCAACGGCCGCGTCGGAATCGCCGTCAAATCGGTCGATGAAGGCTGGCTGGCGGGCTGGCGGGCCGATGAGCTGTGCCCGCAGCAAAGCGTGTCCAAGCTGTGGGTCGCTATTACCGCGCTGGACGCGGTCGACAAAGGGCGGGTTCGCCTGACCGACACGGTTAGCCTGGGCCGAAGCGACTTGACCCTGTTCCACCAGCCGATCGCGTCGCGAATTCTCGGCGGAGGCTATACCACCACGCTAAGCGGCCTGATGCAGGAAGCGCTGACCAAGAGCGACAACACCGCAAACGACAAATTGATGCGCTCGATCGGCGGGCCCCAGGCGGTACGCAACCTGATCGCCGGCAAGCGCTTCGGCGCGATCCGCTTCTACGAAGGCGAGCGTTCGCTGCAGAGCCGGGTCGCGGGCCTGACGTGGAGCCAAAGCTATTCGATCGGCAACGCTTTCTATTCCGCCCGCAACGCATTGCCGATGCCGGTCCGGCGGGCCGCCTTCAACCGCTACATCGAAGACCCGTATGACGGCGCGTCGGCAAGCGCCATCGTCAATGCGCTGGCGCGGCTGAAGCGCGGCGAATTGCTGTCGCCGCCGTCGACCGCCCGGCTGCTCAGCACCATGGGCAATACCAGGACCGGGCCGAACCGGCTGAAAGGCGGGCTCAAGCCGGGCTGGTCGCTGAGCCACAAGACCGGCACCGGTCAGGTGCTCGGAGGGGTGCAGGCCGGCTATAATGACATTGGCATCCTCACCGCTCCCGACGGGCGCAGCTATTCGGTCGCGGTGTTGATCAAACGGACCTCGACCCCGCTTAGCACCCGCATGACCCTGATGAACAACGTGGTCCGGGCGGTCATCCAGCAGCACGATATGAACCAGGGTGGGCAGTACAGCCTCTAGCGACTCGGGCCCGGCGCAGCGGCTTGCCTCGCTGCCCGGCGTGCAGCGCGTGCCGAGCCGCTTGCTCGACCTGTTTATCGTCAAGGACTTCCTCGACCAGCCGACCTGCGCGGCGCTGATCGAGCGGATCGACGCCTCCCGCCGCCCGTCCGAGATCGCCGACGACATCGGCATCGCCAATTTCCGCACCAGCGAGACGTGCGACCTCGATCCCCACGATTCAGTTGCCGCCGAGGTCGACCGGCGGATCGGCGAATTGCTCGGCCTTTCGCTTGCCGCCAGCGAGTCGTTGCAGGGCCAACGCTATGCGCCCGGCCAGGAGTTCAAGCCCCACACCGATACGTTCGAGCCCGGAGGCTATGACCACCTGATCCACACCGCCCAGGCCGGGCAGCGCACCTGGACGGCGATGATCTACCTCAACCAGCCCGAGGACGGCGGCGCCACTCGGTTCAAAACAATCGGCAAGACCGTCCAGCCGCAGACCGGCAAGCTGCTGGCGTGGAATAACCTGCTTCCCACTGGCACGCCGAACCCGGCGACCCTGCACCAGGGCATGAAGGTCCGGCGCGGGACGAAATACGTGCTGACCAAATGGTTTCGCGAGCGGGGCAGCAGCGCGTGAAGGCCGTCGCTCCCGAATAGCGGGAAATCACTGGAGCGGACGAAGGCAGGTGGGCTGCCGAGCTTAGGGGTGCGAGTAGTTGACGCAGCGGCCCTCGGTCCGCGCGGCCCAGGAAGGTTCGGTGCCGACCGCCCAGTGCGACGTCACACCGCGCTGGGGGAAAGTGCTCACTCTCCTGAAGCGGATCGAGTCGGTTGATACTCTTCGCGCGGGATGATCATGTGCGATGTGTTCCAAGGAGCCTTTCGCTGGACATAGCCGTTCGACAGGTTTCGGCAATCCGCAGAAGGAAGCGCAGCGATCGACAAGAAAGCCTTTATCAACGCCGTCGGGTGCGCCGTCCCGGATCACGACGTGCACCACCATTTTGTGGATTGGGCCGAGCGGCAGATCAAACATCCTCGCGAGCGTCGCCTGTTCCGGCGGATGGCGGAGCGAGCGGGCATTGAACATCGCTGGTCGGTCCTCCCTTTGTCGCCCGGCGGCGGCTCCCCGCTGGAGCAGGGCGGGTTTTACGAGGGAGAGTCGCCGCGGACATCGGAGCGGATGCGCATCTATGCCGAAGCGGCCCCGGAACTGGCGCTTCAGGCGGTTGAAGATTTGCGTGCATCCACTGATATGGAGGGAGTCACTCATCTTGTGGTGGCGAGCTGCACAGGCTTCGTTGCGCCCGGCATCGACCAAATAATCGCCGAGACGCTTGGTCTCCCGAACGTCGAACGAACCTTGGTCGGCTTCATGGGCTGCTATGCGGCGGTAGCCGTGCTGCGCACCGCCCGCCATATCGTCCGTTCGGAGCCATCGGCGCGGGTGCTCGCGATCACGGTCGAGCTGTCGACACTCCACTTGCAGCACGAAAGCGAGATCGAGCCCCTGCTCGCCATGCTGCAGTTCGGCGACGGCGCCGCAGCCGCTCTGGTTACGTCCGAAGCGGAGGGCTTCGCGATCGAGCATCCGTTTTCGATGTGCCTGCCAACCTCCGGCGAGCTGATCCGCTGGACGTTGGGCGACACCGGCTTCGCAATGCATCTTTCGGGCGAGGTCCCGACGCGGATTGGGGCCGCGCTGCGATCAGAAGAAGTCCGTGAGCGATTGTTCGCGGGCCGGCGACAGGATCAGGTAGACTGCTGGGCCGTCCACGCCGGCGGTCGCTCGATACTCGACGCCGTGGAGCGCGGCCTCGACCTCGCGCCGGGAGCACTTGCTGCCTCGCGAGATGTGCTCGCCCGCTTCGGCAACATGTCCTCTTCCACCTTGATGTTCGTGCTGGCGGAACTTCTCGGCCAAGAGCGGCACCGGCGCGGCGTTGCGCTCGCTTTTGGACCGGGTCTCGCCGCCGAGGGGCTTCATTTCGAGCGCGCACAATGAGGTCTCTGACGGTTCGAGCCCAGGCGGACGAGCAGATGGACGATCCCGCCCTCGATCCCGCGGTCTATAGCGCCGTCCTGCGCGACCTTGCTCGCGTGAACCGCTGGACATTGGCCGAAAGGCCGACGCTCGCCTTCCTCGATCGCGCCGTCGGCCACCTCCGGGCATTCAGACTGCTCGATGTCGGGTTCGGCCAGGGCGACATGTTGCGCATCATAGCCGGCTGGGCGGAGCGGCGGGGGATTTGCGCCGAGCTCGTGGGCGTCGACCTTAAGGCAGGCAGCGAGGCCGCCGCCCGCGCCAATTCGCCGCCGGGAATGCGGATCGACTATCGAACTGGCGACTATCGCGAACTGCCGGGTCCGTTCGACTGCGTGATCAGCAGCTTGGTCGCGCACCATATGACCGATGCAGAGCTGCGCGAATTCATCCGGTTCATGGAATCGCATGCGCGCAAGGGCTGGTTGATCAACGATCTCCACCGCCATCGTCTCTCTCACGCCGGTTATCCGATCCTTGCGTGTCTCCTCGGGGCGCACCGCATGGTCCGCGAGGATGGAACCCTTTCAATCGCCCGCTCCTTTCGGCCCGCGGAGTGGCGGACGATCCTGGACGAGGCCGGGCTGGCGAAGGAATCGGCCCGCATTGTGCGCCGCTTTCCGTTCCGATTATGCGTCGAACGACTGTTCTGATCGTCGGCGGGGGCCCGGCCGGGTCGGCGGCCGCGATCACGCTCGCACGGGGCGGGCTCGTGCCGGAGCTCGTCGAACGGACGTCCGGCGGGCATGACGTGGTCTGCGGGGGCTTCCTCGGCTGGGACGCGCTGGCGGCGTTGCGGCGGCTCGGGCTGGATGCCCATGCCTTGGGCGCGCGGCCGATCCACCGGCTGCGGCTTGTCGTCGGCACATATATGGTGGAGGCCGACTTGCCCTATTCGGCGGCGGGCCTCTCCCGGCGCAAGCTCGACTCGGCCCTTATTGCCGCCGCGCAAGCTGCGGGCGCCATCGTGACTCGCGGCCGCGCCGTGCGAGCGGCCGACCCGGACAAACGGAGCGTCCGTCTCGAGGATGGTGAGGAAATTGCCGCCGATGCCCTGTTCGTGGCCACCGGCAAGCATGAGCTCAGGGGCGTGACGCGGCCGGTCGGGAGCAGGCGTGAAGAGCCGGCCGCCGGCCTGCGCACCGCATTGCCGCATTGCGTAGCGCGCGAGCGGGAACTCACCGGCGTGATCGAGCTTCACCTGTTCGACGAAGGCTATGCCGGTTTGCTGCTGCAGGAGGACGGAACGGCCAATCTTTGCCTTTCCGTTTCGCGCCGACGACTTGCGGGAGCAGGCGGCAGTGTGGCGCTTGTGACCAAGGTCCTTGGCGAGGCTCCTCTCCTCGGCGAGCGGATCGGGGCCGACGCGCCGCCTGGGTGGGATGCGGTGGCGGGAGTTCCCTATGGCTGGCGCATGCGCGAGACGCAGGCCGGGCTCTTCCGGGTCGGCGATCAGGGAGCAGTCATCGCCTCCCTCGTCGGCGACGGCATCGCCATAGCGCTGACGAGCGGAGTGGGGGCGGCCAAGGCCATGCTGGCTCACGGAGCCGATGCCGCTCCGCAATGGCAGCAGCATTTTTACCACCGTTCAGCCTTCCCGATCAAAGCCGCCGAGGCGCTGAGGTATGTGGCAGAGAGAAAAGCCGCGCGTGGCGCGCTGATGCGCCTGGTTGGCCTCGCCCCGAGCCTGGGAACGTTGGCGGCGCGGTTGACGCGGATTCGCCGCTGCTAAGAAGAACCCGCGAGCTCGACCAACGACAGTCTGCCCGATAGCCTTTCAAGGTAGGGTGAAGGACTGAGGGAGTGGCGTCTGCTTTTCCGCGTTCACTGGTCGAAACCAGACGGTCAGCTTCCGGCCAATAGTAGTCAGTCAGGGGGCCGCTAATGTACGCTTCCACCCATAACGGACATTCGGACGGGTAACACACGGCGGCCGCTCACAAACCGCTAGAGCGCCGCACTGTTACCTTACCCGAGCGCCGAATCACAGTACGGTTCTTCGGGGCAGCCCGATGCGTATGGAGGTGGGATACGCTGAAAAGACGCATCACCCGCGGCACCGCTCCAATGGAGAGCTGCTAGCGAACTCCAATGTCCGCTTACGACCCATTGCAGACATTGGCGGCTTCGGTCCGCTAACGATCCGTTGCGGACCTCCTGACGGGGGGATATTCAGCCGCATGGCACGTTTTTCGTGGCTGCCGTTATTGTTCTTGTCCGGTTGCGCAGCTGCGCCCTTGCGCCCCGCGCCCGAAAAGCTTGAGCCATGGACCACCAGCCTTCGCGATCGACAGCCGGAGGATGCATTTGCGGCGGTCTACAAACGGGGTCGCCACCGCCTCGTCTTCGTCGCGGCACAGCACGCCAATCGCGACGACAGCCTGACGTTCCGGCTGATCCGCGACGCTTATGCCGCTTTTCAGTTCGACACCGTCATCGCCGAGGGGTTCGCAACCTCGCGCGGCGCCAACCCCGCCAGCATTTTCGAATATGTCGGGGAAAGTGGGGCCAGGGCAGACGGTTTCGTCGAGGGCGGCGAGACGGTTCCAACGGTGCTCGGCGCACGGCAGGAGAAGGCTAAGCTGTGGGGCGGCGAGCCCGATGACCTCGACGTCAAAGCGCACGTCATCGCCGAGGATCTGTCAGGCACCGACCTGCTCGGCTTGTATGCGCTCCGGAATATCCCGCAGTGGATCGGTGAGCGCAAAATCGAGCACGCGGGCGATCCTCGTCTGAAGCCACTAGTGGAGGCCGCACTGGCGAGGGACCGCACCGCGCTCCAGCTCCCGTCAAATGTGCTCGCTGGCTACACCGAGTGGGCCAATTGGTACCAAGGTCTCAATGGCAAGCCCCTCGGCGCCGGCTTCGCAACCGAGGAGATCGGTCCCCTCGCCGACGGCAAGTTCAAAACGAACCACATCGCTTTCTCAGTTTCTCGGGCGCGCGACGCCCATCTTCACAAGCTGATCATCAGCCATTTCAACGCCGGCGAAAGCGTGCTCGTGGTTTTCGGCGGGTGCCATCTCATGATCCAGCGGCCAGCGCTCGACGCTACAATCGGCCCCCCGTGCTACGTGGGAACGCAGCTGCCACGTGCAGCCTCGGCCTGCCGTTGATCCCGTACATCTTGCGGACCTTCAATGTCTGCTTTCCACCCATGCGGACATTAGCAGTAGCCAACCGGAAACGGCGAACCGTCGGTTGCGCATAAGCGCGAGGTGCGCCTTGTGCTTGCCCGGCCGCGTCCCCATTATTGTGCAGTGCAGCAAAAAGCCCTCGGCAGACTGCCATTGGGCGGCCGCGCCTAGGGGAGTGGTTTGCGCGGCTTAGGAAACATCGTCTCCCGGTTAACCGCAGCTCGCCGTACCATGCATGCAGCGAACACGAGCGCTGACCGCCCGCTCAATACTCTGAGTGGGTTTGGCAGCAATCCTGGCCATCTCGATGCGCGCATCTACGTGCCGAACACCGTGCCGCGTGCCTTGGTTGTCGTGCTTCACGGCTGCACGCAGAGCGCTTCGGGTTATGACGACGGCAGCGGCTGGTCCAAGCTAGCTGAGCGACACGAGTTTGCGGTGCTCTTTCCTCAGCAGCGCCGAGCAAATAATCCAAACCTCTGCTTCAACTGGTATCTGCCAAGCCATGCTCGCCGCGGTCGTGGCGAAGCAGCGTCGATCAGCCAGATGATCCAGCACATCGCAGGCGAATACCGGCTCGATCGCTCGCGTATCTTCATTACCGGCTTTTCAGCGGGTGGGGCGATGACCTCTGTAATGCTGGCTTCGTACCCAGAGCTGTTTGCCGGAGGGGTTATCATCGCTGGATTGCCGTTTGCGAGTGCCAACACACTTCCGGAGGCGCTTGAGCGGATGCGCGGGCAAGGGTTCCCATCCCGGCGGGAGCTTTCCGGTCGGGTTAGGACAGCCGCTGACCATGGGGTCGAACCACCGATACTGTCAGTGTGGCACGGTACGCACGACACCATTGTCGACCCGGCAAATGCGACAGCAATCATCAACCAGTGGCGCGATCTACATGGTCTTGGTGATGCCAAGGGACGCGTAGAGGCAGTGGCTGGTCATCGTCGGGAGACCTGGTCGGATACGCAGGGCCGCTCGATCATCGAGAGATACGACATACGCGGTATGGGACATGGGACGCCCCTCGACACTCGCGATTACGAAGCTTGTGGGACTACGGGCCCGCACATGCTGGAAGCGAACATTTGCTCGACCAGGCAAATCGCGAACTCATGGGGGTTGGTTACAGAAGGCGTCGGTCGGCGGGAACTCGCACATAGTGCTGCGGACGTACGTGCAGTCCAACCACCTACCCGGCCAACTTCCTTCCCGCCGACCGAGCAAAGTGGAGTGGGAGCTGTTATCGAAGATGCACTCCGCGCTGCAGGATTGATGCGCTAAATCACACCGGCGGTTCTTGGATTGAGAATCCACGGATCCACTGGGCCGTGGTTTCGAAATAGCCCCGGTGAATGTCTGCTTTCGACCCATTGAGCACATTAGCGGCTTAGGGCTGCTGGCGACCCAAAGCAGACATTAAGCGCTCGGCTTGTCAGGTTCTCCCACCAGCACCACGTCCCACACATAGAGTGGTGTGCCTTCGTCCGTAGGAGTTGGCGCGAAACGAGCGACCGCCGCCTGCTTCTGCGCCTGAGTGAAGATATTTTGGAACAGGCGATCGTCCTCGTTTCGCTCGCCGGGGAAGAACATCTGAGTGACAAGCCTGCGGCGGTGTCCCATCACGTCGAAGTGGATGTGGCGCGCGCGGTTGCCGTACGGAGCCGGCAGGATGGTGCGAAAGCGGAAGCGGCCATCCTTATCGGTCGTCAGCACGGCCGCGCCTTGAAACGCTGGATCAAGAGGGGCTTTCGACGGATCGGCCGGGTGGTCGTATCGGCCATAGGCATTCGCCTGCCACAGATCGAGCTTGGCGCCTTCGACCGGACGGCCGCCCTCGGTCAGAATCCGGCCGGCGATGTCGATTATCCTTCCCTTGGCTACACCGCCATGGCCGCGAATAGTCGTGAGGTCGGCGTCCTTATCCAGCGATCGCAGGACTGGGTAGAACGGACCGGTCGTAAGCTGCGGAGTTCCGCGAAGCATCACGTCGGTGGAGAACTGCGCGGCACTAGGCCTTGCGAGCACACCGGCGGATACGGCGCCGAGTACGAGCGCACGGCGAGAGATCACGTGCGGCTGCGGATAATCACCAGAGTTCATACTTTACCCCCGCGATTTGGAACGATCCTACCCGCGCCGCAAGGATACGGCTAGTGTCCGCTTTCCACCCAAACACGACATCAGCCCGTAGCCGCTTTCGACCCATTGGGGACACTAGCGCACGACCTTCTCGTAGCTAATGCTCACGCCTGAAACGCTGTTGTCTTGCGCGAACACGCGGGCCTTCGCGTCGTAGCGGATGATTAGGCTTTGCGGCGAGAGCCAGCGCATTTCGACCCAAGGCCCTCCCGAAGAGACGCCGCTTGCCCCACCGTGATCTGTGTCCGCCACGAACACGTTGCCTGCTCCAGAGGGCGCTTCACCCGTGCTTGTGACAGAAACTTGACTTGAAAAGCCAGTGCTCGCGCCACAGTCCCGCTGGAATAGAACGGCCCTCAAGTCGCCTTTGGCGCATCAGCCGTTGAGACGGTGCTGTTCCGGCACGTATCGGAGCAACCGTTCGTCACACTCGCTAACAGCCCCAAAGCTACGATCTTCCTCATCAGCAAATCCTAGAAGCCGCCCTCCAGCCGTCAATGTCCGCTTTCCACCCAAAGCAGACATTCGGAGGCCCGATCAGCTCGCCTTGAACATAGCGCAAGCCGCCCCCCGTTACCCGGTGTTACCCCGCGCTGGGGCAACGATCGTCCCTCTCATCGGTGCAGCGGCTAAGCCCTTGGTTAGGTTCTTGAAAATTGGAGCGGGCGAAGGGATTCGAACCCTCGACCCCAACCTTGGCAAGGTTGTGCTCTACCCCTGAGCTACGCCCGCTCGCAAAGCGTAAGCCGCGGCGGGTGCCGGCGGCCAAGGTGGCGGGCGCCTAGCATGGGCCGCCGCGAGGGCGCAAGCGCCCGCTTTGCCTTGTTGCCCGGCCCGGCCCGGCCCATATGCGGGCCGACACCAATATCGAAAGGAACGTCGTGGCTACCCTGGGGCTGAGCGAAGCCGAGCGCGAGGCGGTCGCCAAGCTGGAACGCGAGGTCGTCGAGCCGTCGATGACCCACCTGGTGCTGCTTGATTTCTGGGCGGAATGGTGCGGGCCGTGCAAGCAGCTGTCACCGGTGCTGGAGAAGATCGCCGCCGATTACGCCGACAAATCGGTCAAGCTGGTCAAGATCGACGTCGACGCCGACAAGCAGATCGCCGCCCAGTTCCAGGTGCAGTCGATCCCGGCCGTCTATGCCTTTTACCAGGGCCAGCCGGTCGCCGATTTGACCAATTACCGTACTGAGGGCCAGATCACGCGGATCCTCGACCAGCTGCTCGAGCAGCTCAAGGTCCCAGCGGTGGGCGGCGCGCCCGAGGCGGACACCGGCCCCCTGGTGGCAATGGGCGAAGAGGTGCTGGCGGGCGGCGACCCGGAGCGCGCGGCCAACATCTTCCGGCAGGTTCACGAGCTGACGCCCGACGACCCCGCGGTTATCGGCGGGCTGGTTCGGTCGCTGGTTGCCGCCGGCGAGGTGGCCGAAGCGCGGACCATCGTCGACGCGCTTTCGCCGGAACTGGCCAAGGATGCCGCCGTGGCCCGCGCCCGCGCCGCCCTGGAGCTGACCGAAGCGGCGCCGGCCGGCGAGATGGGAGAGCTCGAGCAACGAGTCGGTGCCAATCCGGACGACCTCGACGCCCGCTTCGAGTTGGCGGGCGCGATGATGGCCAGCGACCGCGACCGGGCCGCCGACGAGCTGTTCGAGATCATCGGTCGCGACACGGACTGGGACGAGGGCGCCGCGCGCAAGCGGCTGCTGCAGTTGCTCGAGGCGCAGGGCCTTGCGGACCCGTGGGCCCGGGCGCAGCGGCGGCGGCTGTCGGCGCTGCTGTTCACATGAGCGGCGCGCTGCCGATGCGCGTGCCGTTGTTCCCGCTGCCGGGCGCGATCCTGTTTCCGCGCTCCCAGCTGCCGCTGCACATTTTCGAGCCGCGTTATCGCGAGATGGTTCGCGAGGCGATCGACGGAGATGGCCATATCGGCATGATCCAGCCGCGAACGGCCGACAGCGACGAGCATGATGGGCCGCTCTACGGCGTCGGCTGCGCCGGCGAGATCGCCGGTGTCGAGGAGCTTGATGACGGACGGTTCAACGTCGTCCTCAACGGCACCCACCGCTTCCGTCTGGTCACCGAAGTCGACCTTGGCACGCCCTATCGCAACGCCGACATCGACGTCGCCGCGTTCGACGACCGCGAACCCGATCCGCTCGGGCTCGCCCAGCGCTCCGAGGTCGAGCGCGAGGCGCGGCGGCTTGGCGATGCGCTCGGGCTGGTGGTCGACTGGAACGCGGTCGGCCGGCTCGACGACGAAATGCTGGTTAACGCGATAGCGCAGGTCGCGCCGTTCGACGTCTCGGCCAAGCAGGCACTGCTCGAGGCGGGCACGCTCGACGTCCGCGCCGATTTGCTCGTGCAGCTGATGCAGTTTCTTCGCCTGAGCCAGAGCGGAGCCGAGCTCCAGCCGACCTTGCAGTAAGCCTCAGATCGGCATCCCGCGAAGCAGCAGCGGTAGCTCGCCGCTGGTGCCGCGCGCTTCAGCCATAAGCTGGTCGCGCACGGGCGTGATGCGGTTGATCAGCCCCATTCCGAAGCGGCGCACGGCCGAGGCGGTTCGGCCCGGGATTCCGTAGATCCGCGTCAAACTGTCGGTGGCGACGGCAACCGAAAGGCTGTCGAGCGAGCGCCAGCGTTGATAGCGGTCAAGCAATTGCCTGTCGCCGAGGTCGAGCCCGAGCCGGGCGCCTTCGACCAGCACCTGGGCGAGGGCGGCGGCGTCGCGGAAGCCGAGGTTGAGCCCTTGGCCGGCGATCGGGTGGACGGCGTGGGCGGAGTCGCCGATCAGCGCCAGCCTTTGCGCGGTGATTTGCGCGGCATGGTGGAAGCCCAGCGGATAAGTCGAGCGCGGCGCGCCAAGCGATATGCCGCCGAGGAAGCCGCCCATTGCCACGCGAGCTTCAGCGGCGAAATCCTCGTCGCTGAGCGACAGGAACCCCGGCGCATCGTCGCTTCGCACCGACCAGACGATGGCCGAGCGATGGCCGCCGCCATCGTCGGTCATCGGCAGCAAGGCGAACGGCCCGGCCGGATAGAAGATTTCGTAGGCGACATTCTCGTGGGCCCGCTCGTGGCGGAGCACCGAGACGATGGCGGTGTGATCGTAGCGCCAGCGGGCCATTCGGATCCCGGCCGCTTCGCGGGCCGGCGAGTTGCGGCCGTCGGCGGCGATCAGCAGCGGCGCGCACAGCTTGCGGCCATTTTCGAGGCTGACGGCGACTCCATGTTCGCCGCGCTCGACCGACCCGACCCGCGACTTCCACAGCAGCCACAGGTCGGACGCGGCTTCGGCGCGGGCACGCAGCGCGGCGCGCAAGTGGCGGTTCTCGTGCATCCAGCCGAGCGCCTCGTCGTCGGCGCCGGGCTCGAACTCGAGGCTTCCCGGTTGCAGCCCGTCCGCGACCGCGATCTTGAGGATCGGGCAGCCGGGCTGGGGAAGGTGATCGGCTACGCCGACGGTTCGAAGCATTCGCATCGAGCTCGACGACACCGCGCTGGTGCGCCCGTCGAACGCCGCGTCGATACGCTGGTCGGGATCGGCGGGATCGACAACAATCGCCGAAATCCCGCTGAAATCGAGCGCCGAGGCGAGCGCCAGCCCAACCAGCCCGCCGCCGAGAATGATCACGTCCGCGCGATCCATTGTGCTCCCCTAGCGCCGCTGTGGGGGCGTGACGAGTGGGCCGGCAAATGATGGCGTCAGGACTGAGTGCTTGCGGCGGAGTCCATGAAAGGGCATTTTAGCGAACGAGTGGTGGGGGTTGAGACGATGGCGACGGCAGCACGCGCTCGCAAAGACCTGGGTCCGGACTGGCGCGACACGCTTCGCGCCGGCATGCGCCGCCTGATGCTTCGGACCGCGGGCGCGCTTCTCGTCGGCCTGAGCGGCGCAGGCGCGCTTGCACTCGCCAGCCACAGTAGCACCGACCCTTCCTTCACGACCGCGGCCGGCGGGCCCCCGGCCAACTGGCTGGGAAGCTTCGGCGCTTATTTGAGCGACTTGCTCCTGCTCCTGTTCGGGCTCGGCTCGATCGTCTTCCTGCCCGTCATCGCGCTTGCCGGCTTGCGCCTGCTTCGCACCGAAGCGCCCGGGCGAATGCGCCGCGGCCTGCTTATTGCCACCGGCGCCGCGGTGCTGATCGGGCTCGCCTTGGGCCTAATCAGCGGGTCGGCCGTGGCCGGCCTGCCGAGCGGCTGGGGCGGCGCCCTCGGGCTTGCCGGCGCGACCGGCGTCAACGCGGCGGTGGCGCTGATCCCCGACCAGCAATTCGCCCAGCCGATCCGGATCGCGGTGCTGATCCTGTTCGCTGCCGCCGGGCTTGCGGTCGCCTATTTCTCGCTTGGGCTGACCGAGGACGAAAAAAACTGGCTGGCGAGCTTGTTCACGAGCCGGCCGCGCGATCGCTCTGCGGTGCCGCGCAAGACTGAAGCCCTGCGCGACGAGGGCAGCGCCGTTGCCGCACCACCGAGGCCGAGGCCGAGCGTTTCGGTTGCCGAGCCGATCAAGCCTGCGGCTCGCGCCGGGCCGGCCCGCAGGACCGCCCAGCAGAGCCTCGCGCTTGGCGACAACTACGTGCTTCCCGACGTCGCCTTGCTGGCGCCGGTCGCCGAAAAGGGCCGGCTCCAGGTCGACCGAGCGGCGCTTGAGCGCAATGCGCGAATCCTCGAATCGGTGCTTGAGGACTTCCATGTGCGCGGCGACATCGTCGAGGTTCGGCCCGGCCCGGTCGTGACGATGTACGAGCTCGAGCCCGCCAGCGGAATCAAGGCCAGCCGCGTGATCCAGCTTGCCGACGACATCGCCCGCAACATGCAGGCGATCTCCGCCCGAGTCGCGATCATCCCGGGCCGGAGCGTGATCGGCATCGAGCTTCCCAACCCGAAACGCGAAGGCGTTGTGCTGTCGGAGCTGGTCCAGGCCGACGCGTTCGGCGATGCGAGCATCGCGCTGCCGCTGGTTTTGGGCAAGAATATCGCCGGCGATCCGGTCATCGCCGACCTGGCGCCGATGCCGCATTTGCTGGTCGCCGGAACCACCGGGTCGGGCAAATCCGTTGGCCTCAACTGCATGATCTTGTCGCTGCTTTGCCGGCTCAATCCCGAGCAGTGCCGGATGATCCTGATCGATCCCAAGATGCTCGAGCTCAGCACTTATGAGGGCATCCCGCACTTGCTGGCGCCGGTCGTCACCGAGCCGGGCAAGGCGATCCGGGCGCTCAAGTGGACCGTCGAGCAGATGGAGGAGCGCTATCGGATGATGGCGAACCTGGGCGTTCGCGCGCTGCCCAGCTTCAACGCCAAGGTCCGCGAGGCCAAGGCCAAAGGCGCGCAGCTCGGCCGCCAGGTGCAGACCGGCTACGATGCCGCCACCGGACAGCCGATCTACGAGGTCGAGCAGCTCGAATATGAGGTGCTGCCGCAGATCGTGGTGGTGGTCGACGAGCTCGCCGATTTGATGATGACCGCCGGCAAGGAGGTCGAGTTCCTGATCCAGCGGCTGGCGCAAAAAGCGCGCGCCGCCGGAATCCATTTGATCATGGCCACCCAGCGCCCGTCGGTCGACGTCATCACCGGCGTGATCAAGGCCAATCTGCCGACCCGGATCAGCTTCCAGGTGACGAGCAAGATCGACAGCCGAACCATCCTTGGCGAGCAGGGGGCCGAGCAGCTGCTGGGCAAGGGCGACATGCTGTACATGCCCGGCGGCAAGCAGATCATCCGGGTACACGGGCCGTTCGTGTCGGACGAGGAAGTCCGCGCGGTCGCCGAACATTGGCGCAAGCAGGGCACGCCCGATTACATCCAGGCGGTGACCGAGGAGCCCGAGGACGGCGGCTATCTGTTCGACGGCCAGCCGACCGGCGAGGACGATCCGGAGACCCAGCTGTACCGCAAGGCGATCCAGATCGTCGCCGAGAGCCAGAAGGCTTCCGTCTCCTACCTGCAGCGGCAGCTTAGGGTCGGATACAACAGCGCCGCCCGGCTGATCGAGCGGATGGAAAAGGACGGCAAGGTCGGGCAACCGGATCATGTCGGAAGGCGCGAAGTGCTGATCGACCGCGACGGCCACCCGCTTTAGATCCCCGCGCGAACCTGAATGCGCGGCAACACTAGGGTTCAGTGCGCATTCAATCGCGGACCGCCAGATTCCGGCTGAAAACTCCCAAGGAGCATCGAATGTCTTTTGCCAATAATCTCGCGCGCGCACTAGTCCCGATGGCGCTGATCGCGGTGCCGACAGCGGCCCCCGCCGCCGCTTCCGCGGACCTCGCCAAGGTCCAGTCGCACCTCAACAGCGTCAGCACGATGACCGGCAATTTCGTCCAGACCGATGCCAAGGGCCGCTCGCTTCGCGGCACCCTGCAGCTCAAGCGACCGGGCCGGATCCGCTTCGAATATGCGCGCGGCGCCAACATGCTGATGGTCGCCAACGGCAGCCAGCTGACCTTCATCGATTACGACGTCGGCCAGAAATCCAGCTGGGCGGTGAACAAGACCCCACTCGGCCTGCTGCTTGCCGCCAACCCCGACGTCCGCCGCGTCGCCACCATCGTCCCGGACAAGGACCCGCGGGTTCTCATCGTCCGCGCGCGCGATCCGGCCCGCCAGCAGTACGGCACTTTGATCCTGGCGTTCATCCACTCGTCGTCGGCTCCGGGCGGGCTGCAGCTCTACGGCTGGACCGCGATCGACCCGCAGAACAAGAAGACCACGGTCAAGCTGTCGGATGTGCGCTACAACGTGGGCGTGCCCGAGAGCGCGTTCAGTTATGTGGAGCCCAAGAAGCGCGGCCGCTAAGAAAGCGTAGCACATAGAAACCATTCATCGCGGCGTCAGTAAGACGGGCCTAAACCGGGTTTGATGCTGAGGCTGCCGGGGTTTCCCCCTGTTATCCGGGCGCTTCAAGGATCACCTTGCGTGACGAACGCTTGGTCGGCCCTCGCTCCAAGCCCCCGGAGCGGGGGCCTTTCGCTGTCCGCGGTGGCGCCGCCGCGGTGCCGACGGTAAGGGCAAAGCGTGCAGAGCTCGATCACTATCGCTTCGTGGAATATCAACTCGGTCCGCGCCCGGATCCCGAGCGTCGAGCGGCTGCTCAAGGAGCATCGCCCGGATGTCCTCTGCCTGCAGGAAACCAAGGCCGCCGACGACGCCTTCCCGGCTGATTTCTTCCGCCGTCACGGCTACGTCCATCAGCAGTTGCGCGGGCAGCGGATGCATCATGGCGTGGCGGTGCTCAGCCGCCTCGAGCTCGGCGACCCGGGAAGCCACGACTGGCAGGACAATGGCGAAGCGCGGCACGTCGGGGTTCGGCTGGCCTGCGGAATCCGCATCGAGAATGTTTACATTCCGGCCGGCGGCGACATCCCCGACCGCACCCTCAATCCCAAGTTCGGCCAGAAGCTCGACTTCCTCGGCCGCATGACTAGCTGGGCGGAAACGCTGCGCGAGCCGACGCTGATCGTCGGCGATTTCAACGTCGCCCCGCTTGAATGCGACGTGTGGAACCACAAGGCGTTGCTCAACGTCGTCAGCCATACCCCGGTCGAGGTGGAAGCATTGGCGCAGCTGCAGCAGGCGCACGGCTGGGTCGACATCGGCCGCAAGTTCGTGCCCGCGCCGGAGCGTTGCTTCACCTGGTGGAGCTATCGCTCGCCCGATTTCAGCAAAAACGACCGCGGCCGGCGGCTCGACCATATGTGGGTGTCGCCGTCGATCGCCGCCAACGTCACGTCGCACTCGGTGCTCGAGCCGTGCCGAAGTTGGGAGCGGCCTTCGGATCATGTGCCGCTGATCTGCGAGCTCAATTTTTGAGCGACGGGCAAGCGGTCGGCAAAGCCCTGGCGGCGCTGAAGACTGGCCGTCCGGTCCGGATTGATTCGGCCCAAGGGCTCATTGTCGCTTCGGTTGAAACGGTGAGCGCCGAGATGCTCGAGCTGCTCGATCCCAGCCGCTCGGCGCCGCTATTGATCAGCGGCCATCGTGCGGCGGCGCTGGCGCTGGGCAATTTCCGCGAGGCCGCCGACCCCGATCGCCCGGTCCTTATCGAACGAAGCCCGTGGCTGGATGAAGGATCGGCATTGGCGCTGGCCGACCCCGGGCAGGACCTGCAGCGGTCGCCGATCGGGCCGCTAACACCGATCCCGCTGCGTGCCGAGGCCGAAGCCCGGGCAGCGCTCGCTTTGGCTCGGCGCGCTGGGATGTTGCCGGCGCTGTGGGTGGTCGAAGCGATTGCCGGCGCCACGACCGTCGGCCTCGGCGACATCTCCGATGCCGGCTCCGACGTGATGCTTGTGGCGCGGGCGCGGCTGCCGCTTGACGGGATGCCGGAAACGCAGATCGCCGCCTTCCGCGCCAGCGACGATGGGCAGGAGCATGTCGCTCTGGTCGTCGGCGCGTTCGGCGGGCAACCGCCGCTGGTCAGGCTCCACAGCGAATGCCTGACCGGCGACGTGTTCGGATCATTGAAGTGCGATTGCGGACCCCAACTGAAGGAAGCGCTCCGGTTGATCGGCGAGGCAGGCGGCGGAGTCCTTCTGTACCTGCGCCAGGAAGGCCGCGGCATCGGCCTTGCCAACAAGCTGCGCGCCTATGCGCTCCAGGATCGCGGCCTCGACACGGTCGACGCCAACCTGCGCCTCGGCTTCGCCGATGATGAGCGCGATTACGCCCATGCCGCGGCGATGCTTCGCGCCCTGGGCATCGACCGAGTGCGGCTGCTGACCAACAATCCGGCCAAGGCTAAGGGACTCGAAGCCGCCGGGATCGGCGTCACCCAGCGCGTGCCGCACGCGATGCCGGCCAACCCGCATAATGCCGATTACCTGGCGACCAAGCGCGGCAAGAGCGGGCACCTGAGCTAGCCCTCGAACAGCGCCGAACCGACCCGAACCGCCGTAGCACCGAGCATCACCGCCGCACGATAATCGCCCGACATGCCCATGCTCAGTCCGTCGACGCCATGATCGGTCGCGAGCTTTGCCAGCAAGGCGAAGTAGGGCGCCGGCTCGACCCCCAGCGGCGGGATCGCCATCAGTCCGGCGAGCGGCAGCGGCGATTGCCGGACCGCCTCGACCAATTCGCCGATGTCGGTGATCGCGCAGCCGCCCTTTTGCTCTTCTTCGCCGATATTGACCTGGACGAACACCGACGGTGCCCGGCCGGCCTTGTCCGCTTCCTTCGCCAGCGCGTCGAGCAACGATCGCCGGTCGAGCGAATGGATGGAGTGAAACAGCTGCACGGTCTCGGCCGCCTTGTTGGATTGCAATCGGCCGATGCAGTGGAGCCGCAGGCCGTCGTGCCGCTCGAGCAGCTGCGGCCATTTGGACAGAGCCTCCTGCACCCGGCTTTCGCCGAAGTCGCGCTGGCCTGCTTCGACCAGCGCTTCGATCTCCGCCGCGCTTCGGGTCTTGCTGACGGCGATCAGAATCACGTCGGCCGAGTCGCGCCGGGCCAGACGGGCGGCCGCGCCAATCGCCTCGCGGACGCCTATGAGGCGCTCAGCAGCGATCATGATTGCGGACGATGAGGCAGCTTTTTGCTGCCGAACGCGGGCGACCTAGAACTTGAACGCGGTGCCGATGTAGACCGCCTGGCTGTCGACTCGCTCGTCCTTGAGGGTCGAGAGGCGCTCGCGCTCGATCTTGTAGCGGACGCCGCCGGTCACCGCGACGCGGCGGCTGAGCGAATAGGAGCCGCCAAGGTCGACCACATAATTGTCGGGCTCGCGAAGTGCAGGCACGGAGCGCTGCTCGGACCGGTCGGCGGAAACGGCGACCCGGCCAGTGAAGCGCGGCAGCGAGTAGCTGACCCCAACCACGGCGCTTTCGCGGCTGTCGAGCGGCGCGCCGGCTGCCTTGACCTTGCCGACCTCGCCCGCGACGGCGAACCGGCGCCAGCCGACAGCGGCCCCGAGGTTGTAGGTGACCGGCGCAAGCGCGCTAGCCGGAGTAGCCGTGCCGTTGGCCGAGGCCAGGGCCGGCGAGCTGGCGCGAGCGCGAATCGCGACTCGAACCTGCGAGGGCCGGCTCTTGGCTGCGGCCGGAGTGAATTTGAAGTCGGCAAGCGACAGGGCGCCGCGGAGCGAAGCCGCGAGTCGCGGGTCGGCCGCTGCCGGAGTGAAGCTCATCATCGGCTGGGCGCTGAACGAAACCGCGGGCGCACGGCGCTTCGACTCGGGGGCCGCGAGCGCCGGCGACAGCAAAAGGCCCGCAACGCCAACGGCGGCGAGCTTGGCTGCAGTGGAACGCCCGAATGTGCGCACGTCGAACTCCCTGTTCGTGGAGTTATATAGGCTGGCGCACCCGAAGGTTCCATCGCCCGAATCGATTCAGAAACGGGCTGTTGCAGTTCCACAACAATACGCCGGCTGAACGGTGCGGCTTGCGGCAAGTCCGGCAGCATCTATAACGCCCTTCGCCACCGCCATACCCGAGGATATTCGATGCCCCGAATGCAAGTCGCCGCAGCCGCGCTCATCATCGCCGCACTCGCTGCGTCGGGCTGCTCCAGGAACCGAACGCTGCCCAACCGGCTCGCGCCCTCGGCAATGACCACGATCGGCGTCAACAGCTATTTGTGGCGGGCGGCGCTCGACACGGTGTCCTTCGCGCCGCTGGTGCAGGCGAACGCCAACAGCGGCGTCATCATCACCGACTGGTACACGCACGCAAGCTCGCCTGGCGAGCGAGTCAAGCTGACGGTGACGATCCTCGACCAGGACTTGCGGGCCGACGCGCTTCGAGTCGCGGCGTCGCGCCAGGTCAACCAAGGCGGCAACTGGACCCCCGCCCCGGTTGCGGCGGCGACCGTCCAGAAGCTCGAGGACATCATCCTCACCCGCGCCCGCGACCTTCGCCGAACCACCGTCACCGGATAAGTCGGGGTCCCGGATCATGACCGGCCGCTTCGATCCGGCGGATGCCGATGTCCGCTGGCAGAAGCGCTGGGATGAAGAGCGCTGCTTCGAAGCCGATTCGGCGAGCGGCAAGCCCAAGAGCTACGTGCTGGAGATGTTCCCCTATCCGTCGGGGCGCATCCACATGGGCCATGTCCGCAACTACACGATGGGCGACGTGCTTGCCCGCTATCGGCGGATGCAGGGCTTCGAAGTGCTTCACCCGATGGGGTGGGACGCATTCGGCATGCCGGCCGAGAATGCAGCCATGGAGCGCGGAGTTCACCCCGACGGCTGGACCCGGTCGAACATCGCGGCGATGCGCGGGCAATTGAAGCGGCTCGGCTTCGCGCTCGACTGGAGCCGCGAGCTAGCCACCTGCGACCCCGAATATTACGGCCACGAGCAGGCGCTGTTCCTCGACCTTCACGAAGCCGGCCTCGTCTATCGCAAAGAGAGCGAGGTCAATTGGGACCCGGTCGACATGACCGTGCTCGCCAACGAGCAGGTGGTCGACGGCAAGGGCTGGCGGTCGGGCGCTCCGGTCGTGCGCCGCAGCCTTGCCCAGTGGTTCCTCAAAATCACCGATTTCGCCGAGGAGCTACTCGACGGGCTTAAGGCGCTCGACCAGTGGCCCGACAAGGTCCGGCTGATGCAGGAGAATTGGATCGGCAGGAGCCGCGGGCTGCAATTCAGGTTTGGGCTTTCAGAGTCGCTTAGCGAGCTCGATTCCGTCGAAGTCTTCACTACCCGTCCCGACACCATCTTCGGCGCCAGCTTCGTCGCGATCGCCGCGGCACACCCGCTGGCCGAGGCGCTGGCTGGTGACGACGACCAGGCGCGCGGGTTCATCGCCGATTGCCGGGCGGGCGGAACCAGCGCCGCCGAGGTCGCGACCCAGGAAAAGCGCGGGTATCGCACCCGCGCGGAGGCGGTTCACCCGCTCGATCCGAACTGGAAGCTGCCCGTCTACATCGCCAACTTCGTGCTGATGGATTACGGGACTGGCGCCATTTTCGGAGTCCCCGCACACGATCAGCGCGATTTCGAGTTTGCGACGCAATATCAACTCTCCATCGATCGCGTCGTCGCCGCCGGCGCCGAAGGCGCCGGCGATTCGGTCATCGAGGCTGACAGCGACCCCGGCGTCGCGGTGAACTCGCGCTTCCTCGACGGGCTTGCGACCGCGGAGGCCGCGGCCGAAGTCATCCGCCGCTCCGAGGCCGACGGTTGGGGCAAGGGCACGACCGCCTTTCGCCTGCGCGACTGGGGAGTTTCGCGCCAGCGTTACTGGGGCACGCCGATCCCGATCATCCATTGCGAGAGCTGCGGGGCGGTGCCTGTGCCGCGCGACCAGTTGCCAGTGGTGCTGCCCAATGACGTCAGCTTCGACCTTCCCGGCAACCCGCTCGACCGTGCCGACGAGTGGCGGCGCGTGCCCTGCCCAGGCTGCGGCGACGAGGCGCTGCGCGAGACCGACACGTTCGACACATTCATCAATTCCAGCTGGTACTTCATCCGCTTCGCCAGCCAGCCGGCCGACCAGCCGTTTGACCGCGCCGAAGCCGAAGCCTGGCTTCCGGTCGGCCAGTATATCGGCGGCGTCGAGCATGCGATCCTGCACCTGCTCTACGCGCGCTTCTGGACCAGGGCGCTCGAGCGGATCGGGCGGATCGGCGTGACCGAGCCGTTCAAGGGACTGTTCACGCAAGGGATGGTCACGCACGAAACCTACCGCGCCGGCGACGGCAGCTGGCTCAGCCCCCACGAGGTGCGGCGAGACGGCGACGACTGGGTTCACGTCGAGAGCGGCTGCCCGATCGACCTTGGCCGAGTTGAGAAGATGTCCAAGTCCAAGCGCAACACGGTCGACCCGCAGCCGATCGTCGACAAATACGGCGCCGACGCGGTGCGCTGGTTCATGCTGTCCGACAGCCCGCCCGAACGCGACCTCGAATGGTCGGAAGCGGGCATCGAAGGGGCATCCCGCTTCGTCCAGCGCGTGTGGCGGCTGGCCACTGTCGAGGCTGATGGAGACGGTGCCGACGATGGCCTCCACCGCAAGCTGCACCGGGCGACCGCGGCCATTGGCGAGGCGATCGATGGTCTGCAATTCAACAAGGCTGTGGCGCAAGTTTACGAGCTGGTCTCCGCGATCGAGAAGGCCGCCCCTTCGGCGACCCGCGCCGAGGCAGTCCGCGGCCTGGTCCGGCTGATCGCGCCGATGGCGCCGCATTTGGCTGAAGAATGCTGGCAGGTGATGGCCGGCGCCGGCCTCGTCGTCGATGCCGAATGGCCAGCTTTCGATCCGGCGCTTCTGGTCGACGACCAGATTACTCTTGCGGTCCAGGTCAACGGCAAGCTTCGCGACACGATTCCCGCTCCGCGCGGGCTTTCGCGCGAGGACGCCGAGGCGCTGGCGCTGGCGTCGGACAAGGTCCAGCGCCAGCTTGACGGCGCGATCCCGCGCAAGGTCATTGTCGTTCCCGACCGGCTGGTGAATATCGTCGCATGATCCGCGTTTTCCTGCTGCTTGCCGCGACCGCCGCGCTAACCGGCTGCCAGTTGCGGCCGCTCTACGCCGGCGGCTCGTCGGGCCCGGTCGCTGAGGTTCTGCGCCATGTTGAGGTTGCGCCGATTCCCGGCCGCAACGGCTGGCTGGTGTTCAACAAGCTCACCGATCGGCTGGGCGCAATCGGGGACGGCGACGCCCCGGCCTACCGGCTCATTGTCGAGCTCGACGACCAGGTCATCGGGCTTGGAATCCGCGGCGACCGGTCGGCCAGCCGCGAGCGCCGGATCCTGCGGGCGCGATACCAGCTGGTGCAGCTTGCCAACGGCCAAATACTGCTCGACGCGACCGCGGGATCGGACGCCGGAATTGACGTGGTCAGCTCCGAATATGCGACGGTCGCGGCCGAGCAGACCGCCGAGGAGCGGCTCGCGGAGATCGTCGCCAACGACATCGTCGCCCGCCTTGGACTGTACGCGACCCGCACCGGAGCGCGTCCGTGAAGTCGGAGCGCAGGGGCTTTGAGCGATTGCTCGACAAGCCGGAGCCGGCAACGCGTTTCTATTTGTTTTACGGCTATGACGAAGGCCAGTCGCGCGCTCATGCGGAGCGGCTGCTCAAGGGCCTCGCGGCGGACAAGGTAACGATCGTGGCATCGGCGGCCAAATCGGATCCCGCGATCCTCGCCGACGAGGCGGCGGCGATCGACATGTTCGGCGGGCGCCGCGCGATCTGGGTGGAGCCGGCGGCCGACGAGATCTGCGACTCGATCGACGCATTGCTCGAGGCCCCGGCGGTGGAAAGCCCGGTGATCGCGATTGCCGGGGCGCTGCGCAAGACCTCCAAGCTGCTTCGGATCGCCGAGGCGCACGAGCGGGCGCTTGCCCATGTGTCCTATGAGCTGAACGAGCGCGATAGCGAGCGGGTGATCGAGGATCTCGCGCGGGGCCAAGGGCTTCGGCTGGCGCCCGGAATAGCGGCGCGGGTCGGGGTCGCGTGCGGCGGCGACCGAGGAGTGGTCGCGCAGGAACTGGCCAAGATCGCTCTTTACCTCGGCGCGTCGCCCGAGCGGCCGGCGGAGGCGGACGGCGAAGTGCTCGACGCGATCGGCGCCGGCAGCGAAGGCGAATGGACCGGAATTGGCGATGCCGCTCTGGCCGGCGACGCCGGCGCGGTCGCCTACGAACTGATGCGCGCGCCGGCCGGGGCGGAGCCGATCACAGCCATCCGGGAGTTGCAGCGGCGGTTGCTGCTGCTCGCCCGCCTTCGCGCCAGGGTCGATCGTGGGCAGAGCATCGGCGACGCCATGGCGTCAATGGGCAAGGCGTTGTTCTTCAAAGATAAAGAGCTTGTCGGCAAGCTCTTGGGCCAATGGACTTCGGCCAAGTTGGCGCGGGTCGCCGAGCGCGCCGGGGAGATGGAGCGGGCGTTGATGCGGGGCGATTCGCCGCCGCCCGTGGAAGCTTTCGGCGAGGAGCTGATCGCCGTCGCGCGGACTGCCGGCCGCAGATAAAGGCTAGATCGGAGAGCCTCCTACGCGCCGTCCCCCGGACGCCGCTAGATCGGAGTGCCTATTACGCGCCGTCCCCCGGACGCCGCTAGATCGGCTCTCCCGACAGCCGTTGGCAGATCAAGTCGAGCTGGTCGAGGCTGCTGTAGTGAAGGACGACCGTTCCCTTGGCCCCGTCGTGGGCGACCTTGACCTTGAGACCGAGGATATCGCCCAACTGACGGTCGAGCGCCGCCAGGTCGGCGTCGGCCGGGGCCTGGGCCTGGGAGTTGCGAGCGCTGGCCCGGGCGATGTCGTCGGACCCGCCAGCGGGCCGAACCCGCTTTGCCAGCGCCTCTGCCTGGCGAACCGACAGCCCCCTGGAGACGATTTCGCGGACCAACGCCTCGGGATCCGGTGCTGTCGCGATCGCTCTGGCGTGGCCCATGTTGATATCGCCTCGCAGCAGCGATTGGCGAACGCTGTCGGGTAGTTCGAGTAGTCGCAGCAAGTTGGCAACATGGCTCCGGGACTTGTGGACCAGCCGCGCGACGCCGTCTTGAGTGTGCCCATGGCGCTCGATCAGCTGGCGATAACCTTCCGCTTCCTCGAGCGCATTGAGGTCCTGGCGCTGGATGTTCTCGATAAGTGCGATCTCAGATGCCGAGGAATCGTCGATCTCACGGACAATTGCCGGAATTTTGTGTAGTCGCGCTTTCTGCGCCGCCCGCCAGCGCCGCTCGCCGGCAACGATCTGATAGCCGTCGCCGTCGGGGCGGAGCAGGATCGGCTGCAGGACCCCACGTTTGGCGATCGAATCGGCGAGCTCGGCAATCGCCTCCTCGTCGAAGCGGTTTCGCGGTTGGTTCGGATTTGGTCGAATTCTGCCAATCTCGACCTCGCGCACGCCGCTTGCGCCGCCCTCATCCTGTCCCCCGGCGTCCGACGCCGGCGGCCGGATCGCCTCGTCGAGCAGCGCCGACAGACCGCGGCCGAGCCCGGACCCCGGTTTTTTCGCGCTCATGCCGCCTCAGCCGGGCGCGGCAGCCGCGCGATCAGCTCGCTGGCGAGGCGCACATAAGCTTCCGACCCCGCGCAGCGAAGGTCGTAGATTAGCGCCGGCAGCCCGTGGCTCGGGGCTTCGGACAGCCGGACGTTGCGCGGCACCACCGTTTCGAACACCGCCGCGCCGAGACAGGCGCGGACGTCATCGGCGACCTGTTGCGAAAGCCGGTTGCGCTTGTCGAACATGGTCAGCGCGATGCCCAGAATCGAGAGCTCCGGGTTGAACGCTAGACGGATCCGCTCGACCGTCTGCAACAGCTGGCTAAGGCCTTCCAAAGCAAAGAATTCGCACTGCAGCGGGACCAGCAAATGGCGGGCCGCGACCAGGCCGTTGACGGTCAACAAGCCGAGCGAGGGCGGGCAGTCGAACAAGGCTATGTCCCAGCGGCCGGGCGACGCTGAGTCCAGCGCCTTTTCCAGCCGGTGCGCGCGATCCTCGAGCCCGACCATCTCGATCTCGGCGCCGGACAGATCGACTGTCGCCGGAAGCAAGTCGAGGCGCGGCACCCGGGTCGCAACGACGCTGTCCATCAACGTCGCGGCGCCAATCAGCACGTCGTAGCTCGAGAGTTCGCGCCTGGACTGGGGGACGCCCAGGCCGGTCGACGCATTGCCCTGCGGGTCGAGGTCGACGAGCAAAACCTTCCAGCCGACCGCCGCGAGCGCCGTTGCGAGGTTGATCGCGGTTGTCGTCTTGCCGACTCCGCCCTTCTGGTTCGCAACCGCAACGCGGATCATCTCTTCCCCTTCGCCGTCACGCGCGCAAGCAGCAGTATCTCCGATTCGGGATCGGTGCGGCTCGGCTCGGTTCGAGCCTCACAATGCCACCTTAGCCAAGCATCATCCAGTTCGGATCGTGCGTTGCGGCCCTTGGGCAGAACCCAGACCGTCTTATCTGTGGACAAATGATGCGCAAGCGCCAGCAGGCGATCCAGCGATGCGACCGCGCGGGCGGTGATCACGTCAAACCGCGCGGACAGGCGCTCGGCCTTTGCAGAGACCACGGTCACCCGGCCCGCAAGTCCGAGTTCCGCAGCCGCTCGCTCGAGGAAGTTTGCGCGTAGCTTGCGCGGTTCGACCAGCGTCACCGACCCCTCTACCAGTGCGGCGATCACAAAGCCGGGCAAGCCCGCGCCGGCGCCTACATCCACCCAGGCCGCGCCAGGATGGGGCTCGAAGCGGACGAGTTGCGCCGAATCGAGGAGGTGCCGTTCCCACAGCTTGGCGACGCTCGACGCCGAAACGAGATTTTGTTGGCCAGCTTCGCGACGAAGAAGCTCTGCATAGTGTTTAAGAAGTCTGAATGTTTCACGTGAAACAGGCCGACCGGCGATCTCCGCCAGCTGATCGATCATGCTGCGCTGCGGCAAGCGGCGACATGCAGCGCCGACAGTGCCGCCGGGGTCACGCCGGAGATGCGCGAGGCCTGGTCGAGCGTTTCCGGCCGGGCCAGCGCCAGACGCTCGATCATCTCCGCCGAGAGCCCCGCAACCGACGCGAAGTTGAACGCCGGGCCAAGCCGAATCCGCGAATCGCGCCTGATGACCTCCCACTCACGCTGCTGCCGCGCCACGTAAGGGGCGTAGAGCGCGTCGGCCTTGCCCTCGTCCGTCTCGCGCCATTCGGCCCGCTCGCGGCGCTCGAAATGATGGGTGATCTGGCGGCGGCGGCGGTCGGACACGCATTCGGCGCCGAGCGCCGCTTCGCCCAGCCGCGTCGTCGCATTGTCGGCGCGCAGCGACAGCCGGTACTCTGCCCGCGCGGTCATCATCCGGTAGGGTTCGGTCACGCCCTGCAGGGTGAGATCATCCGTCATGACGCCAGTGTAGCTGGAACGCCGGTCGAAGCGGACCGGCTCCAGATCATTGACGTTCGCTGCCGCGTTCAGCCCGGCGACCAACCCTTGAGCGGCGGCCTCCTCATAGCCGGTGGTGCCGTTGATCTGCCCGGCCAGGAACAGCCCGGCGATCTCCCGCACTTCCAGCGTCGAGCCGAGCCGGCGAGGGTCGACATACTCATACTCAACCGCATAGCCCGGGCGAACGATCTCGGCGCGCTCCAGCCCGGGAATGGTGGCGACGAATCGCTGCTGGACGTCGAGCGGCAACGAGGTCGAGATTCCGTTAGGGTATACCAGTGGATCGCCCAGGCCCTCGGGCTCAAGGAAGATCTGATGCCCGTCACGGCCGCCGAAGCGCTTCACCTTGTCCTCGATCGACGGGCAGTAGCGCGGCCCGCGCCCTTCGATTGCCCCTGCGTAGAGCGGTGAACGATCGAGGTTTGCCTCGATGATGTCGTGCGTTGCGGCGCTGGTCCGAGTGATCGCGCAAGCAAGCTGCGGTTGGCGCACTCCATCGTCGAGCGCCGACATCGTCCACTCATCGCGGTCGCTCGGCTGCGGCTCGGCCCTCGCCCAGTCGATAGTGCGCCCGTCCAGCCGCGGCGGAGTGCCTGTCTTGAGCCGGCCTTGGCCCAGGCCGATGTCGCGAACCTGCCCGGCGAGCGGAATCGACGCGCGCTCGCCTTGGCGGCCGCCCTCAAGAATTTCCTCGCCGATAAACATGCGCGCGTCGAGAAAGGTGCCAGTGGCAACCACCAGCGCGCGGCAGCCGAGTGCCCCCAAGCTCGTTTCAAGCCCGATGATGCAGCCGTTGCGAAGGATCAGCCGCAGGGCCTCGCAAATCACGACTTCCGCGCCGCTCTCCGCGAGCAGTTCGACCACTGCGGCGCGGTACAAGGCGCGGTCGGCCTGGAACCGCGGGCCCCACACGGCTGGGCCTTTGCTGCGATTGAGCATCCTGCGGTGGATCGCGGCGCGGTCGGCGGCGCGGGCCATCAGGCCGTCAAACACATCGAGCTCACGAACCAAATGACCCTTGCCGACGCCGCCGATCGACGGGTTGCACGACATCTGCCCGATGTCCTCAGCGCGAAAGCTGATCAGCCCCACGCGAGCGCCACGGCGCGCCGCTGCAGCTGCGGCTTCGCAGCCGGAGTGACCGCCGCCAATGACCAAGACGTCAAACATCGAGCCGCTTTACGTTACGACGCCGGGGGAGGTCAAAACTGCGCGTTTCACGTGAAACATCACTTGCCGAGGCAAAAACGCCCGAACAAAGAATCCAGCACATCCTCCACACCGGCTCGACCGGTCAAGCGGTCAAATGCCGTGCGTGCGCTGCGCAAATGTTCGGCTAATATTGGCAGTTCCGGGGCTTTCTGCGTATGCTGCAGTGCAACATAAGCGCTCTGGAGGCACTGGGCCTGCCGTCGACTAAGGGCGAGTTGGCCTTCAGCTGGGAGCAGCGAGCGCGCGTTCTCCGTGATTGCGGCGGTCAGTTCGGTGAGTCCTTCGCCGCTGATCGACGAGGCCGCGATTGAACTGGAAGGCGCGGGTTCGCGGTCCGGAAGATCGCACCGCCCGTGAACCCGGATCAGGCGCGGATGGGCAGGCGCATCGACCGGATTGCCCATCCACACGAGGATGTCAGCCACCTCGATCAGCCTGCGCGAGCGGTCGACGCCAATCTGCTCGACCGGCTCGGTGGTCTCGCGCAGGCCGGCGGTGTCGGTTAACAGCAGCGGGACGCCCGATAATGCCAACGCCACTTCGATGTGGTCGCGAGTGGTGCCGGGCTGGTCGGTGACGATCGCTCGCTCCTGCCCAGCCATCGCATTGAGGAGGCTAGACTTTCCGACATTGGCCGGACCCGCCAGAACGACCCGGACACCGTCGCGGAGCGGCTCCGCTCGCGGCCGCTCGAGCCATTCGCCGATCTCTTTGGCAAGCGCCCCGCAATCGCTCGCCAACGCCGGGTCGCCGTCCACCGAATCCTCGTCGGCATAGTCGATCCCCGCCTCGGCGCGCGCCGAAAGCCCGAGCAGCAGCAGCTGCCACTGGTCGATCTGCTTGCGAAGGCCGCCGTCGGCCATCAGCAGCGCGGCGCGGCGCTGGCTCTCGGTCTCGGCCTCGATCAGCTCCGCCAGGCCCTCCGCTTCGGTGAGGTCGATCCGGCCATTCTCGAACGCGCGGCGGGTGAACTCGCCGGGCTCGGCAAGGCGCGTCCCTCTAAGCGCCTCAAGAGAGCCAAGGACCGCCTCCACCACCGCGCGGCCGCCATGGCAGTGGAGCTCGACCAGATCCTCGCCGGTGGAACTCGCCGGCCCGTCAAAGCGAAGGACCAGCGCCTCATCGAGCAGCTCGCCGCTTGCAGGATCGTGAAGCTCGCGCACCGCAGCCCGGCGTGCCGGCGGCAGGTCGCCAGCCAGCGCCGATCCGGCAGCATGCGCTCCGAGCCCGCTGATTCGGACGATTGCGATCGCCGCCGGCGGCCGGCCGCTGGATAGCGCATATATCGTATCGGAGGCCATATAACCGCGCATAGCGCAGTCGTGGCCGGTCAGGCGAACAGCCGCCCGACGCCGACGTTGGGGTCGATCCAGCCCTCGTAGATCATCTTGCCGGCGACATAGACGATCACGACGAGTCCTACGTAGGCGATCCAGCGGTAGCGGTCTATATATTTGGCGATGACGTTGGCGGCGAGGCCCATCAGCGCGACCGCGAAGATCAGGCCGACGATCAGGATCCCGGGGTGCTCGCGGGCGGCGCCGGCGACTGCAAGTACATTGTCCAGGCTCATCGACACGTCGGCGACAGCCACCGCCCAGACGGCGGCGCCAAAGCTCTTGGCGGAGGGAATGCCCGAATGCTCGTCACCGTCGACTTCGGGCGAGCCCGCGCTCTCGCCGGAATGATTGAGGTCGCGCCACATCTTCCAGGCAACCCACAGCAGCAGCAAGCCGCCGACCAGAATCAGGCCGATTATCTGGAGCAATTGCGTAACGACCAGCGCGAAGCCGATCCGAAGCACCAGCGCGGCGATCACGCCGATCAGGATCACCTTGCGGCGCTGCTCCGCGGGAAGGCCGGCAGCCAGAGCGCCAACGACGATGGCATTGTCGCCGGCCAGCACCAGATCGATCATCAGCACCTGCAGGAAGGCCGAAAAGGCCACCGGCTCGGTGATGTTGGAGAAATCCTTGACGATCGCGCCCCACATTTCGGCAGGGCCGCCGAATCCCGCCTGAGCGCCATGGTTCACGGCCGCAAGGACAAGCTCGATCATCGCATTCGCTCCTCGGCCGTCCTAGCCGCGGCCTATTGGTTCATGCTGGCGAAGAAGTCCTCGTTCGACTTGGCGTCCTTCATCTTGTCGAGCAGGAATTGCATCGCATCGATCGTGCCCATCTGCATCAGGATCCGGCGAAGCACCCACATCTTGGTCAGGATCGCCTGGTCGACCAGCAATTCCTCCTTGCGGGTGCCGGACTTGCCGACGTCCAGCGCCGGGAAGATGCGCTTGTCGGAAACCTTGCGGTCAAGCACAATTTCCGAGTTACCGGTGCCCTTGAACTCCTCGAAGATCACTTCGTCCATCTTCGATCCGGTGTCGATCAGAGCGGTGGCGATGATCGACAGCGACCCGCCCTCCTCGATGTTGCGGGCGGCGCCGAAGAAGCGCTTGGGGCGCTGCAAAGCATTGGCGTCGACGCCGCCGGTCAGCACCTTGCCCGAGCTTGGGACGACGGTGTTGTAGGCGCGGCCCAGGCGAGTGATCGAATCGAGCAGGATCACGACGTCCTTTTTGTGCTCGACCAGGCGCTTAGCCTTTTCGATCACCATCTCGGCAACTTGTACGTGGCGGCTCGCCGGCTCGTCGAAGGTCGATGAAATCACCTCGCCGTTGACCGACCGCTGCATGTCGGTGACCTCTTCCGGGCGCTCGTCGATCAGCAGGACGATCAGGAACACTTCGGGATGGTTGTCTGTGATCGCCTTGGCTATATTCTGCAACAGCACGGTCTTACCGGTCCGCGGCGGAGCGACGATCAGCGCGCGCTGGCCCTTGCCCTGCGGTGCGACGATGTCGATCACGCGCGCCGACTTGTCCTTGACCGTAGGGTCGGCGCTGTCGAGGGTCAGCTTGGAGTCCGGGTAAAGCGGGGTGAGATTGTCGAAGTTGACGCGGTGCCGGACCGCTTCGGGATCGTCGAAATTGATCGAGGTGATCCGAGTCAGAGCGAAATAGCGCTCGCCGTCCTTGGGACCGCGGATCTCGCCCTCGACCGTGTCGCCGGTCCGCAGACCAAAGCGGCGGACGACCGACGGAGCGACGTAAATGTCGTCGGGGCCGGCCAGATAATTGGCTTCCGGTGAACGCAGGAAGCCGAAGCCGTCGTTGAGCACCTCGATCGTGCCGGTGCCGATGATCTCGGTGCCGTCTTCCGCCTCGATCTTGAGAATCGAGAACATCAGGTCCTGCTTGCGCATCGTCGACGCGCCCTCGACCCCGAGCTCCTCGGCCATGGTGACCAGGTCGGCCGGCGATTTCTGTTTCAATTCTTTGAGATGCATCTGGTGTTCGCTCTTCGGGCGTGGAATTCGGCTTGGTGAAAGCATAAGCGGCAGGACGCCGCTTGGGCGGGCTGGAACAGCGTAGGAAAACGGGCCGTTCAGTCGCGCATCGGCGGGTTAGGCAGCCGTCAGGGCCGAGTCAACGGCTGCCACGGCTCAGAACGGGCGGACGATCACCAGAACGACGATGATCGCCGCGGCGATTCCGGGTATCTCGTTCATTATGCGCAAGGTTCGCTGGTCGATCGGCCGCTGGCCGTCGGCGAGCGTGCGGCCGTAAGCGCCGAGCCAGCCCTGGTAGCCGGTCAGTGCCACCACCAGCGCCAGTTTGGCGGTAAACCAGCCCTGCCCGAACGCGCCAATGTGGAAGGCGAGCATCAGCCCAAGCACCCAGACGACGACCATTGCCGGGGTGAGGATGATCGAGCGGACCCGTTGCTCGCGCTCGATCCAGGCTCGGTCTTCGGCCGATCCCGCGGTGGTCTCGTGGTGATAGACGTAAAAACGGGGAAGCAGGAGAAGCCCCGCCATCCAGTAGATCACGAAGGTGATGTGGCCGGCTTTTAGCCACGGGTAGGCGTGACCCAGATAACCCGTCAGGTCCGTCACTTGCCCCCCTTCACATGGGCCAGAAGCTGCTCGACATGCTGCACGGGCGTGTCCTGCAGGATGCCGTGGCCGAGATTGAAGATGTGCGGGCGGCCGGCGAAGGCGTCAAGGATCCGTTTGGTCGCAACCTGCAGCGCTTCGCCGCCGGCAAGCAGCGCCAGCGGGTCGAGATTGCCCTGCACGGGAAGCCCAGGCGGGAGCTCGCGGTCGGCCCACGCCGGATCGACGGTTTCGTCGATGCCGATCGCGGTCACGCCGGTCTCCCGGGCGTAAGCGGCAAGCTTGCCGCCAGCGCCCTTGGGAAAGCCGATCACCGGAACTCCGGGATGCTCTTGCGCCAGGCGCTCGACCAGCCGCGCGGTCGGAGCGATCACCCAGCGCTCGAACTCGCTCGGGGCCAGGCTCCCGGCCCAGCTGTCGAACAATTGCACGGCTTCGGCGCCGGCTTCGATCTGGCCGGATAAATAGCCGTAAGTGACCCGCTCGATCCGGTCGATGATGTCCTGGAACCGCTTCGGGTCGGCGTAAGCCATCCGGCGAGTCTCGGACTGCTCGCGGCTGCCCTGGCCAGCGACCATGTAGGTCGCGACCGTCCACGGGCTTCCGGAAAAGCCGATCAGCGTGGTTTGCGGTGGAAGCGTCGCCTTCACCTTGTGAACCGTCTCGTAAATCGGCTCGAGGCGGGTCAGGAACGGGGTTAGCGAGTCGAGCTCGGCGCCCATCAGCGGCGGGGTCAGCCGCGGCCCCTCGCCCGACACGAACGACAGGTTTTGGCCGATCGCGAACGGCACGATCAATATGTCGGAAAACAGGATGGCACCGTCGAAATCGAACCGCTTTAACGGCTGCAGGGTTACCTCCGCAGCCGCGTCGCTGTCGTAAACCAGCTCGAGAAAGCTGCCCTTGACGTGCCTCAGCTCGCGATATTCGGAAAGGTAGCGCCCGGCCTGGCGCATCAGCCACATCGGTGGCGGGTCGCGCCGTTCGCCGTTCAGGACCGCAAGCAACGGTTTGATTACCTGGTTGGCCAGAGGGCTGTTCGACGAAACGGACACCCACTCTACCTTCCCTATTAGAGTCTTATAGAAATATTGATGGAGTCAGTTGGTCGCCGGATAACGGGACTTAGGTGCGCCTCCCGCATTTGCCAACAGGTGGGCGGTCCCAGCATTTGGTGCAAAGCGGCGAGTCGCGCGTTGTCGTTCCCGCAATTCACAGGTTGGGGATCGAACTTATCCACCGTGGGTGAATCCTCGAATTGCGCGGCGGCAAGCGGGGACAACAGGCTCGTTGAGGCTGCCCCCATCCCCGGGCTAGAAGCATGAACCGGCTTTTCCACAAGGTTGTCCAATGGCGCTCATCCTCGCATCCGCAAGCGCGATCCGGCGCAAGATGCTTGAGCAAGCGGGCGTGGAGTTCGCGGTCATCCCGGCGTATGTTGATGAAGATTCGGAAAAGGCGCGGCAAGGCGACCCTTCGAAGCTGGCCGAAATACTGGCGATCAAGAAGGCTCTGGGTGTCGGCCAGAATCACCCTGGCTGGGTGATTGGAAGCGATTCCGTCGCCAGCGTTGATGGGCGCCGATTCGACAAGCCGGCCGATCGCGACGAGGCCGCCGAGCACCTTCGCAGTTTCTCGGGCAAGTCGCTCCAGCTGACCAGTGCCGCGGCGCTTGCGAGTGCCGGGGAGATCGACTGGAGCCTGGTTGACACCGCGACGCTGAGCGTCCGGGCGCTATCCGCCGAGTTCATCGACGCATATCTCGACGCCGAATGGCCCGAAGTCGGATATTGCGTCGGCGCCTTCCGGCTCGAAGGGCGCGGCATCCAATTGTTCGACGCAATCGAGGGAAGCTATTTCACAATCCTTGGAATGCCCTTGCTCCCGTTGCTAGGCGCGCTTCGCGAAAGACAGGTGATCGCGTCATGATCACGATTGCGCTCACCGGCTCGATCGGCATGGGCAAGTCGACGGTCGCGCAGATGTTCGAGCGCGCCGGAATTCCGGTGTTCGATGCCGATGCAGCGGTGCGTAAGCTGCAGGGACCTGGCGGCGCGCTGGTCGAGCGGATCGAGCAAAGGTTTCCCGGAACGACTTGGAATGGCGCGGTCGACCGCGACATGCTGGCGGAGCGTGTCCTCGCCAACCCCGACGAGCTGGCCGCACTGGAAGCCATCGTCCACCCGGCGGTGCACCACGAGCGGACCCGGTTCATCGTCGAACATGGTGACGCGGCGGCGCTTCTGTTCGACATTCCCCTGCTGTTCGAGACGGGCGGCGACCAGGCCTTCGACAAGGTCATTGTCGTCTCGGCGCCGGCGGAAGTCCAACGCGAACGCGTGCTCGCGCGGCCGGGAATGACGCTCGAGAAGTTCGAGGCAATCCTCGCCCGGCAGATGCCCGACGCGGAGAAGCGCGCGAGTGCCGATTTCGTCGTCGATACCCGCGGCGACCTATCCACAACAGAAGGCCAGGTCGGACGCATTCTCGCTTGTCTGGGACTCGGGCAGGGCCGATAGAAAAAACGTGCGGGAAATCATCTTCGATACCGAGACCACCGGTCTCAATCCGGCCACCGGCGACCGCATTGTCGAGATCGGCTGCATCGAGATGTTCAACCGGGTCGAGACCGGCCGCCACTTCCATGCTTACTTCAACCCGCAGCGGCCGATGCCGTTCGGGGCCGAGGCCGTGCATGGGCTGAGCGACATTTTCCTGTCCGACAAGCCGCTGTTCGCCGAGCTTGCCCAGGACCTCCTCGAGTTCCTCGACGACGCGCCGCTGATCGCGCACAACGCCAGCTTCGACTTCAGCTTTTTGAACTATGAGCTCGAGTTGTGCGGCCGGACCGTAATCTGCACGAGCCGGATGCGTGACACGCTGGCGATGGCGCGCACCCGCCATCCGGGCGCCAAGCACAGCCTAGACGCCTTGTGCATGCGCTTCGGGGTCGATCGTAGCCAGCGCATCAAGCATGGTGCGCTGCTCGACGCGCAGCTGCTCGCGCAAGTCTATGTCGAGCTGACCGGCGGGCGGCAGATCGGGCTCGGTCTTGTCGCCGAAACCGACGACGCCGATCTCGCTCCGGTTGCCGGTGCAGTCACGGTGCGCGAACCGCGGGTGCCGCGGCCGCATCACGCGGGAATCGAGGAGCTCGTGCGCCATCGCGCGTTTATCGCCAAGCTGGCCAGCCCGCTGTGGGCACGGTTCACCGGAGCGAGTTGACGCACGCTTCGGCGCCGCCCTAAGCGCGGCTGCAACCGGTTTGAACAAGGAGCTCGTCAGTGGACGTTCGTGTCGCGGATCATCAGGTAGAAACCGGAGAGTCACTGAAAGAGCATGCGATCGGCCGAATCGAGGAAATGACCGAGAAATATTATTCGCGAGCGGTCGGCGCAGACGTCACCTTCGGGCGCGGCCCGCACAGTGATTTCACCTGCGACATCCTCGCCCCGGTCGCCAACGGCGTGGTGCTGAAGTCCGCGCACCGGGCACCGACCGCGCAGGTCGCGTTCGAAGGCGCGGCCGACAAGATCGAAAAGCAGCTTCGCAGGTACACCAAACGGCTGAAGGAGCATCAGTCCGGCCACGAGGCAGCTCCGCGGATCGAAGCCGGCTACACGGTCTTTGCCGGCGCGCGCGAAGAAGAGGAAGCGTCCGAGAGCCCGACGATCGTCGCCGAGACCAGGACCGACATCCCCGACGCCAACGTCGCCGACGCAGTGATGCTGATGGACCTTCGCAATACGACCGCTTTGATGTTCCGCAATTCGACGACGCGCGCGCTCAACATGGTGTACCGCCGCGACGACGGGAACATCGGCTGGGTCGAGCCCCAGGAGGCCTGACCCTTTTTGTAACTTTCCGGAAGCCTGCAGCGAGCAGGTGGCGGATCAGTAGAGCGTACCCAAATGCAGTTGACCGACTTTCTCGATTTTGACGCCATCAAGCCTGCGCTGTCGGCGGGCACCAAGCGCTCGTTGCTGCAGCAACTGGCGAATATGGCGGCTCAGCGTCTGCAGCTGGATTCGAAAGCGATTCTCGAAAGTGTCGCCGAGCGCGAAAAGCTTGCTTCGACCGGTTTCGGCCAAGGGGTCGCCATTCCGCACGGCAAGGTGCTTGGGCTGGCGCGAATCTACTGTCTTTTCGTCCGGCTCGCCGAGCCGGTCCGCTACAAGGCAATCGACGGCGCCCCGGTGGATCTGGTGTTCCTTTTGCTCTCGCCCCCCGATGCGGGCGCCGAGCATCTAAAAGCGCTTGCCGCGGTCAGCCGCGTCATCCGTCACGGGCCGACGCTGGAGCAGATGCGCGGCGCCCGCAGCCGCGACGCGCTGGCCGCGGTGCTGATGGGAGCCGATGAGCGCGACGCCGCCTGACCGTTCGAACTAGCCGATGGACGAGCGCCTTCCAGCCTCACTCGAAGCCGCGGCGTTGATCCGCCGCGCCCAGGCCGACGGCGACTGCGCGACCCTACTCAAGAAGGGCGACCCCGACCGCGGAGCGCTGCTGCTGGTGATCCGCAGCCGCGACCGTCACGTCGCCTGCCTCGAGCGGATGTTGTCGCCCGACGGCGGCTATCGCTGGCAGCCCGCCGGCCCGGGCGAATCGGCGGGCAACGCGGAATTGTTGGAATTCCTGCAAAAGCGGGCTCGGTTTGATGAAGATTCGTGGATAATCGAACTGGACGTCGCGCAGCCGGAACGATTCATCGCTGAAACGACCTCGGCGGGTTGACCGCAGGCCAGCCGCGCGGGACAGACCGTGTAGAAAGCAAGAGCGGGGGTGCTTTTCGCCGGAACAACCCGGCAAGAGCACCACGCAAGACGGGGAACCACCCGGGGGCCAGGCGGGACTAACCGCGCGAAGCAGGCCCGCCCTGATGGGCGGTTCACCGCAGTATAACGGATAATATTTTGGTTTCGCTTCGTTCGGCGCTGCTGATCGCCGCTGCAATGAGCGCAAGCTCGGTTGCGCCGGCCCAGGTCGGGCCCACTTTCGAGCCGCTGATTCCGGTGAACGCCACCGAAGTCGCCTCCGTCATCGTTCCCCAGCGAATCACCCCGGCCACCGGCCCGTCCGCTCCGACCGATCCCGCTGCCCCCATGCAAGAGGCCGAGACGCCCGAGGCGCCGGCCGCGGTGCTCGATCGCAAGGCCGACCTAGCAACGCTCGTCGCCGAGCTTCGCAGTTCCGAGGCGGGAAGCCGCGAGCTCGAATGCCTCGCCGCGGGAATCTACTTTGAATCGAAGAGCGAGCCATTGGCCGGGCAGCTTGCGGTCGGGCACGTGATCGCCAACCGCGCCGACAGTGGCCGGTTCGCCAAGACCTATTGCGGCGTGCTGTTCCAGCGTGGGCAGTTCTCCTTTGTCCGCGGCGGTCGCTGGCCGTCGATCGCCAAGAGCGCCCCGCAATGGAAGACGGCGGTGGCAATCGCCAGGATCGTCGACCAGGACCTCAAGGATTCGTCGGTCGGCAAGGCGCTTTTCTTCCACGCCAAGCGGGTCAACCCGCGCTGGCGCCTGCGCCGAGTCGCCTCGGTCGGCAACCACATCTTCTATCGCTAGTCGGTAAACGGGCCGCTTCCTCGCGGTCTCGTTTCGTTCTACTCGTTCGCGGTGGATATCGCGCTCGATTCTCCGTGCTTTGCCGACGCTCCCCCGATCGCTTCGGAGGTCGCGCGCGGGGTCACTCGCCTTTTTTGCCGGCAGGACCTGTTCTCGATTTGCGAAGTGCCGCTGGCCAATGGCCGTCGCGCCGACCTGATGGCGATCGACGCCAAAGGCGGGCTGACCATCGTCGAGATCAAGGTAGCCAAGTCCGACCTCGTCGGCGATTGCAAATGGACCGACTACCTCGACTATTGCGACCGCTTCTTCTGGGCGGTGCCGCCGTCGCTGGCGGCGATTTGCGAAGGCGAGCGCTACCTTCCCAGCGAGGCCGGCCTGATCGTCGCAGACCGCTATGATGCGGCGCTGGTTCGCGAGGCCGCGCATCGCCCCTTGGCGCCCGCCCGGCGCAAGGCCGAGCTGTTGCGCTTCGCCCGCCGCGCGGCGCGGCGTCTGTCACAGCAGATCGACCCGACGCTTGGCGAGGATTTCTAGTTCAGCTTGAAATCGTCGAGCTTGTCCGATGCGGGCGGCGCCTTGATTCCGGCGCGCTTACTCGCTTCGATCGCGGCCAAGAGTTCCGGCGAGCGGGTATCGCGCCTGGCATAATCGAGCGCCGAGTAGCCGGCCGCGGCGTCGGTCCTGTCAGGGTCCGCGCCGTTTGCAAGAAGCATCTTCACGGTCGCCAGTTGGCGATTTTGGACGGCGACGATCAGCGCGGTTTCGCCCATCTTGTTGGCCGCATCTATCTTGGCGCCCGATTGCAGCAACCAGCGCGCCCCTTCGCCAAATCCGGAGCGGACGGCGGCGATCAACGGCGTGTCGCCGTTGCGCGCGGCGAGATTGGCGTTAGCACCAGCCCTGAGCAGGTGCACCGTCCACGCAGAGTCGCGGCGCTGCACCGCGACCAGCAGCGCGGTGTCCCCGCGACTATCCTGGAAGTTGACAATATTCGGCCTGCTCTCAAGCAAGGCTAGCGCGCCCGAATTGTCGCCCTCGCGCACCTTGCTGACAAAGGTTTCGCCATCGCTGCCACCTAGCTGCGCCGGCGCGGCCACGGCCATCACTGCACCCGCAAGCCCAATCATCGTGCGCGCCAGCCAACCCATTGAAAATCCCCTCCAGCTTGTGTCCCGGCCGATAGCAGAGCATTGCTGCCTTTGTCATGAATGACCGCAAGGCCTTTTGGGAAAAGCCCCTGGAGCAGCTCGACCGCGGCGAGTGGGAGGCGCTGTGCGACAGCTGCGGGCGCTGCTGCCTGCACAAGCTGGAGGACGAGGAGACCGGCCAGCTGTTCCCGACCAACGTCGCCTGCAAGCTGCTCGACCGCAAGAACGGCAGCTGCACCGATTATTCCAACCGCACGAAGCTGGTCGCCGACTGCGTCACTCTGGACCGCAAGAAGCTCGGCGGCCTCGACTGGCTGCCCGCGACCTGCGCCTACCGGCTGCGCGAAGCGGGCGAGCCGCTTCCCGACTGGCATTATCTGATTTCCGGAAGCCGCGAGACGGTCCACGAGGCGCGGCAGTCGACGCGCGGCTGGACGGTCAGCGAAGCCGACGCCGGCGAGCTTGAATTCCACATGGTTGACCGTGGGCTCTAGCCGGCTCGAGCATCACCCCGACCTTCCCGTTCCAGTGCTGTTGTGTCCGATCAAGACCGCCCGGCGAATGCGCCTTCGGTTCGACGAAAAGCGCCAACTGCTGAAGCTTACCCACCCGCGCGGGCTGTCGCGCAAGACGGCGCTCGGCTGGGCCGCGACGCAAAGGGAGTGGGTCGGGGCGCAGATCGAACGGGCGCAGCCGGCCGAGCCATTCGCCAACGGAGCGGTGGTTCCCATCGATGGCCAGGATGTGCGGCTGTGCTGGTCGCAAGCCGCGCCCCGGACGCCGCGCCTTGCCCACGGCTGCCTGGTTGCCGGCGGACCGGAAGCCGGCTTCGCGGCGCGGATCGAGAGATTCCTCCGGCGGCTGGCGCTTGAGACGTTGTCGCTCGAAACCGCCGAAATCGCGGCCGCCGCTGCAAAGCGCCCAGTCGCGGTCAGCGTCGGCGACGCGGCGACCCGGTGGGGCAGCTGCAGCAGCGCCGGGCGGATTCGCTACAGCTGGCGGCTGATCCTGGTTCCCGCCTCGGCGCGCCGCTTCGTCGTCGCCCACGAAGTCGCGCACCTCGAGCATCTCAACCACGGTCCCGATTTCAAGGCGCTCGAGCGGAAGCTGTTCGGCGGCGACGTCGCCGCCGCCAAGGCGTTACTGCGAAGGCTCGGGCCGCGGCTGAAGCGGATCGGGTTGCGGGGCTGAGCGCGGCGGGAGCGGTTCGCGGACCGGCGTTCCCGGCGCGGGCCGGCCCGGCACGGGCGCCATCTGCGGCGGCTGCTGCCCCGGCAGCGGCCGATTGTAAGGCTGCACGGGTTGTTCGGTCGGCACGCCCTCATAGCCGGGCGGAAAACCCTGCCCCGGGAAGCCGCTTAGGCCGTCGGGGTAGAGCGGGTTGCCATCCGCGTCGACCAACGGCTCGCCGCCCATGCCGATATAGTCGCCGCCGAAGAACTCCTCGCTCGGATCCAAGTCCCAGTCGGGGATCGGCACCTTGGTTTCGAACTGCTCGACCGGCCGCCTGGCGACAGCCACGGCCATGAAATCCTGAAACGCCCGGGCGGGCGCGGTGCCGCCCTGCAGGCCGGCGACGGCGCGGGCATCGTCCCGGCCCATCCACACGCCGGTCGTCAGGCCGCTGGAAAAGCCGACGAACCAGCCGTCCTTGTTGGAGCTGGTGGTCCCCGTCTTGCCGGCGACCGGACGCCCGATCTGCGCCGCCCGCCCGGTGCCGGTGAGCACCGCCGATTGCAACAAATCGGTCATTTCGGCAGCCACCCACGGGGCGACCAGCACGCGCTGCTCCTGGCCTTCGTGGCGGTAGAGCTGCTTGCCGTCGGCGGTGACGACGCGGCTGATCCCGTACGGCGTCACGCCGACCCCTCGGCCGGCAACCGAGGCGAACGCCTGGGTCATTTCAATCAGGCGGACGTCGCTCGTCCCGAGCACCATCGACGGATAGGTCGAGATGGTGGTGGTGATCCCGAAGCGCCGGGCCATGTCGGCGATGGTCGAGAAGCCCAGCTCCTCGCCGATCTGCGCGCTGATCGTATTGATCGACCGGGAAAAGGCTTCGCGAACGCTGACCGACCCGGCGTGGCTTCGGGTCGAGTTGCGCGGTCGCCAGCCGTTGATGTTGACCGGCTTGTCGACCAGCATGTCGGTCGGCTTCATCCCGCTTTCGAGTGCCGCCAGATAGACGAACAGCTTGAACGCCGAGCCAGGCTGGCGCTCCGCCTGGGTCGCCCGGTTGTAGATCGAGTTCACGTAATTGCGGCCGCCGACCATCGCCCGCACCGCTCCATCGCGGTCGAGGGAAACCAAAGCGCCTTGCGCGTCGCGCGGAGCATTGGCCGAAATCGCGCGGTCCGCGGCCGCCTGCATGCGCGGGTCAAGCGTCGTGTAGACGTCGATCGGCTCGCTGGTCTCGTCGATCAAGGTATCGAGCTGCGGAAGCGCCCAGTCGGTGAAATAGCGGACGCTATTCTCCTTGGTCGTCGGCTGGATACGGATTCGCGCCGGGTCGACGTTGGCGGCTGCGGAGGCGGAGACGAAGCCGCTATCGACCATCGCCTTGAGGACGACTTCGGAGCGGCCTCGCGCGGCCTCGACATCGGCGGTCGGCGAATAGTTGGATGGCGCCTTGACCAGGCCGGCGATGATCGCCGCTTCGCCAAGCGCCAGGCGATCGGCGCCGTGGTTGAAGAAGCGCCGCGATGCCGCGTCGATGCCGTAGGCGCCGCCGCCAAAATAGACGCGGTTGAGGTAAAGCTCGAGGATCTGGTCCTTGGAGAATTTGCGCTCCAGCGCCAGCGCCAGCACCGCTTCCTTGATCTTGCGGCCGAAGGTTCGGCTGTTGGTCAGGAAGATGTTGCGAGCCAGCTGCTGGGTGATGGTCGAGCCGCCCTGGCGCCACGACCCGCTTTCCAGCCGGACCTTGACCGAGCGGCCCATGCCGATCGGGTCGACGCCGAAGTGCGAGCGGAACCTCTTGTCCTCGATCGCCACCATCGCCGAGCGCATTTCGCCGGGGATTCGCTCGTAGGGGAGCCACTCGCCGAAGCTCGGGCCAAGCGAGACCAGAACGGCGCCGTTAGACGCGTGGACCCGGATCATCTGGCCAAGGTCGGAACGGCGGGTCAGGTCGGAATAGCTGGGCAGCGAGGCCACCGCGACCGCCACCGCGACGCCGAGCGCGACGATCCCGAGCAGCGCCACGTAAAGCAATAGGTGGAGAGCGGTCCTGAGCTTCGACCGGCCGGGCGCGGTTTGGGAACGGGCCATGTGCGATCAGGCGATAGGAAGCCGCGCCGTCCGCCGCAAGCAGCGGGTCACTCGGCCTCGGGCTCGCCGCCGTCCTCGCCGAACGACAAAGACGCGGAGTTGATGCAATAGCGCAGCCCATCGGCCCCGGGCCCGTCGGGGAAGACGTGGCCGAGGTGCCCTTCGCACTGCGCGCACCGAACCTCGGTCCGGGTCATGCCGTGGGTCGCATCAACCTGCTCGTCGACCGCGCCTTGCTGCAGGGGGCCGGTGAAGCTTGGCCAGCCGCTGCCGCTGTCATATTTGCTGTCGCTGCCGAACAATGGCGAGCCGCACCCCGCGCAGCGGAACTCGCCCTTGTCCTTGACTGACAGCAATTCGCCGCTGAACGGCGGCTCGGTCCCGGCCTCTCGCAATACGCGATATTGCTCGGGGGTCAGCGCCTGGCGCCACTCGGCTTCGGTCTTTTTCATCGTTCGGCCCTTCGCTGCCGGTCATGCTGCGATTCACGTTACGCGGCGATTAACCCTGTTTTAGCCTCTACCCAATAGCAAGGGCGCGATGATGGACCGTATCACTCTGGTTGCAAGCGCGATGCTTGCGGCGGCACTGGGTGTCGCCGCGACCGCTCCCGCACGCGCCCAGTGCCGGCTGTGCGACACGCCGACGACGCTCGCTCCCAATCTCGCCGACAGCGGCCGGATTAGCCTCAGCGTCGACGCGACCCTGGATTTCGATCGGCTGGTGCTGCTCGGCGGCGGCGAAGGCAGCGCCACCCTATTGCCCAATGGCGAGCGCCGCTCGAGCGGCAGCGTTGCAGCCCATCAGCGGCAGCGCGATGGTCGGGGCCATCGTCATCCGCGGCGAAGCCGGCCGGGCGGTGCGAGTCGAGCTGCCGTCGCGGATCCGGCTCCACACGCTAAGCGGGGGTTCCATCACCATCGACGATATCGTCAGCGACCTTGCCGATCTGCCGAAGCTCGATTCGGCCGGCAACCTATCGTTCCGATTCGGCGGGCGGCTGACCGTCACCGGCGATTATCGCGGCGATGTGCCGATCACCGTCGAATATCTGTGAAGACTGCTCCGAAGCGGTGAATTCCTTAGCTGTGCGTTAACCAAGCCCTTGAGGGAAGCCGTAAGCGGGCGCGGTTAATGGGGTGATCACGGGTGACCGGACCAGCGGTCGGGCAGCCGCTGTAGTTTTGAACCAGTGGGGAATTGTCATGAAGAAACTTCTCGTATCTGCCAGCGCGCTGGTCGCCCTGGCTGTAACGGCCACGCCGGCTTACGCCGTCCCGGCCACCTCGGATGCAACGGCGACGGTCCGTGTGCTTCGTCCGCTCACGCTGACGTCGGAGCAAGATCTCAACCTGCAGACCGTCGTCCTGAGCGGCGCCGCGCCGTTCGCGGCGACCGTCGGTGTCGACCAAGATGGCGCGCCCAGTTGCAGCGCCACAGTCACCTGCTCGGGCACGATGACCCCCGCCATCTATCGCGTGACTGGCGCAAATAACCAGATTGTGAAGATCGACGTCGATTCCCACGCTCGCGCTCGAGAACACCAGCGACACGGCGGCTTCCGACCTCACCCTCAACGTCGACGCTCCGGAAAGTGTCGACCTGGGTGACGAGGGCAACAGCACCGGCGTGACCTTCAACATCGGTGGTTCGATCGACGTCACCGACAGCACGGCCGACGGCCTGTACGAGGGCAAGTTCGCGGTGACCGCAGAATACGAATGAGTGAACTGCACAAGGGCCGGCCTCAGTGCCGCGCCTGATGAGGGGTCGCCGGGAACGGCGGCCCCTTTTTCGTACGCGCTGAACGGTCGTGGTTGACCGAAAATAAACCATTCCGGGGGCAAGACGAGGCGACCGCTCCGTAATGGAGCAAAGTGGGGATCGCCGAAATGAATGTCCTGACCAAATCCGTCGCAGCGGCGGCGCTGTTCGCCGCCCCAGCGCTACTCCCTCCAACCGCCCTTCATGCCGGCGTCGGCGATCTGCTGGTCGCACCGACCCGGATCGTCCTCGACGGGCGCAATGGCGCGGAGATCATTCTCAACAACATCGGCGAGGAGCCGGCGACCTATAGAATTTCGGTCGAGTTCAGGTGGATGCTGCCCAATGGCACCCTTGAGGACGTCGCCGAGATCACCGATGCCGACAAGGCTGCGCGCGACATGATTGTCTATGCGCCGCGGCGGGTGACCCTGGCGCCCAACCAGCCGCAGTCGATCCGGATCAATGCCCGCCCGCCCAAGGGCCTGCCCGACGGCGAGTATCGGGTCCACATGCTGTTCCGCGCGATCCCGCCGGCGACCCCGGTGGTCGACCAGGCCGCGCAAGCAGCGAAGGGAGTCAGCTTCAAGCTGATCCCGATCTATGGGGTGACGATTCCTGTAATTGTCCGCCTCGGCAATTTGCAGGTGCAGGCAGCGATCTCCGACGTCCACGTCGCGCAGCGCGACGGCAAGCCGGCGATCGCGCTTCAGCTCAGCCGCTCGGGAACGCGCTCTACCTTCGGCGACGTCCGCATCCTCAAGAGCGGAGTCAAGGATCCGATCGCGATCCAGCGGGCGGTCGGTCTACACCGACGTCACCAGCCGCCAGGTTTCAATTCCGATCGCCGACAGCTTCAAGGGGCAGCTGGCCGGGCCGGTCACCATCCAATATGTCGAGACCTTCGACGACGGCACCAAGACCCTGGCCGAAACGCAGGCGGTGCTTCGCTAGGGGCGCTGGGGAACGCAGGGAAAACCGATGCCCGGCGGCCTTTCAAGGCTCCGATCGGCGGGCGCGCTGGCGCTGGCAATCGCCAGCGCCTTTGCGACGAGCGCGGCCACGCCGGTCACCCCCGGCTGGTCGGCCGACCCCGACGAGCAATTCATGCTTGACGTCAAGCTTCGCCAATACCGCCTCGGCGACGGGGTCCGCGCTTACTCCACGCCCGAGGGCACGTGCGTCGTTTTCGGCGACTTCCTGACCACCCTCGACGTGCCGATGAAGATCGACTTAACCGCCAGGAAAGCCAGCGGCTGGGCATTTCGCGAAGCCAATCGCATCTCCATCGATGCCGGCAGCGGCCGGGTCGAATATGCCGGCAAGGCCGAGGCGCTCGCCAAGGGCGCGATCCGCGAGACTCCCGAAGGCTGGTGCGTCGAAAGCGGGGCGCTTGCCCGGTGGTTCGGACTCGGCGTCAAGCCGATGACCGCCGGCTCCGTCCTGCTCCTCGAGACCGAAGCCAAATTGCCGGTCGAGCTGGCAATCGAGCGGGAGCGCCGCGCCGCCCACATCAAGCCGGCGAAGTTCGACCTGTCGGGCCTTCCCGAGGTGAGCCTGCCGTATCGCATGTGGCGCACCCCGGAGCTCGATTTCGTGGTCAGCGCCGGGGTCACCTACCGCGCCGATACCGGCACCCGGGCCGACCGCCAGGCATCGGTCTCCGCGGCCGGCGAAATCGCCCATCTGTCCTACGATGCGCAGCTCGCGACCACGCCGGGCGGGGTCCCCAGCCGATTGCGGTTGCGCGCTTACCGTTCGGACCCGGACGGGCAGTTGCTCGGTCCGATTCAGGCCACCCATTACGGCTTCGGCGACGTCGCCGGCCTCGAAACTCGGCTTGGCGGCTCATCGGTCAGCGGCCGCGGCGCAGTGGTCACCAACCGGCCGGTCTCCAACCCCAGCAGCTTCGACCGGACCCGCTTCGAAGGCGACCTCGCGGCGGGGTGGGAGGCCGAGCTGTACCGTGACGGACAATTGCTTGCCTTTGCCAGACCGGACGGTCGGCAGCGTTATGCCTTTGAAGATGTTCAGCTTCTCTACGGCCAGAACGACTTCAGCGTCGTCCTTTACGGCCCGCAGGGGCAGGTTCGGACCCGCTACGAAAGCCTCAATGTCGGTCAGGATAACGTCCCGCCCGGCAAGACCTGGTACTGGGCCGGCTTCTACCAGCCTGGGCGCGAGACCGCCGCCCTGAAGGCGCCGGAGGAAGGAAACGGGCTTCCCGAGCTGCAGGCGGCAGTTTCGGCCGAGCATGGCATCGACAAACGCACGTCGGCCGGGGTGCTGGCTCGGACGATGCTGATCGACGACGAACGGGTGACCTTCGTCGAAGGCTCGGTCCGGCGCTCCACCGGGCCTGCCCTGGTCGAAGTCGCCGTGGCCCGCGACAGCGGCGGGGGTAGCGCCGCCAGGGCGCAGCTCCTCGCCAAGCTCGGCTCCCTCAATGTCAGCGCCGAGGCGGTCGCGGCCAGCGATTTCCGCCTTGGCGGGCGCCGCAAGGACAGCTTCAAGGACATTCGGCTGGCGCTCGACGCCCCGATCAGGCTCGGCCGCACCACTTTGCCAGCCAACGCCGACGTCCATTTGCGGGAACGGGCCGACGGCAGCCGCGAGCTCGAGGCGGCGGCGCGGCTTGGGGCAACGATCGACCGGTTCAACCTGTCTACAAGCGTCAGCTACAAACGGCAGTATCTCGCCAACGGCCCGGCGCCGCCCGGCGAGTTCGTCGCCGATTTTATTGGCGCCGGCCGGGTCGGCCCGGTCCGGTTGCGCGGCTCGACCAGCTTCGAAGTGGCTCCGGAAACTCGGTTCCGGACCGCCGAGCTATCCGGTTACTGGTCGGCGTCCGACAGTGTCGATTGGGAAGGCGCGCTGGCCTATGATGCCCGCCAGGGGCGCGGGCGGGCGCGAATCACGCATGTTCGCCGTCTGTCGTCGATGGCGGTGGCGGTGACCGGCGAAGCCGCGACCGACGGCTCGCTGGCGCTTGGCTTCAACCTCAATTTCTCGCTCGACCCGAGGAGCGGACTTCACTTGTCGCGGCAACCGCTGGCCGGCGCCGGAATCGTCCGGGCGCGGGTGTTCCGGGATTTCAACGACAATGGCGTCCACGATTCCGGCGAGCCGCTGGAGAAAGGCGCCCTCATCACGACGCCCAAGGCGACCGACGCCAGGGGGTCGGTGACGATTGGCGGGCTTGCGACCTATGCGCCGCTGGCGGTCGGAATCGATCAGACCAGCGTGTCCGACCCGATGCTCGCGCCGAAAAAAGCGATCCAGGTGGTGGTGCCGCGGCCCGGCATTCCCGCCGAGGTCGATATCGCTCTGGTCGGCGCCGGCGACGTCGAAGGCGCGATCGTCAAGAATGGCGGATTGGGCTTCGAAGGGCTGGATCTCGAGCTGGTCGATTCCGCCGGGAAGGTCGTGTCGACCGCAAGGACCGATTTCGACGGCTTCTTCCTGCTCGAGCGGGCGCCCTACGGCAGCTACACGGTGCGCGTCGCCGCGGCGTCGGCGCAAGCGGCGAGAGTGGTCCAGGATCTGAACCTGACGGTGAACATCGCGCCTGACACGGCAATCGTCCGCCTCGGCTCAATCCATCTCGTCCAATCGCCCCAGGTTGCGGCCACCCAATACGCAAGTCGTCTCAGACGACTTTTAGGCCTGCTGCTGTTGCGAAGCACTCGCAGCGTCGCTGCGGAATCATGCTGGTGCGGTCGAGAAGACTCGAACTTCCACGGCCTTTCGGCCACAGCGACCTCAACGCTGCGCGTCTACCAGTTCCGCCACGACCGCACGTGCATGAGAATGAACGGCACTCGGCCGCCCGCCTGGCAAGGCGGCGCCTCTACCAAAGGCCCAGTGCGTGCGCAACGCCGCTTTGCCGTCCCACCCCGGGACAGCCCTTAACGTCTTGTTTACCATTGGCGCGCCGCGGCGTTATATCTGCGCCATGGTGGTCCTCGCACTTCTCGCCGCGTCCGTCGCATCGCAACCGGCGCCGGTGCGCCCAGGCCCGATGGTTCAGGCGACCGCGACGGTTCGAATACTCTCCGGAACGCGGATTACGCTTGGCCGGCGCGGGCCGGGCGCTCAGATGCGGCGCACGCAGTTGCGCGATCGCGACGGATTCGTCCGACCGGCCCACCTGACCGAATTCCACTAGTTTTCAGCCCCGTGCGGGCCGCCCGAGAGTCACCGTCAGCTGGTCCCCGCCGGCCGGCACGTCCATCTCGGCGCTGTTGAAGGTTGCGCTCGCACCCGGCGCCAGAGTCCGCGCCGGCGGCGAGATCGTCCAGCTGTGAAGCACCCGGCCGCCGGCGTCGCGGATCTGGGCCTGGATCGGCGGCACCGGCTGAACCTCGCTGCTCGGGTTGATGACGCGTCCGCTGACCGCGAGCAGCTCGTTGCCGCTGGCCAATGTCTGGCGGTCGCCCTGGGCGGTGATCTGCAGCGGGGAGGTCGCGGCTCCGGCCAGGCCGACGTTTCGGCGAAGGGAATCGGGCGCCAGGAACCAGAAGGCCGCTGCAAGCGCCGCGACCAGCGCCAGGCAGATCATTATCGCCAGCAACCAGTTTCGTCGGCCGTCGGATTCGCTTTCCTCCTCGACCGCCCAAATGTCTTCCGCGCTGGGAATCTCCTTGTCCGGGTCGAACTCGTCCTCGGCCCGGCTGCGCTCGACGATGTCCCATTGGCCGTCACCGGTGAGCGGCACCGGAACCGCCATCGGTGGTTCGACGTGCGGCGCCCCGGGGGCGACCGGCTGAACGGTCGAAAAACCGGCAATAGGTTCGTCTGGCTCTGCGGCATCAATTTCGGGCTCGGCTGCCTCATTCCCTTGCGAAGCGCCCAGCGGCTCCCCGTCGTCAGGCACTGCCAGTTCGGCGGCCGGCGCTTCCGGGTCTTGATGCCAGCTTTCCCTGCACGACGCGCAGCGGACTTTCCGCCCTTGCGCCGGGATCGCTCCGTCCTTGACTGAATATTGGGTGCCGCACGACGGGCAGGTCAGGATCATTGGCCTCGCACCTTCCCCGATGGTCTATAGCCGATAAACAGGAATGCGGGGGCGTTGGCAAGGCGGCGCGGCCTGTGCGAAAGCATATCGGTTGGGAGGGATGGCCGCTGTCGGCAATCGTCGAATTCGATAGTGTTGGCTTGCGCTACGGCATTGGCGGCGAGGTCCTGCGCGACCTCGATTTCCGCTTGCGCCGCGGCGGTTTCTATTTCCTCACCGGCGCGTCGGGCGCCGGCAAGACTTCCCTTCTCAAGCTCCTCTATCTAGCCCAGCGGCCGACCCGCGGGCGGATCCGCCTGTTCGACCAGGAGCTGTCCGACGCGCCGCGCGACGACCTGCCGGGGTTCAGGCGCCGGATCGGAGTCGTCTTCCAGGACTTCCGCCTGGTGCGACACTTGTCAGCCTTTGAAAATGTCGCGCTCCCGCTGCGCATCGCCGGGCGAACCGAGCGGGAGATCCACGGCTCGGTGCGCGAGATGCTCGACTGGGTCGGCCTCGCCGACCGCGCCGGCGCCCGTCCGGCCACCCTGTCGGGCGGCGAGCAACAGCGGGTCGCCATCGCCCGCGCCGTGATCAGCCAACCGGAACTCCTGGTGGCCGACGAGCCGACCGGCAACGTCGATTCAGAGATGGCGGCGCGCCTGTTTCACCTGTTCACCGCGCTCAATGGGCTTGGGACCACGGTCGTCGTCGCTACCCACGACATCAACCTGATCGCCGCACACCCGCAGGGCCAGCTGATGCGGCTCGAAGGTGGCGGCCTCAACGATCCCACGGGATCGCTCAAGAACCCGCCGCAGGCAGGCAGCGGCCGATGATGATGGCGGCATCCAGGCGCGGCCTGTTGCCGACCGAGCGGCTTCACCTGCCGACCGCGGCGGTGATCGGGATCATGACTTTCGCGATGATCCTGGTCGGCGCCGCCGGCCTCGCTTTGTCGAACGCTTCGGGCGCGGTCGCGCAAGGCATCGAGAACCGCTTCATCGTCCAGCTCCCCGCCGGGCTCACCGACCAGTTGCCCAGGGCGCTCGCGCTCGCCCGGTCCACACCCGGCATCCGCCAGGCCGAGCCTGTCCCGGAAAGCGAAATGCGTGAGACCCTGCGCCGCTGGCTCGGCGATGCCGCATCGAGCCGCGACTTGCCGGTGCCGGCGCTGGTTACCGTCGAGCTTGCGCCGAGCGCCGACTCAGGCGCGCTTCGCCAGCGGGTCGAGGCGGCCATTCCCGGCGCCACCGTGGTTGCGCAAAGCGCCGAGCTCCGCCCGCTGCTGCGCTCGATTCGGGCGCTTCAATGGCTGGCCGTCTCGCTGGTCGCGTTGATTGTCGCGGCGACTGCTGCGGCCGTCGTGCTCGCCGCGCGTGGGGCGTTCGACACGCACCGTCCGACAATCGAGATCATGCACGGGATCGGCGCCACCGACCTGCAGCTGACGCGCCTGTTCCAGCGCAAGATCGCCGTCGATGCGGTCGCTGGAGCAGCCGCGGGCACGATCGCGGCCGGGCTTGGGCTGCTGATGGTCGACGGCGGCGGAGCGGCGGTTGCGGGCGGGCTGGCCGACATGGCGCCGCTGGCGCCAGGCGATCTCGCCATTCTCGCCGCGCTGCCGATTCTCGCAGTTGTGCTGGCAACGCTGGTTGCTCGCTGGACAGTGCTCAAAGCATTGCGGGAAACGCTGTGATCGCCCGCTTCCTCTCCTTCATGCTGCTGCTCTACGCTGTCGGCTTCATGCTGTTCGCGGTGTCGCTCGGCAGGCCCGCCGACGGTGCCCGCACCGATGCCGCGGTGGTAATCACCGGCGGCAGCGGCCGAATCGAATATGCAATGGAGCTTCTCGCCGACCGCAAGGCCAGGCGGCTGCTGATTGCCGGGGCCGACCCGTCGGTCAGCAAGAAGGACCTGGTCGCCCGGCTCGGCGGCAAGGGTGACCTGCTATCCTGCTGCGTCGACCTTGGCAGCGAGTCGGTGGACACGCGCTCGAATGCCGAGGAAGCGCGCCGCTGGCTCGACCAGCATCGCTACCGATCGTTCCGGCTGATCACCAGCGACTGGCACATGCGCCGCGCCCGCTATGAGTTCGACCGCGTGCTTGGCGACAAGTATCAGTTGCTTCCCGACGCGGTGCGGACGCAGCCGTCGTTCATGATCCTGTTCGGCGAGTATAATAAATATCTGCTGCGGCGGGTCGCCGTCCTGCTCGAGCTTTGAAGGCGCGATGCAAACCGTTCGCTCGCTAATTTATGCCGCCATCTTCTACTCGGCCACGGTCCTGTTCGTGTTGGCGGGTCTTGCCGCGACCCTGTTTGGCACCGCGCCGACCCGGGCGGTGGTGCACGGCTGGGCCGACTTCCATCACTGGCTCGCGAACGTGCTGCTTGGAGTTTGCTCCCGGTTCGAGGGCGGCATTCCGGACGGCGCTTTCCTGATCGCGGTCAAGCACGGGTCGATGTACGAGACTGTGGAGACGCTCCGGATCGCCAGGACGCCGGTGGTGGTCCTCAAGCACGAGCTGGCGTCGCTACCGCTGTTTGGCCGGCTGGCCCGGCATTATGGCGTCATCCCGGTCGACCGCGGCGCCGGCGCCAGGGCGCTTCGCGAGATGATGAAGCTGGGCCGCGAGGCGGTGCGCCAGGGCCGCCCGGTGCTGATTTTCCCCGAAGGGACTCGGGTTCCGGCCGGATCGACGCCGCCGCTGGGCGCCGGCTTTGCCGGTCTCTACCGCGCGCTCGGCCTGCCCGTGGTCCCGGTCGCGGTCGACAGCGCCCGGTTGTGGGAGCGCGGTTTGGTCAAGCGCCGCGGGACGATCCATTTCAAGGTCGGGGAGGTCATCCCGCCAGGACTGAAGCGCGACGAGATCGAGCGGCGAGTCCACGCCGCGATCAACGCGCTGGAGTCAGCCCCGTAGCCTGGCGCCGAGCTTCTCGGCTGCGGCGATGACGGTCTTCGAAACCGCCGCGATCTCTTCGTCGGTGAAGCTCTTGTCGCCGGACTGCAGCGTGACTTCCACCGCCAGCGATAGTCCGTCGGAGGTTTCGAACCGGTCGAACAGCCGGGCCGAGGTGATCGCCTGCTTGTCGGCGCTTTGGATGGCCCGCACCAGCTGATCCGCCGCCAGCCCGGCCGGCACCAGGAAGGCGAAATCACGGCTGACCGGCTGCAAAGCGGCGGGGGTGAATTGCAACCGCGCGCGGCTGGCCGAGCGCGGTGCCGGAATGGCGTCGAAGTAGATTTCGGCGGCGATGGTGCCGGCCGGCGCGTCCAGCACCCTGGCCAGCGCCGGGTGGAGCTCGCCGAAGCTGGCGAGGATCGTCTTGGGCCCAAGCCCGAGCCGAGCCGAGCGGCCGGGATGCCAGGTCGGCCCCGCGTCGGGGAACAGCTGCAAATTGCCGACCGGCGCGCCGACTGCGTCGAGCATCGCCAGCACTTCGGCCTTGGCGTCGAACGGGTCGAAGGCTTGCGCTTTGCCCTTTTGCCATTCGCGCGCCCGCTTCTCGCCGGCGAGGATCAGCGATACGGTAGGCCGCTCGGCATCGGCCAGATAGCGGCGGCCGATTTCAAACAGGCGGATTGACGAAGCGCCGCGATCGACGTTGCGCCGGGCGGCGGCGATCAGCCCCGGCAGAAGCGACGGGCGCATCACCTTCATGTCCTCGCTGATCGGGTTGGTCACGCGCCAGGCCGGGCCGAACGGCTCCGCCTCGCCTTCGGAAATGAAGCTCCAGGTCACCGCTTCGTCGAGCCCGCGGGCGGCGGCGGTGCGGCGGACTCGGCGCTCGACCAGCTGCGCCCGGGTCGCGGTCGGCAGCGCCACGCCAGGTGCCCTCTCGAGCGGCGTCGAGGGAACCTTGTCATAGCCTTCTATGCGGGCGACTTCCTCGACCAGATCGGCGCCGCCGTCGACGTCACGCCGCCAGCTCGGCACGAGCACTTTGTCAGCCCCCTCGAACTCGAAGCCGAGCGACAGCAGTATCGAGCGCTGGCGTTCTTCCGGCGCATCGATCCCGCCGAGAGCAAGGGTGCGCTCCAGGTCGAAGCGGATCGCCCGCGCTTCAAGCGGCGGCTCGCCGACCCGGAGCATGTCCGACGCTTCGCCGCCGCAGATGTCGAGGATCAGCCCGGTCAATATCTCCAACCCGTCGCCGAGGAACGCCGGATCGACTCCGCGCTCGAAACGGCTGCGCGCGTCGCTGGTCAAAGCGAGCTTCTGGCCGGTGCGCGCGATGCTTGCGGGTGTGAAGTAAGCGACTTCCAGCAGCACGTCGGACGTACCCTCGGTCACTCCCGAATGCTGGCCGCCCATGATCCCGCCGATGTCGTGGACTCGGCTGTCGTCGGCGATCACCGTCATCGAAGCGTCGAGCCCATACTCCTTGTCGTTGAGCGCGGTCATCCGCTCACCGGCTTCCGCCCGGCGCGCGACCAGCGCTCCGTCGAGCGTCGCAAGGTCATAGGCATGGCTCGGCCGGCCGAGGTCGAGCATCACGTAATTGGAGATGTCGACCACCGCCGAGATCGGTCGCTGGCCGGCGGCCTTGAGCCTCCGCTGCATCCACTCGGGACTGCTGCCGTTGTTCAGCCCGCGGATGGCGCGGCCGAAGAACGCGGGGCAGCCTTCGGGGTCGTCGATGCGGATGTCGATCGGGCACGGGAAGCTGCCGTCTATCCGGGGGATGCCGAGCGGCTTGAGCGTGCCGATCGCGGCCGCGGCAAGGTCGCGGGCGATTCCGCGAACCCCCATGCAATCGGCGCGGTTGGGTGTGATGGCGACGTCGAAGACGGCATCGTCGAGGCCGGCATGTTGGGCGAAGCTGGCGCCGACCGGGGTATCACCGGCAAGCTCGATAATCCCGTCATGCTCGTCGCCGAGCTCGAGCTCGCGCACCGAGCACATCATGCCTTCGCTCTCGACCCCACGGATCGCCGCGACCTTCAGCGTCATGCCGCTGCCGGGAACGTAGGCGCCCGGCGGCCCGAACACGCCCAGCATTCCGGCGCGGGCGTTGGGCGCTCCGCACACGACCTGCACCGGGCCGTCACCGGCGTCGACGCTCAGCACCTGCAGCTTGTCGGCCTGGGGGTGCTTCGCCGCGCTCAGCACCCGAGCGACCTTGAACGGCGCGAGCGCTTCGGCCGGGTTGCTGACCTCCTCGACCTCCAGCCCGATGGCGGTAAGCCGCTCCGCGATCGCGTCGGCGTCCGCCTCGGTGTCGAGGTGTTCCTTCAGCCACGAGAGGGTGAACTTCACGCGCCGACCCGGCCCGACAGGGTCGGTACGTCGAGCGCGCGGAATCCGTAATGCTTGAGCCAGCGGAGATCGCCGTCGAAAAAGGCGCGCAGGTCGTCCATGCCATATTTGAGCATCGCCAGCCGGTCGACTCCGGTGCCGAAGGCGAAGCCCTGCCACTCGTCGGGATCGAGGCCGCAATTGGCGATTACCTTGGGGTGGACCATCCCCGATCCGAGCACTTCCATCCACCCTTCGCAGCCGCCGACGACGCGCCGGCCCTTTTCCATCGACCAGCCGACATCGACCTCGGCCGACGGCTCGGTGAACGGGAAGTAGGACGGGCGCATCCGGAGCACGACGTCGTCGCGCTCGAAGAACGCCTTGAGGAAGGTCTCCAGCGTCCACTTGAGGTGGCCGAGCGTGATTCCGCGGTCGATCACCAAACCCTCGATCTGGTGGAACATCGGCGTGTGGGTGGCGTCGCTGTCGGAGCGGTAGACGCGGCCGGGCGCGATGATCCGGAGCGGGGGCGGCTGTGCCATCATCGTTCGGATCTGCACCGGCGAGGTGTGGGTGCGAAGCACGTGGGGCTCGGCGGCGCCGGCGCCGTCGATGCGCTCGCAATAAAAGGTGTCCTGCATCGCCCGGGCCGGGTGGAATTCGGGCATGTTGAGCGCGGTGAAGTTATACCACTGCTCTTCGATCTCCGGCCCTTCGGCGACCGCGAAGCCAAGATCGGCGAAAATTTCGGCAAGCTCGTCCATCACCTGGCTGACCGGGTGGACCGACCCTTGGCGCGCGTCCGGCGCCGGAAGCGACAGGTCAATTCGTTCGGTCGCCAGCTTGCGCTCCAGATCGGCCGCCTCCAGCGCCACCCTCCGCTCGCCGATGGCGCCGGTGACGGCTTCCCGCAGCGCATGAACCTTGGGGCCTTCCGCCGCGCGCGTTTGGGAGTCCATCGGGCCCAGCGACTTGAGCATCGCGGTGACGCTTCCCGACTTTCCGAGCGCCGCGATGCGCAGCTGCTCAAGCGCGGCCAGGTCCGGCGCTTCGCCTATCGAGCGGATCAGGTTGTCGGCGTCATCCATCGCGCGGCGCCTTAGCCTTACTGAAACGGATATTGCAAAGCTTCACGCCGGCAGGAACGGGTAGGGGGAAATCGTCTTCTGCGGTCGATCAACCGTCAGCATCCGCCCGGCCGGGGCGGTGGCTCGATAGCCGCAGTCGGTGCGCGGGCAGATCGCGCAGGCCGGCCCGACCGGAGTCACGGGCGCGTTTGCCAGGTCATAGACGTCGGCGCACGACAGCCTGTCGAGGCGGGAGTTGCCGGCGTTTCACTTCTAAGACCAGCTCGCGTCGGAAAAGAAATGCGGTCACCTCGGCGGCAAGGTGCTGATCCCGACCAAGGCCGCGGTCCGCAACCTCGCCGCGGCGCCCCTCGCCGCCGACGTGTCGGGCGTACCAACTGCCGAGGCCGTGCACCGCGATTTCCCCGGCAAGATGCTCGCGTACAACTGCAGCCCGAGCTTCAATTGGGAGGCCAAGCTCGACCGCGACACAATCGCCAGATTCCAGCGCGAGCTCGGCGCCATGGGGTACAAGTTCCAGTTCGTAACCTTGGCGGGCTTCCACAGCCTCAACCACTCTATGTTCGAGCTGGCCAGCGGTTACCGCGACCGTGGCATGGCCGCTTACTCGGAGCTTCAGCAGGCCGGGTTCGCGAGCGAAGCGGCCGGCTACACCGCCACCCGCCACCAGCGCGAAGTCGGTACCGGCTGACTTCGACGCCGTCGCCACCGCGGTTTCGGGCGGCGAGTCGTCGACCGTGGCGCTCAGGGAATCGACCGAAGCCGCCCAGTTCGTCGCGGCTGAATAAGAGGAGCAAGGCAATGGGTCAGCGTTACTGGATTATCGGCCGCGATTATGCCGACTGCGCGTTCAGCCGGCTTGAGCCGGGCAGCGAGAGGGTGCACGGTCCGTTCAATGACGAGCTTCACGCCCGCACCGAGTGGCAGCGCTTGACCTTCCGCGACCGCTGCGGCGCCATGACGCGCTATTCGATTTGCGTGGAGCCGCTGCGCCGGTGAGCACCGTTATCGACGCTCCAATCGCGGCCGAGCAGTCGCGAGTCCGCGGTGCCAGCGAAGTGCTCACCGATGACGCGCTAGAGCTGGTGCTGGAGCTGCACGAGCGCTTCGAAGGCCGCCGCCGGGCGCTGCTCGACAAACGGCTCGATTGGCAGCAGCGGTTTGACGCCGGCGAGCTCCCCGATTTCCGCGACGACAGCCGCGACATTCGTAAGGCCGAGTGGTCGGTCGGCTCGATCCCGCACGACCTCCAGGACCGGCGAGTCGAAATCACCGGGCCGACCAACGCCAAGATGGTGATCAACGCGCTCAACAGCGGCGCCCGCGTGTTCATGGCCGACTTCGAGGATGCGACGTCTCCGGTCTGGGACGAGCTGGTGCAGGGCCAGGTCAATCTTCGCGATTACTGGCTCGGCCGGCTCGATCACGCCGACCCGGCAACCGGCAAGCAATACCGGGTCGGCGACAATCCGGCGGTACTGATGGTCCGGCCGCGCGGGCTTCATCTGCCCGAAGACCATGTGACGGTGGACGGTCGGCCCGTCGCCGGGGCCTTCTTCGATTTCGCGATCTACGTCTGGCACAACGCCCGCCGCGCGCTGGCCGCCGGCTCGGGTCCCTATTTCTACATCCCCAAGCTGGAAAGCGCGGAAGAAGCTGCGCTGTGGAGCGACATCTTCGGTCTTGCCGAACGCAAGCTGCGCCTCGAGCGCGGCACGATCAAGGCGACGGTGCTGATCGAAACGATCCCGGCGGCGTTCGAAATGGACGAGATCATTTATGCGCTGCGCGAAAATATCGTCGGCCTCAACTGCGGCCGCGGGGACTATATTTTCAGCCTCATCAAGCGCCTCGGGCGAAGCCGCGATCGGCTGACCCCCGACCGCTCGGCGATGACCATGGATAAGGCTTTCCTCGCCGCTTATTCGCTGCGGCTGATCGCCACATGCCACCGCCGCGGCGTTTTCGCCATGGGCGGCATGGCCGCGTTCATCCCGGTCAAGAATGACGAAGCGGCAAACGACGCCGCGCTCGCCAAGGTGCGGGCCGACAAGCTTCGCGAAGTCGCGAACGGCCACGACGGCACCTGGGTCGCTCACCCGGCGCTGGTACCGGTGGCGTTGGAAGCGTTCGCGGCGATGGACGGCCCAAACCAGCTTTCGAAGATGCCCGATCACCTTCCCGGCCGCGACGCCATGCTGGAGCTGCACCAGGGGCCCCGCACCGAAGCCGGCGCCCGGGAGAACATCCGCGTCGGCGTCCAATACCTCGCCGCCTGGCTCGGCGGGCGCGGAGCGGTGCCGCTCTACAATCTGATGGAAGACGCGGCGACGGCCGAAATCAGCCGAACCCAGCTGTGGCAATGGCTGCACTTCGGCGCTGAGCTGGATGACGGCCGGACCTTCGATCGCGACCTGTTCGGCCAATTATTCGACGAGGAGGTCGGACTTTTGGGCGAAGTGGCGAACATCGCCGACGCCGCCGACCTCTTGCGCGAAATGATCGTCAGTGACGAGTTGGTCGAGTTTCTGACCCTGCCCGCCTACGAACGGCTCGATTGACAAGAAAAGGGCGCCGCGGGTTTCCCCGCGACGCCCGTTTCCCCCGCTCGTTCGTGTCGCCGCTTAGGCGGAGGCGGTTTCCTTGGGCAGCGCTTGCTTGGCCTGCGCGATGATCGCGCTGAATGCTTCGCCCTCATGCATGGCGATGTCGGCCAGGACCTTGCGGTCGAGCGTGATGCCGGCAAGCTTGAGCGCGTGGATGAACTGGCCGTAGGTCATGCCTTCGGCACGGACGGCGGCGTTGATCCGCTGGATCCACAAGGCGCGGAAGCTCCGTTTTTTCACCTTGCGGTCGCGGTAGGCGTATTGCCCGGCTTTCTCGACCGCTTGGCGGGCGATCCGGATGGTGTTCTTGCGGCGGCCGTAATAGCCCTTGGCCTGGTCGAGGATCCGCTTGTGCTTGGCGCGCGTGGTTACGCCGCGTTTGATTCGGGTCATGTCTATCCGCTCCTAGTTGAGGCCGTAGGGCGCCCACAGCTTCACCGTCTTCGTGTCGGCGTGGCTGAGGACCTTGGTCCCGCGGTTCTGGCGGATGTACTTGGCGTTGTGGCTGATCAGGCGGTGGCGCTTGCCGGCTACGCCGTGCTTCACCTTCCCGGTTGCCGTGAGCTTGAAGCGCTTCTTCACGCCGCTCTTGGTCTTGAGTTTGGGCATTTTTCGTCTCCTGATGTGCTCCGCGCGATTTCTCGGGGAGCGACGTTATCGAACCGCCACGGCAGCCCTAACTGGCCGGGCCATTCGGTTTTCCAATGAACTGGAAGCGCGCGCCACTACTGGGAAAAGGCGCGAATGGCAAGGCGCCTAAGGTGTGGGCGCCGCATCGACGCGAAGGAATCCCGGCGGCGTCGGCACCAGCAAATCCCGGCTCGGGACTGCCGGGGTCAGCCAGTCGGCCCAGCGTTGCGGCGGTATCAACACGATCTGGCGATGGTGGAAAGGCCTGACGTCCTCTCCCGGTTCTGCGGTCAGCAAGGTGAACGCTTCGCCGACCTCGGGATGGTCGCGCCAGAGTGCGGCGATGCCGATCAACTCGCCCTCGGCCGGGCGGAACAGCCAGCGGTCCTTGCGCTTCGCCTTGGGATCGGCCGGCGCGGTATACTCATAAAAGCCGTCGGCAACGGCCAAACAGCGATGCTCGCCGAAGGTTCGGCCCTCGGACTTGAGATTGTAAAGCGGCTTGCCGCCGGTGTTGGGCCAGCTCCATCGTCTGACCACTAGCTCGGCCCCGCTTCCCTCGCGGCGAACGATGGGCGCCCGGTCGGTTATGTGCACATCGGTGGGCGCGATATTGGGGATGCCTTCGGGAAAATCGAGCGGGATGTCGGCGTCGGCGAACAGCCGCCGGATCGCGTCCGGGTTCTTTTCGAGCCGGTAGAGGTTGCACATGCTTGGGTTCTTGGGGTCCTAGTCGAAGAGGCTGGAGACGCTGGCCTCGTCGGAAATCCGCTTGATTGCCTCGGCGAGCAGCGGCGCGATGGTGAGCCGGCGGACCTCGCCGTCCTTGGGGTCGTCCTCGCCCGACCAGATCGAATCGGTGATCACCAGCTCGGACAGTTCAGAGGCGCCGACCCTTGCGACCGCCGCGCCCGACAGCACGCCATGGGTGCAATAAGCGAACACTTCCGGCGCGCCCTGCTGTTTGAGCGCGGCGGCGGCGTTGCACAAGGTGCCGCCCGAATCGACGATATCGTCGATCAGGATGCAAGTGCGACCGTCGACGTCGCCGATGATGTTCATCACTTCCGATTCGCCGGCGCGCTCGCGGCGCTTGTCGACGATCGCCAGCGGCACGTTGCCGATTCGCTTGGCCAGGCTGCGGGCGCGGACGACACCGCCGACGTCCGGCGAGACCACGGTCAGCTCGCGGTTGCCGAAGCGCGCCTGGATGTCCGACGCGATCACCGGCGAGGCGAACAAATTGTCGGTCGGGATGTCGAAGAAGCCCTGGATCTGTCCGGCATGGAGGTCGATTGACAGGACTCGGCTGGCACCGGCGACGGTGATGAGGTTGGCGACCAATTTGGCCGAGATCGGCGTTCGCGGCCCTGGCTTGCGGTCCTGTCGGGCATAGCCGAAATAAGGGACGACCGCTGTGATCCTTTTGGCCGAGGCGCGGCGCAGCGCGTCGATGCAGATCAAAAGCTCCATCAGATTGTCGTTGGCCGGATAGCTGGTCGACTGGATAACGAAAACGTCCTCGCCGCGGACATTCTCATTGATCTCGACGAATATCTCCTCGTCGGCGAAACGCCGGACGCTGGCCTCGGTCAGCGGCATTTCCAGATAGTCGGCGATTGAGCGGCACAGCGGTCCGTTGCTGTTTCCGGCGAGCAGTTTCATGTGCGCGATGCTCCCCAATGGTGCCAGGCGGCAATGCCGCTGCCTTAGCCAGCGCCGGGGCAACTGCAAAGCTGTTGCTTGCCGACGCGCCTGCGTGCGGTAAAGCGCTGCCAATATGACCGCCGATGGCACTCAACGCCTGACCATTGCACTGGCGCAAATGAACCAGCGCGTCGGCGACCTCGAAGGCAATGCGGCGGCGATGCTGCGCGTTCGTGGGCAAGCGGCCGGCGCCGACCTGGTGATGTTCCCGGAGCTGCAGCTGACCGGCTACCCGCCCGAAGATCTGGTGCTGAAGCCCGAATTCGTCCGGCGGACGATGGAAGTGGCCGAGCGGCTGGTCGATACGACCGCCGAGCCGGGCGCGGCGATATTGTTCGGCACGATCATCGCGCAAGGCGGCGCGACCTACAATGCGATGGTGCTTGCCGACGACGGGCGAGTGATCGGCAGGACGCTCAAGCGCGAGCTGCCCAATTACGGCACCTTCGACGAGAAGCGGGTTTTTTCCAAAGGGCCGTTGCCGGAGCCGATCGAGTTTAATGGCGTGAGGATCGGGGTACCGGTGTGCGAGGACATCTGGCTGGAACCGGTATGCGCGCACCTGGCGGCGGCCGGAGCGGAGCTGATGCTGGTGCCCAACGGCAGCCCGTACGAGCTCGACAAGGACGACCTTCGGCAGAAGTTGGTGCGATCAAGGGTACTGATGACGGGCCTCCCGATTGCTTATCTCAACCGCGTCGGCGGCCAAGACGAGATCGTCTTTGACGGCTCCTCCTTCGTCATGCACCCGGACGGGGAGGTGGTGGTGCAGATGCCGGATTGGGACGAGGCCTTGCTGGTTACCGAGTGGAGCCGCGAGGCGGTCGGCTGGCGCTGCTCGACGCGCGCCAGCCACGTCCTCGATCCGTATCCCGAGGACGTTTACAACGCGATGGTCGTGGCGTTGCGGGACTACGTGCAGAGCAACGGCTTTCCCGGCGTGATCCTCGGCCTGTCCGGCGGCATCGACAGCGCGCTGTCGGCCGCGGTCGCGGTCGACGCGCTCGGCTCCGACAAGGTGTGGGGCGTGATGATGCCGTCCAAATATACGTCGGGGGAAAGCCTCGACGATGCGCGCGAGTGCGCCCGGCTGCTCGGCTGCCGCCATGACGTCGTCCCAATTGCCCCGGCGGTCGAGGCGATCGACCAGATGCTTCCCGACCTTGGTGGGCTCGCCGCCGAGAACGTGCAGACGCGGCTTCGCATGGTGGCGCTGATGGCGCTGTCCAACAGCCATGGGCAGATGCTTTTGACCACCGGCAACAAGAGCGAGATGTCGGTCGGTTACGCGACTCTCTACGGCGACATGGCCGGCGGCTATTCGGTGCTGAAAGACGCCTACAAGACGACCGTGTTCGCGCTGTCGCGCTGGCGCAACCGGGTGAAGCCGGATGGAGCGCTCGGGCCCGCCGGGCCGGTGATGCCGGACAGCGTCATCGTCAAGCCGCCGAGCGCCGAGCTCAGCCCCGGCCAGAAGGACGAGGACACGCTCCCGCCTTACTCGCTGCTCGACCGCATCTTGGAGGGCATGATCGACAAGGAGATGTCGGTGACTGAAATTGCCCGGGCGACCGGAGCAGACGAGGCGCTGGTCGCCGATATTGAGCGCAAGGTGCTGCGCGCCGAGTACAAGCGCCGCCAGGCCCCGCCAGGAGTGAAGATCGGAAGCCGCAACTTCGGCCGCGACCGCCGCTATCCGATCAGCAACGCCTTCCACACGGGCCCGCGATGACCGTCACCACCCGCTTCGCGCCTTCGCCGACCGGGCGATTGCACGTCGGCAACATTCGAACCGCGCTGCACAACGCCTTGTTCGCTTTGAAGCACGGCGGTCGGTTCGTGCTTCGAATCGACGACACCGACGCCGATCGGTCGACCGCTGCCTTCGACCAGGCGATCCGTGACGACCTCGGCTGGCTAGGGCTGGAGCAGCAACTGGTTGTCCGCCAGTCCGAGCGTTTCGACCTTTATGAGCGCGAGTTCGAGCGGCTGCGGACAAGCAATCGAGTCTATGCCTGCTTCGAGACCCCCGAGGAGCTGGAGCTTCGCCGCAAGGTGCTGCTCGGCCGCGGGCTGCCGCCAGTCTACGAGCGCAAGCCTGACGATGCGCCGCCGCCCGAGGGCCGCTCACCGCACTGGCGGTTCAAGCTCGACCACGGCGCGCCGATCGGCTGGGACGATCTGATCCGCGGCGAGCAGGCATTCGACCCCCGGCTGTTGTCTGACCCGGTGGTCCGCCGCGAAGACGGAAGCTGGCTCTATCTCCTGCCGAGCGTGATCGACGACATCGACCTTGGCATCACCCACGTCGTGCGCGGCGAAGACCATGTGTCGAACAGCGCCGTGCAGATCCAGATGTTTGAAGCGCTGGGCAGCGAGGCGCCTGCCTTCGCCCACGAAGCCTTGCTGGTTGCGGCCGAGGGTAAGTTGTCGAAGCGGCTTGGGGCGTTGGGCGTCGAGGACGTGCGCGGCGTCGGGCTCGAATCGATGGCCCTGCTGTCGGTGCTGGCGCGGATCGGCACCTCGCAGCCGGTCGAGCCGGCGAAAAGCCTGGACCAGCTCGCCGGCGATTTCGATTTCGCGCATTTCGGCCGAGCGCCGGCGCATTTCGACCTCCACGAGGTGAAGCTGGTCAATGCCCGGCTGGTCCACGCGAAGGATTTTGCCGAGGTTGCGCCGCGGCTGCCGGATGGAGCGGCGGAAGCCGACTGGCTTCTGATCCGCGCCAATCTCGCCCGGGTCGAGGATTTCAACGACTGGCTCAAGGTTCTGCAGGGCGACGTCGATCCGCCCGACCTCGGCCACGACGAGCGGCTGGTGGCGCGTGAAGCCGCGGCCGCGGCGCGCAAGATCGACTGGTCGAGCGAGCCGTGGCGTCAGCTGACCGAAGCCGTCAAAGCCGCGACCGGGCAGGAGGGCCGCTCCCTGTTCCATCCGCTGCGCGCCGCCATAACCGGGCGCGATAGCGGGCCGGAAATGGTCAGCTTGGTGGTGCGGATCGGGCAGGAGAAGGTCGTCAAGCGCCTCGAGGCAGCCGCTCACCGCTAATGGGGAGGCTTGCAATCTCCTGCTTGCGAACGCGCATGTAATGATGTAACATTAACTTGACTCGCGTTAACAGGAGTTGAGCAATGGCAACCTACGCTCCAGTCCCCGCTTTCGCCGAGCGAAAGTCCTATCCGCGCGCCCTCGTCGTCATCGTCGCCGGCCACGCAGCGCTGATCGCCGCAGTGATGCTGGCGAAGATGAACCTGCCGTTGGTGATCGTGCCTACGGTCACCAAGGTCGACCTCATCGAAGTGCCGATGCCGCCACCGCCTAATCCGCCCGAACCGCGACAAACACCTCAACCGGCCCCGTCGGTGATCGACAGGCCGATCGCGATCGTGCCGGTCCCTGCCGACAGCGCGCCGGCGGTGGATTCGGCGCCCCACGCGGCACCCGAGCCAGCCTGGGCGATTGTCCGCCCGTCGCAGCCCAGCGTCGATATTGCGCCAAAACCGCTGTCCACCCACACCGGGCCGCGCTTCGCAATGCCGGGCGGCCAGCTGAGGCCGCCGTATCCGCCGCACAAGATTAGGAGCGGCGAGGAAGCTGCGCTGCGCCTGAGGCTCAGCATCGACCAGCGCGGGCGAGTGACCGCCGTCGAGCCGGTGGGCAATGCCGACCCCGCCTTCCTCGGCTCGGCGCGTCGGCATCTGGTCGCTCACTGGCGTTACCAGCCGGCGACCGAAGGCGGGCGCCCGGTCGCCTCGTCGACGGTGATCACGCTGGAGTTCCGGCTCGACGACTGACGTCACTGGCGGCAGGCGCCGCGACCGCTTATCTTTGGCTCAATGTCCTGGTATCCACGCCCCGTCGGCCCCCGCGCCGCGATCAAGGATCTGGCCGCGTTCATGCGCCAGCGCAGCCGCGAGCAGGTCATCGGCCTGGTGCTGGCGATTTTAGTGACGGCGATCCTGGTCATCGAGTTCCTGGTCGATTCGCAGATCAACACCGCCCCGCCGCCGCAGGTCGTTTATGTCGAAAGCTACAGCGCCAACCGCACCGACGCCGAGATCATCGCCGACCAGAAAAAGGACCAGGCGGAGCGCCAGGCCGTCCAGGCCGAGAGGCAACGCCAGTTCCAGAAGCTCGAGAACCGGTTCGGAATGTGAGCGGCGCCAGCGGAGCGCAGGATCGCCGCTTCATGGCCGAGGCCGTCGCGCTCGGCGAAGAAGCTCGCGGCAGCACCGCGCCCAACCCCAACGTCGGCTGCGTGATCGTGTCGGCGGCTGGTGACGTCATCGGCCGCGGCGCGACGGCGGCCGGAGGACGGCCCCACGCGGAGTCGGTCGCTTTGTCTCAGGCGCGGAAGCTCGCGAAGCAAGCGACCGTGTATGTCACGCTCGAACCCTGTGCCCATGCCAGCGATCGCGGCCCCCCATGTTCGGACTTGCTGATAGAAGCCAGGCCGGCGCGGGTGGTGGTCGGGCTAAGGGATCCGGACCCGCGCACCGCGGGCAAGGGCATCAGGCGACTGCGTGCCGCCGGCATCGAGGTGAAGATGGGTGCGGCCCGCGCTGCCGCCGCCCGGTCGATGGCCGGCTACCTTACCCGGATCAGGCTCGGCCGCCCGCGAATCACTCTGAAGCTGGCGCTGTCGATCGACGGCAAGATCGCGCTGCCGTCGGGCGAATCCAAATGGATCACCGCCGAGGACGCTCGCGCCAGCGTGCATCTCGAGCGAGCCCTCAGCGACATGATCCTGGTCGGCCGCGGCACCTATCTTGCCGACCAGCCGCAACTCGACGTTCGCCTGCCCGGGCTAGAGGAACGGTCGCCCCGGCGTGCTCTCCTGACCCGCGGCGAAGCGGTCGACGGCTGGGAAGTGCTTCGTTCTCCGCAAGAAGTCCACCGGCTTCATGACGTCAACGACCTGCTGGTGGAAGGCGGGTCGGCGACCGCCACTGCTTTCCTCACCGCCGATCTGGTCGACCGGATCCTCATCTATCGAGCCCCGATCATCGTCGGCGAAGGCAAATCCTCGTTCGGCTATGTCGGGCTCGACGCCATCGCCGACGCCCACGGCCGCTGGCGGATCGCAGACGAGCGGCGGCTCGGGCCCGACCGCCTCGAAGTTTACGAGCGGGTCCGCGAGGGCTAGGCGGCGGCGATGTTCACCGGCATCGTCACCGACATCGGCATCATTCGCAGCGCCGAACAACGCGCCGACCTGCGGCTAACCATCGCTTGCGCCATCGACGTGGCCAGCGCTGAGTTCGGCGCGTCGATCGCCTGCTCGGGCGTGTGCCTGACCGTAGTCGACAAGGGAGACGATTGGTTCGCGGTCGATGTCTCCGCCGAGACCCTGTCGCGCACCGCAAAGGACCTGTGGAGCGAGGGTGCGCGGCTCAACCTCGAGCGCCCGTTGCGCATCGGCGACGAACTGGGCGGCCATTTCGTCACCGGTCACGTCGACTGCGTCGGCGAGATCGTCGAAACTCGGCCGGAGGGCGGCTCGACTCGAATCGGGATCGCAGTACCGGACGATTATTCGCCGCTGATCGCCCCCAAAGGATCGATCTCGCTCGATGGCGTGTCGCTGACCGTCAACGAAGTCGGGGGGACGGGTGACGGGCGCACCGTTTTCTCGGTCAATATCATTCCCCACACTGCAGCCTCGACGAGCTTGGGGAGGTTAGCCGCGGGCGGACAGTTGAATGTCGAATGCGACTTGCTTGCGCGCTATATCGTCCGAATGATTGCCGCTAGATCACATTAAGAAGTTGGCAGGCAGGCTTCCCGTCACATTATAATGTGATATGGAAACATTATGAGCATCAACTTGATCGAGCGACTGACCCAGATCATCGGCACCGGGGAGGTAAGCCGCTCCGCGCTCGCCCGAGCGGCCGGGCTTCATCCCAATTCGCTGCGTAAGCTCGGCGCGTCCGACTGGAACCCGACCGCCGACACGCTGGGCCGGCTGGAGAAACTGATCGAGCGCGGCAACACCGAGGTTCTGGTCGGCATCGAGGCGATCCTCGACGAGGCGCGCAACGGGCGCATGTTCATCCTCGTCGACGACGACGACCGCGAGAATGAGGGCGACCTGGTCATCCCGGCGCAGATGGCGACTCCCGACGCGGTCAACTTCATGGCCCGCCACGGCCGCGGCCTGGTCTGCCTGACGCTGACCAAGGAACGCGCCGACCATCTCGGGCTCCAGCCGATGAGCAGCAATAACCGAAGCCGCAACGAAACCGCCTTCACCGTGTCGATCGAAGCCAAAGACGGTATTTCGACCGGGATCAGCGCCGCCGACCGCGCCCGGACAATCGCAGTCGCGATCGATTCCTCCCACGGGCCGGACGCGATCGTGTCGCCAGGCCATGTGTTCCCGCTGGTGGCGCGGCCCGGCGGGGTGCTGGTCCGCGCCGGCCATACCGAGGCTGCGGTCGACGTCGCCCGTCTGGCCGGGCTCAACCCCAGCGCCGTCATATGCGAGATCATGAGCGACGACGGCACCATGGCGCGCCTCGACGGGCTGATGGAATTCGCCCGTGCGCATAATCTGAAAATCGGCACGATCCGCGACCTCATCGCCTACCGTCTTAAAAAGGATAACATGGTCGAACGCGTCGCTTCGACCGTCTTCAAGTCCGAATCGGGCGCGGAGTGGGAGGCGCAGGTATTCCGCGACAAGGCGACCGGGGCCGAGCAGCTGGCGTTGGTCCACGGCTCGCTGGAGCCCGACCAGCCGGTGCTGGTGAGGATGCACAGCCTCGATTTGTTCGCCGACGTGCTCGGCGAGGCGGGGGAGCGCAGCGGCCTGTTGGCCGGCGCCAAGCGGATGATCGAGCAGCAGGGCTCCGGAGTCGTCGTCGCGCTCCACGCGGCATCGCCCGGTTCGCTGTCGCGGGCGACCGACTTGCGCTCCGGCAAAAGCGGCGAGGCCGGCGAGACGTTCAGAAGCTACGGGGTCGGCGCGCAAATCCTCGCCGCGCTCGGCATCCACGACATGATCCTGCTGTCCAACACCCGCCACTCGCCGGTCGCTCTGTCGGGTTACGGCCTCGCCATCGTCGAGGAGCGGCCGATCGGATCGGCCGCCACCTCGACAGGTTTGGGACAAGGCTGACGTCATGGCGACCATCCTGATTGCCGAGGCGCGCTTCTATCCGCACCTCAACGACATGCTGCTCGCCGGCGCCCGCGCGGCGATCGAGGCCGCCGGGCACGGCCATGAAACAGTGACCGTGCCCGGCGCTCTCGAGCTTCCGGCGGCGATCAGCCTCACCGCCAGGAGCGGCCGCTTCTGCGCGTTCGTGGCGCTTGGCATCGTCATCCGCGGCGAGACCTATCACTTCGAAATCGTCGCCCAGGAAAGCGCCCGGGCGCTGATGGAGCTAACGCTGCAGGGCTTCGCCATCGGCAATGGCATCCTCACCGTCGAGAATGAGGCGCAAGCGCTGGAGCGGGCCGACCCGTCGCGCGGCGACAAGGGCGGCGGCGCGGCCCGCGCCGCGCTGGCTCTGTTCGATCTTCGCGAGCAGTTCGGCGCCTGACCTTCGCAACGGTGCGCCGCGCGGGTAAGCGCCGCCGCGTGGACCGACCGAAACCTCATCCGCTCGGCTTTGCCGCTTTGTTGCTTGGCAATGTCGCGCTGGCATTCGGGCCGTGGCTGGTGCGGCTTGCCGACACCGGGCCGGTGGCCGTCGGCTTCTGGCGGCTGGCGCTGGCGCTCCCGTTCCTGTGGGTGACCGCGATACTCTTGAAACAGCCTCCGCAATGGCCGCGGCGGGGGCTGGTGCTGATCATCCTTGGCGCGGCGATATTCTACGCGCTCGACCTTGCCGCCTGGAATGCCGGAATCCGGCTGACCAAGCTCGGCAATGCGACCCTGTTCGGCAATGCCGGAAGCTTCGTGTTCGTAGCTTGGGGCCTGTGGCTGGTGCGCAGCTGGCCCAAGGGGCTGCAGGCGGTCGCGCTCGCGCTTGCCGGCGCCGGCGCCGCGCTGCTGATGAGCGGCAGCTACGAACTCAGCCAGCGCAACATCCACGGTGACATGCTGACCCTGATCGCCGGCCTGCTCTACGGCGGCTATCTGATTCTGATCGAGCGGGTCCGCGTCAAGCTGGAGCCGATGCCGGTGCTGTTCCTTGCCACCATCTTCGCGATGCCGCCGCTGCTGATCATCAGCGCCGCGCTCGGCGAGCAAATCTGGCCGCGGGACTGGACTCCGCTGTTGATCTTCGCGCTGTCGAGCCAGGTGCTTGGCCAGGGATTGCTGGTCTATGCGCTCGGCACCTTCACGCCGCTGGTCGTCGGACTCGCGTTGCTCACCCAGCCGGCGATCGCGGCGATGATCGGCTGGTTCGCTTATGGCGAGACCTTGTCGCCGCTCGACTGGCTCGGCGCGGCCGCGATCGCCGCGGCGCTGGTCCTGGTCCGGCTCCCGCAGCGGGGGTTGCGCGGCGAGGCGGCGCAGCCCAGTTGAGCGCGATGGACGAGCCGAGTCCCCTCGAAATATTGCGGCGGCGCCTGGCGCTGGCCGTCGGCGACAATGCCGTGTTCGACGGCTGGACCCGCGCCGCTGTCGATGCCGCCGCCGACCAGCTCGGGATCGACCGCGCGCAGGCTCGCCTGGCGATGCCCAAAAGCGCGGCCGGCATGGTCGATTGCTACGTCCAGGGCGTCGACCGGGCACTCGAGGAGCAACTGACGCCGGATGCGTTGCGGGCGTTGAAGATCCGCGAGCGGATCCGGACCCTGATATGGACCCGGCTCGAGATCATGGGCCCGGCGCGCGAAGCGGTGCGGCGGGCGACGGCGGTCCTTGCGATGCCGCACAATGTGCCGCTGGGCGCGCGTATCGGCTGGCGCTCCGCCGACCTCATGTGGCGGCTGGCCGGCGACACCAGCACCGACTTCAACCATTATACCAAGCGTCTGACGCTGGGCGCGGTGTACGCCTCGACTTTGCTCGCCTGGCTCGATGACGACAGCGAGGGATGGACCGAATCCGCTGCTTTCCTCGACCGGCGAATCGACAACGTCATGCAGTTCGAGAAATGGAAGGCGCAGTGGCGCGGGCAGGAAAGGTTCAGCGTCAGCCGCTTCCTCGGCCGGCTGCGTTATCCGCCGCGCTGACTTCTCGTTATTGATAATCATTCGCATGTTGCTATGCCAGCGCGATGGCAATCCCGCGGCTTTCGTTTCCAACGCTGTTCCTGACGCTGCTTGCGCTTATCGCGGCTGCTCCGGCACGCGCCGCGACGACGGCGCAGGAAGTCCAGACGACCTGGCGTCTGCTGGACTATATCGCAGTCGATTATCGCGAGGCGGTGGCTGACGGGCGGGTCATCAACCAGCTCGAATACGACGAGATGATCGAATTTTCGTCGACGGTTGCCGGCAAGCTCACGGCACTTCCCGCGAAACCCGCCAAAGCCGCTCTGGTCGCCGATTCAAGGGCTCTTCAGAGCGGAATCGGAGCCAAGGCTCCCCCGGCGGATATTGCCGGCCGCGCAAAGGCGCTCGCGGCCAGGCTGCTCGCGGCCTATCCCGTCCCGCTGGCGCCCGCCAAGGCACCCGACGTGGCGCGCGGGGTGGCGCTCTACGCCCAGAACTGCGCCTCTTGCCACGGTGCCAAGGGCGAAGGACCACCGCCGGCCTTCGCTCAGCTCGATCCGCCGCCGATCGCTTTTGCCGACCGGGAGCGGGCACGCGACCGCAGCGTGTTCAGTCTTTACCAGGTCGTCACCCAAGGGCTCGAGGGCACCGCCATGCAAAGCTATGGCGCGCTTCCCGAGGAGGACCGCTGGGCAGTCGCCTTCTTCAGCGGCACCCTCGCTTATGGCGATGCGGCGGCCGGCGAGCGGATTTGGCGCGGCGATGCCCGGGTGCGGGCGCTTGTCCCCGACCTTGCGGCTCTTGCGGCGCTCACTCCTGCCGAACTCGAGGCGAATATAGGAGCCGAGCGCGCGGGGGCGGTGATTGCTTACCTGCGCGCCAACCCGCAGGCGGCCAGCGAGGGGCAAGGCAGCAACGCATCGCTTCAGCTCGCCCGCGTGCGATTGCGCGAAAGCCTTGCCGCTTATTCGCGCGGCGACCGCTCCGAAGCCAATCGGCTGGCATTGTCCGCCTATCTCGACGGCTTCGAGCCGATCGAGGCGGTGCTCGCCACGCGCGACGGCGCCCTGATGGGCCGCGTCGAGCAGGCGATGGCCGGCTTTCGTCAGGCGATCGTTCGCGGCGAGACTCAGCAGATGCCGCAGCGCCTGGCGCAGACCGAGGCGCTGCTTGACGAGGCCGAAGCAGCGCTCGCGCCCGAAGCGGAAAGCGGCGTCGCGACCTTTCTCGGCGCGTTCGCCATCCTGCTTCGCGAAGGCCTCGAAGCGCTGCTGGTGGTGATCGCGATGGTCGCTTTCCTTCGCAAGGCCGGCCGCCCGGAGGCCCTGCGCTACGTGCACGGCGGTTGGGTAGCCGCCCTCGTCGCCGGCGCCGGGACCTGGGTGGTGGCGACCTATGCGATCGGCATCAGCGGCGCGAGCCGCGAGATCACGGAAGGGTTCGGCGCGCTGATTGCCGCGCTGGTGCTGCTGTCGGTGGGCGTGTGGATGCACGGCAAGGCACAGGCGGACGAGTGGCGGCGCTATATTGCCGCGGAGATGCACGGCGCGCTGTCGCGTGGCTCGGCCTGGTTTCTGTTCGGGCTCGCTTTCCTCGTCGTCTATCGCGAGGCGTTCGAGACGATCCTTTTCTACGCCGCGCTGTGGAACGAGGGGAATGGCGGCACGATCCTTGCCGGTGCGCTAGTTGCCGCGCTCCTGCTGGGGGTGATCGCCTATGCGATGCTGAGGCTCAGCCGGACCCTGCCGATCACGCAATTCTTTCGTTGGAGCGCGATGCTGATCGCGGTGCTGGCGGTGGTGCTGATCGGTAAGGGCATAGGCGCGCTGCAGGAGGCGGGGATGATCGGCATCACGCCGCTTGCCGGAGTGCCGCGCGTGGCGATGCTCGGCATTTATCCTACTGCCGAGGCAATCGCCGCGCAGCTGCTGATGGCGGTCGCGCTGACTGTCGGTTTCAGGGCCGCGGCGCGGCCGCGCGCGGAGCCGCTTGCAGCGCATTGAGCGCTTGGCCTAGGAGTGGATTTCGACAAGCGTGAGGAGACGGACATGGCGGGCGTGAACAAGGTGATCCTGGTCGGCAATCTGGGCAAGGACCCCGAATCGCGCACCTTCGCCAACGGCGGCAAGGTCGTCAGCTTCAGCCTCGCGACCTCTGAAAATTGGAAGGATCGCAATTCCGGCGAGCGCAAGGAAAAGACCGAGTGGCATAATATTTCGATCTTCAACGAAGGCCTCGCCGGGGTCGCCGAGCGCTTCCTGCGCAAAGGCTCCAAAGTCTATGTCGAAGGCCAGCTCGAAACCCGCAAGTGGCAGGATCAGTCGGGGAACGACCGCTACACCACTGACGTCGTGCTGCGTAATTTCAACAGCTCGATGGTCCTGCTTGACGCCAAAGGCGAAGGCGGCGGCGGAGCGCGCTCCGACGACGAAGGCGGTTTCGGCGGCTCGGCATATGGCGGCGGCGGGTCGAAACCGCAGTCGCGTCCACAGCCGGCCGCGTTCGACAGCGACCTCGACGACGATGTGCCCTTCTAGGCCAGGCCCCTTTTAGGACACGTCTCCGCCGCGCTTGAACTTGGCCAGCGCCGCGAACGGGCCGGCTTCGGCCTCCGACAACACGCCAGCCTGTTTCAGCGCGTCTTCCGCGTCCGGGCTCCTTGGGTAAGGCTGCATCGCCAGTGCCAGCGTGTCGGCGATCGCTTCGCCAAGGTCGATTGCCTGGCCGTCGTAAAAGACGACGTCGCAGTCGGCCGCGCCCAGCTCGATCTCCGCGTCCGGAGCGCCTTCGACCGGCGCCGGCAGAAAGCTGATTTCGAACGGCTCGTCGACATGCTCGACGACCGGCTCCCCGCTGGCAATGCAGCTTTGCTCGAGCGCCGCCCGAATCCGGCCGCTCGCCCGAACCTGCGTCCCCTCCCGCTCAAGCACCGCATGGGCCTCCAGCCGGCCGAGCGACGCAAGCCGAAGCCGCTCGGCGATCGCTTTGCGCTCCGCTTCGTCGGCAATCAGGTCGAGGCGCTGCCCGTGGGCGATCGAATCGAGCCGCAGCCGGTGGGCGAAATCGTCGCGCATCAATATTTCCCCTCTAGCATGTCCGCGTCCGGGCTCGCGCGCAGCCGCCGCCACAGGTCGCGGAGCTTGGCCGACGAGTGACCGATTTGATCGGCGGTTGCCAGTTCGGCTCCATACACGCTCGATCGCACAATCGCGCCCCATTGGTCCTCGTCGAGCGTCGCCGCGCGCCACTCGCCGACCCGGCGGGCCAGCGACCCGACCATTTTGCGAACCCGCTTGCCGAGCGTCGGATCGTTGATCCCCAACTGCCGGTGCTCGGCGTCCATCGCTTCCACGAACCGCTCGGCCAGCGCCGCCGATTGCGCCTCGGATCTTTCGGCCAGCATCTCCAGGCGGACGATGAGCAGCGCGCAAACCGTCGTCAGCATGGCGAATCGCCCGTCGAGGGTGTCGGGCACGCCGCCTTCGATATACCAGTGCCTCTGGCGGGCCTCGCCAACGGCGCTGTCGAACAATGGCTGGCCGCGCCGCTGCGGAGCCGTTAATCGCGGGAACAGGAAGCGGAGCATAGGACCTTTCCGGTAAGGGTTGCGCCTCGGGCGCGCTGGCGGATAGTGAGCCTTCGGGCGGCCAGGCAAGAGGCACTCCAGGAGAGATTGCGGTATGAACGGTGCGATGGTCAAATTCGCTGCGGCTGTGGCCGGTGCTGCGCTCCTAGGTGGCTGCGTCGGGCTGCGCGATCATCGCGGCGCCGTTATCGACGAAGAACTGGTCTCGGCGGTGCAGGTCGGGGTCGACAACAAGGCGTCGGTCGAAAAGACGCTCGGCCGGCCGACGTTCACCGGTCAGTTCACGCAGAACGACTGGTATTACGTCTCCCGCGACACCGGCACCGTGGCGTTTCGTTCGCCGCGGGTGCGCGAGCAGACCGTGCTCCACGTCAACTTCGACCAGGCCGGCAATGTCGCCGCGATCCGTAAATCGGGCAAGGAGCTGATCGCCTCGATCAACCCCGCCAACGCGCGCACGCCCACCCTGGGCCGCAAAAAAAGCTTCTTCGAAGACATTTTCGGCAACATCGGCAGCGTCGGCTCGGGTGGCACCGGCTTGCCTAGCCCCAACGAGCAATAGCCCCCAGCGCAACAGGAGGCGGCTCGTTTGCAGCGGCCCGCTTTTGGCCTAATTGTCGCTCATGACCGCGACGCCAGCCGGAATCACCTATATTGACTATCTGTCGCTCGACGAATTGCTGACGGCGCAAAAGCCGCTTTCGAGCCTGCACGATGAAATGCTGTTCATCGTCATCCACCAGACCAAGGAGCTGTGGCTCAAGCAGATGCTCCACGAGCTTCGCTTCGCCATCCAGCTGGTCGGCGAGGACAGCTTCGCGCCGGCCTACAAGGCGCTATCGCGGGTCAGCCGAATCCAGTCGGTGATGACCTTGTCGTGGGACGTTCTCGCGACTTTGACGCCGGTCGACTACACCGCCTTCCGCGACGTGCTCGGCACTTCGTCGGGGTTCCAGTCGGCGCAATTCCGCGAGCTCGAATTCAGGCTCGGGATCAAGGACGACCGCTTCTTGCAGCATTATGCCGCCGACAGCCACGAGCATATGCGGCTGCTGGCCGCGCTTGAAGAGCCGAGCCTTCGCGAAGCCTCGCATTCGGCGCTCGAGCGGGCCGGCTTCGACCTTGGCGACCGCTCCGAACAGTCGCTCGCCGGCGCCTGGGTCCAGGTCTATCGCGACGCCGACCGCTGGTTCGAGCTTTACCAGCTGGCTGAAAAACTGGTCGACCTCGACGACGCGCTGGCCTCGTGGCGTCACAAGCATGTGCTGACCGTCGAGCGCATCATCGGCACCAAGCCCGGCACCGGCGGCTCGGCCGGGGCCGCCTATCTGCGCTCGACGATCGACAAACGCGCCTTCCCCGAGTTGTGGGCGCTAAGGGCCGAGCTTTGAGCTTCAAGCCGCTGTTCTCGAAAAGCCTGTCAGCCGCGCCGGGGCGGCTGCACCTGGCGGCGCACAGCCATCACCTGTGGCCGGACGCGAGCTTCGACGGGCAGGTCGCTTCCTGGAACGATGCCGCTTTGCTTGCCGACCGGAAGTGGGAAAAGGTCATGGGCGAGGTCTGGCCCGAGGCGCAGCGGCACGTCGCCGACGAGCTTGGCACGGGCATGGCCGACGCAATCGTCTTTGCGTCGAGCACCCACGACTTTCTGGTGCGCCTCGCCGCCGCCTGCCCGCGCCGGTCCGACCAGCTTCGGGTCCTGACCAGCGACGGCGAATTCCACAGCGCGCGGCGCCAATTCGCGCGCTGGGCCGAGGACGGCTGGCTGACGGTCGAACGCGTGCCGGTCGAGCCTGGCGACACGTTCGGAGAACGGTTCCTGGAGTCCGCGGCGAGCGGCGATCACGACCTCATCCTGGTCAGCCAGGTGATGTTCGGCAGCGGCCGGCTGTTCGACCGCGTCGATGCGCTCGCGGCGCTCGCCCGGCCCGATGGTCCGTGGATGGCGATCGACGGCTATCATTCGTTCATGGCGATCGAGCAGCCGTTCGGAGCCGCCGCGGCGCGTTCCGCTTTCTACCTCGGCGGCGGCTATAAATATGCGATGGCCGGCGAAGGGTGCGGCTTCATGCACGCCCCGCCCGGCTTTGGGCCACGCCCGCCGGTCACCGGCTGGTTCGCCGAGTTCGAAGACCGCAGCCTGGCGCCGGGCTCGATCGGCTACCGAACCGATGCGATGCGGTTCATGGGCGCGACGTTCGACGCCACCGGCGTTTACCGGTTCAACGCGGTCCGGCGCATGCTTGCCGAACACGGCCTGACGACGGCGCGGATATCGGCGCACGTCGAGTCGCTTCAGGGGCAGCTGGTCGAGCGGCTAGCGGGGACGGGCCTGGGCGAGGCGGCGCTGCTAAACCCTCCCGCCGAGGGGCCGCGCGCGCGCTTCCTGGCATTCCGAAGCCCGCTCGCCCAGCAATGGCACCGCGATCTGGAGGCGCGCAATTGCATCGTCGATGTGCGCGGCGACGTCCTCCGAGTCGGGATCGGGCTGTATCACGACGAAGACGATATCGAGCGCTTCACGGCGCTGGCCGGCGAGCTTTCGGCGTGATTGCCGGCGCGCCAGCCGCCCGGCCGGGCGAAGTGCGAGTGCTGCTGCTGCTCCTGCTCGCCTACATCTTCAATTTTCTCGACCGGCAGATCGTCAGCATCCTCGCCATCCCGATCAAGGCCGACCTCGGGCTGAGCGACACGCAGCTTGGCCTGCTCGGCGGGATCGCCTTTGCCTCGGTCTATTCGACGCTGGCAATCCCGATCGCGCGCTATGCCGACCGCACCGGCCGGTCGCGGGTGGTCGCCGGGGCAGTGTTCGTGTGGAGCGCGTTCACCGCGCTGTGCGGGCTCGCGACCAACTTCCTCACACTGTTCCTCGCCCGCATGGGCGTCGGAGTCGGCGAAGCGGGCGGGGTGGCGCCGAGCTACGCGCTGATTGCCGAGCACGTCCCGCCGCAGCGGCGGGCCCGGGCCCTGGCGATCTTCTCGCTCGGAATTCCCATCGGCTCGGCACTTGGCCTGTTCTTCGGCGCCTGGCTGGCGCAGACGTTCGACTGGCGCCTCGCCTTCATCGTCATCGGCCTCGGCGGACTGCCGGTGGCAATGCTGATCTATGCGTTGGTTCGCGAGCGGCCGGATACGGCGCAGGCGGTCCCGCTAGCGGCGGATGCTCCGCCTTTCCTGGCGACGCTCGCGCTGTTGGCTCGCAAGCCGAGCTTCTGGCTGCTCGCCTTTGGCGCTGCAAGCGCCTCGATCTGCGGTTACGGGTTCGCCTTCTGGCTTCCGCGCTTCCTCAACGCGACGCTCGGCCTTTCGCTCACCGACATCGGTGCCTATTTCGGATCGATCGTGCTGGTTGGCGGCTCGATCGGCATCTATGGCGGCGCCTGGTTCGCCGACCGGCTAGGGGCTTCGCGCGTCGGCGCATTCGCAGCGGTGCCCGGCGTCGCCTTCCTGCTTAGCGCGCCCTTGTTCGCAGCCGCGCTTTATTCCCCGTCGCTGTCCGTCGGCTGGGTGCTTTTCACTATTCCCTACGCTCTTTCGCTCACCTGGCTCGGGCCGATCGTGAATGCGGTCCAGCAACTCGTGGCGCCACCGGTTCGAGCGACCGCCTCGGCGTGTTTCCTGCTGATCAACAACCTCATCGGAATCGGCTTCGGGACGTTTATCTTCGGCTTCCTCTCGGACTATCTGCAGCCGACCTACGGCGCCGAGGCATTGCGAACGGCGCTACTGTTCGGGCTCGGTTTCTACTTTCTCGCCGCGCTGTTGTGCGGGCTGGCTGCCCTGCGCCTTAGCCGTGATACGAAATCCCTAGCAATCTGAACGACCTCGACAGAGCTCGTTCACCTTGACGCGCCCAATCGTAGCTGAGTTCCGACGGGCTGCTGGAACGGTGGTCCCCAACCCTTCGTTGATATGCTGAAGGAGATTTTCCGATGACTAGGTTCATGCTGCTCACGGGCGCCGCCGCACTGGCGATCGCCTCAGCGGCGACAGCTGCCCCTCAGGGCAATAACGACCGCTCCGCCAAAGCGGAGCGCGGCGACCGTCAGTCCGCCAGGACCAAGGCGACTGCCAAGCGCGGTGAAGCCAGGACCAGGGCCACTGCCAAGCGCAGTGAAGCGCGCGTTGCGCGTGCCTCCAAGGACCGTCGTGCGGAAACGCGCGTGACCAAGGCCGCTCCGCGTCGCGATAACCGGCAGGCCGTTCAAGTCGCGCGTGATGATCGCCGCGACGACCGCCAGGCGGTACGGGTGGTCCGCGATGACCGCCGCGACAATCGGCAGGCGGTTCAGGTTGCTCGTGACGACCGCCGCGATAACCGGCGGGTCGTTCGGGTTGTCCGCGATGACCGCATGGGCCGGGTCGAGAATCGCCGCGAGGTGCGCGACGATCGCCGCTTCGCGACTGCGGAGCGCAGGTTCGACCGGCAGACAACGCGCAATTTTCAGCGCGCTGCACTCGGCTACGGAACGGGCGCTTGCCCTCCAGGGCTGGCGAAGAAGCTCGTTGCCTGCATGCCCCCGGGCCAGGCCAGGAAATTCGTCGGCCAGTCGTTCAACACGGTCAATCGGGTTTCGAACCTGAGGGAGCTGCCGGTTCGGCTGCGCACCGTCTATCGGGACAATGACGATTATTATTATCGTTACGGCAACGGCTATATGTATCAGGTCGACCGCCAGAGTTCGCTGATTAGCTCGCTGCTGCCGCTGTTCGGCCTCGGTGTTCCGATCGGCCAGTCGTTCCCGTCGGCTTATTCGAACTATCAGGTGCCGTCGGCCTACCAGCCGTTCTACCAGGACACGTCGGATCATTATTATCGTTACGGCGATGGCTACGTGTACCAGGTCGGCCGCAACAACGGGCTGGTGACGGACTACATGCCGTTGCTCGCCAGCGGCAACGGCTACGGGCAGATGATGCCGGCCAGCTATTCGGCGTACAATTTGCCGAGCCAGTATCGCTCGTTCTACCAGGACAATGACGATCATTATTATCGTTATGCCCCGGGTTCGATTTATCGGGTCGATGCCGGCAGCGGGTTGATCGATTCGGTCGCAGCCCTGCTGATGACGGGCGGAATGACGGTCGGGCAGCAGATGCCGATGGGCTATCAGACCTACAATGTGCCGATGCAGTACCGGAGCCAATATTACGACACTCCGGACAACATGTATCGCTACTCGAACGGCAACATTTACCAGGTCGACCCGACGACTCGCCTGGTAACGGCGCTGATTTCAGCACTGACCTAAAGCGCCGATGGATCGAGAACGGCCCCGCAAGCGTTGCGGGGCCGTATCTTTATTTAAGCTACAGGGAGATGGGGAATGTTGAAGCAAGCGCTTCCACTGGGCGTATGTGCGATGCTGGGACTGGCCGCCTGTGACCAGGGCGCCGGCGGGGCCGATAATGGCGCCGCTTCGACTCAGCCCGATTCCGCGCAAGATGCCGCGGGCAACAAGACGATCGCCGCCGGCATCGACCAGAATGGCGGCTTTTTCCAGGCTGCCAAGTCGGTCGGGCTCGACGCCACGCTTGCCGGCCCCGGACCTTACACCGTCTTCATTCCCGACGACCAGGCGCTCACTAGCCTCGAGGGCGGCGGCGAATCCGACAATCGCGCGCGGCTGACCGGAGTCCTCACCAACCACATACTGCCGGGCACGATCCTCGCCGAGGACATCAGCAAGGCCATCGACAACGGTAACGGCAAGGCGGCGATGGCCACCATGGGGGGCGGCACATTGACCGCCACCCGCGAAGGCGACTCCATCGTCCTCACAGATGGCGCCGGCGGCAAGGCCACAGTCAGCAAGGCCGACGAGCAGTATAGCAACGGTGTCGTCCACCGCGTCAGCGCCGTGCTGATGCCGCAGGCCGCCGGAGCCGCCGCTCCGGAATAGGTCGCCGGCGCCGATCCGATCGAGCTTACTTGCGCGCATTCAGCCACTGGCACAGGCGCAAAGCGCCGCTATAAACAGGCCGACAGGTCTTAAGCGGGGGCAGAGCGCGCAATGAAGGCGACGATTGAACGGGCGACACTCTTGAAGAGCCTCGGCCACGTCCAATCGGTCGTGGAGCGCCGCAATACGATTCCGATCCTGTCGAACGTGCTGATCGAGGCGCGCGACGACAATAGCATCCGGCTGATGGCGACCGACCTCGACCTGCAGGTCGACGAAAGCGTTTCGGCAACGGTCACCCAGGCCGGGGCAACCACCGTTTCGGCCCACACTTTGTTCGATATCGTCCGCAAGCTGCCCGACGGAAGCCAGGTCGAGATCAATGCCGCGGAGGGCAAGATGCAGGTCAACGCCGGCCGCGCCCGGTTCAACCTGTCGACGCTTCCGCGCGACGATTTCCCGGTGATTGCCGAAGGCGAGTTGCCGACGCGGTTCGAGCTTCCGGCGGCGACCCTTCGCCAGATCATCGACAAGACCCGCTTCGCCATCTCCAGCGAAGAAACTCGCTATTATCTGATGGGAATCTTCCTCCACCTCGCCGACGACCAGCTGAAGGCGGCGGCGACCGACGGGCACCGCCTAGCCCGCGTGGTCCTTCCCAAGCCCGACGGCGCCGACGGCATGCCGGACGTCATCATTCCCCGCAAATGCGTGGCCGAGCTGCGCAAGCTGCTCGAAGAGGTCGAGGGCAGTGTCGAAATCTCGATGTCGGCGACCAAGGTCCGCTTCGGGCTGGGCAGCGCGGTGCTGACCAGCAAGCTGATCGACGGCACCTTCCCCGACTACAACCGGGTGATCCCAACCGGCAACGACAAGCTGCTGAAGCTCGACACCAAGACCTTCTCCGCCGGCGTCGACCGGGTCTCGACGATCGCCAGCGAAAAGACGCGCGCGGTGAAGATGAGCGTCGATCGCGACAAGGTGACGCTGTCGGTCACTTCGCCCGAAAGCGGCACCGCCACCGAGGAGCTGCCGGCCGATTATGGCTCCGAGACGATCGAGATCGGCTTCAACGCCCGCTATTTACTCGACATCCTCGGCGAGATCGACGGCGATACGGTGGAAGTGCATCTCGCCGACGCGGCCGCCCCGACGCTGCTTCGCGATAACGACCAGTCCAACGCGCTCTACGTGCTGATGCCGATGCGGGTGTGAGCTTCGGGCCGAAGTGCTACTTGTGCTCGTAAATGCCCGCCGTCACCCGCCTCGCGCTCACCGATTTCCGCTCCTACGCGACGGCCGCGATCGAGCCGGGGCCTGGTTTTGTTCTGCTGTTCGGGGAGAATGGGGCGGGCAAGACCAATGTTCTCGAGGCGGTGTCGCTGCTGACGCCGGGGCGCGGGCTGCGCGGGGCGCCGCTGACCGAAATCGCGCGCGAGGGCGGCCCCGGCGGCTTCGCTGTCGCGGCGGAACTTCTCCCCTCCCGCTCGCGGGAGGGGCAGGGGGTGGGCCTGTCGGAGTCCGCCTCAATATCTGACATGCCCTCCCCCCAGCCCCCTCCCGCCAGCGGGAGGGGGGGCATTCAGATCGGCACCGGGACCCTGGCGACCGCTCCCGAGCGGCGTCAGGTGCGGGTCAACGGCGCTTCGGCGGCAGTGAACTCGCTGTCGGAATGGCTTTCGGTGCTGTGGCTGACCCCGGCGATGGACCGGCTCTTCTTCGGTACAGCCGGCGAGCGCCGCCGCTTCCTCGACCGGCTGGTGCTGGCGCTCGAGCCTTCGCACGCGCATCACTCGTCGCGCTTCGAAGCGGCGATGCGGGCGAGGAACAAGCTACTCGCCGAGGTCGAAAGCGCCGATGGCTCATGGCTGACCGCGCTCGAAGCCCAGATGACGGAGCATGGGGCCGAAGTGGCGGGCGCTCGGTCGCGCACCGTCGCTGCTCTGGAGGAGCGTCTCGCCGATGCGCCGGACGACGCCTTTGCTCGCGCCTCGATCGCCCTCGATGGCTGGATAGCACGCGACCTCGCTGTCGAGCTTGCGGAGTCACGCGGCCGCGACGCCGCAGCAGGACGCACGCTCAGCGGGCCCAATCGGCAGGATCTCGCCGTCACCCATCGGAGCAAAAGCATGCCGGCGTCGCGTTGCTCGACCGGCGAGCAGAAGGCGCTGCTGCTCGGGCTGGTGCTGGCCCATGCCGAGCTGATCGCGGCGCGCCGCGGCGCGGCACCGATCCTGCTTCTCGACGAGGTCGCCGCGCACCTCGATCCTGAGCGCCGCTCGGCGCTGTTCGCCCGCCTGGAAGGGCGCGGGCAGGTGTGGATGTCAGCGACCGAGGCGGCTTTGTTCGACGGCATCGGCGAGGCGTCGCGCTTCCACGTCCAGGACGGCCGGATCATGCCCATCTAGCGCCAAAGGTTGGTGAAAGTTGCCGGACCTGCACAAGTCGCTCCACCGGGCGATGCCGTGCTGTCACCGTCCTAACGCCGGAATTCGGCGATTTTTCCTGCGCTGGCACATGCCTTGCTCGGTTCTCCCTGCGGAAGCGACCGCAAAAGGGGAAGCAGCGAAGTGGATCGGCGCAGTCTTGGGGCACTCATCTTCGCCGCTGTCATCCTCAGCGTGATCGCGGCGTGCCTGCTCTCGCCGGTGGGGGATTGGCTGTCGATCGAGAAGCTCTAGGAAAGCCGCTTTTGGCTGGCACAGCTGATCGAGGCGCGGCCGGTCCTGTGCACCGCCGGCTTCTTCCTGTGTTGCGTCGTTGCGACCGCGGCCTGCTTTCCCGCCGCTCCGGTCCTGGGCGTCTCCGGCGGCGCGCTGTTTGGCTTCTGGCCAGGTCTTTTGATCGTTCTGATCGCCTCGTCGATCGGCTCGACCATCGCCTTCTTCGATTCCCGCTACCTGCTGCGTGACTGGGTGAAGGGGTAGTTCGCCCGCCGCATCCAAGCGATCGACCGCGGAATCGAAGCGCATGGCGGTCTTTACCTGCTTACGCTGCGGCTCAACCCGGTGATCCCGTACTGGCTGGTCAACCTGGCGATGGGACTGACCGCGATCCGGCCTCGAACCTATATTGCATTGACTGTCGCAGGCCTCCTTCCGGCGACGTTCATTTACGTGACCGCCGGAACGCAGCTCGTGACGATCGACAGCGCGAGCGATATTGTCTCGGCCAATCTCGTCGTGACGTTGCTTTTGCTCAGCTTATTCCCGTTGCTCGCCAAGGGCGCGAGGGTTCTGGTTCAGCGGGTCACGCGCCTAGCAAGGCGAGCCGCGCTGGACTTTCTTCACTTTTTCTCTATATTGCACTGCAGCACGAGGCGCTTTTTACAAGCGGCGTGATCGCCCCCGATCCAGTTGGGGTCGGCCCGCGCCTCGTTTTCTGCTCTCCTATTCACGCGGGGCGCTCTTTTGACCCCGTTCGCGGCCCGCCTCAATGGCGCTGGCCGCGCGCGCAAATCTGGAATACACAACACAATGTCATTCATCTCTTTGGGGCTTTCGAAGCCCCTGCTCGATGCGCTCGCCGCGAACAATTATTCGCAAGCGACCCCCATCCAGCTTCAAGCCATTCCGACGGTCCTGACCGGCCGCGACCTGCTGGGCATCGCCCAGACCGGTACCGGCAAGACCGCGGCCTTCATGCTGCCTTCGCTGCAGCGGCTTGCTGCGGCTAACATCCGGCCGCGCCCGGGCAATGCGCGGATGCTGGTGCTTGCGCCGACCCGCGAGCTCGCCTCGCAGATCGCGGCCAGCGCCGAAACCTACGGCCGCTTCATGAACCTGTCGGTCGGAGTCGTCTTTGGCGGCGTTCCCAACGGCAAGAGCGTGCGCACCGTTTTGCGCGGCCTCGACGTGCTGGTGGCCACGCCAGGGCGGCTGCTCGACCTCATCGACCAGCGCGTGCTCAGCCTTCGCGAGCTCGAAATCCTGGTGCTCGACGAAGCCGACCAGATGCTCGACCTCGGATTCATCCATGCGCTCAGGCGCATCGTCAGCCTGATCCCGGCCAAGCGGCAGACCCTGTTCTTCTCGGCGACCATGCCGAAGGCGATCAAGGAACTTGCCGACCGCTATTTGACCAACCCGGCCGAAGTTGCCGTCACTCCGGTGGCGAGCACGGTCGACCGGGTCGAGCAGAACGTCACCTTCGTGAATCAGGCGGAGAAGACGGCTTTGCTGACGTTGTTTCTGCAATCGCAGGAGACCGAGCGCTGCCTGGTGTTCAGCCGCACCAAGCATGGCGCCGACAAGGTCGTCCGCCAGCTCGGAGCTGCCGGAATTTCGGCTGCGGCGATCCACGGCAACAAGAGCCAGCCGCAGCGCGAGCGCGCCCTCGCCGACTTCCGTTCGGGCGCGGTGACCGTCCTGATCGCTACCGACATCGCCGCTCGCGGGATTGATATCCCGGGCGTCAGCCACGTGATCAACTTCGACCTGCCGGATGTGCCTGAGCAATACGTCCACCGCATCGGCCGGACCGCTCGCGCGGGCGCGGACGGAACCGCGGTCGCTTTCTGCTCGCCCGACGAGCGCGGCAATCTGCGGGACATCGAGCGGCTTGTGCGCCAGAAGATCGACGTCACCCCGCTTCCCGAGGGTTTTGCCCAGGCGGTCGCGGCGATTAAGCGGCTCAAGCCGGCCGAGCCGGCTCGCGAAGAGCGGCGCAATACGCGCTCGCACCGCCCCAACCAGAATCCTGCCCATCGCGGTCAGGGGCCCCGGCCAGAAGGCCAGGGCCAGCGGCGCCGGCGCCCGGGCGGCGCGCGCCGCGCCGGTGGCGGATACTCGAGGTAGGATCCGACTAGGCCGGCGGGGTGCTTTCGGGCCTCCGCCGATCTTCCCGAATCCCCTTGCTCATGCGCGTATGCGTGCGCGCTCGCGCGCGTGACTTCGCTGCCGGACTCTCTATATCTGGCCCATGGCAGAAGACCCCAATCAGAACGAATATGGCGCCGAGAGCATCAAGGTGCTCAAGGGCCTCGACGCGGTGCGCAAGCGCCCCGGCATGTACATCGGCGACACCGATGACGGATCGGGCCTCCACCACATGGTGTTCGAGGTCAGCGACAATGCGATCGACGAAGCGCTGGCGGGCCACTGCGACCGGATCCTGATCCAGCTCAACGCCGACGGATCGGTGACCGTCGAGGACAATGGCCGCGGGATTCCGACCGGAATCCATTCCGAGGAAGGGGTGTCGGCGGCCGAGGTCATCATGACCCAGCTGCACGCCGGCGGTAAGTTCGAGAATACGTCCGACGACAATGCCTACAAGGTCTCCGGCGGACTCCACGGAGTCGGCGTCAGCGTCGTCAACGCCCTGTCGGAATTCCTCGACCTGACGATCTGGCGCGACGGCGAGGAGCATTACATGCGCTTCGCTCATGGCGACGTCGTTGCCCCCTTGAAGGTGATCGGCCCCGCGCCCGAGGGCAAGAAAGGCACCCGAGTCACCTTTCTGCCGTCGCCCAGGACCTTCAAGATTATCGAATTCGATTTCGACCACCTCGAGCACCGCTACCGCGAGCTTGCATTCCTCAACTCGGGAGTCCGGCTGCTGCTGGCCGACGCCCGCCACGAAGAGAGGGTCGAACGCGAGCTTTATTACGAAGGCGGAATCGGCGCCTTCGTCAAATATCTCGACCGCGCCAAGACTCCATTGTTCCCCGAGCCGATCACCATTTCCGCGGTCCGCGACGGCATCGGCATCGACGTCGCTTTGGAATGGAACGACAGCTATTATGAGAACGTCCTGCCGTTCACCAACAATATCCCGCAGCGCGACGGCGGAACCCACATGGCGGCCTTCCGGGCGGCGCTGACGCGAACGATCAACAATTATGCCGACAAGTCCGGAATGCTGAAAAAGGAAAAGGTCACGCTGACCGGCGACGACATGCGTGAGGGTCTGACCGCAATCGTCTCGGTCAAGCTGGCGGACCCCAAGTTTTCGAGCCAGACAAAGGACAAATTGGTCAGCTCGGAGGTTCGCCAGCCGCTCGAAGCGCTGATGAGCGACAAGATTAGCGAATGGCTGGAGGAGAATCCGGCCAACGCCCGCGCCATCATCCAGAAGACGATCGACGCCGCCGCCGCGCGCGAAGCGGCCAAGAAAGCTCGCGAGCTGACCCGGCGCAAGGGCGTGATGGATATTGCCTCGCTGCCCGGCAAGCTCGCCGACTGCCAGGAGCGCGACCCGGCATTGTCCGAGCTGTTCCTGGTCGAGGGCGACAGCGCCGGCGGGTCGGCCAAGCAGGGGCGCAATCGCCAGAACCAGGCGATCCTTCCGCTGCGCGGCAAATTGCTCAACGTCGAGCGCGCGCGCTTCGACCGGATGCTGTCGAGCCGGGAGATCGGCACCATCATCCAGGCGCTGGGCTGCGGTATCGGCCGCGAAGAGTTCGACCTCAGCAAGCTGCGCTATCACAAGATCGTGATCATGACCGACGCCGACGTCGACGGCGCCCACATCCGAACCTTGCTGCTGACCTTCTTCTACCGGCAGATGCCGGAGCTGATCGATGCGGGCCACCTGCTGATCGCGCAGCCGCCGCTGTACAAGGTCGCCCGCGGCCGGTCGGAGGTTTACCTCAAGGACGACGCGGCGCTCGACGATTATCTGGTCGATGCGGGGCTCGACGGGCTGGTGCTCGACACCGCCGAGGGGCCGCGCAGCGGCGCCGACTTGAAATCGCTGGTCGACCATGGGCGGCGGGTGCGAACGCTGATGCGCTACGCTCCCAAGAAATATAATTCGGCGCTGCTCGAAGGGCTTGCGCTCAACGGCGCGCTCAAGCCCAATCTCGACAAGGCCGGCCGCCAGAAGGCCGTCGACAAGGTTGCCGACTGGCTCGGCCGCGGCGACGAGGAAGCCCGCTGGACGGGCGAGATCGGCGCCGAGGGCGGCTATCTGATCAAGCGGTTGTGGCGCGGGGTCACCGACGCTTACGTGATCGAGGACAAGTTTCTGACCTCGGCCGAAGCGCGCAAGCTCCACTCGCTCGCCGCCGAGGAGATATCGGTTTACTCCAGCCCCTCGTCGCTAAAGGCGCTGAAGAAGGGCGCGATCACCGAGGAGCAGGTTCCGGAACCGATTGAAGGCGTGGAGGCCGACGAGCAGCCGACCGAAGCCGAGACCAAGGGCAAGCCGGTGCCGGTCACCCGACCGTCGGAGCTTCTCGACGCGGTGCTCGCCGCCGGCCGCAAGGGCCTGTCGATCCAGCGCTACAAGGGCCTTGGCGAAATGAACGCCGAGCAATTGTGGGAAACGACGCTCGACCCGGCCAACCGCTCGCTGCTTCGGGTCGAGGTCGCGCAGGCCGATGTCGCCGACGAAATCTTCACCCGGCTGATGGGTGACGTGGTCGAACCGCGCCGCGAGTTCATCCAGCAAAATGCGCTGAGCGTCGCCAATCTGGACGTTTAGGGTGACGGTCCACGCCGGCTCCTGCCACTGCGGCTCGGTCAGCTTCCGATACGAAAGCGCCACGCCGCTCAACGTCCGCGAGTGCCAGTGCAGCTTTTGCCGCAAGCACGGGTCGCGCAACGTCAGCGATCCGAAAGGATCGATCGAGATCGTCTCGCGCGCGGCGCTGACCCGCTACCGCTTCGGCCTTTGCGTCACCGACTTCCTGATCTGCCCGGCCTGCGGCACCTTCGTCGCTGCGGGGATGGGGGAGGGCAGCGAGTGCTACTCGACCCTCAACCTCAACTGCTTCGACGATCCGCACCCCGAGCTCGTGCCCGAGCCGATGGTCTATCACGCCGAGGACGCGGGCGACCGGCTGGAGCGGCGGCGGCAGCGATGGACCCCGACCCGGATCGTCGAGCCGGAACCGGCGGGCTCCGCGGATGCTTGATGCGGCGATGGCCGCGCCGACGATCACCATTGCGAGCTACAACATGCGCAAGGCGATCGGCACCGACCGGCGGCGCAATCCTGCTCGGGTGCTCGAAGTGCTTAGGGAAATCGATGCCGACATCGTCGCCCTGCAGGAGGCGGACAAGCGCTTCGGCGGGCGGTCGTCGGCAGTGCCGCACGAGCTGATCGACGACCACGGGCTCTACAAGCCGGTTGCGTTCGGGGTGCGCCGCAAGCGGCCGATGGAAAAAGCACGCCAGCACGCGGAGCGGGTGCTCAACGTGAACACCCGCAATATCGGCTGGCACGGCAACGCGCTGCTGGTGAAGCACGACGTCGGAATCCTCGACTGCTCGGCGCTCGAGCTGCCGACGCTCGAGCCGCGCGGCGCGGTGATGGCAGAGCTGCTGCTTCCCGGCGACCGGCCGCTGCGCGTGATCGGCATGCACCTCGATTTGTCGGGGCTGTGGCGGCGGCGGCAAATGCGCGCGATCCTCGATGCCATCGCCGACCGGCCGCAGGTGATGCCGACGGTGCTGATGGGCGACACCAACGAATGGCGGGTGGCCGCCGGCTGCCTTTCCGATTTGCCGCCGGGCTTCTGCATCGCCGAAACCGGGCCGAGCTTCCATGCGCGCCACCCGATGGCGGCGCTCGACCGGATCATCTGCAATTCGGGCGTCACGATCAAAGCCGCGGGAGTGCATATGAGCGATGCCGCCCGCAAAGCGTCCGATCATTTGCCGATCTGGGCGAAGGTCGAGGTTTAGCCGCCGGCGATCTTGCGCTGGCGTCTCCGCTGCACCGATGAGCCGATCCCCATCGCCTCGCGATATTTGACTACCGTACGGCGCGCGCAGTCGAAGCCCTTTCGCTTGAGCAAGGCGGCGATCGCGTCGTCGCTTAGAATCTCGGTTTCGGCATCGATGATCTCGCGGATCCCCGCCTTGACCGCTTCGGCGGCAGCGCCGTCGCCCCCGGCCGACGCGACGCCAGAGCCGAAGAAATATTTGAGCTCGTACAGGCCGCGGTCGCACAGCAGATATTTGTTCGACGTCACCCGGCTGACCGTCGATTCGTGCATTTCGATGGTGTCGGCGATTTCCCGAAGCGTCAGCGGCTTCATTTCCGACACACCGCGCTCGAAGAAGCCCTGCTGCGTCTTTACGATCTCGGATACCACCTTGACGATGGTCCGCGCCCGCTGGTCGAGCGCCCGGACCAGCCAGTTGGCGCTGGCCAGGCATTCGCTCAGCCAGGCCTTTGACTTTTTATCCTGCGGGCCGGTGCGCAGCTCCTGATAATAGCGGCGGTTGACCAGCAGCCGCGGGAGGGCCGCCCCGTTCAGTTCGACCGCAAAGCCGGTCCTGGTGCGACGGACGAAGACATCGGGGGCGATGGCCTCGGCTGCTTCGCTCGAAAAGCTCGATCCGGGCTTGGGGTCGTAGGCCCGAAGCTCACGGACCATGTCGGCGAGGTCCTCGTCATCGACCCCGCAGATCCGCTTGAGGTCGCCCATTCGGCCGCGCGCCAGAAGCTCGAGGTTGTCGATCATCCGCGCCATCGCCGGGTCGTAGCGGTCGGCCGCTTTCGCCTGCAGCGCCAGGCATTCGGCAAGGCCGCGGGCGCCGACCCCAGGCGGGTCGAGGCCCTGGACCAGCGCCAGCGCCCGCTCTGCTTCGGCAATGGTGGAACCGGCATCCGCGGCAATCGCCGCCAGTGGCGCCGTCATATAGCCGTTCTCGTCGAGCTGCTGGATGATGATCGCGGCGAGCGCCGCAACCTGCCCGGAAGACCCGTGCAGCTGCGTCAGCAAATGCTCGCACAGCGAGGTTTCGCATGCCTCCAGCCGGTCGAAGTCGAAACCCTCGCCCTCGCTCGACGCAACCAACACGTCGGCAAAGCTGTCGGTCTCGAGCGCCGCCGCGTCAAAGTCGAAGTCGAGCGGGCGGTCGTCCTCTCCGCGCCCGATCGCGTCGGTGGACGGCGGGGACTCGGCCTGCGTTTCCTCGGCGTCGGCGCCCGAATCGTCTTCGCTCTCGCCCAGTTCAAGCAAGGGGTTGTCGGCGATCTCCGCGGCGATCACCGCTTCCAGCTCGAGATTGCTCAGCGTCAGCAGCTTGATCGCCTGCGTCAGCTGCGGCGTCATCACCAGCTGCTGGGATAGGCGGAGTTGGATGCTCGGGCCGAGCGTCACTCGAAATCCTCGTGTTACAGGGCGAAGCTCTCGCCGAGGTAAAGGCGCCGGACCTCGGCGTCCGCGACGAGCGCCTCCGGCGTGCCCTGGAAGAGCACCTGGCCATCGTAGATGATGCAGGCGCGATCGACGATGTCGAGCGTCTCGCGGACGTTATGGTCGGTGATCAACACGCCGATGTCGCGCTGCTTCAATTCGCGCACCAGCTCGCGGATGTCGGAGATGGAGATCGGGTCGATCCCCGCGAACGGCTCGTCGAGCAGCATGATCGACGGGTCGGCGGCGAGCGCCCGGGCGATCTCGCAGCGACGCCGTTCGCCGCCCGACAATGCCATTGCCGGCGATTCGCGAAGGGCGGTCAGCCCGAACTCGCCTAGCAGCCGCTCGAGCCGCTCTCCGCGCGCGTGGCGATTATGCTCGGACACCTCGAGGACCGCCCGGATATTCTGCTCGACGCTCAGGCCGCGGAAGATCGAGGTTTCCTGCGGCAAATAGCCGAGGCCAAGGACGGCGCGGCGGTACATCGGCAGCTCGGTTATGTCCTCGCCGTCGAGAAAGATCCGACCGGCGTCCGGCTTGACCAGTCCCATCACCGAATAGAAGCAGGTCGTCTTGCCCGCGCCATTGGGGCCGAGCAGCCCGACCACCTCGCCGCGGCGCACCGACAGCGAGACGTCGTGAAGCACCGACCGGCGGTCATAGGATTTGGCGATCGAGCGGACGTCGAGGCCGGCCGCCGTCGCGGCGGCCGGCCGGGGCGCGGGCCGGTCGATGGTCGAGGCCTCGTTCACCTAGCGGTTGCCGCGTTGGGGGACCGTGAAGCGCCCGGTCACGCGCCCGCCGCTTTGCCCCACCCCGGCCGGCCCGCCGTCCACCACCGCCCGGCCGGTCTCAAGGTCGATCACCAGCCGCGCGCCGTTGATTTGCGACCCGCCGCGGCTGAGCTGGACTCCGCCGATCAGGGTGATCAGCTTGCGGTCGAGGTCGTAGATTCCGAAATCGCCGCGCGCCGTCTCGGATGGGCTTCGAACGGTGACTCCGCCGCTGGCGTCGAGCCGCCTGATCTGGATCCCGCCGGCGCTCGAATAAGCGACGGTCAGCCGCGAGGTGTCGAGCTCCAGCGAAGCCTGCCGAACCCGGACATTGCCGGCGAAGATCGCCCGGTCGGCGCGGTCCTGCACTTCGATGCGGTCGGCGGCGACGTCGACCGGCGCGTTGCTGTTGTGGCCCTTGAGCGCCGAAACCGGCTCCTGCGCATGCGCAATCGCGCCGATCGCGGCGGTCGCTGCGGTTGCGGCGATGAGGAATTTGCGGACCATCGGCATCATCTGACCGCGCCCTGCACGATTTTCAAGCGAGCGCCCTGGTCGAGGGTCACGGTTCGCTCACCCAAATCGGCGGTCAGCCGTCCGGCGCTGAACTGGCCGAGGCGCATTTCGCCCCGCACATTGCCCGATCCGGTGACGCTCCGCCGCTTCAAATCGACGGTCACGTCGCTGGTCGCTAGCCGGTAGCCGTCGGGTCCCGTGACCCGCACCGGGCCGATGATCGCGGCCTGCTGGCGGTCGAGGTCGTAGCGCGCCTGGTTGGCGACGATCGCCACCGGGCCGCCGCTCAAAGCGAGCCTCGCCATCATCCCCGAAATATCGACGATCGGGACGTCGGAGCTGCGCTGCACGGCCGAGCGGGCGACGATCGAAAACGGTCGTCCCTGGTTGTCCTCGCCCCGATATTGGGCGACGTCGACCCGCATCCGCTCGGGCGCGTTGTCGACCTTGTTCTTGTCGAGGATGAAGCTGACCTCGCCATCCTTTTCCAGCGGCGCGACGGCGAGGACCGCGATCAGCACGCCGACGGCGGACGGCAACGCCACTTTCGCAAAGCGCACGACCTTGTCGTGCCGACTCCCCGGCACTGCCCAGCGCTGCTTGCTTGCGCGCTGACTGGTGGCTGCCTGCGACATATCAGCCGTCGTGCGCAAAAATGTCCTGGTCGGGCCACCCGGCAATGTCGAGCAGCGCGCGATGCGGAAGGAAATCGAAGCAGCCCTGGGCGAGTTCGACCCGGTTCTCGCGCTCCAGCCGCTGGTCGAGCTTCTCCTTGAGCGCGTGGAGGAAGCGGACGTCGCTGGCGGCATAATCGCGCTGGGCGTCGCTGATTTCGGGCGCTCCCCAGTCGCTGGTCTGCTGCTGCTTGGAAATTTCGTGGCCGAGCAGCTCCTTGACCAAATCCTTTAGCCCGTGGCGATCGGTGTAGGTGCGCACCAGCCGCGAGGCGGTGCGCGTGCAATATAGCGGGGCGGCGATGATCTCGAGATATTCGGCCATGATGCCGATGTCGAACCGCGCGAAATGGTAAAGCTTGAGCCGTTCGGGGTCGGTGAGCAGAGCCTTGAGCCGCGGCGCCGAATAGTCGCTGTCGGGGCCAAAGCGGACGAGATGCTCGTCGCCCTTGCCATCCGACAGCTGGACCAGGCACAGCCGGTCGCGTCCGGGCATCAGGCCCATCGCCTCGGTATCGACGGCAATGTCGCCGTCGAAGCTCACGCCGTCCGGCAAATCCTCCTCGTGGAAATGGATGCTCATTCGCTCACCTTGTTCGCCGCCCGCTACTTGCCGGCATGTCGCTGTTGTCGTCGTTGCGCAGGCCATAGCAGCCAGAGCGCCATGGAATCACTAGAGCGCCTCGCTTTTTTCCTGTAGGGCGGTGAATGGTGCGTGAGCAAAACGCGCCGAGGACCAGTTGCGCCTGCTGCCCAGCGCGCTGGTTATTGTGAGTTGGGCGCGACAGGGAATGTTGACGGGCATGGGTTTCGACAGAGGGCGCAAAGGCGATCGTGGCGGTCGCGGCAGGGATAAGCGCGACGGGTTTTTCGAAGAGAGCAGTTCTACCGATCGCGGCGGGTTTGCCGACCGCGGAAGCGGTGGATTCGGCCAGCGGCCGCCGTACGGCGGAGGCGGCGGTGACCGCTTTGGCGGCGGCGGCGGCGGCGACCGCGGCGGCTTCGCCGGCGGTGGCGGTGCCGGCGGCGGCGGTGCCCGCGGGATGCCCCCGCAGGTCGTCGGCGAAGGCAAGGGCGTCGTCAAATTCTTCAATCCGGCAAAGGGCTTTGGCTTCATCGTCCGCGATGACGGCGGCGAGGACGTGTTCGTCCACATCTCCGCGGTCGAGCAGGCGGGTCTCACCGACCTCGCCGACGGCCAGCCGCTCGAATTCACGCTGGTCGACCGCGGCGGGCGGGTTTCGGCGACCAACATCCGCATCGAAGGCGAGCCGATGGCAGTCGACCGGGGCAGCGGCGGTGGCGGCGATGCAGGCGGCGGCGGCGGCGGCGGCGACCGCGGCGGGCCGCAGCGCCAGCTGACCGGCGAGAAAGCCAGCGGCACGGTCAAGTTTTTCAACGCGATGAAAGGCTTCGGCTTCATCCAGCGCGACGATGGACAGCCCGACGCGTTCGTCCACATCTCGGCCGTCGAGCGCGCCGGCATGTCGAGCCTCAACGAGGGCGATCGGCTGCAGTTCGAGATCGAGGTCGATCGCCGCGGCAAATATGCCGCGGTCAACCTTCAGACCGCAACCTGACGCACCCCCGTCAGAGGCAGGATTAAAGCGCCCGCCAGGCCATTGAGCCCGGCGGGCGTTTTCATTTCATCGTTATTGGCCTGCCCTGCACCATCACATAGCCGACGCGGGTGACGGCCGTCGGATCGGCGAGCGGGTCGCCATCGACAGCGACCAAATCGGCAGACTTGCCGACAACGAGAGTGCCGGTCTCGTTGGCAATGCCAAGCAGCTCGGCGGCGCCGGTCGTGGCGGAAATCATCACCTCCCGGGGAGTCATGCCGCCGAGGCGTACCATCAGCTCGGCTTCCTCGCCGTTGCGTCCGTGCTCGAACACGCCGGCGTCGGTGCCGAACGCGATCCTGACGCCGGCGCGATGGGCAGCCGTCAGCGCTCGGCCCCATTGTTCCAGCGCCTGGCGCGCTTTGACTTCGACCACCGGGGTGTAGACGTTCTTGCCGACGCGATCGCGCACTCCAGTGAACGCCATCATGGTTGGAACGAACCACGCGCCGCTTGCCTTGATCGCCTGCAACGCCGGGCCGTCGGCGAACGTACCGTGATCGATCGAATCGACTCCGGCCCGAGCCGCCTCCTCGATGCCCCGAGCGCCGTGGGCGTGGGCGGCCACCTTGAGGCCGAGCCGATGGGCGGTGCTGGTGATCGCGCGAATCTCGGCCGGGTCGAAATGGCCTTCCAGCCCGCGGCCCTGCTGGCTCAGCACGCCACCGGTCGAGGTGATTTTGATGACGTCCGATCCACGCTTGACCGATTCGCGAACACGCTGGGCGCACTGGTCGGCGCCGGTGCAGGTCCCGCCGGGATCGAGCGCGGCGTTGACCTCGGGCCGGAAGCCGCTGACGTCGCCATGGCCGCCCACGATCGACAGCGCACCTCCCGAAGCGATGATTCGCGGCCCCGGCACGATTCCGTCACGAATGGCGTCGCGCAAAGCAAAGCTTGAAAGGCCGGGCGCGCCGAGGTCGCGAACGGTGGTAAAGCCGGCCCGCGCGGTCAACAGCGCGTTCTTGACGCCGGTCACGGTCGCCAGCTCGCTGGAATCGACCGCCTCGCGCCAATAAGGCGTTCCCGGGTCGCCGGTGAGATGGACATGGGCATCGATCAGGCCCGGCATCAATGTTCGGCTACGCTGGTCGACCACGATGGAGCCGGCCGGCGCTGTTGCGCCGCTGTCGATGCGGACAATGCGCCCCCTTTCGACAATCACGGTCGATGGGCCAAGCGCCGGTTCGGCCGCGTCGACGATCAGTCGTCCCGTCTGGATTGCATAGGTCTGTGCCGCCCCGGCGGTGCTCGCGAGCAATGCGGCCATGGCCACGAATGTCTTGATCATGATGATCTCCCTTGGCGGCAGCGTAACGACCGCCGGGTCCGGTTCAAGTGGCCATCGCCCGAAGCGTTGCGACCCGGTCGGCTTCGTGCGCGGGCTTGTCGGTGCGGATTCGGCTGATCCGCGGGAAGCGCATCGCCAGGCCCGACTTGTGGCGGCTGCTGGCGTGGATCGAATCGAAGGCGACCTCCAGCACCAGTGTCTTTTCGACCTCGCGCACCGGCCCGAAGCGTTCGATGGTCTTGGTGCGGACGAAGCGGTCGAGCCAGCGCAGCTCCTCGTCGGTGAAGCCGAAGTACGCCTTGCCGACCGGCAACAGTTCGTCCTCGTCGCCCCAGCAGCCGAACGTATAATCGCTGTAATAGCTCGACCGTTTGCCCGAGCCGCGCTGCGCATACATCAGCACGCAGTCGGCGCTCAGCGGGTCGCGCTTCCATTTGTACCACAGGCCGGCGCGCCGCCCGGGGACGTAGGGGCTGTCGCGCTTCTTGAGCATCATGCCCTCGATCGCCGAGTCGCGAGCGCCGGCGCGCATCCCTTCCAGCTGTTCGAAGCTTTCCGCCTCGATCAGCCGCGACAGGTCGAAACGCTCCGGGTCCAGCCTCGGCACGAAGCGTTCGAGGCGCTTGCGGCGCTCGCTCCACGGCAGCGCGCGGACGTCTTCGGCGCCGTCGAACAAGATGTCGTAGAGCCGGACGAAGGCGGGATACTGGCCCTGGATCTTGGCGCTGACGGTCTTTCGGCCGAGCCTTTGCTGGAGCGCGTTGAAGCTCGCCGCGGCGCCGCCATGCTCGCCGGCCCCCTGATCGCTGCCGCGCACCAGCAACTCTCCATCGAGGACGCAGTCGACATCCAGCGCCGCGGCGACGTCGGGGAAACTGCCGGAGATATCGTCGCCGGTTCGGCTGTAGAGGCGGGTCTGGCCGGCGGTGCGGACCAGTTGGGCGCGGATTCCGTCCCACTTCCACTCCGCCGCATAATCGTCGAGCGACAGGCACGTTTGCTCGAGCGGATGAGCGAGCATGAACGGCCGGAACACCGGCACGTCGCGCGGCGTCGGCTGCGGGCCGCGCCCCTCGCCCCAGGCGAACAGCTCAGAATAAGGCGAATCGATCCCGTGCCACACCTCCTCGACGGCATCGACGTCGAGGTCGAAGGCGTCGGCCAGCGCCTGCTTGGCCAGCCGCGCCGACACGCCGATGCGCAAGTTGCCGGTGGCCAGCTTGAGCAACGCGAACCGGCCCGACGCATCGAGATGGTCGAGCATGTTGGACAGTACTCCTGGCGCGTCCATCCGGCTCGCTGTCGCCAGCCGCTCGACCGCCTCGGCAATGCCGATCGTGCCGTCGTCCAGCTGCGGCTCGCCGTCCGCGGCGGTTGGCCACAGCAAGGCGACCGTCTCGGCCATGTCGCCGACATAGTCGCGGCTCATGTGCAGCAGCACCGGGTCGACACGTTCCTCGGCGATGGCGCGGATCGCCGCGCCTTTGACCGCGGGAATGCTGAGTGAGCCGGTCAGCGCGGCCAGCGCGATGCCGCGGTCGGGATCGGGCGTTTCCTTCAGATAAGCGCCGATCAGCTTGAGCTTGGTATTGCGCGAGCGGGTGTAGACGATGTCGTCGAGGAGCTGACTGAACGCACGCATGTGCCCCTAACGAGGGCGCGCCGCCGCTGGTTTCGTCGGGCGCCTAGCGCAGCCGGAGAGCGAGGGCAGCGAGGATGGTCTTGCGGTCGCCGCTCGAGCGGCTCTGCAATGCCTCGTCGAGGTGCTCAAAGCAGCATTGCGTCGCCACCCGGTGCCCGGGCAGGAGCGCTAACTGGGCAGAGCGATGCATCAGCCATTCGAGCGCGTCGAGGCCGTTGTCCGCGGCCGCCTGACGAATCGCGTCCATCCGCGCATGGATGTCGAGCGGCGAGAGGCGGTCGGCGCGGCTGTGGAGCGCGCGACTCGTCGGCCGATCTCGCTGTGCGAAGGCTCGATATGTTCGCCCGCCATGCTTGCTCTCCCCTGCCAAGGCCAAGGTCGCGCAATAGGGCTAACGGGCCGTCAACGGCCTCTTCGCCTTGACAAAAAACGGCCCTCCAGCCATGTGCCGCCCGCAAGAGCGGCTCGAAAGTGCCGCTTTCTCTTTTTCGAACATGGAACGCTTCCGATGGCCAAGCCGGCAACCGTCAAGATCAAGCTCGTCAGCAGCGCCGACACCGGCTTCTTCTACGTGACCAAGAAGAATCCTCGCACGCAGACCGAGAAGTTCAGCTTCAAGAAGTACGACCCGGTCGTGCGCAAGCACGTCGAGTTCAAGGAAACCAAGATCAAGTAACGTCCTGCTCGGGCGGCTTCACGCCCGTGAGCTCGGGCCCAAGCAGCTCGTCAACCTGGGCGACAAACTTGGCCACCGAAATGGGCTTGGACACATAGGCCTGCGCCCCGGCGGAGCGAATCGGCTCCTCGTCGCCGGACGCCGCATAAGCCGTCACCGCCATGATCGGCACGCTCTTCAGCTGCCCATCGTCACGAAGCATCCGGATCAGCTCCAGACCGCTGACATGCGGCAGCTGGATGTCGGTGATCACCAGATCGGGGCCGAACGCGCGCGCTGAATCGAGCGCGAGGCGGCTGTCGGTGACCGCCTGCGCATCGTGGCCGTGGGCAGCGAGGAGGTCACAGAACAGCTTGATGTTCAGCGCATTGTCCTCGACGATCAATATCTTGGCCAACCCGTTCCCTCATCACCACGTCGCGGCGCGCTTTTAATCGATGCGCCCGCCAACGCCTACCGACGCCGCCGCGCTGGCGCTGACCGCGCTTGCTGCGACCCTGACCGACGAGCGCCGGGCGGATCGCTTTCTCGCGCTGAGCGGGCTTGGGCCGAACGAGCTGCGCCGCATAGCCGGCGATCCATCGCTGCTTGCGGCCTTGCTCCGATTCCTCGAAGCGCACGAGCCCGATTTGCTTGCGGTCGCGTCCGAGATCGGCTGTGCGCCACAGGCGTTGGTGCGGGCCCGGCAGGCGTTGGAGGAGCAGGAATGACCAGGACCGTCTTCATCACCGGAGCGACCGCCGGAATCGGCGAGGCGTCGGCACGGCGGTTCGCCGCGGCCGGCTGGCGAGTGATCGCCACCGGGCGGCGCGGCGATCGGCTGCGGGCGCTGTCCGACCAGCTGGGCGACAAGTGCCTGCCGCTCGAGCTCGACATGCGCGACACCGGCTCGCTTCTCGATGCGGCGAAGTTGTCCGGCGATTGGGGACGGATCGACTTGCTGATCAACAATGCCGGCCTCGCGCCGCCGATGAGCCCGCTTCAGGAGTCCGACTTCGCGGCCCTCGACACTGCGATGCAGACCAACATCACCGGCCTGGTCGCGCTCACCCGGGCGCTTCTGCCGACGCTGATCGAGCGCAAGGGAGCGGTGGTCAACCTGTCCTCGGTCGCGGCGTCCTACCCCTATCGCGGCGGCGCGGTGTACGGCGCCAGCAAGGCCTTCGTCCGCCAATTTTCACTCGACCTTCGCTGCGACCTTGCCGGCACCGGGGTGCGGGTGACGTCGATCGAGCCGGGCATGGTCGAGACCGAGTTCACCCTGGTGCGCACCGGCGGCGACCAGGCCGCGTCGGACGCGCTCTACGCGGGCACGGACCCGATGACGGCCGAGGATATCGCCGAGACCATCTGGTGGGTCGCCAACCTGCCGCCCCACCTCAACGTCAACGCCATCGAGCTGATGCCGGTCAGCCAGAGCTTCGCCGGCTTCACGGTAACGCGCGAGGCTTGATTCACGCTGCGCGAGTGGTCAGGAGGCTCGCCATGAGTATTGACCAGCGCCTGTCCGAACTTGGAATCACTTTGCCCCAGCCGGCCGCTCCGGTCGCCGCCTACGTGCCCGTCGTTGTCGCCGGCGGCTTCGCTTATGTGTCGGGGCAGGTTTCCAGCGAGAATGGCGGGATGATCACCGGCAAGCTCGGCGACGGTCTCGACGTCGAGGCGGGCCAGAAGGCCGCTCGCGCCTGCGGGCTGATGATCCTTGCCCAGCTCAAGGCGGCGCTGGGATCGCTCGATCGCGTCGAGCGGATCGTCAAGCTTGGCGTGTTCGTCAACTGCACCCCCGATTTCACCGACCAGCCCAAGGTCGGCAACGGCGCCAGCGAGCTGATGCAGCAGGTCTTCGGCGAGGCTGGCCGGCATGCGCGGGCGGCGGTCGGAGCGCCATCGCTGCCGCTCGGGGTGGCCGTCGAGGTCGATGCGGTGGTCGCGGTAAGGGATTGAGCGCGATCTGCTTTTAAAGCGTTGAAGCGAAGATGGCTGACCGCGAAACCCAAGGCATCGCCCGCATCGCGCCGGGCGTTTCTAGCCTCGATCCCGCCGAATGGGATCGGGCCGCCGGAGCCCACCCGTTTCTCTGCCATGCATTCTTGGGCGCACTCGAGCAAAGCGGCAGTGTCGGGCACGGCACGGGCTGGACCCCGGCGCCGATCCTGGTCGAGGACGAGCGCGGCGGCCCCGTTGCGGCGGCTCCCGCCTATCTGAAGACCCACAGCCAGGGCGAATATGTGTTCGACCACGGCTGGGCCGACGCGTGGGAGCGCGCGGGCGGCGCTTATTATCCCAAGCTGCAGATTGCGGTTCCGTTCACGCCGGTGCCAGGACCGCGCCTACTCGGCTTGCGCCCGCAGCAGCTTCTTGCCGCCGCCGAGGCGGTGACGACGCAGAACGAGCTGTCGTCGGCGCACATCACCTTCCTCGATGAGTCCGGCACTGCCGAGTGCGAATCGCGCGGCTGGCCGATCCGCCACGGGATCCAATATCATTGGCTCAACTGCGGCTATCGCGACTTCGACGATTTCCTGAGCTGCCTGACGAGCCGAAAGCGCAAGGCAATCCGCAAGGAGCGGGCGGTGGCGCGCGAAGGCCTCGAGTTCAGAGCGCTCAGCGGAAAGGAAATTGGCCAAGCCGAATGGGATTCGATGTGGCGCTTCTACCAGGACACCGGCAGCCGCAAATGGGGCCAGCCCTATCTGACCCGCGCTTTCTTCGACCGGATCGGCGAGACGATGGGCGAGCAATTGCTGCTGTTCCTTGCCTGCCGCGACGACTGCCCGATCGCCGGCGCCCTCAACGTGATTGGGCCGGACGCGCTCTACGGCCGCTACTGGGGCGCGACCGAGGAGGTGCGCTTTCTCCACTTCGAGCTCAGTTACTATCAGGCGATCGAGTGGGCGATCGAGAACAAGCTTCAATCGGTGCAGGCGGGCGCGCAGGGCGAGCACAAGGTCGCGCGCGGCTACGTGCCGGTCATCACCACCTCGGCACATTTCATTTCCGATCCTGGCTTCCGGCGGGCGGTCGAGGATTTCCTGGAGCGCGAGCGAAGTGCGGTCGCCACGGAAATCGAGTGGCTACGGCAGGCTTTGCCCTACCGCTCGTCCTTTTCGGAATAGAGGCCGACGCGCCGTCCGTCGCTGCTCGCCATGCCGCGGTACATTCCGGCCGTGTTGAACGAGAAGACCATCTCGCCCTTCGGAGTGACGACGATCACGCCGCCGTCGCCGCCCAACGCCTTCACCTCTTGCAGGACTCCATCGGCCGCGGTCTGTCCGCTTTGGCCGCCCAGCCGCATCCGCGCGCAAATCTCATGCGCGACGCCGACGCGAATGAAATATTCTCCGTGCCCGGTCGCCGAAACCGCGCAGGCGCGGTCGTCGGAATAGGTGCCGGCCCCGATCACCGGCGAATCGCCGATCCGGCCCCAGCGCTTGCCGGTCATTCCGCCGGTCGATGTCGCCGCGGCCACATGGCCATCGGCATCGAGCGCGACCGCGCCTACGGTCCCGTATTTGAACTCGACGTCGAGGGCGCTCAGATTCTTGGCCTTCATGTCCTCGAGCTGCTGGCGGCGATACGGCGTCGCGAACCATTCCGGCGGCGCCTGCTCCAGCCCCTGCTCGCGCGAGAATTGGTCCGCTCCCTCGCCGCTGAGGAACACGTGCGGGCTCTTTTCCATCACCGTCCGCGCCAGGCTGATCGGGTTCATGGTCGCGGTTACGCCAGTCGCCGCTCCCGCCGCCCGAGTTCGGCCGTCCATGATCGACGCGTCCATCTCGTTGCGCCCATCCCAGGTGAAGACGGCCCCTTGGCCGGCATTGAAATTGGCATCGTCCTCAAGCAGCCTGACCGCCGCCTCGACCGCATCGAGCGCGCTTCCACCGGACGACAGGACTTTCGAGCCGGCATCGAGCGCGCCGTGCAGCGCCGAGCGGATCTCCGCATCCTTCTCAGGCGTGATTTTGGATCGCTCGATCACTCCGGCGCCGCCGTGGATCACCAGCTTCCAGCCAGTCTTGGACTTTTGCGCGGGCGCGACGGTGGTCATCGACAGGCTCCCAGGAGCAGCAACATGAAACGCATTGGGCGGCCTCCTCTTTCGGGGATGCGCATACCAGAATGCGGCCGGTCAGCTATAGGCGATCCAGCGGCCGAGCGCCGCAACCGTCAGCCACAGAACGACCGACCCCCCCGCCATCAGCCGGCCGATCGGCGGCGGTCCCCGGTCCCAGCCCTCGATCCGGCTCTGCCACGCGAAGCGGAAGCTGCTGCTGTCGGGAAAGCAGGTCGTCGCGCTCGACGACGAGCGCCGCGCGGCGATGGTCTCGAACCTGATGGTCGTGCTCTGCTCGGAGCGCAACACCCAGCCGGTGGTCAACGCCGGAACGCTCTACCAATAGCCCGTGGCAAAGTACGGCGAGCGCCAGGCGTATCCGCTACGCGTCGACCCGGCGCTGTGGGCGGCGGTCGAGCGCTGCGCCGCGACCGATCTGAGGAGCGTCAATGCCCAAGTCGAAGTGCTGATCCGCGAAGCGCTCGGCGCCCGCGGCGTCAAGCTCAAGGCCCCGGCTGCACGCAAGCGCGGCCGGCCTAAAAAGGACAGTTAGCCGGGGATGCAGCCGGTGGCGCGGCCGGCGGCGTCGAACATCTCCAGCACTTCGCCGCCCTGCTCGCTGCTGTGTTCGGAGCATAAAGAGCAGCGCAGCAGGGTCATCCCGGCCGGAGTTGCCGGCGGGCGCGCGAGGTTGACGTACAGCCCCTCGTGAAGCAGCGCCTCCCACATCGCGGCTCCGGTCTGCAGATCGGGCATGATGACGGCGATGATCGCCGACTGCGGCTCGCTGGTACCGAGTGTGAAGCCAAGCTGCCTCAAGCCGGCGTGCAGGCGCTTGGAATTCTCCCAAAGGTGAGCGCGTTTGTCGCCGGCGTCCTTGAGCTTGCGGATCGAGGTCGCGGCGGTCGCCACCACCGACGGCGGCAGCGAGGCGGTGAACACGTAGGGGCGGCACACCAGCCGCAGGATCTCGAACTTCGGGTGGTTGGATACGCAAAAGCCGCCGACCGTGCCGACCGACTTGGAAAAGGTGCCGATGATGAAATCGACGTCGTCGATCACGCCTTGCGCTTCGGCGACTCCGCGGCCGTTCTCGCCGATGAAGCCCATAGAATGCGCCTCGTCGACCAGCACCATCGCGCCATTGGCCTTGGCGATTGCGACCATCTCCTTCAACGGCGCGATGTCGCCGAGCATCGAATAGACGCCTTCGAGAATGACCAGCTTTCCGGCGCCTAGCGGAACCCGTTTGAGGCGCTTCTCGAGCGCTTCCAGGTCATTGTGGCGGAACGGCACGATCTGGGCGTTGCCCAGCGCGCAGCCGTCATAGATCGACGCGTGGCTGTCGATGTCGAGGATGATGTAGTCGTCCTTGCCGGCGATAGTCGAAATGATCCCGAGGTTGGCCTGGTAGCCGGTCGAAAAGACCATCGCATGGTCCATTGCGTAGAAGTCGCGCAGCGCCTCCTCGACCGCGCGGTGACCGGCGTAAGTGCCGTTCAGCACGCGGCTGCCGGTCGTACCCGAGCCGAACTCGTCGAGCGCCTTCTTGCCGGCGGCGATGACGTCGGGGTCGAAGGTCATCCCCATGTAATTGTAGGTGCCCAGAAGGATGGTGCGCTTGCCGTTGCAGATTGCCACGGTCGGGCTTTCGACCTTTTCCATCACCAGGTTGAATGGGTCGGTGATCCCCGTCTCGAGCAGCGTCTCGCGCTCCTGGATCAACGGGTCGAACTTGGAGAAGAGGTCGGTCAACGCTCGTCCCGAAGTTGCCCGACCGCCTCGACCAGCTGGCCGATGGTCTCGATCTCGGCGGCTCGGTTCATGCTGATCAAGATGTCGAACTCGTCCTCGACCGAGGCGACGAAATCCATCACCGTCAGGCTGTCCCACTCGAAATCCTGCTGGAATCGCGAGTCCTCGCTGACCTCGGCCCCCTTCTTGTTGAAGGAGTCGATCAGCTTGACGATCGTGGCGTAAGTTTCATCGCGGTGATTCATCGGCGGATCCCTATTCAGCGGCCCTGCCTTTCGCAACGCAATGGGGCGCAAAAACGGCGGTTCAAAGCCAGCCTTGCTGCTCGTACCAGCGAGCGGTTTGCGCCAGCCCCTGCTCGGTCGGCATATCCGGCGACCACAAATCGGGCAGCGGCTTAAGCTTCGGGTCGGCCACCCAGTTGCTGTGGCTGAAGTAAGCGGCTCGATCCGGTGATAGCTTGGCGCGCTCGCGTCGGACCATCGTGTCGATCGCTGCGCCGAGGCGAAGCATCGGCGCCGGCACCGACAGCGCCAGATTGCTTCGGCCGACGGCCCGACCGAGCGCGCTCGCCAGCTCCTTGTGGCTCCAGCCGTTTGGCTGTCCGTCATCTGGCTCGTAGATTGCGTCGCTCGCTTGGCCCGGTCCCGCGAGCGCGAGCAGCAGCCGCGCGAGATCGCCGGCGTGGATCATCGATACCCGCCCGCGCGGCGGAAGCAGCATCAGCCGAAGCCTGGCCATCCTGAACAGCTCAAGCGTTTCCTTGTCGCCCGGGCCATAAACCGCGGGCGGGCGGGCGATCGCCCAGTCGAGGCCCGAGCTTTTGACCAAATCCTCGGCCTTCGCCTTCGACCCGCCGTAGAGCGACAGGCGTGGCTCGCGGGCGGCGAGGGACGACACGTGGACGAAACGCCGCCCCCCTGCGGCCCCAAGCATGTTCCGCGTGCCAGCCACGTTTCCAGCCTCGAACGCGGCGGCGTCGCGCGCATTGATCACGCCGGCGATGTGAACCACCGAGGCGCTGCCCTCGACCAACCGCGCCAGGCTATCGCCGTCTTCTAGCGAGCCGGGCACCCACTCGAGTCCCGGCCGCGGTTGCTGGGGCCGCCGAGCCAAGGCCCGAACCTCATGGCCGGCGCCGAGCGCGGCGTCGATGAAGTGCGATCCGACGAAGCCGGTGCCTCCGGTGACCGCGATTTTCACAGGGGCGACCAGTCCTTTTCAATTTCCTCCGGCTCGGCCGCTCGCTCGTCGGTCCCGACATGGCCGATCAGGCTGTCCAGCAGCGCTTCCATGCCGGCTCCCGTCGCGGCCGAGATCACCAACGGGTCGGCCGCCCCCGCCTCGGCCAACGCCCGTTTGGCTTCGGCAATCTGTTGGTCGTCGGCGATGTCGCTGCGGCTGAGCGCCACCACCTCGGTCTTGTCGGCCAGCCCGGCGCCATATTGCTCAATCTCCTTGCGGACGGTGAGCAAGGCCTTGGCCGGATCCTCCCCCGCGGCATCGACCAGGTGCAGAAGCACGCGGGTGCGCTCGACGTGGCCGAGGAATCGATCGCCGATGCCGGCGCCTTCGGCGGCGCCCTCGATTAGCCCGGGAATGTCGGCCAGAACGAACTCGCGGCCCTTGTGGCGGACGACTCCAAGCTGCGGGCGCAGTGTCGTGAACGGATATTCGCCGATCTTGGCGGTAGCGTTGGTGACGGCATTGAGCAAAGTCGACTTGCCGGCGTTGGGCAGGCCGACCAGCCCGACATCGGCTAGCAGCTTGAGCCGAAGCCACAGCCACATCTCCTCGCCCGGCCAGCCCGTGGTGTGCTGGCGCGGGGCGCGGTTGGTCGACGTCTTGTAGCTGGCGTTGCCGCGCCCGCCGTCGCCGCCCTTCAAAAACACGATTTGCTGGCCGACCTCGGTCAAGTCGGCGAGCAGCGAGCGCTCTTCGTCGTCGGCGAGAACCTGGGTGCCGGCCGGAACCTTGATCACCAGATCCTTGCCGCCGGCGCCGGTCTTGTTCGACCCGGCGCCGCCCTTGCCGCGCGGGGCGCGGAAGTGCTGGGTGTAGCGAAAGTCGATCAGTGTATTGAGGCCCGGTACCGCTTCGAAGACGATGTCGCCGCCCTTGCCGCCCTCGCCGCCATCGGGGCCGCCATACTCCATATATTTCTCGCGCCGGAAACTGACCGCGCCGGGCCCACCGTCGCCCGATTTCGCGTAGATCTTGGCCTGGTCGAGAAAATGCATCGCGGCGACTTAGGCGAAGCTGTCGGCGATGAGAACCATTGAGGCTACCGCAGGTCGCCGAGGGGCCCTAGCCGGGCGGGTGGCGAGCTTCGATCTCGGTCCGCAGCGCCCTGGCGGCAATTTCGCGCGCCGCGTCTGCCCTGAGGCCCAGGGCTTGGGCAATAGCGGTGCCGAGCAGCGCGTCGCCGAGCGCGGCGAGCACCAGTGACAGGGTCAGCTCGGGCACGTGATACCCCTCGTGCCCGGCGCTAAGCTGATCGACGAGGTCGCGGATCGCCTCCAGGATGGGGTTGAGCGCGTCGCGGTTGCCCGACAGGATCATCCACGCCGCCAGCGCTCCGGCGCCCTCCCTGCCGAAGGCGTCGAACGTCCGGTCGGCGATCTCGCGGGGGTCGGCTTCGCCCTTGCGCGCCCGTTCGACCGCGTCGCCGATGCTCGTGGTTACCGATTGCGCGATCGACCGGGCAAGCTCCGCCTGAAGCCCAGCCGCCGATCCGAAATGATGGAGCAGATTGGCGTGGGTGCGGCCGACCGCGGCGGCGACCGCCTTCAACGTGACCGCCTGCGGCCCCTGCGCGAGCAGCAGGCGCCGCGCCGCGTCGATCGCGGCGGACCGGCTTTCGACCGGACTCAGGCGTTTTCGGATTATTGACATTTATGTAAGTTAATCTACTTTCAGCCTATGCGCACCGTCACTCTGCCGACTCCGACCGGCCTTAGAATCACCCCGCGCGACCGGCGCTTCGGGCGCGGCGAGCCGACCGCGCGGCTTTGGCACGGCGGGCGGGTGGAAGCGACCGCCATCTACAACGCTCTGTCATCGACCTTTCCCAAGGGGTAAGCGTTTTTCGTCGACAGCGTCCGCGCCCATCGCGACGGCGCACCGCCAAAGCTCGCAGCTGAGATCAAAACGTTCACTACCCAGGAGGTTATCCACAGCCGCGAGCATCTGGCATTCAACCGCCGCGCCGCGGATGCCGGCTACGACCTGACCAGCCTTGAGCAGCAGGTCGATAAGCGGCTGGCAGTGACCAGGTCGAAGCCGCCGATCGTCAGCCTCGCCGCGACCATGGCGCTCGAGCATTTCACCGCGATTCTCGCTCACCAGCTGCTCAAGGAGCCTAGGCACCTCGAGCGCGCCGACCACGAGGCCGTCGAGCTTTGGCGCTGGCACGCGTGCGAGGAAATCGAACACAAGGGCGTTGCTTACGACACCTGGCTCCACGCCACACGCGACTGGCCGCGCTACAAGCGGTGGAAGGTCAAGGCTAAGGTGATGCTGTTCATTACCCGCAATTTCCTCGTCGACCGAACCGCCGGAGCGCTCGAGCTGATGCGGCAGGACGGCGTCACCGGCGCGCGCGCCTGGGCGATGCTGATCTGGTATCTGTGGGTCCGCCTTCGCAAGATCGCCGGCGCGTGGCTGAGCTTCTTCATGCCCGGTTTCCACCCGTGGAACGTCGACGACCGCGACCTGCTGCGCGCTTATTCGGCCGTGGCCGACGAACCCGCCGGCCGCGAGCCCGCGCGCAAGGTGCGCAGCGCCGCCTGATCAGGCGGCGAGCGCTTCCTCATCGACCGGAGCGGTTCGCTCGCGCAGCAACAGCCGGAACATCCTTGCCGGCGCCTGTTCCTCCCGTGCGCAGCTGTAGCGCGGAGCGACGATTCCGGTCGGCTTGAACCCCAACTTCTTCAGCACGCGGCCCGACGCGGGGTTGTCGATGAAGCAGGATCCCTCGAGCGTCGGCAGCCGAAGCGCCCGGGCGATGCCGATTAACGCCGTGCACGCCTCGGTGGCGATGCCCCGCCCCCAGTGGATGCGGGCGATCCAATAGCCGAGTTCGACGGATCCGGATGCGCGCCGGCCGAGGCCGCAGGCGCCGATCAGCCGAGGGGCGGCGACCGTCCGCTCGGTGATTACGAACGATGGCAGGACCGGGTCGCGCGGCACGAGAAAGGCCTCAGCGTCGCGCAGCGTATAAGGCGATGGCGCGGTCGCGAGGTTGCGCAGGATTCCGTGGTCGGCGATCGCCATCGCTATCGCCTGGGCATCTTCTGGAAAGCCGGGCCGCAACAGCAGCCTATTCGTCCGCGCGAACATTTCATCCCCCTCCCCGGCGCCCCGTAGTGCCGCAGCGTTACAGTTTTGAGGAGAAGGGCATAGAAAAGGGGAGGCCCCTTTTCGGGGGGCTCCCCTTCTCCCTTTGGTCTTGATCGCTTACGATTTCGTCCGGGCCGCCCCTGGCGGAGCGGTCCCTTTATGACCGTTCCTATTTGGTCGCTTCCGCTGCCAGCATGATATGCACGTACTTGCGACCCAGCTTGCCGTCACGGAACGTGACGGTGCCGTCGGTCAGCGCGAACAAGGTATGATCCTTGCCGATGCCGACATTGTCGCCCGGGTGCCATTTGGTGCCGCGTTGGCGCACGATGATGTTGCCGGCGCGCGCTGCCTGGCTGCCGAACAGCTTCACGCCCAGGCGCTTGCTCTCGCTGTCGCGGCCGTTGCGGGACGAGCCGCCTGCTTTTTTATGTGCCATCGCTGTTTACTTCGTCTTTGTGGGTTTCTTGGCGGCGCCCTTAGCAGGTGCAGCATTCTTTGTCGACGCGGGCTTGGCCGACGATTTCGGCGCGGCCGGCTTCTTCTCGGCTTTGGGCTTCTCTGCCTTGGGCTTCTTTGCCTTGGGCTTCTTTGCCTTGGGCTTGTCAGCCTTGGGCGCGTGAGGTTTTTTGGCTGCCGGCGCGGCCTTGGCGGCCGGCTTTACGCTCTTGGCCAAAGCTTCGGTCTTGACCGGCGCCGTGGCGGCGGCGGGAGCTTGCTCCTTGGCGGCCTTGGGCTGCTTGGGCTCGGCCCCCTCGGCCTTGCTCGGGACATGCTTCTGATCGCCGATCGACACGATCTTGAGGATCGTGTGCTGCTGCCGGTGGCCCTTCTTGCGGCGGTAATTGTGGCGGCGGCGCTTCTTGAAGACGGTGACCTTGTCGGCCTTGGCCTGGGCGACGATCTCGGCGGCGACCTTGAGGCCCTCGACCGACTTGAGCTGGCCGCCGTCGCCGGCAAGCAGAACATCGCCCAGCGTGATCTTGTCGCCGGCCTCGCCGTCAAGCTTCTCGACGACGATCTTGTCTCCGAGGGCGACGCGATATTGCTTTCCACCCGTGCGCACGACTGCGAACATAGCTTGATCTCTTCTGTGCTTGTGCCGCGCCCCGGCGTCAGCCGCGCGCGAAAGCGAGCCGACTATGGCAGCGGCTGTGACGAGTCAACTGGAAGCGGGCGATCAACGGATGTGGCATCCGCATCACAATCTGGGTTAATCGTCGGGTCGAAGCAGACTGTCCTTGCCTCTACCGCCCAGTGCGACATGCTGCGGGCCTATCGGCGCATCGGACGACCTTGGGCCGTCGCCGTCGCATGTTCGGGGGGACGTTGTCATGTCGAAGTTCGCGATCCGTAGCTTAATTCTTACTACCATTTCGCCGCTGGCACTGATTGTGCCGGCTCATGCGCAGCAGAACCAGGACGCTGCCAGCGAGGCCGCCCCCGACCCCGAAGCCGTGGCCAGCCAGGAGCCTGGAACGGATATCATCGTCACCGGCACCCGCCGGACCGACCGAACGGTCGCCGATTCGCCGGTGCCGGTCGATGTCATTTCGGCCGAGAGCCTCAGCCAGACCGGCCACACCGAAATCAACCGCGCGCTCACGCAGGAAGTGCCGAGCTTCAACTTCCCGCAGCCGGCAATCACGGATGGCACGGATGTCATTCGCCCGGCGACCCTGCGCGGCTTGTCGCCCGATCAGACGCTGGTGCTGATCAACGGCAAGCGGCGGCACACCTCGGCGTTGCTCAACATCAATGGCTCGGTCGGACGGGGTTCGGCTGCCGTCGACATCAACCTGATCCCGACCATCGCGCTGTCTCGGGTCGAGGTTCTGCGTGACGGTGCCGCCGCGCAATATGGGTCCGACGCAATCGCCGGCGTGATCAATTTCCAGCTTCGAAGCGCTCCATCGGGTGGCAGGGCGAGCGTGACCTATGGGCAATATTATACGCGCGTCGACGACATTCAGACCTATGACTCGGTTGCGGTCGGGCCCGGCAACACGCCGGTTCTGTCGCCTGACGGCACCCTTCAGCTCGACTACACCGGGAACGACCGCCGGCGCCGGGATGGCCAGACGCTGACCATCGCCGGCGTGGTGGGCCTTCCGATCGGGGCGCAGGGGCACATCAACATCGCCGCCGAGTTTCAGGACCGCAACGATAGCAATCGCACCGGTGCCGACCCGCGTCTTCAATTCAACCTCATCGGCGGTGCGCTCGACCCGAGAGAGCTGACCTTCGACCGTTTCAGCCACCGCTACGGCGATCCCGATGTGCGCGACACCAAGGTCTTCATCAACAGCGAACTGCCGCTCGGCGACGGCGGCACCGAGGCGTATGCCTTTGCAAGCTACAACGACAGGCAGGGCGAGAGCGCCGGATTCTACCGTCGCGCGCTTGATGCCCGGAACAACCCTAATATCTATCCCGAAGGCTTCCTGCCGCTGATCAACACCGACACCGACGACTATTCCGGAACGCTCGGCATTCGCGGCGAGATGGCCGATTGGCGCTGGGACCTTTCGGGCCAATACGGCCGCGACCGGGTCGATTTTCTCATCACCAACACGCTCAACCGCTCGCTTGGCGACAGTTCTCCGACGGAATTCGATTCAGGCGGACTGACCTACGGGCAGGCCCTGTTCAACCTCGATGTCAGTCGCGACCTGATCCTCGGGTTCGCCGACAAGACGACGCTGTCGCTCGGCGCTGAATACCGCCGAGAATCGTTCGACATCCGCCCCGGCGAGCCGGATAGCTTTGCCAACGGGCCGGCCGGCGGCGCCCCCGGGGCGCAGGTTTTTCCGGGGTTCCAGCCGGTCATCGCCGGCCAGCGCGTCGACCGCGAACAAACGCGCAACAACAAGTCGCTTTATGCGGAACTCGACAGCGACATCAGCGAGATGCTCAGCGTCCAGGCGGCGCTTCGCTACGAGGATTATTCCGACTTCGGAACCGACATCAACTGGAAGCTGGCGTCGCGGCTGGAGCCTGTCCGGGGCTTCGCGCTTCGGGCCTCCGCCTCGACAGGCTTCCGCGCGCCGTCGCTTCAGCAGCAATATTATGCGGCGCAGGCGACCAACGCCGTCGGCAGCGTTTTGCTCGACACGGTAACGTTGCCGGTGGACAATCCGGTGGCGCTAGCGCTTGGCTCGAGCCCGCTGGATGCGGAGCGGTCAATGAGCTTTTCAGGCGGCCTCGTGGTCAGCGCCATCCCCCGTCTTAACGTCACCATCGATGCCTATCAAGTTGACATCGACGACCGCATCGTCGTGACTGAGAATCTCGGTGCGTTCGGCACCCCCGAGCAACAGGCGGCGGTGAAGGCAATCCTCGTTGCCGCGGGCTTCCCCAATGTGACAGCGGCGAGGTTCTTCATCAACGGCATCGACACCCGCACCCGTGGGGTCGACATGGTCGCTACCTATCGCGTGCCGATGGGCGATGTCGGCAGGCTCAGCCTTACCGGCGGCTTCAATCTCAACAAGACGAAGATTCGCAAGAATGCCGCCGTCCCCGGCGCGCTTGCCACGATCCCCGGCCTAGAGCTGTTCAGCCGCCTCGAATCGCTGCGGCTGACACGTGGCCAGCCGCGTAACAAGATCAACGTATCGGCCGATTTCGAGCGCGCCTGGTTCGCGGCGACGCTTCGAGCGACGCGCTACGGCAAGGTGCTCGCGGCGGGAGCCGATGAGTTCACCGACATCAATCTCAAGGCCAAGACGATCACCGACCTCGAGCTGCGCTTCAAGCCCATGGGGGATCGCTTCACACTGGCAGTCGGCGGCAACAACATCTTCGATGTTTACCCGACGAACACCCCGCGAGGCCGGTCCATCGATCCGGCGACTGGCCTGGAGCGCAACTTCAGCGGTACCAATTATGCGCTGCCGTTCTCCCAATTCTCGCCGTTCGGCTTCAACGGGCGGTTTCTCTACGCGCGCGCATCGGTAAGCTTCTAAGGCGGCCGGGAGGGCTTGGGTCCTCCCTTATTGGCTACTGGCGATGCTCGGGCCGCAGCTGATAGCGGCCGTCATCGAAGCCCGCGAACAGCGTCGCAATGCCCGGGTGGTCGACCGGCTCGTCGCTTTCGTCATGCACCAGATTTTGCTGGCTGACGTAGGCTACGTAGCTTTCCTCGGTGTTCTCGGCGAGCAAATGGTAGAACGGCTGGTCCTTGGCAGGGCGCATGGATTCGGGAATGGAATCGTACCATTTCTCGCTGTTGGCGAATTCAGGATCGACGTCGAAGATCACCCCGCGAAAGTCGAGCAGCCGGTGGCGCACAATCTCGCCGATCGCGAAGCGCGCGTGGCGGAACGAGCTGTCTGACTTCGGATTCATCGGGCTTGAACGTTCGGTGTGGGACATGGGTGCAATCTAGGGCCGGCGTCGCTCTAGGCAAGGGCGGACGCCGCTGCTAGACGCGCCGCCGCGACCGCGGCCGGGCTTCCGGCACTCGCCTTAAGAGCAGCGGAGAGGTGGCTGAGTGGTCGAAAGCACCGCACTCGAAATGCGGCGTACGGGCAACCGTACCGTGGGTTCGAATCCCACCCTCTCCGCCAGCTGTCTAGCTAAACCGCCAAAAAAGCGCTAAGAAACGGCTGGAAACCTTGACTTTCAGGGTTTTGGCTGTCCACCTGTATCCACACGGATTTGGGGATGTTTGGCCCCAAAAGAAACAGCGCCCTGTAACAGCACATTTGTTGGCGTAGTGGCGGCGGGAAGGCGGCTAAAATGCCCACATTCAAAGGGGTTACTGATAAGGCGATAGCCAGTGCTAAGCCTGGCGTATATACTGTCGAACCGAACCTCATTCTAAGGGTAAGCAACAGCGGCTCGAAGGCTTGGGTTTTCCGCTACTCCAAAGCTGGCAAAATCAAGCAGATTGGCCTTGGCTCATATCCGGCTTCGCGCTCGCTGAAGGCCGCGAGGGATTTGGCCGATGAAATGCGACTTGATGTGGAGCATGGCCGCGAACCGGTTGAGCGGGTTAGACCGCCTGTCGCTAAGACGTTCAAGCACTATGCGCTGGCTTACATCGGAGAGTTTGAAAGCGGCTGGAAAAATCCAAAGCACCGGCAACAGTGGCGCAACACGCTTGACGCTTATGCTTACCCTTACATTGGCGAAATGCCGATTAGCGACATAACCGCTGACGATATTCACAAGCTGCTGCTGCCACTGTGGGCAGTCAAAACCGAAACGGCCACTCGCGTCAGGATGCGGATTGAAGCGGTCCTAGACTACGCCTTTACCAAAGAGGGAATCGACCGGCGCAACCCGGCTCGCTGGAAAGGCAATCTCAAAACCGTGCTGCCAAACCCTCGCAAGGTGGCGAAGGCTAACGGCAAGCTGAAGTCGCACGCGGCTCCGCCTTGGCGCGACGTTCCGGGGATTATGGCCAACCTGCGTGCCAAGCCCGAAGTAACTTCGGCGCTCTTGCTGCGGTTTTCGATCTTGACCGCTGCCCGTTCAATGGAAGTGCGCGGCGCAACCTGGGATGAAGTGGAAGGCGAAGTTTGGACCGTGCCGGAATATCGCTCAAAGAATGGCGAGCTTCACCGCGTTCCGCTTAATTCGGAAGCCCTGGAAATTCTGGCAATCCAAGCTGATCGACAGATTGAAGGTTCAAGCTTAATCTTCCCCAACCCAAGCGGCTCCATTGTGTCTGACATAGCGATCAACAAGGTGCTGCACGCTGCCTATCCCGGCATAACGGCCCACGGTATTGCCCGCTCTAGCTTTCGCGACTGGATTGCGGACGCCACAAACGTTCCTGACAAGATTGCTGAAGCGGCTCTCAATCACTCCAACCCGAACGAAACTGAAGCAGCCTATCTTCGAACCAAGTTTTTCGACCGGCGCGTTGAGCTTATGAAAGCTTGGGGCGAATTCTGCCGTGGCAAAGATAACGTGGTTGAGCTGGGCCGTCCTCAAACAGCGTGAATGTCCGCTATGGGTGGAAAGCGGACGTTCCATGGACGAGGGTCAGACCAGTCCCTCTTCCGCGCTTGACTCACGTTAGGAGTGGGTAGAGCCATTCGCCTAAGGGGCTTAGAAGCCCCCGCTCGAAGACGATGAATTCGAAGGTTTGCTCGACCACCAGCGCTGGTCCGATGAATAACCATACCGGGTGGATCTTGCCGTAAAGCCACTGGTCGCGTGCCGCCGCCACCACGATCGCGAAGTAAGGAACCACCAGCGCCAGCCAAATTTCTGGGTTCGGTATAGCAGGCAACAGGTGCCGCAAGCGGGAGAATGCGGGCCACAGCACATGGATCGTCGCCAGCAGCACAAGCCGTTTGTGCCAATCAGGCCGACGGCGGGTCACAAGTGCGGCGATGGCCAGCAGGAGAAAGAGCGTGAGACCAATGAAGGTTCCTGCGACGCCCGCCATGGCCGCGGTCGCACCTTTCGGCAGGTCCCGTTCGGCCACCCAGCCGGCGGTTGCGAGGCCGCTCGCCCAGACCAGAAACGCAAGCGGAAGCGCCACCTGACCGAGGCGTCGGTGTAGCGGGGTCCGGCGCGCCCTCACCAACTGCGCCTGCAAGATCACCAGCAGAAGCCAGCCCAGCGCTGATGCGCCATGAAGATGGACGAACCATGGCGCGGAGAAGCTCCGCCGGGCCATTGGCAGCACATACGTCACCCCGAAGCCAAGGGCGACAACCGTCAGACCGAAAATGCCGAAACCTAGATAGAAAAGCGTCGCCCGATCTTTCGCCCACGGATTGGCCATCGAGACGCTCCCCCTCTCCCACTGTAGCGATGACGTCTAGGCAGGCAAGCGCTGCGCAATGTCCGCTTTGGGTCGAAAGCGGACATTCGCGCAAAATAAACGGGACTTTAGTCAGCCGAGTAAACACCCAAGAGCAACAGCAAGTTAGCGCGCTTGCGGATTGCGCCGATTACTCAATAGCTTGGACTGTGGGTTTGGCGGAGGGCGTGTCCGCCGTTGCCTTTTGAGGATCTAAGACCGCCGGCGGTACGAACGCTCGACACGGCCGCTCCCCAGCTTAGAGTGGCCCCATGACCAACGGGCTATTCTACGGTGACAATCTGGGGGTGTTGCGTGAGCAGATCGCCAGCGAAAGCGTCGACCTGATCTACCTCGACCCGCCTTTCAACTCGAACGCCAATTACAACATTCTGTTCAAGTCAAAGACGGGGGACGGCTCCGACGCGCAGATCGAGGCGTTCGAGGATACTTGGCATTGGAACAACTCTGCTGAGGAGGCCTTTGATGAGGTGATCCGCAGCGGCAACACCGCCGCCGCCGAGCTGTTGCGGGCAATGCGCGCCTTTCTCGGCGAGAACGACATGATGGCTTATCTCGCTATGATGGCGATCCGCCTCATCGAATTGCACCGCGTGCTGAAACTGACCGGCAGTTTGTATCTGCACTGCGATCCGACTGCCTCCCACTACCTCAAGCTCCTGCTGGATGGAGTTTTTGGGGCCGACAAATTCCGTTCCGAAATTTCGTGGAAGCGCTCGTCAGCGCACAATGATGCCAAGCAGGGGCGCGTTGTCTACGGAAGCATTCGAGACGTAATTTTCTTTTACACGAAGGGGAGCCAGTGGACGTGGAATTGGCAGTTCACGCCTTTTGACCAATCGTACGTCGACGGCTTTTACAAGTTTACTGACGATAATGGCCGCCGGTTTCGAAGAGGCGATTTGACAGCCGCTAAGCCCGGCGGAGACGTCAGCTATCGGTGGCCTGTGAAACGACGCCATGACGGAAAGTGGGAAGCAGATTTAACTCGCGAATTTGAAGGCCCTCAACCCGGGTGGGAGTATCGGCAAGTGCCGCCATACAGGGGCAGATTTTGGGCATACTCTCAGGAAAACATGCGCAAAATGGATGCCGAAGGGCGGATCATATATAATTCTTCGGGTGTACCGGAATTTAAGCGATACTTAGATGAGATGCCTGGAGTGCCACTGCAGAATAATTGGACTGACATCGACACTGCGGGCGCGCGAGGGGAGCATCTTGGCTATCCAACTCAAAAGCCTCTTGCCTTGCTCGAACGTATCATCCTCACATCATCAAACGAAGGCGATGTTGTCCTTGACCCCTTCTGCGGGTGCGGCACGGCGGTTCACGCCGCTCAGAAGCTTCGGCGCCAGTGGGTCGGGATCGACGTCACTCATCTTGCGATCAGCTTGATCGAGAAGCGAATGAAAGACGCTTTCCCGGGCATCGATTTCACGGTCGAGGGTACGCCCAAAGACTTGGCGTCCGCACTCGACCTCGCGGAACGGGACAAATACCAGTTTCAATGGTGGGCCGTCTCTATGGTCGATGCGATGCCCTTCGGCGGTAAGAAGAAGGGTGCTGACGGTGGCATCGACGGCATCATATATTTCAAGCCAGATGGAAAGCGTACCGAGCGGGCAATTGTCTCGGTAAAGGGCGGCAGCAACGTGGGCGTGCCCATGATCCGGGACCTTCACAGCGCAATGGAGCGAGAGAAGGCTCCCATAGCCATCTTCATCACTGCGGCATCGCCGACTGCCCCCATGGAACGGGAAGCTGCTGCTGTCGGGCGGTTTGAGGATGGATTTGGCCGAACATACCCACGGCTACAAATTTTAACGGTGGCGGAGCTGTTTCAGGGGAAGCGCCCAAATATCCCTTACGTTGACGCCAGCGCTGCTTTCCGAAAAGCCGGCAGGGAAGCCACGGGTAAACAGGACCGGCTTCTATAGCCGATTGTTGGCTGATCGTTGGGTTTGGGGGACAGGGTAGAAGCCGAACCTGCTTTCAAACCACTACTATCCCAGGACTTTTTTCTAGTCTTGCGCCGGCTGTTTCTTTTAGCTGTTTCTTTACACGTGAAAGCCAAACAATTCCAACGGGATTGAGGCCAACTATCTCCGCACGAAGTTCTTTGATGAAAGAATTAAGCTAATGGCAGTGTGAGCAAGCTTTATCACTGGCGCTAATGCAAACGTGATTGACTTTGACAAGCACGCCAAAAGCAAAGCCGCTAAATAACCGGAATACAGTTTAGAAACAACTTGACGAATTACTTTATAACACTATCTTCTCCCGAGACTTTTTCTGTCTCGGTTCTTGACGAACGCATGCGAACGCAAGTAAAGCGCCTCTTTATGGAAAGGAGGCGCTTCGATGACTGCGCATGTTGAACGTGACCGGCTGATAGACATTCAAGAGCGGTGCCGCATTACAGGCTATGGCCGTTCCACGACCTTTGAGCAGGTCGCGAAGGGGAAGGTGAAGCGCTACAAGGTCGGCAAGCGGGCGCTCTACAGCGAGAATGAAGCCTTCGCGGAAGTCGCTGCGATTAAGGCCGCTGCGCACGCTGAGGCGGCATGAGCCATGGCCCTGCATGATGAAAAAGGGGCCGCACCGTGGAACAGCGCGGCCCTCACCGGGGAAGTCATTCAGGAAGGCTTTTCCCATACCCAATCTGAAAGAAGCGGTCAACTACCTTTACAGTGGATACAAGCACCGCGTTGGCATGGCTTTAAGATATGGCCTGACCCTGACCGACCGGGGAAGCTAAAGAAGCTTCCGGTCAACTTAAACGGCGTTGCAATTGATGCAACAAACCCGGTTAATTTGTCCACATATGAAGATGCCTTAGCTGCACTACATGCTGGCAAGTATCGTTGTCTAGGTTTCGCGCTTGGACCAGATGACACCGGCAACTATTGGCAAGGTATTGACCTAGACGACATTGAAGAAAATGGGCTTCAGGGTCTTGATCACCTTTTAACCGGCTATAAGGAACTTAGCCCTAGCGGCAAAGGCGTTCATGCAATTGGCTATGGTCCGGCGTTTAGTGCCTTCAAACACTCTGGCATTGAAGCTTATTGTGAGAAGCGTTCCTTTGTTGTCACCGGCGATGTTATTCAAGCTGGCGCAATTGGTGACCTTTCTGAAACCGTTGCCACGCATATCGAGCCATTGCGGCCTAAGCGAGAGGAAGCCGAGAGGCCCGCACAGCCCGATACAGAGCCGACACAGAGCGATGAGGCCATTACAGCCTTCATCCTGCGCGACCCCGCCCTAGCGGCGCTCTACGGCGGCGATTTGAGCGCCTATGGCGGCGACCATAGCCGAGCCGACCTGTCGCTCTGCAACGCCATTGCCGTTCGCAGCCGCGACCGCGCTCAAACCGAGCGGATATGGCTCGCCAGTCCTATGGCTAACTTTCCGGGGCGAGCGAAGAAGATGGCGCGTGCCGACTATCGGCAACGCACAATCGAAATGGCATTTGATTTTAAACCCGGCCCCGAAGCTGGCGACTTTAGCAACCTAAAGCACAATGGCGAACGGGTTAAATTTGGCGCTGCCGAGCAACCCAAAGGCTCAACTGATTATTCCAACCAACCCACATATGCTGATGCAAGCACGTGGGATGATAGCGAGCCTGAACCCCGTCTTTGGGTTGGCGATGGCATTTTTCCTAAAGGTCATGTCACATTAGTTGTTAGCCACGGTGGCGGCTTCAAGACGCTAGGACTTCAACAGCTTGGCACCTGCGCAGTAACCAATAAAAAGTTCTTAGGTAAGTATATAGCACAAGGTACAGTTGCTACTTACAACTGCGAAGACGACTTGACCGAAAGCCGTCGTCGGCAGGTAATTATAAATAGACACTATAAGGCTAAGCCGGGTCCGGGGCGGATGCATTTTCACTCTCTTGTTGGCTACGCTGGCAACGAACTGGTAACATGGGGCAACGATGGCTTGATGAGGCCCACGCAAACATTCCATAATTTAAGGAATGACTTGCTTTACCATAAGCCGGATATAGCAAACCTAGACAACCTTACTCACTTCTTTGGTGGCAACGAGAATATCCGTAGCCATTCAGCGGGCTTTTGTAGCTTGCTTGAAGGCTTAGCCGCAGAGACTGGTGCGGCCATTATTATCATCGCCCATTATAACAAAGATGGCAAAATATCTGGCTCTAGCGGTTGGCTTAATCATGTTCGCCACGTTGTCGAATTTAGGGAGGTTCCCAACCAACCCGACAAGCGGCAAATTTGGATTGAAAAGTCTAACTACGGTCCTAGCAAATTCGTTTGGGCGGAATTTCGTTATTATAACGGCGTTCTTGTCCGCGATGAAGACTTGCCGCCTGATGTTGCGGCCCATTTGGCCGAGGCAGAGCGAGCGCGTTCCGATGAGCGGCTATTTCTCAACTGCCTAGCTGAACGAACGCGGCAAGAGCGCTCGGTATCTGAACACCCTAGCGCCAACTATGCGCCCACAGTGTTTGCTGACATGTCAGAAAGCGAGCGCATCGGTAAACGGCGGCTTACGCTGGCCATGGACAGGCTGTTTAAAGCTGGCACCATTAAGCGGGCGATACTGTGGCGAGACAAGGCTAAAGGTCGCGATGTTGTGGGTTTGAAGGCGGTCCTTAGCGACCCCCAGACGCCACCCCCAAACGGTTCCCAAACACTGTTCCCAGACGCCCCTGAACTAGACGCCCAAACACCCCAAACCGACCCCCAAACACCCCCCTATATTATAGATATAGGTGGCGCTGCCCCTAGGGGGTCAGACGCGCCACCACCTGAAGAAGGAGGCGCGCCATGGCCTGACCTTCGCCAATAACATTACTAACAATGGGTGGGCAAGGTGCGCCCAATACATTCAGAAAGGACATTAACATGAAAGTTGTTCCAGACAGTTACTTAGCAAAAACTGAAGCGCAGCAGCCTGAGCAGGTTCACCCCGCGCAGATAAACTTCAGCAATCACGGCAACAATTCGGTGCTGAAAGGTGCCAGCGATACGCTCGACTTTGCTTGGAATAAGTTGGGTGCAATCCGCGAGCTACGCAATCAACCGAACCCGGAATTTACGCCAGCTAAGCATGACCGGACGGTTAGGGAAGCGGTTGATGTTTTCGACCGTGAATGGGGATCGCGTTGGGATGCCGCGAAAGCCGCATTGAAAACCGAACTGAGCCGCGTTGAAGGCCAACTCGAAAGAACCGCGAACCTTCGTTCTAACGACAAGCACTTCAATTCAATTGTGGGCACGTTTCAGGCGATGAACCCGGCTGAGCGCCAGGAAGCGCTTGGCGAGCTTATCGAGCAACAGGATGGGCCAACGCTTGCCGCATTGCTTGAAGCGCCAGCTTTGGTTTCGGGAATTAAGGCCGACCAACGCGAAGCCATCAAGGTTCAGCTTTTCAGCCGTGCCGACCCGGCTAACTATGCGTTGCGTGGGCAGTTGGACAAAGCGTTAGACAAGTTTGAAGCCGCTAGCCTTGCCGCAATTCGTTATCGGCAAGCGCTTCGGGAAGGAACCGACCGCTTCGACAAGCGAGTTGCTGAAGCCGCCGAGCGAGCCGCCAAGGCTACCACCGGCTTTGCCGCTTGAACTCGCCACCATTAGCCGCCGCGCTGGCTTCAATGTTGGCGCGGCGGCTACTTTCTGAAGGATTATCCTGTGTCTATAGAAGATGATAGTGGAGGGACCCCCTATTGCGGCTCCGCAGAAATGCAACTAGCTGAAGCTGAACAAAGGCGGCTTATTTATGGAGCCATCCCAACTGACGAGTTGAAGCGTAGAAATAAAGATGCTTTTGAAGTCAGTCTTGAAGTTTTGTTTTTACAGCTAATTGAAAGCGAACGCAGCGCTATATTATGGAAAGATTTTGCCAATTCTCTTGATTGGAGCGACAATAAGTGGAAGACTTACTTAGCTTACACCGTTTTAGCTCACGAGCGTTCTGCTGAAATAACAGAGCGCAAAATTCGCAAGGAACTGCAAAAGCTAGGCATTGATGATATAGACGGTCAGATGATGAGGCTGGCTAACCTAGCTTTTGACGCTATGCCAAGGGAACTAGGTTCCTATTTGATTGCAAATTCGTCTAAGATACAGCAGCTATTAGCTGAGGATACAAGGAAGCAGTAATGAGTAATCCAGGCTGGCCTTCACCGCCCCCGATTGGCGCGGCAAATGACGCCAGTGCCCTTAGCAGTATGGGCAAGGCTACTCCCCCGGCTAAGCCGATGGCGAGACTGCGGCTAAACTCGGTCAATGATTGTGGCAAAGAGTTGAGGAAACTCTATAGGGAAAGCCGCGCTGGAACGTTGGCCGTTAAAGAGGCAACGTCACTCGCATATCTGCTGAACATGCTGGCCAATATTCTTGCAACATCGGACTTGGAAAGCCGGTTGGAGCAACTCGAAAAATGATCCGGAATAACGCCACGCTGAAGGCCAGAATTGAACGCCTTGAAAAGCGCACAAGCGCGCGTCGCGTACGGCGCATGACTTTTGGCCTATTCGACCGCGACGAGAGTAATATTATCGGCGTTGAGGCAGACGTTGTAGGAAGTTCGCGTCCATACGTTATGCGCCAGCCGGATGAAGCAACCTCAGCGCTGATAGAGCGTGCCTATAATGTTACCGGCGCTCTGAGCCTTCGTATCGTCTATGCCCAAGCTCGCCAGCCGCGTCAGGAACGCGAGGACAGGCGTTCCGCTACCCATGCCGCCCCCGATACCCTTACGGCGTCTGACGGGCTTCCTAGCGACCCCTACGCGCTCGCCGGAATTGGCCGCGCTGCCTCGAAGGACGAGCTTATCCGCATGGGGGCTATCCCGCTGCCATGTCCGGAGCGGCTAATTTAGCATCCTCGCGGCTAATTGGACCGACAACCGTTGCAAATCCCAACTCCACGACATACCCGTTAGCCCTGATAAACAGGGGGATAGTATGGGAACGTATGTTGAAAGTGCGCTCTTACCCAACGAACAGGTTATCTGTGAGGCCCGGCCTCACTGGGCAATGTTCATCGGGCCGGTATTGGTAATTCTTTTGGGGTTGCTAGCTGGAAAGTCGGGAGGCCCTATTTTCATCGGCCTCGGCATTGTGTGGGGAATTTTCCGCTTCCTCGTTTTCAAAACAACTGAATTGGCGCTCACCAGCAAACGCATCATTTCGAAGTCGGGAATTATCCGCCGCAACGTCATTGATGTTTCAAACGCCAAAGTTGAAGGCGTCACTTACAACCAAGGCATCATCGGCCGGATTTTTGGCTACGGGTCTGTTCTGGTTCGCGGCACCGGTGTTGGTCAGGTGCCGGTTCGTTTCATCGCACAGCCCGAGCATTTCAAGCATGAAGTTGGCCGGGTTTTGCACGCCTAGAGGCACTGCTTATGACTAGTCCCATAAGTGAGCCGCCGAAGCCGCCGCCATCCAAGGCGAAGAAGAAAGAGCTTCAGCGCATTTCGCGGCGTATCGGCAAGATCGACGAGCTAATAGAGCGGCACGAAAAAACCAATCCTAACTGAGCTTCGCGGTTCTAATCCCGGCTATTCCGCCTAACCTTTTGCCCACATAAATGGCGGCTCAATTGCTAGTCCAGCGTTGCCCAAATGAAACAGCCGAGTGAAACAGTAGCCTCTGAAACTGGCAGAAAACCGCCATTCTTGGCGGACACCCTCTCCGCCACGTAGTCAAGCTATTGTGGTAACTTGCTTTTCCTGTCCGGTGCGTCCGCCAGAAAGCGGCACTTTTCGGATCAATCCCGGACCTCGGGAGAGCAATTTGCGGGCGCCAACTCTCTGCGAAACCTGCCTTTTCTCTGAAGGCGAATTCCGATTCTCTGAAGGCGAATTCCGAGGTACGGGATCCGTCCAGGTCGGCAAAACGCCAAGAGCAGTTAGTCAGGAGTGCCGCTGATCCCAGCGAGCAGAGATCGCAACAGACGCGGTCCGTCGCTTCACCGTCAAATGCGCTGACAGTGTGCCGTCGACGGTGCCTGCCTTGGGCAGCCGTGTATGCCGTAGCGAATGTAGGCAACGACGCAGGCTGCTCCGCCTCAGGTGCGGAATGACGTCCTTCAGAGCCACGAAGACGTCGTCGAGCGGAAGCCGGGCCTGCACCCGCAGAGCCACGATGGCCGCCTCTTCCGTCAGAGAAACCGGCATTGAGATCCTGGGCCGGCATCATGCCCTTTTGCATGCGCATCATCGCCTGCATAAAACTCGGCGTCAGCGCGACTATCCAGCGTGGCCGCTATTGCCGAGACCGGCGGGTGGGCGAAGACGGGACTGGCGAGCAAGACGGCCGCGACGCCAGGGCCGCGAGTTTGCGCATGATGTGAATCCCTTTGCTGGAATCGGTGCGGCTCAAGCATTCCCCCGGGACATCCGGGGCTCCGGTTCACTCTCAATCAAATTCATCCATGCAGATTGGTTCCGCAAAACACCGGTGTCCGCGAGGTGCCGCGCCACCAAAGGCGCGCGTTTCTTTCG
>JBBJOG010000025.1:0-15712 GCA_037721775.1 Sphingomicrobium sp. | reverse complement strand
CAGGCCGCCAAGCAGGTGATCTTCCAGAAGGTCCGCGACGCCGAGCGCGAGCGCCAGTTTGAAGAGTTCAAGGACCGCGCCAACGAGGTCATCACCGGAGTCGTCAAGCGGGTCGAGTTCGGCCACGTCGTCGTCGATTTGGGCCGCGCCGAGGGCGTGATCCGCCGCGACCAGCAGATCCCGCGCGAGATGGTCCGCGTCGGCGACCGCATTCGCTCGTTGATCTCGTCGGTCCGCCGCGAAGCCCGCGGCCCACAAATCTTCCTGTCGCGCGCCCACCCCGAGTTCATGAAGAAGTTGTTCGCCCAGGAAGTGCCGGAGATTTACGACGGGATCATCGAGATCAAGGCCGCTGCCCGCGACCCCGGAAGCCGCGCCAAGATCGGAGTCATCAGCCACGACAGCTCGATCGACCCGGTCGGCGCCTGCGTCGGGATGAAGGGCAGCCGGGTCCAGGCCGTCGTTCAGGAGCTCCAGGGCGAAAAGATCGACATCATCCCCTGGTCCGAGGACCTCGCCACATTCGTCGTCAACGGACTGCAGCCGGCGACGGTCAGCCGGGTGATCATCGATGAAGAGGAAAGCCGGATCGAAGTGGTGGTCCCCGACGACCAGCTCAGCCTCGCCATCGGCCGCCGAGGGCAGAATGTCCGTCTGGCGAGCCAGCTGACCGGAAGCCAGATCGACATCCTCACCGAAGCCGACGCCAGCGAGAAGCGCCAGCGCGAGTTCGTCGAACGCTCGGAGATGTTCCAGACCGAGCTCGACGTCGACGAGACGCTCGCCCAGCTGCTGGTCGCCGAAGGCTTCACCACGCTTGAGGAAGTCGCTTACGTCGAGCGCGATGAGATCAGCTCGATCGAGGGCCTCGACGACGACATCGCCGCCGAACTGCAGAACCGCGCCGCCGAAGGGCTGGAGCGCCGCGAAGCCGCCGCCCGCGAGGACCGCCGCAAGCTTGGCGTCGAAGATGCCCTGGCCGAAATGCCGCACCTCACCGAGCAGATGCTGGTGACGCTTGGAAAGGCCAGCATCCGCACCCTCGACGACTTGGCCGACCTGGCCACCGACGAGCTGGTCGCCAAGCGCCGGGTCGAGCCGCGCCGCCGCTCCGACGCCCCGGTTCGGGCTGAGGACAAGGGCGGGCTCCTCTCCGACTACGGGCTGAGCGAAGAGCAGGGCAACGAGATCATCATGGCCGCCCGCGCGCATTGGTTTGAGGATGAGGACGCTGCTCCGGCCGACGGCGACAAGGGGGAGGACGCTGTTGCGGACCCCACCCAATGACGCCCGTGAGCGCGTAGACAAATCGCCCGCGCGCACTTGCGTCCTGACCCGGCGCAAGGGCAGTCGCGACCAGTTTATCCGGCTGGCGCTGGGGCCGGACGGCACCGTAGCTCCCGACGTCCGGGCGCGCGCTCCCGGCCGCGGCGCCTGGATTTCGGTCGGCCGGGCGGAACTCGACGCCGCCAACGCCAAGGGCAAGCTCAAGGGCGCGCTTGCGCGGGCCTTCAAGACGGAGGTGACCGTTCCGGCGGAAATCGGCGAGCAAACGCAGCAGGCGCTTCGCCAGGCGGCTCTCGACCGGCTCGGGATGGAGGCGCGCTCGGGCTATCTCATCAACGGCTCCGAACGGGTCGAAGCCGCCGCCCGCTCAGGCAATGTGCGGCTCCTGATCCACGCCGCCGACGCCGGCGAAGACGGGCGAAAGAAGCTCGACCAGGCCTGGCGGATGGGCGGGGCCGAGGAGCTCGGCCATCGCCACGGCCTTATATTCCCCGAGCCCCGTTCTATCTTGTCGATGGCGTTGGGACGCGAAAATGTGGTACATGTCGCACTGACCGACGCTGCTGCCGCGGCGCGTGTGTTGCACACGCTTACCCGGTGGCGCGATTTTATTGCCCCGAATGCTGGCTTGGACGGCGGCGATCCCGCCTCGCCAACCGGCTCGGCCGAAGACGTTGAAGGAATAGAATGACCGACCAGACCGAAAAGCCGAAACTTGGCACCAGAGCGCCGCTCGGCATCAAGCGCACCATCGAAACCGGCAAGGTGAAGCAGAGCTTCAGCCACGGTCGGTCGAACACGGTCGTGGTCGAAGTCAAGAAAAGGCGGATATTGGGCAAGCCCGGCGAGGCCGAAGCGCCCAAGACGCCAGAGCCGGCGCCAGTCGCCGAGGCGCCCGCGCTGGCACCCGCGCCCAAGCCCGCCGCACCGCCCGCCCGGCCAGCACGCACCTCGCCGGTCGATGACATCACCCGCCGCAAGGAAATGCAAACGCAGCTCCTTCGCGAGGCGGAGGAAGCTCGCATGCAGTCGCTGGGAGATGCGCGGCGCCGCGACGACCAGGCGCAGCGCAGCGCGACCGACGATGAGCGCCGCCGGGCCGACGACAATCGCCGCGCCGAGGAGCAAGCGGCCGAGGACGCCCGAAGCGCCGCCGAGGAAGCCCAGCGCGCCGCCGAGGCGCCAGCCGCGCCGGAGCCGGCCGCCGTCCAGCAACCCCAGGAGGAGGACGACCGCGGTCCGCGCCGCCCCGGTCACGCGCCGGCGCCCAAGCGCCCCGAGCCGGCCCGTCCCAGCCGCGGCCGCGACGACCATCGCCAGCGCGGCAAGCTGACCGTCACCCGGGCATTGTCCGGCGAGGACGACAATCGCGCCCGAAGCCTGGCCGCGCTGCGCCGCTCCCGCGAAAAGGAAAAGCGCGCCCATCAGCAGTCCGGGCCGCAGGCCAAGCAGGTGCGCGACGTCGTCGTTCCGGAAGCCATCACCTTGCAGGAGCTTGCCAACCGAATGGCCGAGCGCGGCGCCGATCTGGTCAAAGCCTTGTTCAAGATGGGGATGCCGGTCACCCTGACCGAGACGATCGACCAGGACACCGCCGAGCTTCTGGTCACCGAGTTCGGCCACACCATCAAGCGAGTCAGCGAATCCGACATCGAGATCGGAATCGGCGACGACGAGGACGCGGCGGAGACGCTGCAGCCGCGCTCGCCCGTGGTCACCATCATGGGCCACGTCGACCACGGCAAGACCTCGCTTCTGGACGCGATCCGCGGCGCCGACGTGGTCGCCGGCGAGGCCGGCGGAATCACCCAGCACATCGGCGCCTATCAGGTGACCATCCCCGACGGCTCCAGGATCAGCTTCCTCGACACCCCGGGCCACGAGGCATTCACCGAAATGCGCGCCCGCGGCGCCAACGTCACCGACATCGTCGTGCTGGTGGTAGCCGCCGACGACGGGCTGAGGCCGCAGACGATCGAGGCGATCAACCATACCAAGGCCGCCGGCGTGCCGATGATCGTCGCGATCAACAAGATCGACAAGCCCGACGCCAATGCGCAGAAGGTCCGCGAGGAGCTGCTGCAGCACGAGATCATCGTCGAGGAAATGGGCGGAGAGGTCCAGAACGTCGAGGTTTCGGCGCTGAAGAAGACCAACCTCGACAAGCTGCTTGCCGCGATCCAGGTGCAGTCCGAAATCCTTGAGCTCAAGGCCAACCCCGAGCGAGCCGCCGAAGGCACGGTGGTCGAGGCCAGGCTCGACAAGGGCCGCGGCCCGCTCGCAACCGTGCTTGTCCAGCGCGGCACGCTTCGGGTCGGCGACGTGTTCGTCGCCGGCGCATCGAGCGGCAAGGTGCGGGCGATGATCGACGACAAGGGCAAACAGATCAAGGAAGCCGGGCCAGCCGTCCCGGTCGAGGTCCTGGGCCTGTCGATGGTGCCGGCGGCCGGCGACCCGTTCACCGTCGTCGAGAATGAAGCGCGGGCCCGCGAAGTTGCTTCCTACCGCCAAAGCGTGCTGGACAAGAAGCGCACCACCAGCGCACCGGTGACGCTCGAAAACATGTTCTCCAGCCACGCCTCGACGACCATGGAATTCCCGTTGGTGGTCAAAGCAGACGTGCATGGCTCGGTCGAAGCGATCGTCCATGCGCTCAACCGGCTGTCGACCGACGAGATCAAGGTGCGCGTGCTTCATTCGGGCGTCGGCGCGATCACCGAAAGCGACGTCACGCAGGCGACCGCGAGCGGCGCTCCGATCATCGGCTTCAACGTCCGCCCCAACGCCAAGGCGCGCGAAATCGCCCAGCGCACCAAGGTCGAGCTTCGCTATTACGACGTTATCTACCACCTCACCGACTGGGCGAAGGGCGCGATGGCCGGCGAACTCGGCCCGGAGATCATCGAGACGGTCGTCGGCCGGGCCGAGGTCCGCGAGGTTTTCCCCGCCGGCAAGCGCGACAAGGCGGCCGGCCTGCTGGTCACCGAGGGCGTCATCCGAAAGGGCCTTCGCAGCCGCCTGACGCGCGAGGACGTGATCGTCTCGCAGACCGTCATCGCCTCGCTTCGCCGCTTCAAGGACGACGTCGCCGAGGTCCGCGCGGGCCTCGAGTGCGGAGTCATGCTCGAAGGCAGCAACGACGTCGCGGCGGGCGACTTCCTCGAAGTGTTCGAGGTCGAGGAGCGCGCCCGGACGCTTTAAACAATGCGCACGACCGAAACCGCTGAGGGCCGATCCGTTCGCCTGCTCCGGGTGGGCGAGCAGGTGCGCCATGTGCTGTCCGAGATCCTGGGTCGCGGCGACGTCCACGACGAGACGCTGCAAAGCCACCTCGTCAGCATCACCGAAGTGCGAATGTCGCCCGACCTTCGCCACGCGATGGTGTTCGTGAAGCCCCTGCTCGGACAGGACGAGGAAGTGGTGCTCAAGGCGATGCGCACCAACACCGCTTATCTGCAGCGCGAAGTCGCCAGCCGGGTGCGGTTGAGATATGCCGCCCGCCTCAAGTTCATCGCCGACGAAAGCTTCGACCAGGGCGGCCATATCGACTCGCTGTTGCGGTCGCCCAAAGTGGCCCGGGACCTGCCCGAGGAATGACCGAGCTCGGAGCGCCGATGCGCGGCGAGGGCTGCAGCGCGCAATTGTTCGACGAGGACGATCGCCAGGCATTGGCGGATGCCTGCGCCGAAGACGGCGACATCTGGACGATCTACGCCAACAATTTCGGGCCGGCCGGCTTCAACGACAGCATCGACGGTTACATGGCCAAACCTGACAGCCGCACGTTCGTTCTGTTCAACGGCGAGGAGCTTGCCGGCATGTCGAGCTACCTGGGCATCGACGAAGAGCGCGGCGCGCTGGAGATCGGCGGCACTTACTACCGCCCGCGCCTGCGCGGCACTGGATTCAACCGCAGAGTGAAGGACATGATGCTGCAGCGCGCGTTCGGCTGCGGCTTCCGCCGGGTGGAATTCCGGGTCGACAGCCGCAACGCCCGAAGCCAGGCGGCGATGGCCAAGATCGGCGCCACCCGCGAGGGCGTGCTTCGCGCCGACCGAATCACCTGGAACGGCCATGTGCGCGACACCATATTGTTCTCGATCCTCAAGGACGAGTGGCTGCGGTGATCGGGCGGGCGCGCTTCGCCTTAATCGCCCTGGCCGCAATCGCCGCAAGCCCGGCCGCCGCCGCGCCACTCTCCATCCGCGTCGGCGAGAGCTGGGCGTTCGCGATTGAGAAAGGCCAGCCGGTGCGAGCTCGCAAGATCACGCCTGCTTCCCCACCTGCCCGCGGCGAAATCAAGGCAACTTTGCGCCCAGCCAAGTCCGAGCTCTGGTCGGGAAAGATACGGACGCGGGCGGACATATCCCGTGACTATCTAGCCTCACTACGTATATCCGGCTTGGTCTTACAGTTCGGTTCGCGAGGGCGCTAAGCTTTGCTGCACATAGTAGGCGACTGCGACGAACGTATCTTCGGCCTTCGTCCCGCGGAACGACTGCATCGGCAAATCAGCGGGCGCGATGACGTCGAGCTCGTCGCGCACGCGTCTGCAGTGGTCGACGATGCCGCGCTTGACTGGCTCATCCAGAACCGCGGGACGGTGATCGCCTCTGCATCGCGACGGCGGCTAGCGGTCGCAGTCGACAGCGGCGGAGTAGCGGCCGCGCAAGCGGCGATCGCTGGCGCCAGCGCTGATTTTCCCGTGGTGGTTCCGAACGGCGAGCAGTTCGTGCGCAAGCTCAGGCGGCGCGTAGAGCTCGGAGTGCATTCGCTCATCGATGAGCCAGTTCGAGTAGTCGAGAAGCGGCTGTTCGCCAACGCCTACAAAGGCGTGACGGATGTCGTAACGAGATGGGTGTGGCCATGGCCAGCATTTCAAGTCACGCGCGCTGCAGCGCTGACTGGCATCACGCCCAACATGATCACCTTCGCCGGACTTGCGCTGGTGTTTGCGGCCGGCTGGCTGTTTTACCGAGGAGATCTTGGTGCCGCGCTCGCCGCCGCTTGGCTGATGACCTTTTTCGACACGGTCGACGGCAAGTTGGCGCGGGTCACCAGCACTTCGAGCAAGTTCGGTGACATCCTCGACCATGGGACTGACATTATTCACCCGCCAATCTGGTGGTACTGCCTCGCTCACGGGCTTGCGCTCATGGGGCCCGACAACGCGAGTAAAATCTGGTCTGCCTTCTGGATTATCCTCGTCTGCTACGTCGCCGGCCGCGCGGTTGAGATCGTCTTCCACCGCATCTTCGGCTTCAATCAATATATCTGGAAGCCGTTCGACAGTTACTTCCGGCTCGTCGTTTCAAGGCGAAACACCATATTGCTGATCATGACATTAGGCTGGATTGTAAATCGGGCGGGAGAAGCTTTCCTGGCGGCTGCGGGCTGGACCCTTCTCTCCCTGATTATCCAGCTCGTCCGGCTTGCTGGGGCACTACGTGCGAGCCGGGGAGGACCGCTCACCTCGTGGCTGTATTGAAAATCTCGGCAAATAGACGCTCCGGCACATTGCGCCTCTACCCCGTTCGGGCCGAGCGACCAGGACCAAAGGAGTGCGGCGTGAGCCCGCGTGCATGCTGATCGACCTGCGCCAGGAGCCGGCGGCTGCGAGCGCGGCCGAGAGCGATGTCTGCGTCATCGGCGCCGGAGCTGCGGGGCTAACCTTAGCGCGCCGCCTTGCGGAGCGGGGTCATAGCGTCACATTGCTGGAAAGCGGTGGGCTCGACTTCGAGCAGGACACGCAGAACCTATACCGTGGCGCCAACGTGGGCATGCCTTATTATGACCTTGACCAAAGCCGCCTTCGCTTTTTCGGAGGGACCGTGGCGATCTGGGGTGGGCGCTGCGCCCTGCTCGACCCGATCGATTTTCAGCGGCGCGAGTGGGTCCCGCACTCAGGCTGGCCGATCACGCGCGAGAACCTGCTGCCCTTCTACACCCAAGCCCACGGCATGCTCGAGCTCGGCGCCTTCAACTATGACCAAGACGTCTGGGCCGCGCTCGGCGTCACAGATCCCAATTTCGATCCCGCACGGGTTGACGTGGCGCTGTGGCGCTTCGACGAGGTCAGAGAGCGCTTCGCGGCATCGCGCGCGCGCGACCTTTTCGATTCGCCCAAGGTTCGTATCCTGCTTCATGCTAACGCGGTTAAACTACAAGCCGACTCGCAAAGCCGCCGGATAGAGCAAGTCGAGGTACGCTCGCTTGGTGGTCCAGCGCTCCAGGTCCGTGCCTGCCGCTACATTGTCGCCTGTGGCACAATCGAGAATTCACGCCTGCTGCTAGCCTCGAACGACATCGACCCGAACGGGGTAGGCAATACGCACGGTCAGGTCGGGCGCTTCTTCATGGAGCATCCTGCCGGGCGCATCGCAAAGATCGAAACTTCTAAACCGTTTGAACTCTGGTCCGTTTTCCGCAAGCGTTTCATGCGCAATGGACCGCCGCTCGCCCCGGTGCTGCGCCTAGCAGACGAGACTCAAGCCCGAGAGCGGGCGCTCAACGGCATCGTCACAATGAAGCTGCAGCGCGACCCAAAGCACGGCGTCGCACTTGGAAACAAGCTCTACAATCGGATCAAGCATTCCGTTGACCCGACGCGAAGCGGCCGCGCGCTTGATTATATTTACCGGGGAGTCCGAGCTTGGCTTCACGCTAATGTGCGGGAAACGGTCGCGCGTGCGCGCGCCAGGGCGGGAACGACCGGCCTCTATCTGATCACGCGCGGGGAGCAGGCACCCAACCCAGAGAGCCGCGTGCTCCTGTCGGATGAGCGCGATGCGCTCGGCAACCGCCGTGCCAATTTGGCTTGGCAGCTCAGCGAGATCGACAAGCACAGCCAGCGCGCGTTGGTCCGCACCTTCGATGCCGAACTGCGGCGGTTGGGAAAGGGATCAGTCACGCCGAGCGAGTGGCTCGCAGACCCCGATCCGCAATGGCCGATCGACCCGACGGTCGGCAACCATCCGCTCGCCAACTACCACCAGATGGGCGGAACGCGGATGAGCGACGATCCCCGGCACGGCGTCGTCGACGCCAATTGCCGCGTCCACAGCTATGACAATTTGTACATGGCGGGCAGCTCCGTCTTCCCGACTGGCGGCTGGGCCAACCCAACGCTGACCATCATCGCGCTGTCCCTCAGGCTCGCCGACCACCTGGACGCAACTGCCGCTTGAGTATCTGGGTCAGGCGGCGGTCGCCTGCGCCAATCCCTTCGTTTGCTGCCACCAGCAGCTGAACATCGCGATCGCGTACAGGATGCGCCCGTAATCGGCGAGGCCGTCGCGATGCTCGTTGAACAATTGCTCCACCGCCTGCGGTTGAAGATAGCCGCTCGCCGCCGCACCGCTGTCGTACCAGGCCTCGCGCGCGAAGTCGCTGAACTCACCCCGGAACCAGTCCTTGAACGGCAGCTGGAAACCGATTTTCTGCTGATCCAGTGCGCCTGCCGGCAGCCACGGCTGCACGGCCTTTCGAAGCACATATTTGCCAATATTGCCGCGGAGCTTCATGGCGCGAGGCATGGTAAGGCTCCAATCGACGAAGTGGTGCGACAGGAACGGGACCCGCGCCTCCAGCGAATGCGCCATGCTGCCGCGGTCGAGGCGATTGAGCAGCGATCCCGGCATGTGAATCGCAATGTCGGCAAGCATGAACTGCTCGAGCGGGTCGAGCGAGCGAGCGCCGGCATATCCGAAATATTCTCGCTCCAGTCGCACGAAGCGATCTTCGCCATCCTGGCTGTCGTAAAAGGCAGCATCGTAAAGCCGCTTGCGCACCGCGGGCGTTGAGATCTGCGTGCCCGCGAAGAAGCGCTGATAGTTGTTCTCCAGCATCGCCGAGTCGCGCCGACGGCGGATTCTCTGCCAACGATAATTCAAATCCGGCGAGCGTCCGGGCAGCAGCTCGACGGCCGCGGCGATCGGACCCAGAGCGCGCAGCAGCGGCCGCATCCGCGCCGCCCTGAGGGCTGTGCGCTGGCGCTTGTAGCCTGCGAAAATTTCGTCGGACCCTTCCCCACACAGCACGACTTTGACGTGCTGAGCCGCGAGACCCGAGAGGTGCCAGATTGGCACTGCCGCGGTCGCGGCGCACGGCTCATCGAAGGCCGCCTGAACGGCCGGCAGGAGGTCGCCCGCCCGCGCAGGTTCCAGCGGCAAAACGATATGCTCCGCGCCCAGGTGCGCGGCGATGCGCGCCGCGGACGCCGTCTCATCCATCGAGGTGCCCGGAAAGCCGACTGTGAACGCCTTCACCGGCGCGGAGGCAACGCGGGTCATGGCCGCGACGATTGCACTCGAATCGACCCCGCCGGAAAGGAATGCGCCGACCGTCACGTCGGCGAGCATGTGGCGCTCCACCGTCGCCTGGACGCGCGCGCGCGTCTCCTCCACCCACTGCGCTTCGCTGAGGTCGTGACGCACCTGGAAGCGCGGCCTCCAGAACGCGCGCACCTGCTCCTCTCCAGTCGGCTCAATGTGTAACAGGTGCCCGGGCTCGAGACTCCGCACCTGGCGATAAATCGAGCGCGGCCGCTGGACGTGACCGAACATGAAAAAGTCGTGCACGCCGCGTTCGTCGAGGTCGAAATCGTGGTCGGGCAAAGCGCGCAGGGCTCGGATCTCGGATGCGAAAGCGAGGCCGCCCTGCTGCTCTGTCACGTAGAGCGGCTTGATCCCGAGCGGGTCGCGAGCCAACGTCAGCCGCCGCTCTACGCGGTCCCAGATTGCCGCGGCATACATGCCATCCAGCTTGAGCCACGCTGCGTCGCCCCAGTGCAGCCAGCTTGCCAGCAACGTCTCGGTGTCGCTTTGCGTTTGGAACGTGCCGCCGGCCGCGGCCAACTCGCGGCGCAGGTCAAGATGGTTGTAGATCTCGCCGTTGAAGACGATCGCGTGGCGGCCGTTTGCGGAGAAAATCGGCTGATGCCCGCCGGCAAGATCGATGATGCTGAGCCGCCGCATGCCGAAGCCGAAATCGCCATCGACAAAGTAGCCCGCGTCATCGGGTCCCCTATGGACGATGCGATCGCATTGTCGTTGAATGTCGTCTCGTTCCACCGAACGACCGCCCCTCCTGTACCAACCGGCGATGCCGCACATGAGCAGTCGTTCCTTTCGCTGGACGTCGGGTAGTGCGCGAATCGCAGATTGCGTTTGCTTAGTCGAGCCAGCCCTGCGCGTGACTTCAGGACGGCGCGCGAGGTGCTCAAACCCCAATCCTAAGCCAGAGGGTCGGGCTCCGAACATGGCGATCTGAGCTCGGGTTCGAAGTCTGAAGCCACCTCAGCCCTCAGTCATCACTGTCGTCATCCTCGTCCTCGGACACGCCTCCGTATCGCCACCAGAGCAGCGCGGCCCCGCCGGACGCCGCCAGGCGGGTGAAAGCCGCTGCGACGAGGAATGCCAAAGGCTCGCGGCTGGCAAATATCAGCGCAAGCGCCGCTGTCGCGCAGCCGGCTGTGAACAGCATCATCGCAGGCCGGTTGCGCGGGACTAGCCTGCTGAGCTTGCTGTCCATGCGCCCGGCGCCGCGCCCGGTCCGCGCCGCGATGTTGCCGATCGGGCCGAAGATCACTCCGGACAGCGTCTTCACGAGGCGGTAGCTGAGCTGGCGGCGGGCGGTGCCCTCGGTCTTCGCGGCGGCCTCTGCGAAAGTCAGCACCTCGCTTCGATCCGCCCTCGCGGGATCACGGGGGTCAGCGAACAGCGCGGTGGCGATCAACCCGCCCCACTCGCGCAGGGCTATCACGACCGCCGCCGCCTGCCAGGGCAGGCCAAAGCCGAAGATTACCACGCTACCCGCGACCGCCGTAACCGCAGTGCCCACACGCCAGGTCACATCCCATTTGCGCCTCGCGACCAGCAGTCCGAGCGGATGCCGAGCAGGGATTCCGAGCGCCGCGATGGCGATCATGCCTGCTGCCTCCGGCATGTTTCGAAACGCGACCAGGGAGACCACCGCTGCCAAGAAGACGGCGCAAGCGGCGAGACCGCCGAGGTCGATCTTGAACGCTTTCCAACGCGAGGACCTCCACACGGAATCACCTGCGGCAGCGCGGCGGGCCAGCACGTGCCTCACCTCGAGCGTACACAGCGCCCGTGCGCCCTGAACGACGGCATTGACGCCGATCAATCGAACAACGTCCGCCGGACCGATCGAAAAGCCGATCAGAAACCAGGTCAGCAGCCAGCTGCCGAACGGCACATACTCGCGCAATGCCAGCCGTATGGCGACAGGGTGGAGGGTCATGCGCGGCACAGCTAAGGCGCCTCCGTTGACGCTTGCGCGCAGTTGGTGTCGGCCCGCCCGACGGCATTTGCGCGGATAGCTGTCAGAGTGGCGCAACACAAATCGGCCGCCGAAAAAGGCGTTGGGACAAAAATGCTGCGTTGCTCCGCCAGCAGATGCGCTAGCTTGCCGCGATGCTTCATGGCTGGATCATCCTCGACAAGCCGGTCGGTATCGGATCGACCCAGGCGGTGGGCGCCGTCAAGCGCGCGCTCAGGGAAGCCGGCGCGCCGAAAACCAAGGTCGGTCACGGCGGCACACTCGATCCTTTGGCCAGTGGCGTGCTTCTCATCGCCATCGGTGAGGCGACCAAACTTGCCGGGCGGATGCTCGACTCGACCAAGGAATATGCGTTCACGGTTCGCTTCGGCGAGGAAACCGACACGCTCGATGCCGAGGGCAAGGTGATGGCGATGAGCGATGTCCGGCCGACGGCCGAGCAAATAGCGTCGGTCCTGTCGCTCTTTACCGGCGAGATCGAGCAGGTGCCGCCCGCATATTCGGCGCTGAAGATCGACGGCAAAGCCGCTTATGCGCGGGCTAGGGCCGGCGAGGCGCCGGAGATGAAAGCGCGGCAAGTGACCGTGCGCGACCTCCAAATCCTCGCTGCGAACGAAACTCGTGGGGAGGGGGACCATCCGAAGGATGGTGGAGGGGGCCCTCCGTCAGCCCTTCGGACTGCCACCTCCCAATCGCTTCGCGACATGGAGGATCTGAATGAAATCACCCTCGCCGCGACCGTTTCCAAAGGCACCTACATCCGCAGCCTCGCCCGCGACATCGCCCGCGCCCTCGGCACCGTCGGCCATGTCACCATGCTCCGGCGCACCCGGGCCGGCCCGTTCGGGCTCGAAAGGGCTATTTCGCTGGACTTTTTAAACCAGGCAGCTAAGGCGCGGCAGCTTGATGGGGCGGTGCTTCCGCTGGAAGCTGCGCTGGACGACATCCCGGCTCTCCCCGTCACTCCCGGCCAGGCCCAACTGCTCCGACACGGGCAGAAGCTTGCCGGTTTCCCCGCACAGCCGGGGCTTGCCCTTGCGACCGACGGCGGACGTCCGGTTGCTCTGGTCGAAGCCACGGCCGACGGCCTTCGCGTCGTCAGGGGATTCAACCTTTGAAAAGACAGGAGTAAAGACGATGTCGATTACCGCCGAGCGCAAGCAGACGCTGATCAAGGACCATGGCCGCGGCAAGGACGACACGGGTTCGCCCGAAGTCCAGGTCGCCATCCTCACCGACCGAATCAACACGCTGACCCAGCATTTCAAGACCCACGCGAAGGACAACCATTCGCGTCGCGGCCTGCTGATGATGGTCAACAAGCGCCGTTCGCTGCTCGATTACCTGCGCGGCGAGGACCAGACGCGCTACACCGATTTGATCGCCAAGCTCGGCCTGAGAAAATAGCGAGGGGCGCCATCCGGCGCCTTTATCGTATCCGGGACGAAAGCAATTCGGCTTGAGTCTCAAGGGGCGTCAACCGCCCCACCGACCGCGGACCGGTAGTCCCGCGACAGACGAACCCGCCGGCATCCGGCCCGCGGAAAAGGAAACGAAATGTTCGACATCAAAACCGTAGAAATCGAGCTGGGAGGAAAGACCCTCAAGCTCGAAACGGGGCGCGTTGCCCGCCAGGCCGACGGAGCGGTTATCGCGACCCTTGGCGAAACCGTGGTGCTGTGCGCAGTCACCGCCGCAAAATCGGTCAAGCAGGGCCAGGACTTCTTCCCGCTGACCGTCCACTACCAGGAGAAATTCTCCGCCGCCGGACGCATTCCGGGCGGCTTCTTCAAGCGTGAGCGCGGAGCGACCGAAAAAGAGACGCTGACCAGCCGCCTGATCGACCGCCCGATCCGCCCATTGTTCCCCGAAGGCTTCTACAACGAAGTCCTCGTTATCGCTCAGGTGCTGTCCTACGACGGCGAGAACGAGCCCGACATCGTCGCGATGATCGCCGCGTCAGCAGCGCTCACCATTTCCGGAGTCCCATTCATGGGCCCGATCGGCGGTGCCCGGGTCGGTTTCAGCGAAGAGGGTGAGTATATCCTCAACCCGACTCAGACACAGATCGCCGAAGGCAAGCTCGATCTCGTGGTCGCCGGCACTCCCAATGCCGTGATGATGGTCGAATCCGAGGCCAAGGAGCTCAGCGAAGAGCAGATGCTCGGCGCCGTCATGTTCGGCCACAAGGCCAGCCAGCAGGTCTGCAAGGCAATCATCAGCCTCGCCGAAAAGGCAGCCAAGGATCCTTGGGAGCTCGACCTGATCGACGACAAGGCCGCGAGCATGGCCAAGCTTCGCGACGTGATCGGCACCGATCTGACCAAAGCCTATAAGTTCACCAGCAAGCAGGACCGCCAGACCGCGATCAACGAAGCCCGCGCCAAGGCGCGCGAAGCGTTCGCCGATCTCGAAGCATCGGAACCGGCGCAATATCTCGCCACCTTGAAGCTGGTGAAGAAACTCGAGGCCGACGTCGTCCGCGGCGCAATCCTCAAGGACGGCCGCCGGATCGACGGACGCGACACCAAGACGGTGCGCCCGATCGAGGCGATGGTCCACTTCCTGCCGCGCACCCACGGCTCGGCGATCTTCACCCGCGGGGAGACTCAGGCCATCGTCAGCACCACGCTGGGGACCAAGGAATCGGAGCAGATGATCGACGGGCTGGAGGGTCTCTCCTACTCGCGCTTCATGCTTCACTATAACTTCCCGCCTTATTCGGTCGGCGAAGTCGGGCGCTTCGGCGCTCCGTCGCGGCGCGAGACCGGCCATGGCAAGCTCGCCTGGCGAGCGCTTCGCCCAATGCTGCCGAGCGCGGAGGAGTTCCCCTATACGATCAGGGTCTTGTCCGACATTACCGAGTCCAACGGCTCGTCGTCGATGGCGACGGTGTGCGGCGGAAGCCTCGCGCTGATGGACGCAGGCGTTCCGATGAAGGCGCCGGTCGCGGGCATCGCCATGGGCTTGATCCTCGACGGCAAGGACTTCGCCGTGATCAGCGACATCCTCGGCGACGAGGACCACCTCGGCGACATGGACTTCAAGGTTGCCGGGACTGAAAACGGCATCACCGCGCTGCAGATGGACATCAAGGTCGCCGGCATCACCGAGGAGATTATGAAGATCGCCCTCGGCCAGGCCAAGGAGGGCGTCGCTCACATCCTGGGTGAAATGGCCAAGGCGCTCGACCACACGCGCGAGGAGCTTTCGGCTCACGCGCCGCGGATCGAGACGATGCAGATCCCCAAGGACAAGATCCGCGAAGTGATCGGCACCGGCGGCAAGATCATCCGCGAGATCGTCGCCACCACCGGCGCCAAGGTCGACATAGACGACGAAGGGCTGATCAAGATCAGCTCGTCCGACCTCACTCAGATCGAGGCCGCTCGCCAGTGGATCCACGGCATCGTCGCCGAGCCCGTGCCCGGAACGATCTACACCGGCAAGGTCGCCAACATCGTCGATTTCGGCGCGTTCGTGACCTTCATGCCGGGCAAGGACGGGCTCGTCCACGTCTCGGAAATCAGGAATGAGCGGGTCGAGAACGTCCGCGACGTGCTGAGCGAAGGCCAGGAGGTCAAGGTCAAGCTGCTCGAGGTCGACCAGCGCGGCAAGGTCCGCCTGTCGATGCGGGTCGTCGACCAGGAAACCGGTGCCGAGCTCGAGGACAGCCGGCCGCCGAGGGAACCGCGCGAGCCGCGCGGTGACCGTGACGGCGGGCGGGGCGGCGAAGGCCGCGGCGACCGCAGCCGCGGCGGACGCGGCGAGGGTCGTGGGGACCGCGGACCGCGCCGTGAAGGCGGTGGCGGTGGCCGTGGCGGCGAGCGCGGCGAAGGCCGTGGCGATCGCGGTCCGCGCCGTGACGGCGGGCAAGGCGGCGGCGAGCGCCAAGGCGGCGACGAGGGCCCGGCGCCCGAGTTCGCACCGGCGTTCCTGACCGGCGACGACAACAAGTAAGCGTCAACCCGACCGAACGGAAAAAGACCCCGTCGCGATCCGTCGCGGCGGGGTTCTTTTATCGTCATCTTCGATGATGCGGCTGGTGGAGCTGAGGAGGATCGAACTCCTGACCTCTGCAGTGCGATTGCAGCGCTCTCCCATCTGAGCTACAGCCCCGCGC
>JBBJOG010000003.1:0-183510 GCA_037721775.1 Sphingomicrobium sp. | reverse complement strand
CTACGGATCGAGGGCGCGTTCCTGCACCTCGATCCCTGTATCCCAAAACACTGGCGCAGTTACGAGATGACGCTGAAACGCGATTCAACCCTCTACGAGATTGCCGTCGAGAATCCGAATGCCGTCAGCAAGGGCATCGCTTACGTAGAATATGACGGGATCGCCATGCCCGGATGTCCGCCCCGGATTCCATTGAAGGATGACGGAAGCATTCACACGGTCAAAGTCACGCTTGGAAGTGCGCCAAAAGGGCAGCCCACTGATGTCCAATACTGATCATTGCGGTCAGTCCGCCATGAGCTTAATTTATGACCGCTTTGCTGCGCTTCCGCCGGAAAGCCGTCGGGCCGCTTACGGCCATCATCGGAATGTCCGCTATCGACCCAAAGAAGATGGGTTGGATGGCTCCCGCTCACGGCATCTGAGTGCCAAAGTGTGGAAGCTGTCTAGCACCACGAACGGGAGCCACCCAGATGGAGATTATCATGATCGGCCTCGATTTGGCCAAGAGCATTTTTCAGGTTCATGCGGTCGATGCGTTGCGACGACGACGGCGGCCTTCGAACCGCAAGGTCATCTTGCGTAGGAGGCCGCCCGACAGCGCAGAATGATGGCTGCCACCTCCTCGCTCGCCTCGACCGGCAGCAGGTGGCCGGCCCCGGCTATTATTTCCAGGCGCGCATCAGTTAGCCGCTCGGCAATGTCCTTGCGGAGCACGTCAGCTGGAATGGTGCGGTCCTCGCTGCCGGACAGGATCGTTACCGGCACCCTGATTTCGCCGAGCGCTCCACCGATGTCTTCACGGCTACCGTCGGTCAGCCACGCCCTCCACGCCGCCTCCAACGCCAACAGCATGTCGGCGACAAGCTGCTCGCGGTCGGCCGGGCCGATCGGCCGCGCGGCGATCTTGACCACGATCGCGGCCATTGCCGGCCGGTTCCCCCAGCTGGCCAGCAAATGCGCGCGATCCTCATCGGAGATCGGCTCGGGCGTAGGGGGCGAAGGCGCGAGCAGCGCGAGCCCGCGCAAGCCCGCCGGCCGGCGAGCGGCGGTCGCCATGGCGATCTTGCCGCCCATCGAGTGACCGACAAGGATGAAATCGTCGAGTTCGTAGCCATCGACCAGCGCGATCGTCGCGTCAGCCGCCGCGGCTGTCGTGAACGGACCCTGCCTGTCGCAGTCGGCCCCGAAGCCGGGCAGGTCGGGCGCGATACAGCGGCAATCGTCGGCCAGCCGGTCGATCACCCGCGTCCAGCTTCGCGCCGATCCTCCGAAGTGATGGAGGAACACAAGCGCCGGACCACGACCCCGGTCGATAGTCATTGCGGAGGTCGGATTTCGCCCATCGGTCAGACCTCGACCTTGAGCATGGCCGGCTCACCCGTCACTTCGAACATCTCGCCCTGCGGCACGATGGTGATCTGTCCGAACTGGTCGAGGAGCATTCGATATGCCTCGGCGACGGGACGCGGCTTGCGGTCGAGGTCATAGAGGCCGCAGGCATTGACGGTGCCGTTAGCCTCGGCGAGGCCGGTGTCCCAGTCGATCTGGTCGATCAGGCTGTACCAGGTGAAGCCGAGAACGGGCACGCCGTCGGCGCGCATCCGCAGCACATTGATCCACTGCTTCCACAGCCAGGTCGGCGCCGCGTCGGCATCGAACACGTTGGTCTCGGTATGCATCACCGGCTTTTTGTAACGCCGGTAATATTCCTTGGTGATCTGATACCAGCCCAAGACATCCTCGGCGGGACACATCGAGCCATCGGGCTTCAGTATCTTCTCGTTGCGGCCGTAATAATCATTCCCCATGACCTGATAGCCGGGCGGCTCGCCGGCCATGAACCAATCATATTCCTCGCGCGTCAGCCCGTTATCGAGGAGGTAATGGGCGACATCGGCATCGGGCGGATGCGCATATAGCAGATCGAGCGAGATGAAGCGCTGCTTGTTCTTCAGCACCAGCTCCGGCGACGGCGCCGCCTTCGCCTCATGGATGAACTCGGCGCTCTCACTCTGGATGATCACGCAGTCCGGGCGGCGCTTAGCGATCGCCTGGGTGCCGAGGATGCTGGCGGCGACGCAATGCTTGATCGCGGTCACGAAGGCGCGGTCTGTCTTCAGCTGTTCGTTCCAGATGCCGTCCTGGGCGCTGGCCTTGGCGGTCACGTAAATTTCGTTGACCGGCGTGTAGTAGCGCACCCACGGATAACGTTCGGCGACGGCGTCGCAATAGGCCGCGAACAGGACCGGCAGCTCCGGGTTCTGGAAGTCGCCGATCCAGTCCGGAACGCCGAAATGCAGCAGATCGAGGACTGGCGTAATCTCCAGCCGCCGCATCTCGCCGATGACCAGGTCGGCGAACTCCCAGTCGAACTTGTCCGGCCCGAGGAAGACGCGGTGGATCGGCAGCCCGTAGCGCAGCACCCGCAGCCCGAGCGCATGGGTGAGCGCCAGATCCTCGGCCCAGCGCGCGTAGTGTCCGCATTCCTCCAGTTGGTCGCGGCGGACCCGACCGTGCTTGATGGTCGGGTTTGAGCATTCGATGCCGGTGGCGAACATGAAATTGCCGGGCTTGCCGGTGGGCATGCCGCTGCCGTCTCGGCCGCCGCCGCCGCCGTGCTCGTCGCCGGCATAGCCGCTGTCGCCCAAGACTTTGTGAACATGGTGCAGGAAGTTCTTGCGCATGATGTTACTCCCGTTTGCCGCGCATTTGGAGGAATCGGTCGGCCGTGCGCAGCGACAGCGCCATGATCGTCAGCGCCGGATTGGCGGCGAGCGCGCTTGGAAACACCGAATTGTCGCAGATGCTGAGATTGGGCACGTCGAAGGCGCGGCAATCGGCGTTGACCACCGCGCGATCGGGGTCGTCCCCCATCCGGCAGGTGCCGATCGTGTGCGCGTAGCGATCGAAAGACCAGACGTCGCTCGCGCCGGCGATGTCCCACAGGCCCCGCATGATCTTCTCGGCATGGCGAGACATGCGCTTCTCGTTGTCGCCGGCCGTGAAGCGGATCAACGGCTTGGGAAGCCCGCGGCCGTCGAGCTCGTCCGACAGCGTGAGATCGTTGCCCCCGGCCGGCAGGCAATCGCCGAGGATATTGATGCCGGCGACGTGATTGTAGCCGCGCATGTGCCGGCGCAGTTGCTCGCCCCACAGGCCGCGCCCGCGCGCGACCTCGCCGGCGTAGGTCAGCGGCATCACGCCGATGCTCTGGAGGAGATAGCCACCTGCGAAATCGGCGTCGGGTGGCCGGTGCGTATCTTCGGAGATGAGACCGCCCGGAATCCCCTTATAGGGGCGCACCTCCTCCTCGAAGGAGCCCCAGACCTGGACGCCCGCATGGGCCATGAAATTGCGCCCGACCTCGCCGCTCGAATTGGCGAGGCCGGCAATCAGCAGCAGGCGGGGACTCTCGACGGCGCCGGCGCAGAGGAAGACGTGATCGCAAAGCTGGATGTCCTCGCCATCGCGGCTTGTGTAGACGACGCCGGTGATGCGGCCGGCGACATTCCGGGCGAAGCCGGTGACGAAGCATCCGGCGCGGACTTCGGCGCCGTGCGCGACCGCCAGCGGGACGAAAGTCACGTCCATGCTCGCCTTGGCGCCGGTCGAACAGCCCGCCTGACAGAAGCCGCGATTGGTGCACGCCGGCCGCCAGCCATGGCCAGGCTGGTACCAGGAGCCTGACAATGCGGCGTTGGGCGCGGGCGACGTACGGATGCCGACCTCGGCGCAGGCGCGCTCCATCAGCTGGGCGGGACCATTGAGCGGCAGCGGCGCGAGCGGGTAAGACGGACGTTCGGGTCCCCATGGATAGGTGCCGGGACCCGAAACGCCGAGAAAGGCTTCAAGCTCGTCGAAATAAGGGACCAGATCCTCGTAGCCGATCGGCCAGTCTTCGCCGACGCCGAATTCGCTGCGGATGCGGAAGTCGTCGGGCTGCGGGCGCGGCGTGTAGGCGGTATAATGGAGCGTCGAGCCGCCGACGCCGATCCCGGAATTATTCTTGCCGAACGCCAGCGGATCGCCACCCCCCGAAAGCCGCTCGTCCATCCAGAACAGCTTGTTTTGCTCGGCCTCGTCGGTGGCGAAATCGCGGTCGGGGCGCCACTGCACCCCCGCCTCCAGCGCGACGACGCTCAGCCCCGCTGCGGCGAGCCTCGAAAGCAAGGGCGCTCCTCCTGCTCCTGTACCGATGATAACGGCGTCGACCACGTCGCGCGGGCGGTGACGGCGCATCTCCTTAACGGCGATCACCGCGATGTCCCGAGCGGGGCCGGCTCATGGGCATCGCGCTCGTCGAGGCCGATCGCCTGCCAGCCGCGCGCGTCGGCCATGCCAACGTAGCCGATCTCTTCCTGCGCGAGCGGGTGGGCGTAATAGATGTCGACGACCTGGGCGAGCAGCTCCTCGAAGAAGCAGTCCGACTTCATCGTCCGCCAGGTCTCGCCGTCTGCGACCCCGGCCTGTAGGGCACGCAGCACCGTGTCCCGGTTCGCACCGGCAAGGGTGAGGAACGGCTCCCCGAACAAGGCGGCCGATGTCTGATCGATGCCGACGATCCCGCGCACGTAGGCAATCCTGTCGGGCGGCAAATCGACGTAGCGCCAGCCGTCGCCGATGCCGTCCGCCAGGCGCCTGTGCAGCTCGGCGGCGACGTCGATAGGCGGGTAGCGGTCCGGCTGCGGGATCAGCCGAGCACAGACCGCCTCCAGGGTCCGGTAGGCGTCCGCGTCGAAAACCTCTTCGTCGGGAGGCCTCGCTCCCAACAGCCGGCGGCGAAGCGCCTCCGCTGTAGCCGGAGTGACCCGGTCGCTCGCGAGCAGCGAACGGACGGTCCCCATCGGGTAAGCGCGATCCGGCATCAAGTTCATCCCGGCGACAACCTCCCGCCGGTCACCTCGACCAGAGCTCCCGTCATGAAGCTGCCGTCCGACGATGCGAGCAGGACATAAGCGGGCGCCAGCTCCTCGGGCTGGCCGGGCCGCCCAAGCGCTACTTCATGGCCGAAATTTTCGACCTCGTCGGCCGGCATCGTGCCCGGAATGTTGGGAGTCCAGACCGGCCCCGGCACGACGCAATTGACGCGGATGCCGCGCTCGCCGAGGCACAGCGCCAGGCTCTTGGTGAAAGCGTGGATCGCCCCCTTGGTGGCGGTATAGTCGATCAGGATGCCGAGACCGGTCAGGCCGACGATGCTACCGGTGTTGACGATCGCGTCGCCCTTCTCGAGATGTGGAAGCACCGCCTGCGCCATGAAGAAATAGCCGAAGATATTGGTCTCGAAGGTGCGTCTGAGCTGCTCCTCCGAAATATCCTCGAACCGTTTCTGCGCCTTTTGAAAAGCGGCGTTGTTGACCAGGATGTTGAGACCCCCGAATCGCGCCACCGTGGCCGCGACGGCTGCCCGGCATTCGGCCGATTGACGGACGTCGTGGCGCAGGACCAGGCATTCGCCGCCTTTGGCTTCGACCATTTCGCGCGTTGTCGTCGCATCCCCGTCATTCTCATTGTAGACGATCGCGACCTTGGCGCCTTCCATGGCGAATGCGATCGCGACGGCCCGGCCGATGCCGGAATCCGCGCCAGTTATCAAAGCGATCTTGCCCTCGAGCTTGGCCGCGGGGCGATAGTTCGAGAGATCGCTGTCCGGCTGCGGATCCATGTCCGATTGTTTGGCCGGATAGGGCAGCTGCTGGCCCTGGAAGTCCTCAGCGTCCGGCCTGAATTCCTGTGGCATCTGTCAGCTCCTGATTTCGAGTTTGGCGACCGGATAATCGGGACCCGGCTCGTAACCGGCGGTAACGAGGCGCAGGCCTCGTTCGCGCATCCGCCGGTACGCTTCGGTTGCGAGCAGCATCGCGAGCGCGGGAGCGACGAAATAGACCCAAAGGCCATTCCATTTGTCCGCGGTCAAAGCCGAGCCGAAGCTGCGCGCCGGGTTGAGACTCATGCCCGACAATGGGCTTTCGAAGGCGATGTAGAGCGCTATCAGCGCGCCGACGATCACGGGTGTGTGCTTCGCGAGCCGTTTCGAATTCAGGGCGACCAGCACCACCAGCATGAGAATGAACGAAATGACGAACTCCGCGATGAACGCAACCATCGCTCCGGCCGGCCCCGGCATCGAGGTCGAGAACTTTACTTCGTCGTGCGCGAACGGCGCGCCTATCGCGGCGAGCAGCAGCACCGGCGCAATGATTGCCCCGATAAACTGAAAAAGCGTGTAGAATATAGCATCCCACCCGCCGATCTTGCCCAGGCGGTAGAAGGACCAGGTGACCGCCGGGTTTATGTGCGCTCCCGATTTCTCGCCGATGGCGGAGACGATGCCGAAAGTGACGACGCCCATGCAGGCGCCGATGCCCATGTGGCGAAGCAGATCCGATGGAAGCGCCTGTTGAACGGCGGAGCCCGGATACAAGAACAGCGTGGTAAACAAGCCGGCGCCGAGCATGAATGCCATCAGGCCCGCGGCTTCCATCAGATAGTCCCGCCAGTGCTGCCTGAGTGCGTTCAGCATGACCGGACAATCCTCTCTCGCTTTCCTCGGAGCGGCCCATCGATCTGTGGGGCGTTGTCAGACTAACCCGCACGTGCCCCCGATGCACGCACTTCGTGCTTTGAGGGTGGGTCTAGGCAGCGAGGTGCTGCCACTCGGCCAAGGCGGCCGCGCGTCGCTGCTTGAACGTTGGTCGGTCGACGCGGTGACGTTCGGCGTTGAAGTGATTGTGGACATCGGCGTGGACGGAAGCGAACTTCTGCAGGGTTTTCGGTTGTCGGAATCTCAGCATCGCTCGCTCTCAATGGCCAGTGGGGACAACGACGACAGGTCGAGGTCGCAAAGAGGGTCACGCTGAAGCTTTTCCAGTCGCATCCGCTCCGACTCCTCGCTTCGCTTGGTTGGTGTGACCTCGGAAACGTAACGTCCAATTAGGACGCGGAGGGTTGTTCCCCTCAATCCGTGCTGACCGCTCATGGCACCGCTGTCGATGGCGCCTTCTTGTTGCCGCGCCCATGCCACAGCCTTCGCCTTGTGCTGGAAGGTCTTGTAATGGGCCGCGTAAACCTTGCGCCGAACTTGGGCGAACCAGCCGCCCCCTCGCTTGGTAATCGTCGCCATTGTGTTTGCCCTTGTGTCAGCGTTGTGTCAGCGAGCGGAGCGAGGCGGACCACGGCGAATATTCGGGTCCCTAGGACGCGAAAGTTACCTTTGTTCCCAATAGTTTCTGGAGCGAGAGATCGGTGGGCGTGGCAAGGATTGAACTTGCGACCCCTGCAATGTCCCAGTGCCTAGGGGCTAATTTGTCAGAAAACCGCCATTTTCGATAGCGCAATCTAGAGAACAGGCGAAGAACAAACCCCAATTTTACTCCAGTTTCACCGGACTTTCACCGGAGTGAAGACCGGCCGCTTTACGCCTATTCCGGTCCTCACAGCCCGCCGACCGATCATCCGTAACCGGACGTTCGTTCAGGTTCTACGCCAATGTCCGCTTCCGACCCATTGCGGACATCCCGATTCGACAATCCAACCAGTCGCCCCATTCTCAGGAAGCGCTCCTGCGAACGAATACCGACTAAAGGACCAGTTGCATTTATTTCGTTTCGGTGCGCAAACTTTCGGATCGCCGCAGTGTGCAACAGCGAGTCGGCGACCGAGAGACATCTGAGAGCTCTCGCTGGCTTCGAGGGGCGTGGGGATGTCTTTAAACGACGCGGAATATTATCGTTCGCGTGCGACCGCTGAGCGCGAGTTGGCACTCTCTTCAGAGCGTCAGGATGTAGCGGCGATCCATCAAGAGCTAGCGGAGCTTTACCAAGCAATGGTCGATCAGGCCGAGCTGCGGCCAACATTGCGCATCGCCATTCCGGAGCAGATGACGGTTTAAAATCAAACGGGAGCCTTATCCGAAGCGCACAATGCTCCTGTGCGCGCTTCTACGCATCCGGCCGGCCGCAACTACAATGCAGGCTAACGTGGCGCTCGAGCACCGCAGGATATAGGCGGCATCCGGAATTACCGGTGGCGAGACTCGAGCTTCTTTTTAACGATGTTTTGGAGGCGTTCGGTTTGATAGGGCTTGGACAAGAAAGTCCCGCTATCGGGAAGATCGCTATCGGAAAGGTGATTGGTTCCTGAAGTCACGATAAGTTCGACGTCGGGACGCATGCTATGGACCTCCTCTGCAAGCGCCCGACCATCCATGCCGCCCGGTAACTCTATGTCGGTGAATAAAAGACTCACTTGGGGATGTTCGCCGAGGAGTTGGAGCGCTTCACCAGCGTCACTAGCCTCATACACTTTCACCCCCACTTCAGAGATTGCATCGACAGCGACCATACGTGTCATCGGCTCGTCTTCGACGACCAGAGCTTCGCGGGTGAGCTTGTTTTCCATAAGCCCACAACGTGCGCCTCAATTTGGCGTTCCGGGTGCTCGGCCGCCGAAGGGTCTGAGTGTCCGCTTTCCACCCCACTGCGGACGCTATTCGCTAATGTCCGAAACGACCCATTGCGGACATCAGCCGTGCTGAATGGCTGTCACTTTCCGCGTGGTGCAGCACCCCGAAAAGCGCCCGGTGAAGCGACGAAGATCACCATCCGATCGGAGCCGTGGGAGAGTGGCAGTGACCTGCCTGCGGCTGAGCGCGAGGTGATCTGCGACACAATCATCACAAATCGATTTAGGTGCGCGCCTGCTAACGAGGGAGTTCACCTTCTGAGCTAAAGTCATGCCATCGCCGCCTAGCCGCTTCACTTACTCGTACCCGCGACGGCTCACGAACCAGAGCTCAAGATCCTGGAGCATGTGAATGCGCCGGCCGATTTCCTTTCGTTGCTTGCGGGAAGGCAGAGTGGCTCGTTCGCTCCGCAGTCGTTCAATCATCGAACGGCATTCATCCGCTCTTTGGCGAACCGTTTTCTGACGCTGTTGCACAGCTTGCCCCCTAAACCCCTGCAATGCATAACCGTTTCTACTCATCGCGTCCCGCGAAAAGCGGGAAAGCCGCGGTCGAGAAGCAATGCGTGTGCATGTGTTGCGCGTTAGCTACTCTTCGGCAGGTGCGCGCACATCGGCTGGGGGCTGCGACCTTGTCTGCTTTTGACCCATTGCAGACATTCAGTCCCTTTAGGAGCCCGTTCGCTCTCGTTGCGCGTTTTCCACCATTGCGTTGGGCCGCGCACTGTGTGCCGCCTCGAAGTGCGAAAGGTCTGTCATGCTGACACTAATTCTAGCGGCCGTTGGTGCGACAACGCCGACGGCGGTCGACGCGGAGCTCGCGTTCAGACGAGATGCACAACGGAACGGTCAATGGACGGCCTCGCGCGCCTACGCACACCCAGACGCGGTAATGTTCACGCCGCAGGCGGTTCGGGCGGCAGATTTTCTGAAAGGCAGAAAAGATCCACCGGCAGCGACGCGTTGGTCACCTAACGCCAGTTACGTTTCGTGCGACGGTCGCATCGCCGTGAACACTGGGCCGTGGCAAAGCGCTGACGGCCGGCAAAACGGCTTCTTCACGACCGTGTGGCAACAGGAAAAGGGCCGTTGGCACTGGATTTCTGACGGCAGGCACACCCTTCGAAAGGCGCTTGCTGCGCGCAAGACGCCCATCGTCCGCAAGGCGTCATGTCGAGGCCGCGCACCGGGGCCTCCTGTCATGGCTGCACCCTCCCCAAGGAAAGGGCCGGGCGGCGTGGCCCCTGACGATTTCGGTCGCGGCTATTCCAACGATCGGACACTGGGATGGGACTGGAGGGTCGGGCCGAAGGGCGTCCGGCACTTCCGGACCTTCCTGTGGACAGGCCGCGGCTACAAACTCGCGCTTCAGCAAACGATCGGCGGCAAGTGAGCGCGATACGGTGTGTCTGGTTTCCCAGCTAGCGTCTGCTCTCGACCCAAAGCAGACACTGGCCGTTTAGGTCTGATTTCGACCCAAAGCGGACATTCAAATCACTCTTAGCCGGCGCATCCGAGTGTTCAGCCGCTTCCTGCACCGGCCTGCCGGTTCCGTCGGAACGGAAGGGGCGCTTTGGCTTTGATTGAGTAGGTGGGGCCTCGATGGATCAAAGGGAGCAGGAACATGGCATTGTTCGACTTCTTCAAGCGCGACAAAGGCAAGGAATTATTCGAGGCAAACGCAGACGCGCAAAAACGCGCCGATGCAATCAGGAAAGAAATCCAGCGGCTCGGCCTTCCAGGCGACATCAATGTCGAGGTAGAAGGCTCGAGGGTGAAGGTCACCGGCGATGTGCCCGACGCGGTAACGCGGCAGAAGCTGGCGATGATCGTGGGCAACGTCAAATACATTGAAGCCGTTGACGACAGCGGACTTAGCGGCGTCGCACCGCAGGCACTGCAGCCAAAGGTGCACGAGGTACAAAGCGGCGACACTCTCTCCGCAATCGCCAAACAGCACTACGGCGATGCCAATGCGTACCGGAAGATCTTCGAAGCCAATCAGCCAATGCTGAAGGATGCTGACGACATCTATCCTGGTCAGGTCCTGATCATCCCTGAGCAAGCGGGTGCGATGGCATAGGAGACGCTACCAGCAATCTGGAGATGGGGCGGCCACGGCCGCCCCTTGTTCTTAGAGGGCCGTCGCTCGATCAAGGTTGTTTGATTTATGCAAGTTAGGGCGAACTAGCGGACGTGCCGGAGGCTGAGATTTTGGTTACGAAATGTGCGGCGCCATGTTGCCCACCTAAAGTTGACATGCGCTGCGATTAGGCGCCCGGTCCTGGCGAGGAGATGCCCATGGCCGTCGCGAAAACTATTGAAGTCATTGCGAGCTCAACAGAAAGCATTGAAGCCGCAATCCGTGACGGGATCACAAAGGTTTCGGAGACGGTAAGCGGCATCGAGGGCGCTTGGGTGAAGGACACCAAAGTGGTCGTTGGCGACAACAAGGTTACCGAATGGCGGGTCAGCCTGATGGTCACCTTCATCGTTCAATAGCTGAGTTCAGCGCAGCGCCCCTCCCGTCCGCATAAGGCTCCGATCCGCCGATCATGAGGGTGGCAGGATCGCGGCCGCGGTCGCCAATTCGCTCGCGGAGCAACTCCATTCGCCGTCGCGCAGGCTCAAGCCAACCCTGGTGACCCCGTGAAATCATCTGGCGTTCACGTCTGTGGGGCACTGATGCGGTCTCCCACGGAGAGATGCTATGGATCTGAATTATCTACTACACCGTCAGCAGGTAGAGCGCAGCAGGGCTGAAGCGGCAACCGCTGATGAAGCTCGCGTAGCCCACGAGGCACTGGCACGTGAATACGAAGCGCAGATCAATGAGCTGACCGCCGAGGAGTTCAGCCTCCCGGCAGAGCAGACCAAGCACCGGTCCGCGTAAGGCGAGAGCGATCGTGACCGGGCAGAACGATTTTGACCAACCCTTGAAGGCAATTGCTTCCGGTGAGCCGCCACGGCCGCGCCCTGACGAGCAAGAGACAGCCAATCCCCTGCCAGACAAAGATTACGGGAAGGGCGATACCCTACACAAGCAGGACCAAGCCAACGATAGCTCGATTACCCCGGACAAGCAGCGCCGCCTCCCTCAAACAAGTCACCGCTGTCTGGGTAAAAATGCGACAGTAGCTGCCCTGCACAACGAGCAAGGACATGTTCAAGCGGGCTGACAATCACTGTTGCCTCAGCATCTCGTGCCTGCCGCCAAATGGTCCGGATCGCGGCGCGCTCGGCAGATACGACTTCCGTGACAGCGTTCCGCCACGTCGTGGGGTGCTCGCCCTCTTCCCACTCACCCCGCCCCCTGCCGAAGTGAGCGACGGCCAAATAGCGCAGCAACGCCGAGCGGACCAAGCCAATGAAAAAGTCTTCCGACCATCGCACCGAGTTCGTCTCGTCACCCCGCACCAAATTATAGCCACGAGCAGCGGAGCCGGCTCCGACTGCGCCTAATATGCCACCCACCAACATGCCCGCCCCCAGCGTGAGCCCACCGGCAGCCAAGTCAGCTGCCAACCCTCCGGCAGCGCCTGAAACCAGCCCACCAAGCATTGCAGCTATGCCTTCCCGTGCCGGCCCTGCCTCTGTGTAATCGTCGCGCATACGCTTGAGCACATCCGACGCCGCTCGGCCCGACAAACCATGAAGCTCAATCAGCCGGTCGGTGGAGCTGCGGACAGCTTGATCTACTCGTTCTCCCAGCCTGCCCATCGCGCGCTGCACTTCCGGAGAGCTGTCGTTCCCAGCGGGGTTCCTCACCGCGCCGCGGACACGGTCGTGCCACTTGCGGTCGCCTATTTCCTCGCGGTCGCAAGCGATGGCGGCAAGCTGGACAGCAAGGATGCTCATCGACGTGTGAAAGCGCTCCAGGTTACGCCCCGTCCACGCCGCAATGAGGCTCTCCATTGCCTGCTGCTGGCGCTCATCCAAGAGCGGCGTGATAGTGCGCAGTAGCGTGCGCTCCTGGACCCAGCAGCGAGCAAACGCATCGAGTGTAAGCGTTGCCCGCACCAAACCGGTCGCGGCCAAATGCTCAGCCCATCGCTGCTCTTCCGCGTGTCCGTCTTCGCCGGGTGGCCCAGTCTGGTTGAGGAGCAGCACAATGGGTTTCCCAACCCACGCAAGCACCTCCATTTCCAGCGGCACGTACGCCGCGCTGGCTGGATCCTCGCTGGCGTTAACCAGGTACAGGATGACGTTCGCCTCATCCCGGGCATTGCGCACTGCCTGCTGGCTTGACCAAAGCGCCCTATCTCTAAAACGGTCCCATACTTGTCCGAGGAACCACCCAATCGGGTTACCAGAGGCGCGCAACCTGCTCACCAGCCGCGCCGTGTCGCCGAACCCTGGCGTGTCCCACAGCATTAATGTGCGTGGACCGTCCTGAAGCATGACATAGCCAGTGGCGACCTCGGTCACATGCGCCGCGTCTCGCACCTCCCCGACATCCTGCTGGAGCAAAGTCCTGACCAGCGTCGTCTTGCCAGCATTTGTATGGCTAACGAGGCTGAGGTTGATCGTGTCCGCTGAAGCGGCTTCGACAGACACAGGGCGGCTCATTTCGCCGGTTTACTTTGGAGTAGCGCCTGCTCGAGCGCCCGTGCAGCGTCAGGACCAGGAGCGGAGCCCAATGTCACACGGATTGGATCGACATTAGAAGCCGCAAGCACTGCCCGCCATGCCTGCAGCCGCTCTTCAAGGCGCCGAGGAGCGGACGCTTGGCCGCGTAGCTTGTGAATGAAGTTACTGTCGTCCAACATCACGGTCAGCTCCGCTTGGTCGTCAAGCCGATTTCGAAGCTGCTCAACCAGTGCGCCGTGATTCTCAGACTCGGGCGTTGACGCAAGGTTGAATAACAGGATGAGTTGGTCTGCATCGGACAATTCGCCGGCCTGCCGTTCGACCCACTGGTCCTCGTCGCCGTAGGCAACAGACGCCTCGGTATGGACAGCGGTTTTATCGCCAAGCGCGTCCGCGAGTAGTCGCTTGAGGGTATCTTTTGCCTCAGCCCCCAAGTCAAAAGCATAGGGCACGACACGTACATTGCGGGCGCGGCCAACGGCGTCGCGCAGCACGCGTCGCACATAAAAATCGTGCGGGATCTGTAGTCGGCGTTTGAGCTGCGCACTTCGCAGCGTGCTTCCAAGTGCCAGTAAAAGACGTGGCGCGATCACGAAGACAGCGGCAGTCACCATCCACAGGATCAGCCAGTCGCCGGCATTCTCGCCGGCGCCCCTCAATTCACGCAGTCGCTCCACTGTCGGCAAATCGATGCCCGTTAAAGCGCTTGCAGGCCCAAGTACGACTTTCAGCAGCGCAGCAATATCCGCTTCCGCCCCGGCCCAAGTGCCCGCCCAGCCGGCCGTATACTCGGCCGTGTATCGTGCTCGAGCGAGCATGCCCGCGACGATTCCCAGCGCGAACGTGGCAGCACTGAAGTGGAGGGCACGGCTAGCTCTGGAGCGGTTGAGGCGCGCTGCCACGGCGGCCCAGTCGCGGCCGAACCGCATCACGGCGCGCTCAAGCGTGGGATGACCCGCAAGCTGCGCACTTGCCGGACGAAGCATCCACCCGATCATGGCGGGCGGGGAGCTAGCGCGTTCGCCACCATCCCACCGGCGCATCCAGGTGAGGAGCAACCACGCGTAAACTGCGAAATTCCACGCGAGCATTCCCAAAAGCGGGAATGCGAGGATGTTCAATCGCTGCCCTTCGATGGCATTGGTAGCTAGCCCAAATACCAGCGCAGACATGGGTAGTGCCCAATTCAGGAACTGCGGCCAACGCGCCAGTTTACGCGCCCGCTGTAGCATCGGATAGCGGCTTACTAGTCGGTCGAGCGCCAGGCCGGCGCGCTGTGCCATGAATGCGGCTGTCTGCCGGCGGTCGGCCTTCTCACCCAGGTGCGTTAAGTTTTGCGCTGCGGCCGCCGCATATTGCCGGTCGTCGCGCGTCAGAACGTCCGCTGCGGCGTCCTCGGTTTCAATGGCGCGGACCAGCAGCACGTCCCGCGCTGCCTCTTCCTGAAGTCGCAATCCAGCCACATCACACTTTCGCTGAGAGCCTGTGAGGATAACAGCTCAAGCGTCCTTGAGATGCAGGCACGGTGTCCAAAGTTGCGAGGCTGCGTGCGTGTGTTGACGAACTGGACGTGGCTAGACTCTGTCTTTTGTCACCTCGGCGCAAACCGTGACCTCAGGCATAGGCACAAAGCAGGTAGAATAGGCACCGCCGCGGCGGAACACGTTTTGGACATCCGGCATGAGCCCTCACCACAGTCACTTGATACAGCGACCTGTGACAGTGCCGGCCCAGCTAAGCCTTTCGGCCGCCGGACCCACGGTTTTCCGCGGTTCTCGCGCTGAGATCATGCGTGTTGGCTGGGGCGGCAGGATTCGAACCTGCGAATGCCGATACCAAAAACCGGTGCCTTACCACTTGGCGACGCCCCAGCAGGCGAGCCGCGCTTATAGCTGCCGCGCCCGCGCTGAAAAGCCTTGGGTCTTCGGGGCGACAGCTTGGCGAGGCGGCTTGCAAACGAAGGGCGGCCCGGAATGCCGGACCGCCCCTTCGCGATAGACTTTGCCGCTGCTTAGCGCTTCGAGAACTGGAAGCTCTTGCGGGCCTTGGCGCGGCCGTACTTCTTGCGCTCGACGACGCGCGGGTCGCGGGTCAGGAATCCGGCATGCTTGACCATGGTGCGAAGCGCCGGCTCGTAACGGGTCAGCGCTTGGCTGATGCCGTGCTTGACGGCACCGGCCTGGCCCGACAGCCCGCCGCCCTTGACGGTGGCGACGACGTCATACTGGCCGCGACGGTCGGAGATATCGAACGGCTGGTTGATCACCAGGCGCAGCGTCGGACGGGCGAAATAGGTCTCCTGCTCGCGGCCGTTGACCGTGATCTTGCCCGATCCCGGCTTCAGCCAGACGCGCGCGACCGCGTCCTTGCGGCGGCCGGTGGCGTAAGCGCGGCCCAGCTTGTCGAGCTGCTGCTCGCGCAGCGGCGCTGCTTCAACCGGCGGCGGCGGAGCGGCTTCGGCCGGACCTTCACCTTCGGGGGCGGCGGCGTCGGCCGGAACGTCGGCCTTGGTCAGCGCGGCGAGGTCGGAAAGCGATTGGCGATTGTCGGACATTACGCGCCCACCCTGTTCTTGCGGTTCATTGCCCCGACGTCGAGGACTTGCGGGCTCTGCCCGCCGTGCGGGTGGTCGGTGCCGTTGTAGAGATGCAGGCTGCGCATCTGCTGGCGGCCAAGCGGCCCGCGCGGGACCATCCGCTCGACGGCCTTTTCGAGAACCCGCTCCGGGAAGCGACCCTCGAGCACCTTTCCGGCGGTGATTTCCTTTAAGCCGCCCGGATAGCCGGTGTGCTTGTAATAAATCTTCTGGTCGAGCTTGCGGCCGGTGAACTTCACCTTGTCGGCGTTGATGACAACGACATGGTCGCCGCAATCCACGTGCGGGGTGTAAATCGGCTTGTGCTTGCCGCGCAGTATGTTGGCGATGATCGACGCAAGGCGGCCGACCACCAGCCCGTCGGCGTCGATCAGATGCCAGTTCTTGTCGACCTCAGCCGGCTTGACCGACTTGGTCGTCTTCATCAGCGCCTTCATGGCGGTTGACCTCTTTGTTACGAGAAAAGCGACGCTTTAAAAGCGCCGCCGTCGGGCGGGTAAATGACACTGACTGCTGAATTCGTCAAGTAATCCGCGGCATTGCTGACAGGTATAATAATACCGGTGCTCTTTTTGCTACTGTCGAGGAGGCACGCTGTCTTCGACCCAGGCGGCGTAGGGCGCGAATTCCGTCGCGATCGGCCAGACTGCGATCGCCGGCACGTCATAGCTGTGCAGGTCCGCGATCCGGGCGATCAGCGCTTCCGCCGCTGCGGTCGTCGTCTTGAAGATCGCCGCGACCTCATCCGCGCTCTCGACGGCGCCCTCCCAGCGGTAAAAGGATTTGCACGGCCCGAGGATGTTGACACAGGCGCCCAGCCCCTCCTCGACGATCTGGCGGCCAATCCGCTCCGCCTCCGCCGCGTTGGCGAAGACGCAATAAGCCGAGACAACGCTCATTGCCGGCGGCGCCCGAGGACGTGCGCGCCCCACACCGTCGCCGCGACCAGCAGCGCCCCGACCGCCTGGTGGAGCGCCGCCAGCGACAAAGCGACGCCGCTGACCACGGTGAAGATGCCGAGCAGGATCTGGGTGCCGAACGCCGAATGGATCGAGATTGAGGCGGCGCGGCTGCCGGCGCTGCGGACCCTGCGGGCAAACACGACCAGCAGCGCGACCACCCCCCACGCCCACCACCGGTGGAAGAAGTGGACGAGGAACGGGTCATTGGCGAAAGCGGCGATGCCCATCGACCAGTCAACGCCGTCGGGGAAAAAGCGGCCGTTCATCATCGGCCAGCTGTTGGCCACCTGCCCCGCGTTCAAGCCCGCTACCCACGCGCCCAGCAGCACCTGCAGTGCCAGAGCGCCAAGGACAGTGGCGGAAAGTCTCGTGATCCGCGCCGGCCGGTCGGCACCCGTTCGCGCAAGCCATCGCAAGTCGAGCGCAACCCAGATCAGCGCCCCCATTATCACCAGCGCCAGCATCAGATGCGCGGCCAGGCGCATGTGGCTGACGTCGGTTCGCTCGGCGAGGCCGGACATGACCATGTACCAACCGAGCGCGCCCTGAAGCCCGCCGAGCACCAGCAGCGCGGCCAGCTTCCAGCCGTAGCCGCGCGGGATTTCGCGGCGGATCGCGAACCAGGCGAGTGGCACCGCAAAGACGAGGCCGATCAGCCGCCCGAGCAGCCGGTGGATGAACTCCCACCAGTAGATGTGCTTGAACTGGGCCAAGGTCATGCCGGCCGGCCCGTTGACCCCCCGGTATTCGGGCGTCAGCTTGTAAAGGTCGAACGCTTTGGCCCAATCGTCGAGGCTGAGCGGCGGGATTGCGCCGGACACGGGTTTCCACTCGGTGATGGAGAGGCCGCTTTCGGTCAGCCGCGTGATTCCCCCGACGACGACGGTCGCGAACACCATCACCGCAACCACCATCAGCAGCGTCGATATGGCGGCCGGCTTGGTCGGCCGGCTGGCGGTAAGAGCGGCTGTCAAGTCCATGGGCGGCGCCTATGCTCGCTGAGCCTCCAGCTCACAACGTCGAATATGCGTGAATGTAATGTTGTATCCTGACCCGATTGTGATTATATGGGCGGCGAAATGACGCAACTACTCGCCCAGACCAGCAAGCTCGATCGCATCGCCATTGCCATTTCCGGCGTGTGCCTGGTCCACTGCCTTGCAACGGCGGTATTCCTCGCGGTGCTGGCCAGCGCCGGCGGAATGCTCGGCGCCCCGATCATCCATGAGGTCGGCCTCACTCTAGCGATGCTGCTTGGCACCGTCGCACTCGGCCGCGGCATTTTCGAGCACGGGTTCATGATGCCGATCGCCGTCGGCGCGCTGGGTCTGGGAGTGATGTTCGGAGCGCTTCAGTTGCCGCACGACGGCAGCGAGGCGATGTTCACCATGGCCGGAGTCGGCATTCTCGCGCTCGGCCATCGCCTCAACGGCATGGCCGCCGAATAACCACGGCAGTTGCCCGGGACCACTGCCGGTCCTATTTCCATTCGATGCCCAACCACGATCACCAGATGCATGAAGGCGATTCGCTCCGCGAGGCCGCGCGCGGGCGGCTCGAGGAGACGGGCGAGCGATGGACCGGCATGCGCGCAGCGGTGTTCGACGCCCTGGCCGGCTTCGACCGGCCCGCAAGCGCTTATGACATTGCCGAAGCCGTCTCGAAATCGCAGGAGCGGCGGGTCGCCGCCAACAGCGTCTACCGGATCCTCGACCTGTTCGTCGGCGCCAACCTCGCCCGGCGGGTCGAAAGCGCCAACGCCTATGTCGCCAACCAGCACCCCGACTGCCTTCACGACTGCATTTTCCTGATTTGCGACAGTTGCGGGCAAGCCGTGCATCTTGATGACGACAAGGTGTCCGGCGGCATCCGCGACGCCGCGGCCGGCGCCGGTTTTTCGGCAAGCCGTCCGGTGATCGAAGTTCGCGGCACCTGCGAAGACTGCGGGGACGCGGATAGCTGAGCTTTTCGTGAGCAATTTCTGAAATCGTTCATTTTGGGCCGCAGATCCGACCCGTTGGTGACACGGCCGCGGGTTCCGGATAAGTCCGCCGCAATGTCCGACCGGCCCAATACGCCCTTGCTGGATACGGTCCAGTATCCCAGCGACATGCGGGCGCTCGACAAGAGTCAGCTCGCCCAGCTTGCCGATGAGCTTCGGCAAGAGATGATTTCGGCCGTGTCGGTGACCGGCGGACACCTGGGCGCCGGCCTCGGCGTCGTCGAGTTGACGGTGGCGCTGCATTACGTGTTCGATACGCCGCGCGACCGGTTGGTCTGGGACGTCGGGCATCAGGCCTATCCGCACAAGATCGTCACCGGGCGGCGGGATCGAATCCGCACCCTCCGCCAAGGCGGCGGGCTGTCGGGCTTCACCAGGCGCAGCGAGAGCGAATATGACCCGTTCGGGGCGGCCCACAGCTCGACCTCGATCTCGGCCGCGCTCGGCTTTGCCATCGCCAACAAGCTGTCGGGTGACCCCGGCAAGGCCATCGCGGTGATCGGCGACGGGGCGATGAGCGCAGGCATGGCCTATGAGGCGATGAACAACGCGGAAAGCGCGGGCAACCGGCTGGTCGTCATCCTCAACGACAACGACATGTCGATCGCGCCGCCGGTCGGAAGCTTGCGCAACTCGCTGGCGCGGCTGGTCAGCTCCGGCAAGTACCTCACGCCTCGCAAGCTCGCCCAGAAGCTCGCTCGGGCAATGCCCGAGCCGCTTCACCGCACCGCCCGCCGGATGGAAGAATATGCGCGCGGGCTGATGACCGGCGGCACGCTGTTCGAGGAGCTTGGATTTTATTACGTCGGCCCGGTCGACGGCCATGACGTAGATGCGCTGGTCGAGGTGCTGGAGAATGTGCGCGATGCCGAAGTCGGGCCGATGCTGGTCCATGTCGTCACCAAAAAAGGCAAAGGCTACGGCCCGGCCGAAAACGCTGCCGACAAATATCATGGCGTGGTCAAGTTCGACGTGGTCTCGGGCAAGCAAGCAAAGGGCGCTGCCGGAGCGCCCAGCTACACCGCGGTCTTTGCAACCGCGCTGACCAACGAAGCCAGGCGCGACGACAAGGTGGTAGCGATCACCGCGGCGATGCCGTCGGGCACGGGGCTCGACAAGTTCGCCGAAAGCTTCCCCGCCCGCATGTTCGACGTCGGTATCGCCGAGCAGCACGGGGTGACGTTCGCCGCCGGGCTCGCGGCCCAGGGCTACCGCCCGTTCTGCGCCATCTATTCGACCTTCCTGCAGCGCGCCTACGACCAGGTGGTCCACGACGTCGCCATCCAGAATTTGCCGGTGCGCTTCGCCATGGACCGCGCCGGGCTGGTCGGCGCCGATGGAGCCACCCATGCGGGAAGCTTCGACCTCGCTTATCTCTGCACTTTGCCGAATTTCGTCGTCATGGCGGCTGCCGACGAGGTGGAGCTCACGCACATGGTCCACACCATGGCGCTTCACGACAGCGGCCCGATCGCGGTCCGCTATCCGCGCGGCGAGGGGCGCGGGCTGCCGCTCCCCGCCGTTCCTGAAGCGCTCGAGATCGGCAAGGGCCGGATCGTCCGCCACGGCAAGAAGGTCGCGATCCTGTCGCTTGGCACCCGCCTGGCTGAAGCGGAGAAAGCCGCCGACCAGCTGGACGCCAAGGGCCTTTCCACCACCGTTGCCGACCTGCGCTTCGCTAAGCCGCTCGACAGCAAACTGATCCGCAAGCTACTCACCACCCACGACGTCGCGGTGACGGTCGAGGAAGCGTCGATCGGCGGGCTCGGCGCCCACGTGCTGACGCTGGCCAGCGACGAGGGGCTGACCGACGGCGGGCTGAAGATTCGGACGCTGCGCCTACCCGACCGCTTCATCGACCAGGAAAAGCCCGAAAAGCAATATGACGAAGCCGGCCTCAACGCTGCCGGCATCGTCGACACCGTGCTGAAAGCGCTGCGTATCAACAGCGCCGGTGTCGAGGAGGTCCGGGTCTGATAGATGCATCGGTTGCGGCGCATCTTGCGACTTGGCATTTGCAACTTTCTCGCGCTCCTCGTCCTGCTCACTTTCCTTCCGCTTTGGAAAACCGACGAATGGTGGGTGCGGCTGTGGAGTTTCCGCGACTACAAATCGCTGTGCTGCTAGCCGCGGGGATCGTCGCGCTGGTTACTGCCGGTCCGGGCAAGGGGCGGACCTTTTGGATCGCGACTGCCGCGGGCCTGGCGGGCCTGGGCTGGCAGCTGTGGCGGGTAGCGCCGTACCAGCCGCTATGGCCCACGATGATGCCGAGCGCCGGCCAGTGCGCAGCCGGCGACGAAGTGCGCCTGTTCAACGCCAACGTGCTGCTTCACAATGACAATTACGGCGGGCTTATCGCCATGGTTCGGGAGATCGACCCGGATGTCGTCCTGCTGATCGAGCCCGGGCCGCAATGGGCCGCGGCGATCTCGCCTCTCCATTCTGCCTACCCGCATCGCATCGGCGAACCGATTGCCAACAAGTACGGAATCATCCTGCTGTCAAAGCTTCCGCTGGTTGCCGCCGAGATCCGTCATTTGGTCAAGCCCGACGTGCCGTCGGTCAAGGCCGGGCTACGGTCGCGGTCGGGCCAAACGGTCTATGGACCCCACCCCGAGCCGCCGCTCCCCCGTAACGACAGCGGGATGCGTGACGCAGAACTGGTCCGGGTTGGCAGTGAAATCCGCAACAGCAAGCGTGCATCGATTGTGCTCGGCGATCTCAACGATGTCGGTTGGTCCGCCACCTCCCGCCTGTTCCGTTCGCTCGCCGGAGTCTCCGATCCACGGGTAGGCCGGGGGCCTTATCCGACCTATCCGGCGGACATTCCGTTCCTTGCCTGGCCGCTCGATTATGGCTTCGCCACGCCGCACTTTCGCCTGACCGAAATGAAGCGGTTGCCCGACATAGGCTCGGATCACCGAGCGATGCTTTTCGGTTTATGCCTCGTTGGCAAGCCCGCCGAGCGGCTTGTCCCGCGACAGGCTCCACTAGAGGTCCGTGAGGACGCGGGCGAGCAGCTTCGGGAAGGTCGCGAGCAAGTGGCCGCGGAGAATGAGTAAGATTCGTGCAGACCAGCTGTTGGTTAGCCGCGGTCTCGCCGACAGCCGTACCCGCGCGCAGGCGCTGATCATGGCCGGCGCGGTGTTCAGCGGCGAGCGCAAGCTGGCCAAGGCGGGCGACATGCTGGCCGAAAACGCGCCGCTGGAAGTGCGTGGCAAGGATCATCCGTGGGTGTCGCGGGGAGGGATCAAGCTTGACCATGGCCTCGCTCATTTCGCGTTCGACGTGACCGATGCGGTCGCGCTGGACGTCGGCAGTTCTACCGGCGGCTTCACCGACGTGCTGCTCAGCCGCGGCGCGGCGAAAGTCTATGCGGTCGATGTCGGCACCAACCAACTGGCGTGGAAGCTGCGCCAGGACCCGCGCGTCATCGTCCACGAGCAGACTAACGCGCGTTATCTCGACGCGGCGACAGTGCCCGAGCCGGTCGATGTCATTGTTTGCGATGCCAGCTTCATCTCGCTCGCCAAGGTATTGGAATTGCCCCTGAAGCTGGCCAAGCCTGGCGCTAAGCTGGTGGCTCTGGTTAAGCCGCAATTCGAGGCCGGGCGCGACGAAGTCGGAAAAGGCGGGGTGGTGCGCGATCCTTCGGTGCGCCAACGCGTTTGTGAGGCCGCGTCCGAATGGGTCGGCTTGCAAGGCTGGACAGTGCTGGGCGTGACCGAAAGCCCGATCACCGGGCCCGAAGGCAATGTCGAATTTCTGCTTGGCGCAGCGAAGGAGAGCGAATGAGCAGCGAGAAGGCAGGGTTCGACTGGAAGATCGCGCTGGTCACGGTGCCGGCAATCGTCTTTCTCGGGTCCGCATCCGGCTGGCTGTCCAACTCGGGTTATGGCAACGCCTGGTTCGCCGGCCTGACCAAGCCCTTCTTCATGCCGCCGGGCTGGGCGTTCGGACTGGTGTGGCCGATCCTCTACGCTTTGCTCGGCCTGTCGCTGGCGCTGATCCTCAGCGAGCCGCCGTCGGAGGCGCGCAGGAAAGGGCTGATCCTGTTCGGCGCCCAGCTGGCGCTCAATTACGCCTGGTCGCCTTTGTTTTTCGCTGCCCATGCGATCCAGCTCGCTTTGGTCACGATCTTCGTGATGGCGGCGGTGGCGGCGATGGCCGCCCGGCAGTTTTTGAGTATCCGCCCACTGGCAGGCGCGCTGATGCTTCCCTATCTGGCATGGCTATGCTTCGCGGCGTCCCTCAATGCCGCGATCGACGGTTTGAACCCGGGCGCGGGGGCATCGTTGCTCGGCTGACAGGAGACAGGAACATGCAATCCGAAAACCGGCTGTTCGACGATTTTGTGAAGATGATGAACGGCGTCGCCGGAACGGTGGCAGGCGTGGGCCGCGAGGCCGAAGGCTCGATGCGCGAGAAAATGCGCGAATGGGTCGGCGGCATGGACTTCGTCAGCCGCGACGAGTTCGACGCGGTGAAAGCGATGGCTTCGGCCGCCCGCGACGAGAATGAGATTTTGAAAAGCCGGATCGCGGCGCTGGAAGCCAAGGTCGCGGGGCCGGCGACAGGAGCGAAGGGTGCCCCCAGGCCCAAGCCGGAGGCCAAGCCCTGAGCGAGGTCGAAACAAGCGAAGAGCGGGACGATGGAGCGCCGATCGAGATACTGGAGCAGTATTTCGAGGCGCGAGGCTGGCCGTGCGAGCGCTCCGGCGAAGGCGAGATCATCGCCTCCGCCGCTGGCAGCTGGGCGCAATATGAGTTTCGCGGCGTCTGGCGGCCCGAGGACCAGGTGCTCCAGTTCCTTGCTTTCCCCGACATCAAGGTTGCGGTCGAAAAGCGCGCGGCAATCTATGAATCGCTCGGCCTCATCAACGAGCAGCTATGGCTCGGCCACTTCGAGATGTGGTCGGGCTCCGGCCTGGTCGTGTTCCGCCACGCGACTATCCTCGATACCCGCGACAGCGACGGCTTGAGCCTCGAGCAGGCGGAATCCATCTCCGAAGCCGCGCTCGAGGAATGCGAGCGCTTCTATCCCGTCTTCCAGTTCGTGCTGTGGGGCGGCAAGAGCCCCGGCGAAGCCATCGCCGCGGCACTGATCGACACCCACGGCGAGGCCTAGAACAATGCAACTTCCCTCCCCCACCTGGTTCGTCGGTTGCGGCAACATGGCAGGCGCCATGATCGACGGCTGGCGATCGGCCCATGTCGACATGTCGATGGCGGCCGTGATCCGCCCAAGTGGCGCACCGGTCGACGGCATCCGCACCGTCACTTCGTTCAAGGACGCGGGCGCCGCGCCGCGCATGGTCATCCTCGGCTTCAAGCCGCAGCAACTGGACGAGGTCGCATATGACCTTGCGCCATGGGTGACGTCGAAGACAATTGTCGTCTCGCTGCTCGCCGGCGTCGAAGTCGCCAGCCTTCGCAAGCGCTTTGCCAAGGGTATTATCATTCGTGCGATGCCCAATTTGCCGGTGTCGATCCGGCGCGGCGTCGTCGCGCTCCATTCGGTCGGGATTGAGGAGGCGCTGCACAAAACATTGTCCGACCTGTTTGCCGCGCTCGGCTACGCGATGTGGACCGACAGCGAGAAAGCGCTCGGCGCGATCGGCTCGGTCGCCGGCTCGGGCCCGGCTTATGCGGCGCGCTTCATCGACGCGCTTGCCGCTGCCGGGGTTCGACAGGGCTTGCCCGAAGCCTTGTCGGCAACAATCGCCCGGGAAACGGTGCTTGGAACGGCGTGGATGGCGGCCAGCTCGGGCGAGACGATGGATGGCCTCGCCCGCCGCGTCGCAAGCCCCGCCGGCACCACCGAAGCCGGCCTGGCCGTGCTCGACAAGGACGGCGCGATCGACACCCTGATCGACCAGACCTTCGAGGCCGCGGCTGAGCGCGGCCGCTCGCTTGCCGAGGCCGCCCGCCTGCCCTAGTCCGCTTTCCGGGCAGAACAGGGACCAGGATGGCTGAGCCGCAGACTTTCGACGACCGCGACGGCTGGATCTGGTTCGACGGCAAGCTGGTCGATTGGCGGCAGGCGCAAGTCCATGTCCTGACCCACGCGCTCCACTACGCATCGTCGGTGTTCGAAGGCCAGCGCGCCTACAATGGCGAAATCTTCAAGCTCGGCGAGCACTGCCAGCGGCTCCACGACAGCGCCAACCTCCTTGGTTTCGAAATCCCGTGGAGCGTCGAGGAGATCGGCGCCGCGTGCAACGAAGTGCTCAAGGCCAACAAGCTGGTCGACGCCTATATGCGCCCGGTCGCCTGGCTTGGCTCCGAGCGGATGGGCGTGTCGCCGAGCGGGACCAGGCCGCACCTTGCCATCGCGGCGTGGGAGTGGGGCAAGTATTTCGATCCCGAAAAAGCGAAAAAAGGCATCCGCCTGACCATTGCGCCGTGGCGGCGGCCGGCACCTTACACCGCGCCGGTGCATTCCAAGGCGGCGGGCCTGTACATGATCGCCATGCTGTCGCGTAAACACGCCGAGGACACCGGGTTCGAAGACGCGCTGATGTTCGACTGGCGCGGCCAGATTGCCGAGGCGACCGGCGCCAACGTCTTCTTCGTCCGCGACGGCAAACTTTTCACCCCTACCCCCGATTGCTTCCTCGACGGCATCACCCGCCGGACCGTGATCGACCTCGCCCGCGCCAGAGGCATCGAAGTGGTCGAGCGGGCGATCTGGCCCGACGAGATGGAGTCTTTCGAGCAGATGTTCCTGACCGGCAGCGCCGCCGAAGTCACCGCGGTAGGCTCGGCCGGCCCGTGGAACTTCGAGGTCGGCGATATCACCCGCCAGCTCGCCAGGGATTACGACGATCTGGTCAACGGGCGCCTCGCCAAGCACTGAGCGTGACCAAGAAGCCCCCCGACACCACCCTGGTCAACGCCGGCCGCCGCAAGGAGTGGCGGGGCCGCCTGGTCAACCCGCCGGTGCACCGCGGCTCGACCGTCCTGTTCGACAGTGTCGCCGAGATGCGAAGCGCTTCGCCCGGGCTCGGCACTTATGTGTACGGGCTGCAGGGCACGCCGACGCAGTGGGCGCTGGCCGAAGCGCTGACCGCGCTCGAGCCGGGGGCTGCGGGCACGGCGCTGATGCCGTCGGGGCTGGCCGCCGTGACCACCGCGCTGCTGACAATGCTGTCGTCGGGCGACGAATTGCTGATGGTCGACAGCGTCTATGGGCCGACGAGGCACTTTTGCGAGGCGATGCTTGGCCGCTACGGGGTGGGCACCCGCTATTACGACCCGCTCGCTTCGCCCGCCCAGCTGGAAGCGCTGATCGGCGACTCAACCCGCGCCATTTTCCTCGAAAGCCCGGGCTCGCTGAGCTTCGAGGTGCAGGACGTCCGCGGCATTTGCGCGATGGCGCATAAGCGACGGGTCGCGACCATCCTCGACAATACGTGGGCGACGCCGCTGCTATTCCCGGCAATCGCCGCGGGAGCCGACCTCAGCGTGCTTGCGCTGACCAAGCATGTCGGCGGCCATTCCGACCTCCTGCTGGGCTCGGTGACCGCCAACGCCGACTGGTACGAGCGCCTGCAGCGCACCACCTTCGATCTTGGTCACGCCGTCAGCCCCGACGATGCATGGCTCGCCTCGCGCGGCCTGAGGACGCTCGCCGCCCGCCTTCGCCAGCACGAGCAGAGCGGGCTCAAGGTGGCCGAGTGGCTCAAAGCGCAGCCGCAGGTCGCCCGAGTGCTCCACCCGGCGCTTCCCGAATGCCCGGGCCACCAGCATTGGAAGCGCGACTTCAGCGGCTCATCGGGCGTGTTCGCTTTCGCTCCGGCCGGCGGCGACAGCCAGGCGCGGGACGCGTTTGTGGACCGGCTCGAGCTGTTCGGCATCGGCTATAGCTGGGGCGGCTTTGGAAGCCTGGCGGTTCCGGCCGACCCGGTCCGCTCGGTTTCAAGCGCGCCCGAAGGACCGCTGGTGCGGCTGCACATCGGCCTCGAAGACCCCGACGACCTTATCGGCGACCTCTCCCAAGCCCTGCACGCCTGCTCGTCCGGCTAGCCAGCCGCGGCCGAACGCCCTTGTCTTTGGAGGCTGCTTCGCTATTTAGCCGCCTCGCCTGCGACGACGGCATTCCCCGGTAGCTCAGCGGTAGAGCGTTCGACTGTTAATCGAATGGTCGCCTGTTCGAATCAGGCCCGGGGAGCCATCGCATTCACACCCGGATCGGACGTTCCCGCAACTCTGGGGCAAGCATTTGCCGCTATTGGCTCATCATGCTTCTGATCGCCTATTTCAGCACCGCGACGGTGCCGCAGACCGTTGAAACGGTCGGCGTCATCCTGGAGACCGCGCGGGCCAACAATGCCCGCGACGAAATCACCGGCCTGCTGGTCGCCGGCGGAAACCGATACTTGCAGATCATCGAGGGGTCACGCGCGCCGATGAAGGCGCTGTGGGCGGCGATCCGCGCCGACGATCGCCACTGCGGCATTACCCAGCTGGTCAACCGGCGGACCACGAAGCGCCGGTTCGAGGCGTGGAGCATGGCCTTCCGCAGCGAGCCGCGGTTGGGCGAGTTCGCCACCTTCCCGCAAACACTGAAATTCCTGGTCCGGCAGGTCGAGGATTTGCACCTGCGCCGGCAGATCGAGCTGTCGGCCGCTCCTTCATCCTGCCGGCAAGCGGCGCCGCGCCAACGCCGTGGGAGACGTAAGGGCTCAGCCCTCGATCGCTGCCATCAGCGAGGCATTGCCGCCCGCTGCGGTGGTGTCGATGCAGGTGACCCGCTCGGTCGCGAAGCGGGCGACATAGTGGGGGCCGCCGGCCTTGGGGCCGGTTCCGGACAGGCCCTCGCCGCCGAACGGCTGGCTTTCAACGACCGCGCCGATCTGGTTGCGGTTGACGTAGAAATTGCCGACCCGGGCGCGTTTCTCGACAAATGCGCGGGTGGTGTCGATGCGGCTCTGCAGCCCGAGCGTCAGCCCATAGCCGGTGGCGTTGATCGCTTCGACCACCTCACCCAAGCCTTCGGCTTTGAACCGAACGACATGCAGAATCGGGCCGAAATTCTCGCGGTTCAAGTCGTTTAGCTTATTGATCTCATACAGTGCGGGAGCAACGAAACTGCCGTTCACCGTCTCGTCCGGGAGCTGCAGCCGGTTGATCCGCCGGGCGTTCTTTTCGAGCCAGTCGAGATGCTGGTCGAGCGCGGCCTTTGCGTCCTCGTCGATCACCGGCCCGACATCGGTCGCAAGGTCATTGGGATCGCCGACCCTGAGCGCCTGCATCGCGCCGGCGATCATCTCGATCATCCCGTCGGCGACATCGTCCTGGACGAACAGCACCCGAAGCGCCGAGCAGCGCTGGCCGGCGCTCTGGAACGCCGATGCCATGACGTCGCGGGTGACCTGCTCGGGAAGCGCCGATGAATCGACGATCATCGCATTCTGCCCGCCGGTCTCGGCGATCAGCGGGATGATCGCACCCTGGCGCTCGGCAAGCGTCTTGTTGATCAGCCGCGCGGTCTCGGTCGAGCCGGTGAAGGCGACGCCGGCAAGCAGCGGGTGAGCGGTCAAGGCGCCGCCAACCTTACCGTCGCCCGGCGCCAGCTGCACCACGTCGCGCGGGAAACCCGCTTCATGAAACAGCTCGATCGCCAGCGCCCCGATCAACGGCGTCTGCTCGGCGGGCTTGCCAATCGCCGTGTTGCCGGCGGCGAGCGCCGCGGCGACCGGCCCGGCGAAGATCGCCAGCGGAAAGTTCCACGGGGATATGCAGGCGAACACGCCGCGGCCGTGCATCCGCAGTTGGTTCTGCTCGCCGGTCGGGCCCGGGAGCGGCAAGGCGGCTGCGAACAAGCGGCGCGCTTCCGACGCATAATAGCGCAGAAAATCGACCGCCTCGCGCACCTCGAGCACTGCGTCTGGCAGGGTCTTCCCGCCCTCGCGGATACACAAGGTGAAGAACAGCTCGCGATTGTGCTCGAACAAATCGGCGGCGCGGTCGAGCAGCCGGGCCCGCTCCTCGCCTCCGAGCGCGTCCCAGCCCGGCTGGGCGACGGCGGCGGCGCGAACCATCGCGTCGACGTCCTGTGTGGACGCATCGACCACCGTCCCAACCTCGATCCGCCGGTCGTGCGGAGAGGTGACCGGCCTGCCCTGCCGGCCCCCGCCCAAAGTCGGCGAGGCAGTCCAGCTGCGGCTTGCGAGCCCGTCGAGGCGCTCGAGCAGCGGCCCCTGCACTAGCGGGTCCGACAAATCGACGCCGGCGCTGTTGCGGCGCTCGGCCCCGAAAATCTCGCGCGGCAGCGGTATCGCCGGATTGCGCCGGGGCTGCAGCGCGTCGAGGTCGGCGACCGGATCGCGCACCAGGTCGCCGAGCGACACCTGCTCGTCGGCGATGCGGTTGACGAAACTGGAGTTGGCCCCGTTCTCGAGCAATCGTCGGACGAGGTAGGCAAGCAGCTCCTTGTGGCTCCCGACCGGCGCATAAACGCGCACCCGCGTCGGCTCGTCGCCGATCGCCCGTTCGAGCTTGGCCAGCTCCTCATATTGCGCCTCACCCATGCCGTGCAGCCGCTGGAACTCGAGCGGCGCGCCGTCCGCCATCGCCTTGACGGCGGCGATGGTGTTGGCGTTGTGGGTGGCGAAGGCCGGGTAGATCACTTCGCCGGCGGCAAGCAGCGTCCTGGCGCAGGCGAGGAAGGACACGTCGGTCGCCACCTTGCGGGTGAACACCGGATAGTCGGGAAGCCCGGCCACCTGCGCCGCCTTGATCTCGGTGTCCCAATAAGCGCCCTTGACCAGCCGCACCATCAGCCGCCGGCCGTGCGCCCGGGCCAAATCGATCGTCCAGTTGCAAAGCGGCTCGGCCCGCTTCTGGTACGCCTGGATCGCAAGGCCGAGCCCGCTCCATCCGTTGGCGAACAGCGTATCGTCCGCAACCAGCGCTTCGACGAGGTCCATCTGCAGCTCAAGCCGGTCGGCTTCCTCGGCGTCGATGGTGAGGTGGACGTCGGCGGCGCTGGCCTTGGCGGCGAGGCCCCTGAGGACCGGCAGGATCGCTGCTCTCGCTTCTTCGGCACGGCCCCATTCATAGCGGGGGTGAAGGGCGGAGAGCTTGACCGAAATGCCGGGCGAGCGGGCAAAGCCACCCGTCGCGTCCTTGGCGATGCGGTCGAGGGCTTGGCGATAAGCCTCGGCGTAGTGGGCCGCGTCCTCGAAAGTGCGCGCCGCTTCGCCAAGCATGTCGAAGCTGTGGGTCAGGCCCTGACGGCGCTCGGGCCCGGCGCGTTTCATTGCCTCGTCGATGTCGCGGCCAAAGACGAACTGGCGGCCGAGGATCCGCATCGCCTGGTTGACCGCGGTTCGAACGACCGGCTCGCCGAGTCGCCCGACCGCCCGGCCAAGCGCCGCCCGCCAATTATCGGAGCGGTCGTTGGCGCCTTCGAGCACCTTGCCGGTCAGAAGCAGCGAAAAGGTTGCGGCGTTGACGAACGCGGAGCCGGAATCGCCGAGCTTGTCCGCCCAGTCGGGCTTGGCCAGCTTGTCGGCGATCAACTCGTCGGCGGTGTGCGCGTCGGGGATCCGGAGCAGCGCCTCTGCGAGACACATCAAGGCGACGCCTTCGTCGCTGCCGAGGTCGTAGGCGTGCATGAACGCGTCGAGGCCCGAAGGCTTATGCGAGCGCACGCCTTTGACCAACGCCCGTGCGATTGATCCCGCTTCCTTGAGCTGCAGTGGGTTGAGCTTCGCCTGCTCGATGCGCTCGCCGGCGACCGACTCTTCGTCGGGGCGGTAGGCAAGCCGAACTTGCGCTCGATCGACCGGGGTGGAGTGGCCCGGCGCCGGCGGGGCTAGGCCAGCTGGCCGTGGCAATGCTTGTACTTCTTGCCCGATCCGCACGGGCATGGCGCATTGCGGCTGATCGTCGCGGTCTCTGCGCCCGCTCCCCCGCGAGCGGCGCCCGACGGCATGTCCAGCGGCGGCAGGTTGGACAGGATCGCACCGGTCGCCGGGTCCATGTCGGCGGTGTCGTCGTCACCGGAGAACGGGTCGATGTGCTGAGTGATGAAGTCGGGCAGCGCCGGCGGGGGCAGCTCCTCGATCTGCACGTTGGAGCGCATCAGCACGCGCGTGACCTCTTCGCGGATCGAGATCAGGAGCCGTTCGAACAGGACGAACGCCTCCTGCTTATATTCGTCGATCGGCTTCTTCTGGGCATAGCTGCGCAGGTGGATCACCTGGCGCAGCGCATCGAGCGTCGCCAGATGCTCCTTCCAGAAATGATCGAGGGTCTGGATCAGGATCCCTTTCTCGACTTCGGCCCAGCGCGCCGGGTCGACGTCCTTGAGCTTGTCGTCGATGACGTCGCCGGACAGTTTCTGCAGGCGCTCGATGATCAGCTCCTGCTCGACCGCTTCCTCCTCCAGCCAGTCGTCGACCGGCGGCTGCAGCCCGAAGATCGCGTCGACGCTCTCCTTCAGCGCCGCCACGTCCCATTGCTCGGGGTAGGTGCCGGCCGGGCAGCTCGCCACGACGATCGACGCCGCGGTGTCTTCGCGCATTTCGGCAATCGCATCGCCGACGCTCTCGCTATCCATGATGTCGGCGCGCTGTTCGTAGATGACCTTGCGCTGGTCGTTCATCACGTCGTCGAACTCGACGACCTGCTTGCGGACGTCGTAGTTACGCGCTTCGACTTTCTTCTGGGCGGTCTCGATCGCCTTGGAAATCCAGGGGCTGACGATCGCCTCGCCGTCGGCGAGGTTCTTGTTCATCAGCCGCGCGAACATCGTCTGCGGCCCGAAGATGCGCAGCAGATCGTCGTCGAGGCTCAGGTAGAAACGCGACAGTCCGGGATCGCCCTGGCGCCCGGCGCGGCCGCGCAGCTGGTTGTCGACGCGGCGGCTCTCGTGACGCTCGGTGCCGAGCACGAACAGCCCGCCAGCGTCGAGCACGCCCTGCTTCTCGTCGGCCACTTCCGCCTTGATCCGCTCGACCCCGGAGTCGCGCTCGGGGCCATCGGCTACACCGGCAAGCTCGTCCTCGATCCGAAAGTCGAAGTTGCCGCCAAGCTGGATGTCGGTGCCGCGGCCGGCCATGTTGGTGGCGATGGTGACGGCGCGAAGCCGGCCCGCCTGGGCGACGATGTGCGCCTCGCTCTCGTGGAAGCGGGCATTGAGAACCGAATGCTTGATCCCTTCCCGGTCGAGGAATTCCGACAGCATCTCGGACTTTTCAATCGAGACAGTGCCGACCAAGACCGGCTGGCCGAGCTCCTGCTTGACCTTGATCGCCGCCGCGATAGCGCCAAATTTGTCGGTGATGTTCTTGTAGAACTCGTCCTCGTTGTCGACCCGCAGGACCGCGACGTTGGTCGGGATGGACACCACGTTCATCTTGTAGATGTCGTAGAATTCCGGCGCCTCGGTCATCGCCGTGCCGGTCATGCCCGACAGCTTCGGGTACATGCGGAAATAATTCTGGAATGTGATCGACGCCAGGGTCTGGTTCTCGGGCTCGATGAACACGCCTTCCTTGGCCTCCACCGCCTGATGGAGCCCGTCCGACCAGCGCCGCCCGTCCATCATCCGGCCGGTGAACTCGTCGATGATGATGACCTTGTCGTCCTTGACGATGTAATCGATGTCCTTCTTGAACATCACATTCGCCTTGAGCGACTGATTGATGTGGTGGACCACCTGGGTGTTGGTGATGTCGTAGAGGTTGCGGCCCTCGATCAGCCCCGCCTCCTCGAGCATCCGCTCGGCCTTTTCGGTGCCGTCCTCGGTGAGGACGACGGAGCGCTGTTTTTCGTCCTTTTCAAAATCTTCGGGCGCGAGCGTCTTCACCACCGCGTCGACCGACATGTACAGCTCGGACTTGTCGTCGGTCGGGCCGGAGATGATCAGCGGGGTGCGCGCCTCGTCGATCAGGATTGAGTCCACCTCGTCGACGATGGCGAAATTGAACGGTCGCTGCACCATGGCGTCGCGCGAGTATTTCATGTTGTCGCGCAGGTAATCGAAGCCGAACTCGTTGTTGGTGCCGTAGGTGATGTCCGCCCCGTAAGCGTCGCGGCGCTGCTCGTCGGTCAAATTGGGGACGATCACCCCGACGCTCATGCCGAGGAACTGATAGATCTGCCCCATCCAGCCGGCGTCGCGACGGGCGAGATAATCGTTGACGGTGACTACATGGACGCCCTTGCCGGCAAGCGCGTTGAGGTAGACCGCAAGCGTCGCCACGAGGGTCTTTCCCTCGCCGGTCTTCATCTCCGCGATCTCGCCGCGGTGGAGCGCGATCCCGCCGATCAGCTGGACGTCGTAATGCCGCTGGCCGAGCGTCCTTTTGGCGGCTTCGCGAACCGTCGCGAAGGCTTCGGGGAGGAGGGTGTCGAGGCTTTCGCCCCCGGCGATCCGCTGCCGGAAGACTTCGGTGCGGCCCCGAAGCTCGTCATCGGTGAGGGCTTCGATCGTCGGCTCGAACGCATTGACCGCATCGACATATTTGCCGAGGCTTCGGACATAGCGGTCGTTAGACGATCCAAAGACGTTCCTGGCCAGTGCGGCGAACATGAAATACCCTTAAAAGCCGCGCTTCAAGACGGGTGAAAACCTCTCGCCGGCGCTGCGGAAAACTGCGCGGGCGATGTAGGGAGCGCCCTGGCGCTAGTCAATTGAAGGGAAGGCGATATGGGGCTTGGTGGCGGGTGCATGTGCGGAGCGGTCCGCTACTTGCTGGCAAGCGATCCCTTCGACTGTGGATGGTGCCATTGCCGCACTTGCCAGCTGACCAGCGGCTCGCCCGCCATGGCGTTCGCGAGCGTCCCCGTGCGCGACCTTGTATGGACCAGGGGAGCGGACAAGGTCCGATCGGTCGCGTCGTCGAGCTTCGGGCACCGCAGCTTTTGCGGGACATGCGGGACGCCGTTTCTGATGAAGGTCGACCATCAGCCGCAAACCTTGGATTTCAGCGTCGCCACGCTCGACCAGCCCGATGCAATCGCGCCCGGTTTCCACATCTTCTGGTCGAGCAAGGTTGCCTGGTTCGAACCCAAAGACGAACTTCCTCGCCACGCCAAATTCCGCCCCAACACCCGCGGCCTCGACGGGACCGAGCCTCCGGGCGACTAGTTCCTCCATATCGCGCAGCGATGGGGAGGGGACCAGCGAAGCTGGTGGAGGGGTAATGGTAAGGCGCCAGAACCCCTCCACCTTTCACTCTTCGGTGAATGGTCCCCTCCACAGCAAATGCTGGGGAGGAACCGACTAGATATTGCCCTCGATCCATTGCTGAATCTGGCTTCGCGGCGCGGCGCCGACCTTCTGCGCCACCGGCTGGCCGCCCTTGAACAGCAGCATCGTCGGAATTCCGCGCACCCCGTAACGCGCCGGCGTGTCCGGGTTCTCGTCGATGTTGAGTTTGACGACCGTGAGCTTGTCGCCAAGCTCGTTGGCGATTTCCTCGAGCGCCGGTGCGATCATCCGGCACGGCCCGCACCATTCCGCCCAGAAATCGACCAGCACCGGCTCCGAGGCGCCCAGCACATCGGTTGCGAAATTCTGATCGGTGACGGTCTTGGTGGTCATATCTGCTGCTCCTTGGTCGGCTAGCCGCCATATGGGGAAACAGGACCGCGCTCTCAACCCGCAAGTTCGAACAGGGTGGCGCTGCTGGTGTAGAGCAACGCCGCTTCCACCGCCCGGCCCGGGAAGATCACCGCCAGCGCCTCGACATAAGCGTTCATTTGCGCGCGATGCGACGGCGGGATGTCGGCATCGCGCTCCGGCGCCCGGCCGGTCTTGTAATCGACCACCAGCACCCGGGCGTCTTCGACCAGCAGCCGGTCGACGGTGCCGGCGATCACTCGTCCGTCCGGCAAGGTCGCGGCGATCGGCGCTTCGGGCAGCGACTTGGGCCCGAACAGCGCGGCGAAGCGGTCATCGCTGAGCAACCTGCAGACCATGTCGGCGATTTCCGCGCGCGCTTGCGGGTCCGCGACCCCGGCTGAACCCTCGAGCCAACGCAGCGCAGCACCGCGGCGTTGCTCCGGGGCGAGTGGCGGCAACCGCTCGAGCAGCGCGTGGATTTGAGTCCCCCGCTGCGCCGCTGCGCGCATCGCGGCGCTTGGCGGCGGCGCGGCCTCGCGGTCGTCGTGGAGGGCCGAGGGAGCCAGCGGCCGTGGCGGGCGGGCTTCGGGCGGTGCGGGCCGCAAGGCCCAGTCGGGCAGCTGCATCCGTGGAAGCTCGGTCCTGGGCTTGTCGGCACGCGGTTTCGCCTCGACATCGCCGCCGCGATAGACGAGCTTCGACCGGCTTTCCCCGTCCTCAACTTGCTCGGCGCCGATCGAAACCAGCCCGCCCTCGACGCGGCGGTGCCAGCTGTCTTCCGCACGCGCGTCGGAGCCGTCTTTTTTTGGCTTCGGGGCCAACCCGGCGACGATTAGCCGGTCCGCGGCCCTGGTCAGCGCCACGTAGAGAAGCCGCATATGCTCCTCCAGGTCGCGTTTTTCTTCGGCCAGGATCATTTGCTCGAACGGATAGCAGCGCTCGTCCTTTTTCGGCCGAAGCAAGGGCGCCATCCCGTAACCGGGAATTTCGAAGTCCAGGGTCAGCGGCGTGCGCCCCAGCTTCTTCGGGTCGCCGGTGGCGTCGGCCATGATCACCACCGGCGCTTCCAGGCCCTTGGCGCCGTGCACCGTCATCACCCGCACTTCGTTGGCCGGCGCCGCCGGATCGCGCTGGACGTCGACATCGCCGCGCGAGAACCACGCCAGGAAGCGGTCGAGCGAGGCGGTTTCGCTGCGCTCGAAGTCAAGCGCGCTGTTCATCAGTTCATCGATCGGGTCGCGCGAGGCCATCCCCAAGCGCGAGTAGAGCTTGCGGCGGCCCTGCATCGGACCGGTCAGGATGGTCTCGAGGAAGCGCGACGGCGGCGTAAAGTCGGCAATCCTGAGCAGCTCGGTCAAGGCGTCGCGGGCGGACGCGAACGGCTCCCCCTCCTCGGCGCGGTCCCCAAGCTCGCGCCACAGCGACGATTTGCGGCCGTGGGCAAGCTCGAACAGCTGGTCCTGCTCCCAGCCGAGCAGCGGCGAGACAAGCAAACTGCCAAGGCTCAGGTCGTCGCCCGGCTGCACCGCGAATTTGATTGCCGCCAGCAGGTCCTGAACCGCCAGCGGCTCATGCAAATGGAGCCGGTCGACGCCCGCGACCGGGACGCCGCGAGCGAACAGCCGCGAAACGACCAGCGACGCCAGCTGGCCGCGACTTCGGACGAGGACCAGCACATCGCCCGGCGCGAGCTTGCGGCCGGTCGAGGCGAGGATCGGACCCTCGTCGACCATCGCCTGGATCCGCGCGGCGAGATCGTCGGCGTAAAGCCGGGCGCTGAGCTTGACCCAACTCTCCTCGCCTTCCTCGCCCTCCTCCTCGGCAATTTCGGCCGCGAAGGGCTGCCACAACTCGACCTGGCCGCCGCGCCTTGAGTGGAAAGCCCGGTGGCGGTCGGGGGGTTCGGTCAGGCCCATCGCTTCGAACCCTACTTCGGATATGACCGAGTCGACGGCGTCGAGCACCGGCTGGGCGGAGCGGAAGCTGGCGGCGATCGACAGGTCGCGGAAATCGCGTGCCAACTGCGTCGGTGAATCGACACCGCTCTGCGAGCGCCGCAGCTCGTCGGCACGGTGCTTGAACGCAGCCCGCACCTCGCGGAACCGCTCGGGATCGGTGCCTTGAAAGCCGTAGATCGCCTGCTTGAAGTCGCCGACCATGAACAGGGTGCGCCAGCGCTCCTCGGCCTCGCTCGACCCGCTGAAAAACTCGTCGACCAGCCGCTCGATGATTTCCCACTGCGCGGCGTTGGTGTCTTGCGCTTCGTCGACCAGTATGTGGTCGATCTGGCGGTCGAGCTTGTAACGCACCCAGTCGCCCATGCCCGGCCGCCCGAGCAGCCGCCGGGTCCAGGCGATCAGATCGTCGAAATCGGCCACTCCGGCGCTGCGCTTGGCGCGGGTGTAAGCGGCGGCGAACGCCTGGCCGGCGCGAAGCCCCGCGGCCATCTCCGCGGCAAGCCTGGCACCGCGCTGGACCGCGAGCAGCTCCGAGACGGCAGCCGCAAGACGCTCGGCATGGGCCTGATAGTCGGGGTCCGCCTTGATCTGCCCGGCCTGCACCTTTTTCATCTGGCCGGCTCCGGTAAACACCAGCAGCGAAAGCTCTGGAAGCGCCGCCGCCCGCTCGCCCGGCGCCATCGCCAGCCAGCGCTCGATGGTTTCGACTTGCTTGGCGCCGGTCGCCGCGCCCCATGTTCGATTGGCATCGGCGACCGCCCGCAGCAGGTCGCAGTCGAAGCGGTCCTCGGCGCACTGTGCGGCGAGATAATCTTCTACCGAGTTATCGGGCAATTGCATGAGGTTGCAGATGGTCGCTTCGATCGTATCGCGACTTCCGAACGCCTCGAGTGCGTCCGCCCGCTTGGCGCAGGCCTGCAGATATTCGACCGCGCCGCTCTCGCCGAGGCGGCGGCTCAGGCACTGGACGTCGGCGGTCAGCTGGTGATCCCCTCCCTCGGCGCCAGCCAGCAGGTCGGCGAGTGTCCGGCGGACAAGCTCCTGCTCGGCGCGCCCTTCGATCGGCTGGAAGCCGGGGACGATTTCCGCTTCGGCGGGAAAAGCCGCGAGCAGCGACTGGGCGAAAGCGTGGATCGTCTGGATCCTCAACCCGCCCGGCGCTTCCAGCACTTTGGCGAACAGCCGGCGGGCGCGCTCGCGGGTCGGCGGGTCGTTGCGCTCGCCAAGGTGGTCGAGGTCGGTCGCAAGCTCGCTGTCCTTGAGCTTCACCCAGCTGGCGAGGCGGGCGCCGATGCGGTTGGCCATTTCGGCGGCGGCCGCCTTGGTGAAGGTCAGGCACAGGATCGATTCCGGCCGCGCCCCCTGAAGCAGCAGCCGAAGTACCCGCGCAGTCAGGACCTGGGTCTTGCCGGTGCCGGCCGAAGCCGACAGCGCCGCGTGAACCTGGGGGTCGGCGGCAAGCGCCTGCTCGCCCTCCAGCTGCGGCAGCGGCCTGAAGCGCGCGCTCATGCCGCTTCCAAAGCGCGCCGCGCCGACATAGACATCGGGCCAGCAGACAGGAGTCGAGAATGGACGACGAGGACAGCGACAAGCCGGGCGAAGAGCGCAAGGCCAAGCTGAGAAAGGCCGGGGTCGCGGTCGGCATCGGCTCGGCGGCGATCGTCGCGGCGCTGCTCTACGCATCCAACGTCAAGAAGGCGCCGAAGAAGAAGTAAGCGGCTCATTCGCTTCGGCCGTACCATTCTTCCAGCCGCATCAGCTGGTCGTAGTCGCCATAGGGCGCATAGGCCGGGTTGAGCTTGGCGGTGAACGGCTCGCTCCCCGTGAGCCACTTCCGGGCGGCGTCGCCGAACTTCGACTCGGCATGGGCGAGGAATTCCGCCGCGCCCATCTTGTCGTCGGCGCAGCGCAGCTTGCCGAACCCGTCCTTGTTGCGCACCAGCGACCAATATTCGTGGCTCCGCGGCTCGCCCGACACGCCGTCGAAGCCGCCGGCCCGCGCAATCAAGCCGAGCAGCCCCAGCTGCAGCGCGAAGCCGGCGTCCACCGCCTTGCGCGTCGGCGGCGCCCCGGTCTTGTAGTCGACGATTGCCACCCCGCCGTCCGCCCGAAGGTCGATGCGGTCGGCGCGGCCTTGCACGGTCACCCCGGCGACAACCGCTTTGCCGGTGATCTCGGCCTTGAGCGGCCGCCGCCCCTCGGCCTGGTTGTCGCGTTCCAGAGCGGCGATCCAGTCGATCGCTTCCATCAGCCGCGGCTGCCACAGCGCCCGGAGCATCGGGTGTATCCCCTCCCCGGACAGCAGCTCGAGCGCGCGCGGTCGAAGGCTGGCAGGGTCGCAGTCGTCGTCCTTCAGCCATTGATCGAGCACGTCGTGGACTGCGCTGCCTTTCCAACGCGCGCTATGGTCGGCATCGACTGGGTCAAGGTCGCGCAGCCCGAGCATCGCCTGGGCATAGAAAGCGAACGGGTCGGCCTTGAGCCGATCGATCGCAGTCACCGAAATCTTCTTGGGCCGCTGCCTTGCCGGCGGGCAAGGCTGGGGCCGGTCGACCGGCTTCGACGGCCCCGGGTCGTCGAGCGCAAGCGCCAGCCGCTCGAGCCGAAGGTCACGCGCCAGCCCGCCGGTCATCGCATTCAGCCGCAGCCACAAGCGCGAGGCGACGGTCGGCGAACGGCCGTCGCGCCTGGCCCGCGTGATCAGCACGTCGGCAGCGCCCAGCGCGCTTGCGAAATCATGCGCCGACAGCCCGATCCGGAATTCGAGCCCGGGCAAGCCGAGGTTGGCGCGGATCTTGGGAGCGAGCCACGGGTCGGGAGCCGGAGCGGCCGGCCACACGCCTTCGTTGAGCCCGCCCAGAATCACCAGATCGGCCTGCTGAAGCCGCGCTTCGAGCAGGCCCCAGATGAACACGCGCGGGTGGCCGCCATAGGCCGGACGGATTCGCTGGCCTTCGAGCAATTGCCGAAGGATCGCCACACCGTCCTCGCCAGTGATCACGATCCGCTGCGCATCGCTCGAGGCCTGAAGCTCGCTCAGCAGCTGCGCGGTCATCCGCCCGTCGGGCCCGCGCCACCCCGCGCCGCCGCTCAGCGCTTCAACGCCGCCGACCAGAGCTTGCGCGAAGCCCGCCAGCGTCAGCGGCCCCGACCCCGGCTGTTCGAGCGCTTCGAGCTTCGCCCGCACATCGAGCCACGCCGCCTGGCACCCGCGGTGGCGGCCCTCGGCCTCCTTGTCGTCAAAGTGGCGGTCGAGCCCGGAAAGCCCGGCGGGCGGCCGTGGCCCGCGCAGCGCCAGGTCGAGCAAGCGGACGTGGTCGAGCCACTGCCGCCTTGCTTCATTCTCCCCGCCGACCAGCGGGTGCTTGAGCAGCGCCAGCAGCGGCACCGGCGCCAGCTCTTCGGCAAGCGCAGCGGCGATGCCGAGCAACAAGGTGCCGGGGGCAAGCTCCGAAAGCGGCCGCCCGGCGCTATCGTCGGCCGCTATGTCCCAGCGGGCGAGCAGCGCCGACACTCGCCGGGCAAGGGTGCGGTTGGGGGTCACCAGCGCAGCTGTGCGACCCGGCGTCTCCAGCGCCTCGCGGATCGCCAGCGCCACCGCCTGCGCCTCGGCCGCGGAGTCGTGAAGCTCGACGGCTCGGATCCCGCTCAAGCGCCGCTCGGCCGGCTTCAGGCGGTTCCATTTGTCGGAGAAATCAGCCGACGTCATGGCGTTGGCGATGGCTCGGCCGCGGATCGACGGCGAGGCTGCGCGCCCGACCCTCGGCCACAGCCGGACTTCCTCGCGCGCCACTCCGAGCCGGTCGAGCAACAGCTTCAAATGGAATTGCGGGTGGGTCTCCTCGCTTTTGCCCTGATCGTTCGGCCCCAGCGCCTCCCATTCCCCATCCGCCATGCCCGTCGTGCGGGCGAGACCGGGCAGGACCACCGAGCCTTCTGCCATGAACGCGGCGCTCTTGAGCAGAGCGGCGATCGCCGGAGCAGCGCTGGTTATCCCGGCGGCGACGGTGAACCCCGGCGGCGGCGCCGTTCGCCATCGCCGCGCCAGCCGGTGCAACAGCAGGTTGCGGCGCTCGGCGGAGTCGATCCGGCCCATTTGCCTGAGCCGCGCCGGCCATGCCTCGAGGATCGCCCGGAGCCGGTCGAGCGAAAGCTGCCAGTGGACCGCCAGTTCGGTCGCAACCAGCGCCGAGTCCGCGAGCTTCGACGGCTCGACTTCCTCGACCAGCAGCGCGTCGAGCGTTCGCGCAAGATCAGCCGCCATGCGCAGCGCCTCGGACGCGGTCTCGCCGTCACCGCGCACGATTCCCGCAAGCGCCAGCAGGCGCTCGAGCGGCTCGACCGCGGGCGGCACTGGATCGTCAACGCCGGCGGGGTCGAGCGCCGCGCCGATGCGCTCGTCGAGCTCCGGGTCGCCGACCGGGATCAGCCGTGGAAGCACCAGCCCGCCGCCGCTGGCCCGGACGAACGCATCGGTGACGCTTCGCACCGCGCGGTTGTTGGGAAGCAGGATCCTGCCGCTGGCCAGCGACAGCGGGTCGCGGCCGTGACGGGCGATCAGCCCTGCGACCAGCGAGTCGGCAAACGAGCGATGCGATGGAATGGTGAAGAGGGCGGGCTGCCGTGGACGCCCGGCAGCCTCAGGCATGTTGCAGGAACAGCTCGGTCGCCTTGATCGCCTGCGGCGTGCCGACGTCGAACCACAGTCCCTGGTGAACCGCGCCGAAGCAGCGGCCGGAGTCGATCGCTTGGTCCCACAGGATGTTGGTCGAAAACGCCCCGTCCGGAGCGCCGGCCAGAAGCCGTTTGGAAACCATCTGGATACCGGTGTAGACGAACGGCGCGACGTGGCTTCGCTCGCGGCGGCGAAGGCGGCCGGAGCGGTCCATGTGGAAGTCGCCGAGCCCACCATGGTTCTGGGCCCGGGCGTGCGGCACCAGCAGCAGCAGCGCGTCCATCCTGCCTCCGTCCCAGTGGGAGGCGAGCAGCCGGAGCGTGTCGGCGGGCCCGTCGACCCACATATTGTCGCTGTTGACGACCAGGAACGGGTCGCAATCGATCAGCGGACCGGCCCGAACCATCCCGCCGCCGGTTTCGAGCAGTAGGGAGCGTTCGTCGGACACCGCGACATCGAGACCGAAATCGCGCGCCACCAGATGAGCCTCGACCGCGTCGGCCAGATAATGGACGTTGATGACCGCGCGCTCGACGCCGGCGCCCTTAAGCTTTTCCAGCACATGGTCGAGCAATGCCTTGCCGGCGACCTCGATCAGCGGCTTGGGCCGGGTGGCGGTCAGCGGCCGCATGCGCTTGCCGAGCCCGGCGGCGAGCACCATTGCGGTGCGCGGCACTTGCGCGGCGATCTCGGCTTTGAGGCGGAGCGCCTGGCGAGCCGAGGTCATTGCGCCTGTGCCCAGGGCGCCGCGCGATGCTCGGGCGCGAGATTATTGTCGAACCAGCGCCGCACCGGCGCCAGTTCCGGGCGCTCGAGGTCGCGCTCGAGAAGGCCCCACATGCGCGGCTGGAAGGCAGTGTAGTGAGGCTTTTTGTCGCGCTTCCACAGACGCGTGAAGACGCCCAGGATGCGCGCGTTGCGCTGCGCCGCAAGCGTCCAGTAGCCACGCTCGAAGGTGTCGCCATGGCCGGTCGCGGCGGCGTAGCGGTCGAGCATCGAGCGCTCTATCTCCTCGCTCACGTCGCGCCGGGCATCCTCCAGAACCGAAGCGAGATCGTAAGCCGGGTGGCCGGCGAGCGCGTCCTGGAAATCGAGCAGGCCGAAACGCCGGACCCCGCCGCGTCCCTGCACCAGCATGACATTTTCCGCATGATAGTCGCGAAGCACAGTCACCGGTCCAAGCCCGTCACCGGCAACCGGTTCGAGAACCTGCCTCCAGGCGGCTCGATACCCCTCGCCATCGACCGAAAGGTCGAGCGCCGGGCAATACCAGTCGATGAACAGCTCCACTTCCTCGAGCCATTGGTCGAGGCCGTGCGGGCGAAGGCCCGGCATCGGCGCGTGGGAATGGAGGTGGACCAGGACGTCGGTGGCAAGCTCGTACAGTTCGCGCTCGCTGGTCGGGTCGTCGTCCAGCATCTCGCGCAACCGCCAGTCGCCGAAATCGTCGAGCAGAAGCAGGCCGCGCTCGAGGTCGCGGGCGAGGATCTCGGGCGCGCTGAGGCCGACAGTTCCGAGCCACTCGGCGACCGCGACGAACGGCCGGACGTCCTCGTGGCTCGGCGGGGCGTCCATCAGCACCGCTCGCCGATCGCCGTCGATCACGCGGAAATAACGGCGGAAGGAGGCATCGCCGGCAAGCAGCTCGATCCGGGCCCCGCCCCAGCCGCAACCGGCAAGGAAAGCATCGGCATGGGCAGGCGGGGTCATCGGCTGGGCCATCGCTGCTGCCATGCCGGAGGCACCTTTGCTGTCAAGCTGCGAGCGCCGCCATCGCCGAATGCGAAGGTCAGCCGAAGCGCGTCGGGCCAGGCGCCGTCGCCGGCGCGCTCGGGCCATTCGACGATCAAGACCGCCTCGGCCGCGCCATCGAGGCCGAGCTCGTCCAGCTCGACCGCTGCTTCGAGACGGTACAAATCGACATGCCACACCGGCGGCTCGATTTCCTCGTACGGCTGGACGATCGCGAATGTCGGGCTCGGCACCTCGTACCGATGGCCAAGGCCGTAGAGGATGGCGCGGGCGAGGCTGGTCTTGCCGACTCCGAGCGGGCCCGACAGAGCGACCACGTCCCCGGCTCGAAGCCGGCCGGCGATCGCCCGGCCCAGCGCCGCGGTCGCCGCTTCGTCGGCCAGGATCATTGCGGCGCGCGCGGGATGGTCAGGGTGACCGTCGTCCCCTTGCCCTTGGCAGACACCAGATCGACCTTGCCGCCATGCGCTTCGATGAACTGGCGGGTCAGCGGCAGGCCGAGCCCGAGCGCCGCCTCGCCGCGGACCCCGTCCTCGAGCACCCGGTCGAAGCGGTTGAACACGCGCGGCTGGTCTTTCTTGGCGATTCCGGCGCCGTTGTCGCTGATCTGAATCAGCGCCTTTTCGTCCTCGCCCCAGGCCTTGATCGCGATCTTTCCGCCCTTGTCGGTGTAGGCCAGCGCATTGCCCAGCACATGCTCGATTGATTCGCGCAGCCGACGGGCGTCGCCGATGACGAAGCCGGCGCTGTCGGCAACGTCGCTGACCAGCTTCTGGCCTTTTTCGGCGACCCGGGGGCCGATCTTCTCCAACGCGCTTTTGCACAGGCCGGCGACATCGACCCGGTCGCGGTCAAGCGGGACCCCGCGCGTGTCGCTTTGGGTGAGATCGAGCACGTCGTCGATCAGCTTCGACAGGCGGTCGACGGATTCGAGGATGGCCTGGGTGTATTCGCTGGCGGCCGGGGTCAGCTTGCCGGCATAGCCGTGGGCGAGCATCTCGGCGAAGCCGCCGATCGAGGTCAGCGGCGTGCGCAGCTCATAGCTCATGTTGGCGACGAAGTCGGTCTTTACCCGGTCGGCCTGCTCAAGCGCCGTCGCGCGCTCGCGCAGCGCGGCCTCGATCAGGGTCGAATCGGTGACGTCGACCAGAGTGAAGAGCGCATTGCCGTCCGGCAGCGGAACCGCCGCGAACTCGAAGTGGCGGCCATCGGTCAGGGTAAGCCGGCCGTTCGCCGATTGCCGTTCGTTGGTGGTCTTGCGGACCATTTCGCGGATTTGCGCGGCGGCCGTCGGGTTGACCAGCTTGCGGGCGATCGCCGGCACCAGCTCGTCGACCCGCGGGTGTTCGCTCAGCCATTCCTCGTCGAGGTCCCAGACCTGGCTGAAGCGGCGGTTCCACAAGTACAGCCGCCCGTCGCTGGCGAACACGCTGATCGCCTCGAACAGATTGTCGAAGGTAGCGGCGCGTACCCTCAGCAGGGTGTCCTGGGCCGACGCCAGCCGGACCTGCTCGGTTCGGTCCTCGAAGAACAGCCTCAGGCCGCCGTCGGGAAGCGGCTGGCCGACCACCCGGAAATGGTCGCCGTTGGGGAGCATCCAATCTTCCTCGATCAGCTCCTCGGGGCTCGTGAACCACGCGCGCCTTTCGTCCTTCCAGCTGGGGAAATCGCGGGTTTCCGGAACCCTGTTGTTCTCGCGCATCCGTTCGATCACGCGGTCGAACTCGGGCTGCTCGGCCAGCCATTCGGGATCGAGGTGAGCCATCGCGGCGAACGGCTTGTTGAAGAAGCTCAGGTTGCGCTCGGCATCGAACTGGGCGGCGCCGGCGGTCATTCGGTCGGCAAGCTCGCGCTGCGACTGGATATGGCGGGTTAGGTCGGAGCGCGCATCCTCCAGCTCCTGGATGTCGATCCCGAAGCCGGCCACCGCGCCGGTCGGCAGCGGAACGTTGACGATCCGAAGCATCCGCCGCTCGCCGCGGATGATCGCTGCCTGCCGGCGCACGGAGGGCTTACCGCTTTCCAGCGCCGCGACCGCGCCGGCCTTGGCCTGTTCGCTGTCGCCGACCAGCTCGCTCGACCGGGCGATGACGTCGGCCGCGTCGCGCCCCTCGACCGCCTTGACGAAGGCGCTGTTGACCAGCTCCAGGGTCAAGTCGGGCCCGCGGTACCACATCGGGAACGGCGCGGATTCGATGAGGTAGGTGAGCGCGTCGAGCGCCGCTTCGGTCTGGGACAGCCGCTCGCCGATCTTGACCCGCTCCGCTTCAGCGCTGGTGGTGTCGGAGAACCACAGGATCAGGGTGCCGGCGGGCTCCGGGCCTGGCGCCGCGCCGCCGCGAACTTCGAGCACACGCCCGCTGCCGGCAAGCTTCACCTGGCGGAGGATTCGCCCTCCCGACATGGCTGCATCGCTCACCTCGCCGGCGAGCGCCGCAGCGTCTTCAGCGACGAGCCCGCCGAGGTCCTCGAGCCGCCTGGGCTGGCCCTCGACGCCTAGTTCCCGGAGCAGGCGCGGGTCTGCTTCGATGCGGCCATTGGGCCGGACCACCAACGGCCGCGCCGGCGATAGCTGCAGCAGGCCCTGAAGCGCCGCAGCGCCGGACAGGATCGCCTGCGCCCGGACAATCCGCCTGGCGGCGACGACCGACAAGGCAACAGCGATGACAATCCACAAGGCGGCAAGCGCGATCGCGACCAGGCTCGACGTTGCAAGCTCCGCCACGCCTTATTGATCCGCTCGCCGCATGCGTGTTGCATAGAGCGAGGAGCGAGCCAAAACAAAGGGCGCAAACGCGGGCGGCGGCGCCGGACTAGTAGCGGTAATGGTCCGGCTTGAACGGGCCTTCGCTGGAAATCCCGATATAGGCCGCCTGCTTGTCGCTGAGCTTGGTCAGCTTCACGCCGAGCTTGTCGAGGTGGAGCGCGGCAACCTTCTCGTCCAGGTGCTTGGGCAGCACGTACACGTCGTTCTTGTACTTGTCGCCGCCGGTCCACAGCTCGATCTGGGCGAGCACCTGGTTGGTGAAGCTGGAGCTCATAACGAAGCTCGGATGGCCGGTGGCGTTGCCGAGATTCACCAGGCGGCCCTTGGACAGGACGATGATCTTCTTGCCGTCGGGAAATTCGACCTCGTCGACCTGCGGCTTGATTTCGGTCCATTTCATGTTGGCCAGAGCGTTGATCTGGATCTCGCTGTCGAAGTGGCCGATGTTGCAGACGATCGCCATGTTCTTCATCGAGCGCATGTGGTCGACAGTGATGACGTCCCTATTGCCGGTCGCGGTGCAAAAGATGTCGGCGCGCTTCACCGCATCCTCCATCGTCACCACTTCATAGCCTTCCATCGCCGCCTGAAGCGCGCAGATCGGGTCGATTTCGGTGACAATGACTCGGGCGCCTCCGTTGCGCAGCGACTGCGCCGAGCCCTTGCCGACATCGCCGAAGCCGGCGACGCAGGCGACCTTGCCGGCCAGCATAACGTCGGTCGCGCGGCGGATCGCGTCGACCAGACTTTCGCGGCAGCCGTAGAGATTGTCGAACTTCGACTTGGTCACGCTGTCGTTGACGTTGATCGCCGGGAACGGGAGCTTGCCCTGCTTGGCGAGATCGTAAAGCCGGTGGACCCCGGTGGTGGTCTCTTCCGACACGCCCTTGATGGCCTCGACCGTTTTGGTCAGGTAGCCCGGGCGCTCGGCGAGGAATTTGCGAAGCGTCGCGACGAAGATTTCTTCTTCCTCGTTGGACGGCTCGAACAAGGCCTCGCCGGCCTCGGCGCGGGCGCCCCACAAAGCGAACATCGTCGCGTCCCCGCCATCATCGAGGATCAGATTGCAGGTTTCGTCCTGCCCCCAGTCGAAGATCCGCGCCGCATAATCCCAATATTCCTCGAGCGTTTCGCCCTTTATCGCGAACACCGGAATACCGCGCTCCGCGATCGCCGCCGCCGCATGGTCCTGGGTCGAAAAGATGTTGCACGATGCCCAGCGGACCTCGGCGCCAAGCTCGATCAACGTCTCGATCAGAACCGCGGTCTGGATGGTCATGTGCAGCGAGCCGGCGATGCGCGCGCCGGTCAGCGGCTTGGAAACGCCAAACTCCTCGCGCAGCGCCATCAGGCCCGGCATCTCGGTTTCGGCAATGTCGATTTCCTTGCGGCCGAATGGGGCAAGGCTCATGTCCTGAACGACAAAATCGGTGAATCGCGTCTCAGCCTGGGTCGCCACGCTCTTAGTCTCCGGATGTAAAAAGGGTCGGTTGCGCCCTAGCCCCGGAAGCCCGCCAAAGCAAATATAAAGAATTCTTTATATCATGCAGCCCCCGTCTGGCTCGACAGCAGGCGCGGGTCGACTCCCGCCGCCTTGAACGCCGCCGCCCAGCGCTCGTCGGTCGGGGTGTCGAACAGCAAGCCGGCATCGCCCTCGGCCGCGAACCAGCCGTGGCGGGTCATCTCTTCTTCCAGCTGGCCTTCGCCCCAGCCGGCATAGCCGAGCGCCGCGATCCATTGCGCCGGCCCGCGGCCTTCGGCAATCGCCTTGAGCACGTCGATCGTGCCGGTCATTGCGCACAGGCTGCCCGCCTCGCCGTTGACCTGCAGCGTGTCCTGCCCGCCCCAGTCGGTCGAATGAAGGATGAAGCCGCGGCCGGGCTCGACCGGGCCGCCGTGGTGGACCGCGCAATCGGGCGCTTCGCCCGGGTCGATGTCGAGCTGCTTAAGCAGCGTCCGGAACCGAAGCCCCGCGCGCTTCTGGCCGATGCCGATGCCGACCGCGCCATTCTCGTCGTGGACGCAGACCGCGATCACCGCCCGCTCGAAGCGCGGATCCGACATGCCGGGCATTGCCAGCAGCAGCTTGCCCGAAAGGAACGGCGCGCTCTCCACCGCCTGTAGATGAGCCCGCCACAGCGACCCGGCAACCCTTGGAAGCCGCCCTGCCCGAGCCTATCTCGCTGCCCCAAACACATATCAGGAGTGAAGAGCATGGCGATTGAAGTTGGCCAGCGAATCCCGGACGTCCCCTTGTCGATCGCCACCGCGGACGGCCCGCAGCCGACCACCAGCACCGACTATTTCAGTGGCAAAAGGGTCGCTCTGTTCGCCGTCCCCGGCGCCTTCACTCCGACCTGCTCGGCCCGGCATCTGCCTTCCTACGTTGAGAAAGCTGGCGATCTGAAAGGCAAGGGCGTCGACGAAATCGCCTGCGTTTCGGTCAATGACCCGTTCGTCATGGCCGCGTGGGGCGAGCGCGACGGATCGGGCGACATCACCATGCTGGCCGACGGCAACGGCCAGTTCGCCGACGCCGTCGGGCTGGCGATGGACGGCGAGAAATTCGGCATGGGCAAGCGCAGCCAGCGCTATTCGATGGTCGTCAACGACGGCGTCGTCGAGCAGGTCAACGTCGAAGCTCCGGGCGAGTATCGCGCGTCCAGCGCCGAACATATGCTGGAACAACTGTAACGGCGGGCGGTCCATCGCAACCGCGCCTCCCCTCGCCGATTGCCCGCAACGCACCCATGTCCAACGCGTTGAATGGTCATTGAACTCAAAGGAGAAAAATATAATGGCGAGGAATAATCAGCGCGGCCGCAACAACAATAATCCGGAAGGCCACAATCAGTTCAGCAACGGCTGGCTGGACAGCGCCAAGGACCGCCCGATGGCGACCGCGGCAGCAGCTGCAGCCGCAGTCGGCGCCGGCGTCTTCCTGTGGTCGCGCCGCAACCAGATCAGCGAGCAGATCAGCAGCCTCAGCGACCAGTTTACCGACTGGGCCGGCAACATGCCGAGCGGCAGCAACATCGGAGAATTCGAGATGGCCGATGCGGGCAACGTAGCGGCGGCGGCCGACGCTTCGGCCCGTCGCAGCAACGGCAACAACCGCTCGTCGCGCAGCCAGGGCGCGGTGGGCGGCACGGTGGGTACGGACAACACCAGCCTGTAAGCCGCAAGGTCGACGATCAATTCGAGGGGCGCCCGCAGTGGCGCCCCTTCTTCTTTCGGCAAACCGTTCTGGTGGGCCGCCGCCACCCGTGGAAAGAAGGACTAGCAGCCGGCCGGCAAGCCCCCGGCTTGCCGGCGTGCGGCTGCTACCAGCCGCATTGCTTTCCGCCGTTGCGCTGCTGGAGCCACGTTTGCAGCGGCGCGAAATAGCGTATCATCGGCTCGGCCGACATCTCGCGGGTGCCGGTGAACGCCTCCAGCGCATCGGGCCACGGCCTCGACTTGCCCATCTCCAGCATCGCGTTCAGCCGCCGCCCGACCTCGGCATTGTTGTAGAAAGAGCAGCGGTGCAGCGGCCCGGTCCAGCCGGCCTGACGGCATGCCGCCTCATAGAATTGGAACTGCAGGATCCGCGCCAGGAAATAGCGCGTGTAGGGCGTGTTGCCGGGAATGTGGAACTTGGCGCCCGGGTCGAAATCACTCGCCGCCCGCGGCACCGGCGGCGTGATGCCCTGATAGCGAAGCCGAAGGTCGGTCCACGCCTGGTTGTATTGGGCCGGGTCGATCTCGCCCGAGAACACGCCCCACCGCCAGCGGTCGACCAATAGCCCGAACGGCAGAAAGGCAACCTTGTCCATCGCCTGGCGGAGCAGCAGCCCGATGTCCTTAGACGGCGCCGGCACCCGCGACTTGGGCAGCAAGTCGATCTGGGTCAGATATTCGGGCGTCACCGACAAAGCGAGCATGTCGCCGATCGCTTCATGGAAGCCGTCGTTGGCGCTGTCCTTGTAGAGGAAAGGCTGCGCCTTGTAGGCGCGCTGGTAATAATTGTGCCCAAGCTCGTGATGGACGGTGACGAAATCCTCGGCGTTCACCAGGGTGCACATCTTGATGCGGATGTCGTCGAGGTTGTCGAGATCCCAGGCCGACGCGTGGCACACCACCTCGCGGCCTTCCGGCTTGGTGATCATCGACCGATCCCAGAAGCTCTGCGGAAGCGGCGCGAAGCCGAGCGAGGAGAAGAATGTCTCGCCGGTCCTGACGATCTTTTCCGCCGTGTACTTCTTGGCGACCAGCAAATCGGTGAGGTCGTAGCCGATGTCGCCGGCGCCCGGCGGGGCGACGACGTCGTAGATGCCGCCCCATTCCTGCGCCCACATGTTGCCGAGCAAATCGGCGCGGATCGGGCCGCTCGCGGGTTGAACCGAAGCGCCATGCTTCTCGTTGAGCTCCGAGCGGACGTAGCAGTGCAGCTGGTCGTAAAGCGGCTTGGTCTGGGCCCACAGGCGATCGGTCAGCGCTGCGAATTCGTCGGGTGCCATGTCATAGCCGGAGCGCCACATCGCGCCAACGTCGGCATAGCCGAGCTCCTTGGCGCCGGTGTTCGCAAGGGTCACGAACTTGGTGTAATCGGCGGCCATCGGCCGGCCGACATTGTTGTGCCAGCTGACCCACATTTCCTTGAGCAGCTCGGGATTGCGCTCGGTGCGCATCAGCGCCTCGAGCTCGTTGCCGGGCGTCACTCTGCCTTTGTAGGTGCCCTTGCCCTTGCCGTATTGGCTTTGCAGCCCGGTCATCAGCGTCGCCAGCTCGTCGGCGGCGCCCGGCACGTTCGACGCCGGAGCGACGATGCTCTGCTTGAGGATGTCGAGCTTGCGGCGGGTGTCGAACGACAGGCCGGCGACCTCGTCGAACCGGGCGGCTTCGCTGGCGAGGCGCACCTGCGCTTCGGTATATTCGGCGCCGGCCTTGGCGGCCAGCCAGTCGGTGTCCTCGGTGATGTAGGTGGCGTTCACCCACGCCGCCTTGTTGCCGTAGAGGCTGAGGTCGGCCAGCTCCTGTTCGGCGCGGGCAACAAACTCGTCGGCCATCGCCGCGGTCGGGGCCGGGCCGGTGTTGGCCGCGGGCGGGGCAAGCGGGTCGACCTGCGCGACTGCGACGGGCTGGGCGGCCGTGGTCGTGCACGCGGCCAGTGTGATAGCGAGAAGCGAAACGGAAGCAGCGAATTTCATGGCAGGCGTCCTCGTCCTGGGAACTGATGAATCCTTCGCGTTGCAAACGCGTGAAACTTTGCCGCTGAATCTGTCAAGCCGAACCGCTCAAAAACTTAGCGATCGCCTCACCGAGCTCCGGCTTGGTGACCGAGCTCATGTGGGTGCCCGGGATCTCGGCATAGCTGCCGTCGGCAAGCGCCTCGGCAAGCTCGCGGGCCGAGCCATTGTCCTCGTCCTCGGTCCCGCACACCACCAGGGTCGGCATCGTCAGCGGATCGAGCCAGTCGTCCCCTGGATCGCGAAACGTTTCCAGCAGGAGCGCGGACGCGGTGCGGTCGATCTTCATCGTCTTCATGAACTGGATCGCAAGCCAATGCGGGTTGCCGCGCGCCGCGGTGTCGAACTCGTCGATCGCGTCGAGGAAGTAGCGCTTGCGCCGCTCCCACTTCTTGAGGCCCTCGAGGCCCATTCCGGCGAGGATCGCCTTGCCCGGCCGAACGCCCTCGCCGACCGCTTCCACCACCGTGCGCGCGCCTAGCGAGAAGCCGCCGAGGTCGAACTCGCTCAAGCTCAAATGCGCGATCAGTTCGCGAAGGTCGCGGGCGAGGATATCGCGCGGATAATGGTCGGGCTGGTGCGGCTTGCCGGAAGTGCCGTGGGCGCGAAGGTCGGGCATGATCACCCGGAAGCCCTCGCTCGCGATGCGCTCCGCATGGCCGAACTTGATCCAGTTCATCTCGCCGTCGGAAAACAGCCCGTGGAGAAGGACGACCGCCCTGCCCTCACCCGTCTCGCGCCAGACCAGCGACACGCCGTCGGACGATGTCCAGTCGTGAGTGGCTACGTCAGGCATCAGGTCGGCGAATGTCAGCCGAACCCCCACTTTGCAATGCAGCATGCGCAAAGCCCGCAAAAAACTATAAGCGCTTAAGTCCGCAAACGGAGAAGTCCCGATGAACCCGAACAAAGCATTGTGGGAAAAAGGCGATTTTACGCGACTCGCGGCAACCATGCGCCAGAGCGGCGATGAACTGGTTGACGGACTCGGCGTGACCGAAGGGATGGATGTCCTCGACCTCGGCTGCGGCGACGGGACCACCGCGCTCCCGGCCGCTGAACGCGGCGCCAACGTCCTGGGCGTCGATATCGCCGCCAATCTGGTCGCCGCCGGCAACGCCCGCGCGGCCGAGCGCGGCCTTGCCAATGTTCGGTTCCAGGAAGGCGATGCCTCCAACCTCGAGGGTATCGCGGACGAAAGCTTCGACCTTGTCATCAGCATCTTCGGAGCGATGTTCGCGCCGCGCCCCCTCGATGTCGCCCAGGAAATGGTGCGGGTGACCCGGCCGGGCGGGCGGATCGCCATGGGAAACTGGATCCCCGGCGATCCGACGCTGGTCGCCCAGATCCTCAAGATAAGCTCGTCTTTCACTCCGCCGCCGCCCGAGGGGTTTGTCAGCCCGCTCACCTGGGGCGTCGAGGACAATGTCCGCGAGCGCTTTGGCGCGGCTGGCGTGAAACCGGAAGACATCCGCTGCGAACCCAGGACTTTTGTGTTTCGCCACGCCCGCCCGCCGGCCGAGTTCATGGCCGTGTTCCGCGATTATTACGGGCCGACCATGAATGCCTTCGAAGCGGCGGATCGCGACGGCCGCCGAAGCCAGCTGGAAGGGGAGCTTGGCGCCCTGTTCGAGGCGCAGAACCAAGCTGGCCCGGACCGCACGGAAATACCGGCAACTTACCTGAAGGTCGTGGTGACCAAGAAATAGCTCAAGCGGGCGTATAGAGGACAGTCGGCAATGGGCCGCAACGGCTCATCGCCGGTTCATTGCGGGAATGCTAAGCGGTTGACTTGGCGCCTCAATTTCCTATCTCGGGTTGAGGGTGTCGGGCGGCATCCCACGCGCTGATCCTTCAGGGCGTTCGTTGACCGCGCTCAGGGAGTAATGTTTCAAATGCATTCCTATCGGCGGCCATCCGGCTTCGCTTCGACGCTTGCGCTTTCGGCAGCGTCGCTTGGAGTTTTCCTAGCGGTTCCGGCGGCGGCCTCTGCCGCGCAGACGCGCGTCGCTTCCGCACCCGCGGCTGCTGGCGTCATCGACTTCTATCGCGCCCGGCGCGGCGCTCCGATCTGGTTCGCGCCAACCTCCGGCCAGGCGACCCAGCATCTCCTGCAATTGCTGAGCACCGCCCAGATCGATGGCCTCAACCCCCGGCGTTATAACGTCAACGCTCTCGCAAAGGCGCTTCGGGCAGCCTCGCGCGGCGACCCGCGGGCGGTGAGCCGCGCCGATACGATGCTCAGCCAGGCCTTTGTCACCTATGCGAGCGACCTGGCGCGGGACCCGGGTGTCGGCGTCATCTATGTCGATCCGGAGCTGAGGCCGACGGCGCCCTCGGCCGGTGCCCTGTTGAACCAGGCGGCAAGCGCACGCTCCCTTACAGACCATGTCCAGAAGATCGGCTGGATGAACCCGGTTTACGGGCAGCTTCGGCAGGCGCTCGTCGGCCGCCGATATTCGAACGACCAGCAGCGCCGGCTGATCACGCTCAACCTGCAGCGGGCACGGACCTTGCCGACGGGCAAGCAGCGTTATGCGGTGGTCAATCCCGTCGCGCAGCGGCTTTACATGTACGAGAATGGCGAGGTGGTGGACTCGATGCGGGTCGTCGCCGGCAAGCCCGAAGCGGCGACTCCGATGATGACCGCGTTCATCCGCTTCACGGTGCTCAACCCTTATTGGAACTCGCCGCCGGACATTACCGCCAAGCGGCTTGCGCCCAACGTGCTCAAGCAGGGGCGAAGCTATCTCAAAGCCAAGGGCTATCAGGTCATGTCCGACTGGGGAGACAACGCCAGCGTCGTCGATCCCGCTACGATCGATTGGAAAGCCGTGGTCGCCGGACAGACGCAAATTCGTCTGCGCCAGCGGCCCGGGCCAGCAAACTCGATGGGGCAAATGAAGTTCATGTTCCCCAACAAGGAGGGCATCTGGCTGCACGATACGCCGTCGAAAGACGGGCTCGAGGAAACCGAGCGCCTGGTCAGCAACGGCTGCGTCCGGCTCGAGGACGCTCCGCGGTTCGCGCGCTGGCTGTTCGGCGGGCCGGTCAAGGCCCAGGGCTCGAAGCCCGAGCAGAGGGTTCCGCTGCCCAGCCCGGTCCCGCTTTACATCACTTACCTGACGGCCGTGCCGAGCGGGTCGTCGATCGCTTATTTCGACGACATGTACGGCCTCGACCGGCGGGTCGCTTCGTAAAAAGCGGGGGCGCTCGGCGAAGCGCGCGCCCCCGATCGACCCTGCGGGCTTAGTCCCTTCCTGCGGGCTTAGTCCCTTAAATCGGCCGAGACTTTGCCGCCGTTGGCTTCCAGCTTTTTCATCACGGCGTTGTGCAGCCAGATGTTCATTTCCGCGCTGCCGTCCCTGGCGCCGGTATAGCCGAGCTCCTCGGCGAGTTCCTTGCGGTTGGCGAGCGATGGATCGAGGTCGAGGAGCTTCATCAGGTCGACGATCGAGGTCTTGTAGTTGAGCTTCTCGCTTTTTTCGGTCGAAAGCTGAGCAAGCACCGAGTCGACGTCGACCTGCTCGGCCGGTTGCGACTGGTTGCTCTGCGGCATCGCCGGCGGCTGCTGGCCGGGGCGGGTTTGCGGGTGCGGTTGGGCCTTGGCCTTGCGGCCGAAAATCGCGTCCTTAATCGAGCTGAAAATACCCATGTGCACTCTCCTGTTCCATGACGTGAATGCTTGGCGGACGACGAGGTTGCGGCGGACGCGGCCGGCGGCAATCGAGGTCTTGCCGCACGGCAGAGGCGTTACCGCCGATTCTTGCGCGCGGCGTAGCGGGCGTCGCGGCTCGCTTTTTGCTCCGCTTCGGTCGGAGGCGCGGGAGCGGCGGCCTTGGCCGCCGCGGCAGCTGCTTCGGCCTCTTTCACATCCTGCTCGGCAGCCTTGCGCGATATGGCCTTTTCGGCCTGCGCCGTTTCGCGTTTCAGGCGCGCGGCCTGGCGCTGCGCGACGACCTTTTCGTCGACCGCCGGCTTCAACCGCAATTTTTCGATTGCCGCCTTCTTCGCGTCCGCGGCGCGACCGATCCGGTCTTGAAAGGAGGGATCCTTGTAGGAGGTCATTCTTGTTAGCCCAATTCAACCCGGCCGCGTGGCCAACAACTGCCGCGGCTAGGCATTCCGAAGGGCGAAGTCCAGACACGACTCGCCCGCCGGCGAGGAGCGCTTGACGGCTCCCCGCCAACGAGGAGTCAGCTCACCAGGGCCATTCACTGCTGTCGATTCACGCCGTCGCCATGCGATATGCGTATCTCAACAGGAGCCAGCCTTCTGGCTTCAGCCGCTTTGCTCGGCGGCCGCAATACCGTCAGCGGCGCCGCCGCCGACGTCGCGTCGGTTGGGACGGCGTTCGATCCCGCTGCGACTTACACCCGGTGCGGTTCGGAGGTGGTCGACTTCCATTCCGCGGTCGAAATGCGACCGTCGGAGTTGGCAACTCGCGCGCGGGAGGGCGCTATCTGAACCTGTCACAAAGAGGTTGTTCCGCCAGCGTAGCGGTTTTGGGTGCGAAACGGGGGTGCCGAACCGGTGCCGATGCTCGCCGGCGCCCGGCGGCTTAGTCGGGCATTTTCCCCGTCGCTTCGAGCCATCGTTCGACCAGCGGCCTGTGATCCTCGGTGCGGTGCTCGGGCAGTCCTTGGTTGTTTAGCCAGGCACGGTGGATGGTCTCGGTGCCGAAATGGTGCCTGGGGACGAAGCGCGGCGGATCGTCGAAGGCGGCGACGCTCAAATCCATGCTGTCGCTGCCCTCATTGAACGCGAAGCCGAGCGAGGTGCCGCACTCGCGGCAATAAGGCCGGCGAGCTGTCGTACCAGTCGGGCTGGGCCTCCCAGGCGACATTCGCCGCCTTCAAATTCGTGAATGCAATCGAAATCGAACCGGTCGCGCGCTGGCACATCCGGCAGTGGCAGGGGTAAGCCTCGTCGCTGATCCGCGCGGTGAAGCGCACCCGGCCGCACGCGCAGCCGCCGATCATCTGTTCAGCCATTCACACGCCCTTTCTCGACTGGCCCTTGCGCGGCTAAGGGGCGGCATGTCCAGCGCGCACCAACCGCCTTTGGCCGCCGCCGAACTCGTCAGTGATGCGCGCTGGCTGGTTCAGGCGCTCGACCTCGCAACGGACATGGTCCGGGTCATCGAAATGGACAGCGAGGCTTACCGCTCGGCGAGCTTCCTCGACGACCGCATACTGCAGCAGCCGCATTTCGCGGAGATCGTGCCGTGGGCGTCGATTGCCGACGCGGTTCCCGTGGATGCTCGCAGCGACGCTAGGTGGATCTTCCACATCGGCCATGTCGGCTCGACGCTGGTCGCGCGCCTGCTCGGCGAGATCGATGGCGTGCTGTCGGTGCGCGAGCCGCGGGTCCTGCGCGACGTCGCTATGCTCCCGGCGGAACGCCGGCGAGACTATGCTGCGCCGCTTGGAAAGCTGTTGTCGAGGACGTTCGCACCGGACGAGGTGGCGCTGGTGAAGGCAACGAGCTTCGTTTCGGAAATCGCCGATGAGCTGGTCCCGCAGGGGCAGCGGGCCCTGTTCATGTATTCGGCGCCGCGGGCTTACATCGCCTCGATCCTGGCCGGCGAGAACAGCGTGAAGGAGCTGGCGGCACTTGGGCCGTCGCGGGCCCAGCGGATGTCGGGCCGGGTTCCGGGTCTCGGTGGCTCGAGCGAAGCGCATGCGGCCGCGGCCGCCTGGGCGTGCGAGATGACTGCGCTCGAATCAGCCGCCGACAAGATGCATGATCGGACGATCGCCTGGGCGGATTTCGACACAATGGTCGCCGACATGCCGAACGATCTCATGAAAGCGGCACAGACCTTCGGATTCGCCGCGCCTGCTGATCGAATTCACTTGATCGCGACCGGGCCGCTGATGCGCCGCTATTCGAAGGCGGTTGAATTTGATTACAGCCCGTCGCTCCGCCGTAAGCTCATCGCCGAAGCCGAGCGTGAGCACCGCGCCGACATCGACAGCGCGCTCGCAATGCTCCAGTCTGCCGCCGGGCAGTCGCCCCTCCTCGCCCGCGCCCTGGAACGCGCGCAACCGGAGAGCTGAATGTACCGAGTCCTGCCCCTGCTGACGCAGGCCGAAATCGACGAGTGCAAGCGCATCGCCGCCGAGGCGCCGTTCGTGCACGGGCGGATCACCAATCCGCACAATAAGGCGAAGGAAAATGAGCAGCTGCACGAGCAGGAGGCGTACCAGCGAAGCTCCCGGCTGCTAATGCAGGCGCTCGCCCGTAGCCAGGAATTCGCCGAGTTCGCTTTCCCGGTGCTGATCGCTCCGCCGCTCATCACCCGCTACAAGCCGGGGATGAAGTATGGCGCGCATGCCGACGCCGCCTTCCTGCAGATGCCGGGGCAGACGATCCGAAGCGACCTGTCTTGCACGATCTTCCTCAAGGAGCCGAAAACTTACGAGGGTGGCGCTCTGCTCATCCGCCTCGGCGACGGCGACCTCCGCTTCAAGCTCAATCCTGGGGACGCGGTGATCTACCCGTCGGACACGTTCCACGAGGTCGAGCCGGTCACCAAGGGCGAGCGGCTGGTCGCGATCACCTTCATCCAGAGCCGGGTCCCCGACCCGTTCCGCCGCAGCCTTTTGTTCGACCTGAACGAGGTCGCCGCGCTCGAGGGGCTGAAGATGGACCCGCAAAACTACAGCCGGCTCCAGCTCGTCCAGCAGAATTTGCTGAGATATTGGGGCGAGAAACCGTAGCGGCTACGCCGCCTTCTGAAGGTGCTTCCGGCCGAGCAGCTCGGCGATCTGCACCGCGTTCAACGCGGCGCCCTTGCGAAGATTGTCGCTGACCACCCACAGTGACAGGCCGTTCTCGACCGTCGAATCCTCGCGGATGCGGGACACGAAGGTCGCATAATCGCCGACGCACTCCACCGGCGTGACGTAGCCGCCGTCCTCGCGCTTATCGACGACCATGACGCCGGGCGCCTCGCGCAGGATGTCGCGCGCCTGGTCGGCCGAGATTTCGTTCTCGAACTCGATGTTGACCGCCTCGCTGTGGCCGACGAACACCGGCACCCGGACGCAGGTTGCGGTCATCTTAATCGACTTGTCGAGGATCTTCTTGGTCTCGACTACCATCTTCCATTCTTCCTTGGTCGAACCGTCGTCGAGGAAGTCGTCGCATTGGGGGATAACGTTGAACGCGATCTGTTTGGGATATTTGACCGGTTCGCTCGCATTGCCGACGAAGATGTTGCGCGATTGTTCGAACAATTCGTCCATCCCGTCTTTGCCGGAGCCCGACACCGACTGGTAGGTGGCGACGACAACGCGCTTGATCTTTGCCGCGTCGTGCAGCGGCTTCAATGCGACCACCAGCTGCGCGGTCGAGCAATTGGGGTTGGCGATGATATTTTTCCTTGTGTAGCCGGCGATGGCTTGGGCGTTCACTTCCGGCACGATCAGCGGCACGTCCGGGTCCATCCGGTACAGCGAGCTGTTGTCGATCACGGTGCAGCCGGCCCCCGCCGCACGCATGACGTGGGCCTGGCTGACGGACGAGCCGGCGGCGAACAGCGCCATGTCCCAGCCGGCAAAGTCGAAATGGTCGATGTTGCCGACCTTCAAGGTCTTGCCGCTCTCGCCGAAATCCACGATGTCGCTGGTCGAGCGCGCCGAAGCGAGCGCCGCGACTTCGTCGAGCGGAAATTGCCGCTCGGCCAGGATGTTCATTATCTCCCGTCCGACGGTGCCGGTGGCACCGACGACCGCGACGCGGTAGCCCATGGTTCAATTCCTCAGCTGTAGGCCCGCCGATATGGGAGCGGGGGCGAGCTTGTCCAGCGCCGCGGGATCAGCGTGCGGGCGGTCCCACCCCGTTGCGCGCCAGGAAAGTCTCGATCGTCCGCCACAGATGCACCGACACCGTCGGGCCGGACACCGAGTGGGTCCGGCCCGGGTAGAGCATCACTTCGAACAGCACCTTTTCGTCTTGCATCTTGGCCATCAGCTCGGTCGAGTTCTGCAGCAGGACGTTGTCGTCGGCCATGCCGTGGACGATCAGCAGCGGGTCGGTGATTTTGGCGCTGTCCTGCAGTGCGTCGGCTTTTTTGTAGGGCGCCGCCTCGGTGCGCGGGTCGCCCATATAATGCTCGGTATAATGGGTGTCGTAGAGGTCCCAGCGGGTGACCGGCGCGCCGGCGATGCCGGCGGCAAAAGCGTTGGGCGCGGCCTGCAGCAGCTTGAGCACCATATAGCCGCCGTACGACCAGCCGTAGACCGCGACATCGTCGGGCAAAGCGAACGGCTGGCGCTTGATCCAGTTGAGCCCGGCCAGCTGGTCGGCGACTTCGACCCCGCCGAGTGCACGATAAGCGGGCTGCTGGAAAGCGGTGCCCCTGCCCTCCTGGCCGCGGTTGCCGACCGAAAACACCGCCCAGCCCTGCTGCACCAGATATTGCTCGATCGGCGAGACGAATCCGTGCTGGACGTCCTGCGACTGCGGCCCGCCGTAGACTTTCATGAACACCGGCGCCCGCCGGCCCGGAGCTAGGCGCGGAAGAAGCAGCCGATAGTCGAGCTCGGTGCGGCCGTCGGCAGCGAGCAATCGCCCATACTGGGGCGCGACCGCGACTGCAGCATAGGGCGCGTAGGGGTGGCTCCCGGCGACCCGATTCTCCTCGATCCAGGCGATGCGCTGCCCGGTGCCGTTGGCGAGCCAGGTCTGCGCGGGCTGGCCCGGGTAGCTGGTGGTGATGATCGCCAGGCGCCCGGCTTCGTCCATCACCGCATTATTCTGCGTGCCCGGGCGAGTGAGCAGCTCCGGCTGCGCCCCGGCTTGGCGGAAGTTGAGCGCATAAAGGTGGTTTTCGATCGTCTTTTCGCGGTTGGCGGTGAAATAGAGCCGCCCTTCTGCCTCATCGATCCCGGATATTCCGCCGACCACCCAATTGCCCTGCGTCAGCGGCTCGATACGGCCGGCGTTCCACCGGTAAATGTGGCGATAACCCGAGCGCTCGGACGAGAAGATGATGCTGCCATCCTTGAGCGGCTTCAAATCGCCGGACAGGTTGATCCACAAGTTGGACGTGTCGCTGAACAAAGGCGTCGAAGCGCCGGTCCTGGCGTTGACCCGGAGCACGTCGAGCGTCTTGTGGTCGCGGCTCTGGCGCTGGACGATGACGCCGCTGCTGTCCGGCAGCCAGTCGACGCGCGCCAGATAGACGTCGGCGTTCTTGCCGAGGTCGGCTTTCACTCTCCCCGTGCCGTCCGGGTTCATCAGATAGAGGTCGACGATCGCATTGTCGGTGCCGGCCCGCGGGTAGCGCTGCTCGAAGGTAGTGGTTTTGTCGGCGCCGATCGCCGCCCGGGTGGCCACTTCGACCCCGGTTTCGTCGACCCGCGCAACCGCGATTCGGCTGTCGTTGGGCGCCCACCAATGGCCGCGCCGGCGGCCCATTTCTTCCTGGGCGATGAACTCGGCAAGGCCCCAGCTGACCGTCTCGCTAGCGCTTTGAGTGACATTGCGCGACTTGCCGGTGCCGATGTCGAGCACGTGCAGATCGTTGTCGCGGACAAAGGACACGAAGCGACCGCGCCCGCTGACTGTCGCGTCAAGCTCGGTATCCTTTGTTTCGGTCAGCCGGCGGACGTTGCCGTCCAGGTCGGCGAGGTAAATGTCGCCGTCCAGCGGCACCAGGATGTGCTTGCCGTCTGCGGCCCAGTCGTAGCTGACGATCCCGGTCAGGCTGCCGATGCGCGCTCGTTCGCGCTGCATCTTTTCGGCCTCGGACAGTTCGGCGCCGGTGCCGAGCTTTTTGCTGTCCACCAGCATCCGCGACTGTCCGGTGGCCGGGTCGATTGCCCAAAGATCGTAACGCTGGAGATCGTCGGCGCGGTTGCGAAGCAAAGTGACGAGCTTGCCGTCGGGCGACAGCTTGAGCGCGCGCGGCGAATTCCCGGTCACCGACGGGCTTGCGAAAATGCGCTCGAGCGTCAGCGGCTGCACGGGCTGCTGGGATTGCGCGGCAACGGGGCTTGCGGCTGCAGCAAGCAGAAGGGCGATGATCTTGGCCATAAGCGCAACCGTAACCGCCAGGCCGGGTGGCGCAAGGGCGAGATCGCCTAAGGCCTAGGCCTTGGTCTTGCTGCCCGGCTTTTCCGCCTCGGCGCCCTTGCCGCCGGGAGCGTTGCCGCGAACGTCGCGGCGCTCGGCGATACGCGCCGATTTGCCGGTGCGGCCGCGCAGGTAATAAAGCTTCGCCCGGCGCACCGCGCCGCGACGGATCACCTCAATCATCTCGATCGCCGGCGAGTAGAGCGGGAAGACGCGCTCGACGCCTTCTCCGAAGCTGATCTTGCGGACGGTGAAGCTGGAGCCGACGCCCTTGTTCGACCGCGCGATGCACACGCCTTCGAAATTCTGCACCCGGCTGCGCTCGCCTTCGACCACCTTGACGCCGACGCGCAACGTGTCGCCGGGGCGGAATTCGGGCACCGGCCTGTCGCTGGTCAGTGCGTCGATCGCTTCTTTTTCGAGCGTCTCGATCAGGTTCATCAGTCTTCGCCTTCGTTTTTCCGCCGCGCGCTAGAGGGCGGTGCCTGCGATGCGCCCCGGTGGCGCTCGATCAGGTCCGGCCGCCATAGCCGTGTATCGTTCAGAGCGCGTTCGTGTCGCCACGCCGCGATCCTCGCATGATCCCCCGATCGCAGCACTTCGGGGATCGTGCGCCCTTCCCATGTGACTGGTCGGGTATAATGCGGATACTCCAGGAGACCTTGCTCGAAGCTCTCCTCCTCTCCGCTGGAGGACGCGCCCATTACCCCGGGCAATAGCCGAACGCAAGCATCGAGGACGGCCATCGCCGCGACCTCGCCGCCCGACAGCACATAGTCGCCGACCGACACCGGCTCGACCTCGCGGCCTTCGAAAATCCGCTCGTCGAAACCTTCAAACCGGCCGCACAGCAGGATCACTCCGGCGCCGGCCGAAAGCTCGCGGATGCGCGCTTGGGTCAGCGGCTTGCCGCGCGGGGTGAGAGCAAGCGTCGGGCGGCCATCGGAAACGCTGTCGATCGCCGCTGCGAGCACGTCGGGCCGAAGCACCATCCCCGCCCCGCCGCCCGCCGGCGTATCGTCGACGCTGCGATGCCTGTCGGTGGCATAGTCGCGGATGTTGCGGGCCTCGAGCGACCACAGGCCGTCGCCAAGTGCCCGCCCGGCCAGGCTGACCCCGAGCGGACCCGGAAACATCTCCGGATAAAGCGTCAGCACGGTCGCCAAGAAGCTCATCGCGGCGGGCTAGTCCGGAACCAGCCGGACGACAATCCATTGGGCGAGGATGGACAAACCCCTCGACTGCCTGATCATCGGCGGCGGCCCGGCCGGGCTGACCGCGGCGATCTACCTCGCCCGCTTCCACCTCGACATCCTCGTGGTCGATTCCGGCAAGAGCCGCGCTTCATGGATCCCGTGCACGCATAACCACGCCGGCTTCCCCGACGGGATCAGCGGCAAGGACTTGCTCGAGCGGATGCGCGCGCAGGCGTGCAAATATGGCGCCAAGGTTCAGACTGAAATCGTCACCAAGCTCGAGCGGGACGAGGATTGCGGCCTGTTCACCGCCACCTGGGGCTCGGGCTGCCGCCAGGCCCGCGCCGTCCTTCTGGCAACCGGAGTAACCAACCGCCGCCCGGCGATGGACGAGGATCTGCACGACGCGGCGATGGCCCGCGGGCTGATCCGCTATTGCCCGATCTGCGACGGCTATGAGGTGACCGACAAGAAGGTCGGCGTCATCGGCAGCGGCAGCCATGGCGTCGCCGAGGCGCTGTTTCTCCGCGGCTTCACCTCCGACGTCACCCTGATCGCCCCCGACAAATCGCTCGACCTCGGGCCGGAGGAACATGCCAGGCTGAAAATGGCAGGCATCGCCTGCGTTGACGGGCCGGCCGAGGCGGTGGGAGTTTTGGACAAATATATCGTCGTCGACACCGCCGAAGGCCATTACACGTTCGATAGCGTCTATCCGGCGCTCGGAAGCGACACCCACACCCAGCTCGCCGACCAGGTCGGCGCCCGGCTTAACGACCCGGATTGCGTCGGGGTCGACGCGCACCAGCGCACAAACGTGCCCGGCTTCTACGCCGCCGGCGACGTCGTCGTCGGCCTCGACCAGATCAGCCACGCCATGGGCGACGGCGGCGTGGCGGCAACAGCGATCCGCAACGACCTGGCGAAGGAACGGCCCCTGCTGCGCTAAGCGTAGCGGCCACCTGCGTTCGGATCAGGCGAGGAACTCGGGATCCAGAACGATCCGGTCGCCTTCGAAATCGGCGACTCCGGGCCGGAACGGAATCAGCGCGCGGCTGCCGTCGGGGCTTTCCACTTCCAGCAAGTCCCCGGCGCCGAAATTCTCGACTGCCACAACTTTACCGGCATCGCCGCCATCGTCGGTGACGCAAAGGCGGCCGACCAGATCGGAATGGTAATATTCGCCCTCTTCTAGCGGCGGCAGCGCCGAGCGGTCGACCTCGACCAGCGAGCCGCGCAGTGCTTCGGCTGCGGTCCGGTCGCCGACCCCTGAAAAACGGGCGACGGCGCCCTTGCCGGCATCGCGCACGCTTTCAAGCTCGCGCTCGACGCCGGCCACCAGCACTTGCGCGTGGTGGCGAAGGCTGGCGGCGCCGTCGGTGAACAGCTTCAGGCGCACTTCGCCCTTGACGCCGTGCGCTCCGGCAACGGCGGCAAGGGAGATAAGGTCGGTCTCGCTCACCGTACGGGCTTACTTGGCCTTCGCGGCCTTGCCCGCTTTCTGGGCCTTTTCAGGCTTGTCGGCGCCTTTGGCCGGGGCGTCCTCGACGGCGCCTTCGGCAGGCTCGTCGGCCGACTTGGCCTGCTTGGGCTCGGCTGTTTCGGCAGCGGGCTCGGCAGCGGTCTCCGCGCCCTCGGCGGGAGCAGCCTCCACGGCGCCCTCGGCCGGCTCCTCGGCGGACTCGCCGGCATTGGTCGCCTCGTCGGCAGGCGTAACGTCGTCCAAAGCCGGAGCCTCTTCAACCGCAGCTTCCTCAACCGGAGCTGCTTCAGCGGCAGCTTCTTCGGCGGGAGCTGCTTCAGCGGCGACCTCCTCTACGGGAGCTTCTTCAGCGGGAGCTGCTTCAGCGGGAGCTGCTTCAGCGGGAGCTGCTTCAGCGGCGACCTCCTCTGCGGGAGCCTCTTCGGCAGCGACCTCTTCTGCGGGAGCCTCTTCGGCAGCGGCTTCCTCGGCCGGCGCTTCGGCAGCGGCGTCCTCGGCTACCACCTCTTCGGCCGGTACCTCCTCGACAGCGGTTTCCTCGACAGCAGCTTCCTCGACCGGCGGCGCGGCTTCGGCGGCGGCTGCCGCTTCAGCGGCCGCGGTCTCCTTGGCGGCGCGCTGCTCGACTCGCTCCTTGGCCTTTTCGCCCGGCTCGCCCTTGTTGGGGTTGTTGCGGGCCGGACGCTCCTTGATCCCGGCGGCGTCGAGGAAGCGAAGCACCCGATCAGACGGCTGCGCGCCGACCGACAGCCAATGCGAGATGCGGTCGTTGTCGAGCTTCACCCGCTCGGGCGAATCCTTGGCCAGCAGCGGGTTGTAGGTGCCCAGCTTCTCGATGAAGCGGCCGTCACGCGGGGAGCGGCTGTCGGCAACGACGATGCGGTAATAAGGCCGCTTCTTGGCGCCGCCGCGCGTAAGTCGAATTGCAAGTGCCATTACTTAAGTCCTTTCAGTGTGATCTGTCATTTCTTTGAGAATTTGTCGAAACCGGGCGGAAGGTTGAAGCCGCCGCCGCCGAGCCCCGGAATCGTCCCCGCGCCGCCGCCCAAGCCGCCGGGGGGAAGCGAGCCGGGCGCCATCCCGCCGAGCGCGCCTTCCAGCCCGCCCTTACCGAACATCGCGGCGAGCTTGCCGAGGCCGCCCATCTTCTTCAGCCGCTTCATCGCATTGGCCATTTCCTGGTGCATCTTGAGCAGCTTGTTGACCTCTTGAACGGTGGTCCCGCTGCCCTTGGCAATGCGGATCTTGCGCTTGGCGTTAATCAATTCAGGTCGGCTGCGTTCCTTGGCGGTCATCGAGCTCATCATCGCTTCCAGATGGACCAGCGCCTTGCCGTCCTCGGCTTTGTCCATCGCCCCCTTCACGCTTTTGATGCCGGGCATCATCGAAGCGAGTGCGCCAAGCCCGCCCATCCGCTGCATCTGGCCGATCTGCATGCGCAAATCGTCGAGGTCGAACTTGCCCTTGGCCATCTTGGCGGCGAGCTTCTCGGCATCCTCGACCTGGATCGTCTCGGCCGCTCGCTCGACCAGGCTGACGACGTCGCCCATGCCGAGGATTCGGCTGGCGACCCGCGACGGGTGGAACGCCTCGAGCGCATCGAGGCCCTCGCCAACCCCGGCGAACTTGATCGGCTTGCCAGTGACCGCGCGCATCGACAGCGCCGCGCCGCCGCGCGCGTCGCCGTCCATCCGGGTAAGGATCACGCCGGTCAGCTCAACCTCGGCGGAAAAGCCCTTGGCGACGTTGACCGCGTCCTGGCCCGTCAGCGAATCCACCACCAGCAGCGTTTCGGTCGGTTGAGACGCCTCGGCGACCGCTTTCATCTCGCCCATCAGCGCGTCGTCGACGTGAAGCCGCCCAGCGGTGTCGAGCAGGACGACATCGTAAGCTTGAAGCTTCGCCGCCTGGATCGCTCGCCTGGCGATTTCGACCGGCTGCTGGCCGGCGACGACCGGCAAGGTGTCGACCCCGGCCTGCCGCCCGAGCACCGCAAGCTGCTCCTGCGCGGCCGGGCGAGCAACGTCGAGCGAGGCCATCAGCACCCGCTTGCGCTGTTTCTCGCACAGGCGCTTGGCGAGCTTGGCAGTGGTCGTCGTCTTGCCCGAGCCCTGCAGGCCGACCATCATCACCACCGCCGGCGGGTTGACGTCGACATGAAGCTCCGACGCCTCGGACCCCAGCATCTCGATTAGCGCATCGTGAACAATCTTGACCACCATCTGGCCCGGGGTGACCGAGCGCAGCACTTCCTGGCCGACCGCGCGCTCGGTCACCTGGTCGACGAAGTCGCGGGCAACGGGGAGTGCGACGTCGGCCTCGAGCAGCGCCACCCGCACCTCTCGCATCGCCGAGCGCACGTCGGCTTCGGCAAGGGCGCCGCGACCGCGAAGCTTGTCGAATACGCCGGCGAGCCGGTCGCTCAGTGTGTCGAACACTCTAGTCTCCCGATGATCGAGCGGCCCATATAAGGTGCATCACGCAAAATACGCCGGCGGGCGAAACCTCGCCGGCCAACGCGCGCCCGTGGGCACCGATCATCCATGTCTGTCGAAAACGACGAGCCGGCGCTTAGCGGCTCAGCTGCCAGAGTTCAACCGCGCGGCTTGGGCGGCGGCCTGCCGCCGCGCCGAACGCCGCCGCCTGGGCCCCTGCCCGGTCCGCGCGGTCCCGGCCGGCGGTCGCGTTCGGGGACTCGGTCGATCGGCCGAGACGGCTGCTGCTCGCCGCGCGGGCCGACCGAATAGCCTTCCTTGAGCAGCCTGGCGAAGGCGCCGCGGACGCTGACCGAGACCGCGTCTTGAAGCTCCTTGGGCAAATCTTCGAAGAGGGTGTTGCGGTGAAGCGTCTGGATGTCGCGAAGCAAGATATTGGGCACGCCCCTGGACGACGCCTTCAATGCCTCGACCGCGTCGACGATCGCCGCGAAGATGATCGCCTGCATCACTTCGGTGGCCGATTTGGTCATTGCGCCTTACCTTTCCGCTTGTGGACTTGGCACCGGCTCATCCTTAAGTCCCGCCGACCAATGCAACTGCAATTCCACAAGATGCACGGCCTCGGCAACGACTTCGTCATCGTCGACGGTCGCGAGCAGGCCGTGACCATGACCAGCGAGCTGGCGCGGGCGATCGCCGACCGCCACCGCGGGGTCGGCTGCGACCAGCTGATCCTGATCGAGCCATCCGCCAAGGCCGATGTCGCGATGCGGATCTGGAACCACGACGGCGGCGAGGTCGAATCGTGCGGCAATGCGTCGCGCTGCGTGGTGGCGCTGACCGGCGCCAAGACGATCGAAACTCCGGCCGGAATCATCGAAGGCTCGTCCGCCGGAAGCGACGTCGAGGTAACCACGATCGAGCCGCGCTTCGGCTGGGAAGACATCCCGATTGCCTATCCGATGGACACCACGTCGCTCCCCCTCGACTGGGGCGAGCTGAAGAACGGCTTCGCGGTCAACGTCGGCAACCCCCATGTAATTTTCTTCGTCACCGATCCCAACAAGATCGAGCTCGACCAGCGCGGCCCGGAAATCGAGAATGACCCGGCTTTTCCCGAACGGGTTAACGTCCACGTCGCCATTGTTCGCGACGACGGCATCCACATGCGCTCGTGGGAGCGCGGCGCCGGCCTCACCCTCGCCTGCGGCACCGGCGCCTGCGCTGCGGCCGTTGCTGCGATTGCGACGAAGCGGGCGAGGAGCCCAGTCGCGGTGCACATGCCGGGCGGCACCCTGACGATTGCCTGGGAGCGCGGACAGCCGGTGCGGATGCGGGGCGCGGCAACCCATGTGTTCAAGGGCGAACTGGATCTCGAGGCGGTGCAGTGAGCGTCGAGAGCATCACGCTCGGCTGCCGCCTCAATTTCGCCGAGAGCGAGACGATGCGGCGCCTCGCCCCGTCCGGCGAGGAGTGGGTGATCGTCAATAGCTGCGCGGTCACCGCCGAAGCGGTCCGGCAGACCGGCCAGGCGATCCGCAAGGCCGCCCGCCGCCGCCCCGACGCGCGGATCCTGGTCACTGGCTGCGCCGCCGAGCTCGATCGCGCCTCGTTCGAGGCGATGCCCGAAGTCGACCGGGTGGTAGGCAATGCGGACAAGCTCAAATGGGGTGACGTCATGACGTCACCCGCGCCCGTCCCGGCCGGCTTCCAGAGACACGTGCGAAGCTTCGTCGCGGTGCAGACCGGGTGCGACCATCGATGCACCTTCTGTTCGATCTGGCAGGCACGCGGGGCGAGCCGCTCCTATCCGTTCGAGGCGATCCGCGACGCGGTGGCGAAAGAGCTCGACCGAGGCGCGGCTGAGATCGTTCTAACGGGCGTCGATATCACCGATTACCAAGGCGGCCTCGGCACCCTGTGCCAGCGCCTGCTCGCAGCCGAGCCGCGCCTGCAGCGGCTGAGGCTGTCATCGCTCGACAGTATCGAGATCGACGGCGCGCTGTTCGAGCTGATCGCCGGCGAACCACGGCTGATGCCGCACTTCCATCTGTCGCTGCAGGCCGGCGACGACATGATCTTGAAGCGGATGAAGCGCCGCCACAGCCGCGCCGACGCGGTGGCTATCGTCGAGCGGATCAAGGCCGTCCGGCCCGACGCGACGATCGGCGCGGACCTGATTGCCGGATTTCCCACGGAAACTGAGGACATGGCGCTCAACAGTCTGAGGTTGCTGGACGATTGCGACGTGATCGCGGCGCACGTCTTCCCCTTCTCTTCGCGACCGAACACGCCCGCATCGCGGATGCCGCAGCTTCCGCGCGAGCTGGTCAAAGCCCGCGCCGCCCGCCTCCGCCAGGCAGCGTCGTCCAGGCGAACGATTTGGCTGGAGGGCCTCGTCGGCAGCCAGCAACGGGTGCTGATCGAAAATAACGCCAAGGGGCACAGCGACGGCTTCGCGGCGGTGATGGTCGAAGGGGCGGCGCGCGGCGCAGTGGGCAAGGCCCGGATCGTCGCCCGCGACGGTGACCTGCTCATTGGAGTCTGGGCATGAGTTGGCTCGACCGCCTGCGCGGCGGATTTTCCAAAACCGCTGAAAAGGTCGCCGACAACCTCACCGGGCTGGCCAGCCGGGCGGCGCTCGACACCGCGACCCTCGACGACATCGAGGAAGCGCTGATCGCGTCCGACATCGGTCCCGAAGCATCGCGGCGCATCCGCGAGGCGATCGCCCGCGAAAAGTATGAGCGGCTCGACGAGCGCGGGCTCCGCTCGATCCTTGCCGAAGAGATTGAAAAGATCCTGGCCCCGGTCGCCAGGCCGCTGGAAGTGTGGGGCTTTCCGCGCCCGCACGTGATCCTGGTGATCGGAGTCAACGGATCGGGCAAGACCACGACCATCGGCAAGCTCGGCCAGTGGCTCAAGGAGCAGGATTATGGGGTGCTGCTTGCAGCTGGCGATACCTTCCGCGCCGCTGCGATCGAGCAATTGCAGATCTGGGGGGACCGCATCGGCGCTCCGGTGATCGCCGGCAAGGAAGGCGGCGATTCCGCGGGAATCGTCTTCGACGGGGTCAAGCAGGCGACCGCGACCGGCATCGACGTTCTGATCGTCGACACCGCCGGTCGCCTTCAGAACAAAAGCCATTTGATGGACGAATTGTCCAAGATCCGCCGCGTACTCGGCCGGCTCAACCCGGAAGCGCCGCACGAAGTCCTCCTCGTCCTCGACGCCACGACCGGCCAGAATGCCTTGACGCAGGTCGAAGTGTTCCGAGAAACCGCGGGCGTCACCGGCCTGATCATGACCAAGCTCGACGGCACCGCGCGCGGCGGGGTTCTGGTCGCGGCGGCGGAGAAATTCGGCCTTCCCATACACGCCATCGGAGTCGGCGAAAGCGCCGACGACCTGCGCCCGTTCGACGCCCGGCAAGTCGCCCGGGCCATCTCAGGACTTACCCCCGAATGACCGACCAAAAAGCCAAACAGCCGACCGGCGCCTCGCAGCTGCTGATCGACGTCGGCCCGATCCTGGTGTTCTTCGCCGTCAACTTCTTCGCGCCGGTCCCATCGGCGCTGAAGATCTTCGTCGCCACCGGGGCATTCATGGCAGCGATGGTCGCGGCGATGATCTATTCGGCCATCCGCTTCCGCCGGATCTCACCCTTGCTGTGGTTCTCCGGCGTGCTGGTGGTGGTGATGGGCGGGGTCACCTTGTGGCTCCACGACCAGACCTTCATCAAGATAAAGCCGACGCTTTATTATCTGTTCGTCGCTGCCCTACTCGGCTTCGGGCTGATGACCGGCCGGGCGCTGCTCAAGAACGTGTTGGGCAGCGCCTACCCGGGCCTCGACCAGGAAGGCTGGCGTAAGCTGACCCGCAACTGGGCGTTGTTCTTCGTCGCCATGGCGGTGGTCAACGAAGCGGTGTGGCGCAACAGCTCGACCGATTTCTGGATCGGCTTCAAATTGTGGGGCGCGCTTCCGCTGACCTTCCTGTTTGCCGCCGCCAACATCCCGATGCTGCTCAAACACGGCCTTACCCGCGAGGCGGCCGACCCCGTCGAGCCGGGCCCGATCGAATGAGCGATCCAATCCTGTCCATTCGCGGGCTTCGCAAGGCCTATGCGAGCGGCACCGAGGCGCTCAAGTTAGTCGATCTCGACATCCGGCGCGGCGAGATTTTCGCGCTTCTGGGGCCCAACGGCGCCGGCAAGACGACTCTGATCAACATCGTCTGCGGGATCGTCACCTCCACGGCCGGCGAAGTGCTAGTCGACGGGCGCAACTGGCGGACCGATTACCGCCACGCCCGAAGCCGCATCGGCCTGGTCCCGCAAGAGCTGACCATGGACGTGTTCGAGCCGCTGATCAGCACCGTCAACTTCAGCCGCGAATTGTTCGGGCGCGCCCCCGACCCCGCCAGGATCGAGCAAATCCTTCGCGACCTGTCGCTGTGGGACAAGCGCAAGCAGATTCTGAAGGAGCTGTCGGGCGGGATGAAGCGCCGAGTGATGATCGCCAAGGCGCTGGCGCACGAGCCCGACATCCTGTTCCTCGACGAGCCGACGGCGGGAGTCGACGTCGAGCTTCGGCGCGACATGTGGGATCTGGTGCGGAGACTTCGCGAGGGCGGCACCACCATCATCCTCACCACCCATTATATCGAAGAAGCCGAGGAAATGGCCGACCGCGTCGGAGTCATCGCCAACGGTGAGCTGATCCTGGTCGAAGAGAAGACGGCGCTGATGCAGAAGCTCGGCCGCAAGACCCTCCACTTGCAGCTGACCGAGCCGCTCAATGCGGTGCCGCCTGCCCTCGACGAGTGGCAACCCAAGCTAAGCGAGGACGGCGCGACCCTGACCTACGTATTCGACGCCAAGGCCGAGCGCACCGGAATCCCGTCGCTGCTGACGGCGATGCGCGACTCCGGGATCGCCTTCAAGGACCTAGACACCAAGCAGTCGAGCCTCGAGGACATCTTCGTTGGCCTGATCCACGAGCAAGGGGCAAGCGCATGAACTGGCGCGGCGTGCTCGCCATCTACAAGTTCGAGCTGCACCGCTTCCGCCGCACCTTGTGGACGGGCCTGGCGGTGCCGGTGATTACCACCTCGCTTTATTTCGTCGTGTTCGGAGCCGCCATCGGCAGCCGGATGACGGAGATCGGCGGCGTTCCCTATGGTAGCTTCATCGTCCCCGGGTTGATGATGCTGTCGCTGTTCACTGAGAGCATCTTCAACGCCAGCTTCGGCATTCACATGCCGCGCTTCACCGGCACCATCTACGAGATATTGTCGGCGCCACTGTCGGCGTTCGAGACCGTGCTCGGCTATGTCGGGGCGGCGGCGACCAAGGCGATGCTCGTCGCACTGGTCATTTTCGTCACCGCCCATTTGTTCGTGCCCATCACAGTCGCTCACCCGCTGGCGATGCTGTTCTATCTGCTGCTGGTCGCGCTGACCTTCTGCATGTTCGGCTTCATGGTCGGCATCTGGGCCAAGGGGTTCGAGCAGCTGCAGGTCATCCCGCTGCTGGTGGTGACCCCGCTGACGTTCCTTGGCGGCGCTTTCTATTCGATCGACATGCTGGCCGAGCCGTGGCGATCGATCACCTTGTTCAACCCGGTCGTCTATCTGATCAACGGTTTCCGCTGGACATTCTTCGGCACCGCCGACGTGGCGTTCGGCACGGCACTGGCGGCGACCTTTGCCTTCTTCCTCGCTTGCCTGGTCGGCGTGTGGTGGATCTTCAGGACCGGCTACCGCTTGAAACAATAGGCTTTGCTTAGCCGCTTTGGTTGGCGCGCTCGGCGCCGTCACCGTCGAGGTTGAGGGCGACGAAGTCCCAGTTGACGATGTTCTCAAGCACGCTGTTGACGAAGCGAGGCCGCTCGTTGCGATAGTCGATGTAATAAGCATGCTCCCACACATCGACGGTGAGCAGCGGGGTCATGCCGTGAACCACCGGCGTGTCGGCATCGTGCAGCGACGTGATCTCCAGCTTGCCTTTGTTGAGCACCAGCCATCCCCAGCCGCTGGCGAAATGGTTGACGCTCTCCGTCGCTAATTTCTCAAGCATGCTTTCATGCCCGCCGAAATCGCTGTCGATCATCTCCTTCAGGCGTCCCGACGGTGACGTTGACCCTTCGGGGGCCAGGCACTGCCAAAAAAAGCTGTGGTTCCAGATCTGGGCCGAGTTGTTGAACAGTCCCTTGTCTGAGCGGTCCTTGGCGGCGCGGATCACCTCGATCAGCGAAGCGCCTTCCAGACCCTTCCCACCGACCATCCCGTTGGTCTTGTCGACATAAGCCTTGTGGTGCTTGCCGTGATGATATTCGAACGTTTCGGGCGACATGTGCGGCTGCAGCGCGTCCTTTGAAAAGGGCAGTGCGGGAAGGGTGAAGGCCATCGCGTCGCTCCTCGATCGGAATGGGGGGATGTAAGGCAAACGCCACTAGGTCGCGAGCGTTGCAAGTCAACTGCGGCTCAGCCGGATCCGGCGTCGAGCAATTTGTGGCGCTTCAAGGCGTGGCGCAGCTGGTCGTAGCTTAACCCGATCGCCGCCGCGGTCGCCCGCTGGTTGAAGCGGTTGCGGGCCAGCGCATCCTCCAGCAACGCGCGTTCGTAAGCAGCGACCTCGGCGCGATAATCGGCGGTCGAGGCCGGAGCTGCCTCGGGCGAAGCAGGCGCAGCAGGCGAAGCCGCTTCCGGCTGTGCCTCAACCGTTTCGGGCGCCGGTTTGAACTCGCTGCTCGATCGGGTCGGGGCCCAGGGCGAGTGGAACGGGTCGAACTGGATCGCATCGATCGGCCGCTCGGGGTCTTCCCAGCGATAGGCTGCGCGTTCGACGACGTTGCGCAATTCGCGCACATTGCCCGGCCAGTGGTAGCACTCGAGGTCGCTCATCGCGCGGGCCGAAAAGCCCGGCCAGTTGGACCAGTCGAGCTCGACCCCCATGCGCCGTCCGAAATGCTCGGCGAGCAAAGGGATGTCGCCGGCGCGCACCCGCAGCGGCGGCAAGGTGACCACCTCGAACGAAAGCCGGTCGAGCAAGTCGGCGCGGAACCGCCCCTGGTCCACAAGCGACGGCAAATCCTCGTTGGTCGCGGCGACGATTCGGACGTCGACGATGATCGGCTTGGACGCGCCAATCCGGGTGACCTCGCCATATTCGACCGCCCGAAGCAGCCGGTCCTGCGCGGGCGACGACAAGGTCGCGAGCTCGTCGAGGAACAGGGTGCCGCCGTCGGCTTGCTCGAATCGCCCGTGACGGGTCTTGGCGGCGCCGGTAAAGCTGCCCGCCTCATGTCCGAACAACTCCGCCTCGATCAGCGTCTCCGGCAAGGCCGCGCAGTTCATCGTCACCAGCGGCGCCGACCAGCGCGGCGACAGGCGGTGAAGGCGCTCGGCGATCAGCTCCTTGCCGGTGCCGCGCTCGCCGATCACCAGCACCGGGCGGTTGAGCGCGGCGGCGCGGCTCGCCCGCTCGACCGCGTCGAGGACGACGTTGCTTTGCCCGACAAATGTATCCGCCCGCTCCACGCGCCGACTGTTGGTGTCAAATCCCACCTCTTGGCAAGATATTTTGCGCTGGAAACGCTCGAAGTTCTGCGTATTTCGCGGCGGCGAGCCGTTATTCGAGAGATGGCATGAACCTTGAATAGTGTTCTGACGAACAGGCCCTGAATTTACCGCGGAGTGCGTGAATGAGCATATTCTCCCGAACCCGGGACATTGTCGCCGCCAACATGGCGGAGCTGCTCGACCGCGCCGAAGATCCGGCGCGGATGATCCGAATGATCATCCTCGAGATGGAAGAGACGTTGGTCGAAGTGCGGGCATCGGCGGCCAAGACCATTGCCGACGGCAAGGACATGCGCCGCACCCTTTCCCGCCTCAACGAGCTGCAGTCGAGCTGGACCGAGAAAGCCGAGCTGGCGCTGAGCAAGAACCGCGAGGACCTCGCCAAGGCGGCGCTGATGGAGCGCCAGAAGGCGGCCGACATGGCGGTTGGCCTCCAGGCCGAGATCGACCTCGTCGACGACACCCTGCGCAGCTACGAAGCCGACATCGCCAAGCTCCAGGGCAAGCTTCGCGAGGCCCGCGCCCGGCAGAATGCGATTTCTCACCGACTGGAAAGCGCAGTCAGCCGCGCCAAGGCCCGCGAATTGCTGAACGGCGAGCGGACCGAGGACGCGTTCAGCCGCTTCGAAATCCTCGAGCGCCGGGCCGACTTTGCAGAAGGGCGCGCCGAAGCGCTGGGAATGACCGGGCCGAAAAGCCTGGAAGAGGAAATCGCCGAGCTCAAGTCGTCCGACCAGGTCGATGCCGAGCTTGAAGCAATGAAGGCCGCGATGGCGGCAAAGGGGAATAAATAATGCCTGAAGAAATCTTCGTCGCTTTGGTCGTGGGAATCCTGTTCATCGGGCTCCCGTGGCTGATTTTCCACTACGTCACAAAATGGAAGTCGGCGGCGACGCTTACCGGCTCGGACGAGAAGCTGCTGGACGACCTTCACGAGATGGCGCGACGGCTCGACGACCGCTTGTGCACGATCGAACGCATCATGACCGCCGAGAATCCGGCGTGGCGGCAGTCGTGCCTGCCCGAATCCAGCGCCCCGCTTTCGGACGATCTGTTGCGAAGCCGGATCCGCCGCGGGGACGAGCTATGAGCACCCAGCCCCCGAGCCGCACCAAATTTTATCTCAACAAGCGCGCCGGCAAGGTTCTGGGCGTGTGTGCCGGCCTCGCCGACTATACGGGCTTCGACGTTACGCTGGTCCGCATCCTGTTTGTGCTCGGCGTCTTCATGGGCGGCGGCGCGCTGGTCCCGGTCTACTTCATCACCGGCTGGCTGGCCGGCGACGAGCCGCGCGAGCTTCGCGAGAGCGACCCCGAGGAGAAGAAGTTCTGGCAGACCGTACGCGCCTCGCCGTCGCGAAGCGCCCGGGACATCAAGTCGCGCTTTCGCGACATCGACCGCCGGCTTGCCGAGATCGAGCAATATGTGACGGTGGAGAACCGCTCGCTCGCCCGCGAAATCGAGCAGCTGCGCTAAACCACGACCGCGAGGAGAGTCTCCAACATGAGTCCAGGACAAATCATGATCGCACTGCATAGCGGAGCCAAAGCCCAGTGAGCGGCGGCCAATGGATGGTGGTCCTGATCGTCACCATCGTGATGATCGCGGGCATCATGAAGACTCGTTTTTCCGGTGGTCACCGAAGAAGCGTCGACCCCTCCGACGAGGTCGAGACCCTTCGGCTGCGCGAAGAGCTGAAGGAGCTCAAGGAACGCCTTCACGTGCTGGAGCGGATCGCAACCGACCGAGAGAACAGCCTCTCGCGCGAGATCGACCAACTGCGCGACCGCTGAACCGAGGGGTCGTGCATGACCGACGTCAAAGCCAATTTGTTGGTCATCTTGGCCTGGTCAACCTCTACGCAATCTACGTGCGGCTGCGCGGCGCGCGCAAGCGCATCAAGGCGCTGACCACGGCCGCCGAAGCGGTCCAGCAGGCGCCTCTCCCCTCCCCGGCTACTCCGGCGCCCGAGATCAAGCAGCTCAAGCAGCACGTCCAGGTGCTCGAGCGGATCGCGACCGATGGCAATCCCGTGCTCGACCGCGAAATGGAGGAACTACGCCGCCACGGATGACACCGGGCCTCGCCGCCTGCTAATCGGCCGGCGATGAGCCTTCCCGCCGTCCACGACATCTTCGACGAGTATGAACTGCTCGACAGCGAGGACCGCTATCGCTTGCTGATCGATCTTGGCCGCAAGCTGGAGCCGATGCCCGACGCGCTGAAGACCGACGCCACCAGGGTCCGCGGCTGCTCGGCATCGGTGTGGGTCTATCCCACCACCACCACCGCCGACGGGCGCCTTCACTTCCTCGCCGACAGCAACGCGGCGATCACCAAGGGCATTGTCGCTTTGGTCCTGTCGACGGTCCAGGACAGACCGGCGGCCGAGGTCGCCGCGACGGACATCACCGCCGAGCTCGCCCCGTTCGAGCTGTCGCGCCAGCTCAGTGCCAACCGCACCCAGGGCGTGCCGGGCATGATCGACCTGATCCGCGAGACCGCGCAGAGGCTGGCGGCGTGACTGCGCCGCTCCCGGGCACTGGCGAGAGCGGGTTCGACGCCGCCAAATTCTTCGAGTTCGCACGCCAGGTCGGCCATGGCCGCGCGCTCGGGCTCGAGCATCGGGCGAGCAGCGACAATTGGGCGGAGCTCGCTTTGCCGTGGCGCGAGCAACTGGTCGGGGTGCCAGCGACCGGCGTCCTCGCGTCAGGAGCGATCGTCAGCCTGGTCGACACCGCCAGCGGGATGTCGGTCTGGGTGACCCTCGACCGCTTCGTGCCGGTCGTCACGCTCGACTTGCGGCTCGATTACCTGCGGCCGGTGGCCAAGGGCGAAACCATCATCGCGCGGTGCGAATGCATCAAGCTCACGCGGCGGATCGCCTTCGTTACCGGGCTCGCCCACGGCGGCGACCCGCAGCGGCCGATCGCGCGCAGCGCCGGCACGTTTATGCTTCAGCGCTAGGGGGCATGCTGCACCTTCAAGGGGCGGCAGCCCGCCGCTCCTCCGCGCGCCGAAGCACGTCATAGGCCGCCTTCACCTTCTGGAAGCGAAGCGCCGCTTCCTCGTCGCCGGGCGTCAAATCGGGGTGGTTTTCCTTCGCCAGCCGGCGGTAGGCAGCCTTGATCGCGGTGAATTCGGAGTCGCCGTCCAGCTCGAGCGCATCGAGCGCCCGCATTTCATCCCGGCTCCGGGTTCCGTCGCCCGGCCCGCCCCACTGCCAGTGAGGGGATTGCCTGAAGGCGCCGGCGTCGCGCTCCTCGTCCGCTGCGCGCTTGGCAGTTTCCTCGGAGTCGAGCCCGGCGAAATAATCCCAGTTGCGATTATACTCGCCCGCATGAGCCTCGCAGAAGTACCAGCGTTCCGGGCTGTTGGGCGATTTGGGGGCGGGGCGGTCGCCGGCCTCGTCGCACCCCTCGCGGTCGCACAGGCGCACGCGCGCGGCGCCGCGGCTCGATCCGTAGCTTCGCCAGCGGGGAAAGCCCCAGTCGTCGGATCGTCTCGTCTTCACCATCTTGTAGTCCAAAGCTAATGGCGCGCCCGAAAGTTCGCCAGTGCAGTAAAATTGCCAGAGGGCCTGTAAGCCGGGTTCTGTCCACCCCTCGCGGGGATAAGCGACCATTCCTCTAGCCCCAGACTTGCGTCGGGGGTCAAGCGACCAACCCGGGCGACGAGCCGGAAATAGCTCATATGCCGCCCCTATTCGGTCTTGCACCCGGTGGGGTTTACCGTGCCGCCTCCGTTGCCGGACGCGCGGTGCGCTCTTGCCGCACCCTTTCGACCTTACCCGTCCGAAGCCGGGCGGTATGCTTTCTGTGGCACTGTCCCTCAATACCCGCTTTCGCGGTGACCGGCCGGGCGTTACCCGGCACCGTATTTTCCGTGGAGCCCGGACTTTCCTCGCCGGGGACAAGTCCCCGCCGCGGCCGCCCGGCCCTCTGGCGCGAGCGGATATAGACGAAGCGGCGTCCACTTTCGAGTCAGCTGATCTGTGGGGCAAGTGCCAACGTCTGCTTTGGGTGGAAAGCAGACATTCGGTCGACCGGCCGAATTTCATTCGGCGGGTTCTAACAAACGTCCTGGGCTAACCCCGGCGTTAGGCGATTGCGTCGATCACCGCCTTGATCAGGCGCGTCTGGGGGTCGACCTGGTAGATGTAGCCGTCGGCATAGCGGTACATGGACTGTCCAGTGTCGAAGTAACGGTCGCGATAGCTGAAGGGCACGTTGTAGGCGTCATATCCCACCGGCAGCATCTGCCCTACTCCGAGCGTGTTGCCGGTGAGCAGGGCCACCTGCGACTGAACGATCTGAGTGATGGCGTTGACCTGATAGATGCCGCCATCGAAATAGCGGTAATCATAGCCCGGCGCGGCGTAGTAAAGGTCGCTGTAGCGATCCGGCACCGCGTAACCCTGGTAGGCCGCCGGCACCGGATAGCCGACCGCAAAGCCATCGTAGGACACCGGGATCGATGCCTGGATCATCCGCGACCCGGGATCGACCTGATAGATGTTGCCATCGTCGTAGCGGTACCACGCGTCGGGCGTGTCAAAGTAATTAGCGCGATAGGCGCTCGGCACGTTGTACGCATCGTAACCCGTCGGCAACACCTGCCCGACGCCAAGGTTGGAGCCGCTGACCAGCGCCACCAGCGCCGAGATTATCCGAGTGGTCGGATCAACCTGATAGATCCCGCCATTTGAATATTGATAATTGTACCCGGGCTGGCTGTAATAGAGTTGATCGTAGCCGTAGGGCACCGAGTTGCTCGGATACCCGCCGTAACTGCCAAAGCCGGTGTAGCCGCCATAGCTTGCATAAGACGGCACCTGAGAGCCGACGGCGTAACCACCGTAAGACAGCGGGTGCATGGTCTCGATGCGCCGGCTGTAGGGATCGACTCCGTAGATGTTGCCATTGTTATAGCGGTACCACCTGTCGTCGCTGTCGAAGTACGTGTCGCGATAGGCGGATGGGACGTTGTACACGTTATAGTTGGTTGGAAGCATTTGACCGACACCCAGGCTCTGCCCGGAAAGCAGCGCCACCACCGCTTGCACCAGCTGCGTGGTCTGGTCGACGCGATAAATCGCGCCGTCGCCGTAACGATACTGATAATTGGGCGTATCGTAATACAAAGGGCGATACGCCGACGGCACGTTGTAGCCGTTATAGCCGATCGGCAGCGGCTGTCCGACGCCGAAGGCTCCGCCAAGCAGCGGGATCAGCGCTGTGACCATATTGCTGTCGCGGTTGATTTGATACGCATAGCCGTCGTCATCATCGTAATCGTAAAAATATCGCGAGCTTGCGCCATAAGAGGCGCTGTACCGCCGGGCCACATAATCGTCGTACCAGTCTCGGTTCACCTGGCGCTGGCGCAGGTTCACTCGCTCGCCGACGATCCTCGAAGGCCGCTGGACCAGCGCCTGGCGCAGGCGCTGCCGTGAAAGCATCCGCACTCGCTCGCCGCGCTCAACCCGGTTCTGCACGCGCTCGACACGTTGCGCCCGTTGCCTGAGCTGCCGGTTATCGAGACGATTAGCGGCACGCGCCGCCTCGACCGTCCTCATCCGCCGCTCGACGGCGCGCCGCTCGATGCCGGGCCGCCGCTCGATGGAGCGCCGCTCGACGTTGCGCCGCTCGTTACGCGCGGCGCGCTGGGCGCTGGCCTGACGCGCAATAGTCCTGCGTTCGACCCGCTGAGCCTGGACGCGCTGCCGCTCTACTTGCTGCGGCCGGACACGTTGCCGCTCGGCCCGCTGGGGCTGGACGCGCCGCCGCTCGACCCGCTGCGGCTGGACGCGCTGCCGCTCGGCTCGCTGGGGCTGGACTCGTTGTCGCTCGACTCGCTGCGGCCGGACGCGCTCTGCGACCCGCGAACGACGCTCGGTTGCGCGGGCCGGCGAACGAACCTGCTTTGCAACTCGGGGTGCGCGCCGCTCAGCCTGGATACGCTGGCGCTGCTTTGGTCGCTCGGCCCGAGCAGCCGCGCGTGCCTGCCTGCGCGGCTAAACGGCGCGGATCCGTTCGCGCGGCTGCGCCCGCTCGGCGCGGACTGCCCGTTGACGGCGTTCGGTCGCTTGCGGACGGGCCTTGGCGCGCTTTGCGCGCTGTTCGCCCCGATCGGCTTTCTGGGCGCGTTCCCCAGCTTGCGCGCGGCTATCACCGCGTTGCGCGTTGGCAGGTGCGGTGATCGCGAGCGCCGCGACGGTGGCGATCAAAAGTGCCTTAGTCATGCCAAGTTCCAACTTGCCTGTTTCATCCGGCATATTGCCAAAAACCGTGTAATTACAGGATGAATGACAGTCCTGGAGGGATCTCAAAAGAGGCCGTTGGGCGCGCCATTCACTCTTTCCAACGCGGATTTGTGGCGTCTTCCGAGGGTAGGCCGCAGACCACCCGAAATGTCCGAAATGGGTCGAAAGCGGACATTGGGAATCCAATCAGCCACTCCGGCGAGCTCAGCTACTGCGGCCTCGGCAACAGGAGCGACAGGAGTTTCGCCCGGCACTCGCCATCGATGATGCCGTCGATAGTGTCGGGCCGAAACCGACGCTGGAAGGCGATCACCGCTTTTTGCGGTTCGGTGACGTCATAGCCGAACCGCTCCAGCGCGAGCAGGAAGCCGGCGTCGGTCCAGAACGGGTCGACCAGCTGGCGAACAGGGCTCGGCAGCGCCAGCCGCCGCTTGGCCAGCGCTTCCCACGGGAACAGCTCGCCCGGGTCCTCCTTGCGCGCCGGGGCGATGTCGGAATGGGCAACGACGTTGCCACGACCGATACCGTGCCGCTCCTTGATCTCTGCGACGAGCGGGATCAGCGCTGCGATCTGCTCGTCGGGGAACGGGCGATAGCCGAATTCGTGGCCGGGATTGACGATCTCGATTCCGACGCTGGCCGAATTGATATCGGTCATGCCGCGCCAGCGCGACTTACCGGCGTGCCACGCGCGCTTCGATTCATCGACCAGCCGGTAAACCGAGCCGTCCTCGCCGACGCAATAATGCGCCGACACCTTCGCGTCCGGCGACGTCATCCGGTCGAGCGCGCCTTCGCAGTCGGGCATTCCGGTATAATGGAGGACGATCATCGAAACCGGGAGCGCCCGCTCGTCAAAATTGGGCGATGGCCGCTCGATCAAGTCCATCGGTGAAATGGCGCATGAGTGCGCCGCCGGGTCAAGCCTTTGCGGCTGCCCTGCGGTCGGGGCCGGCCCGCTTGTCCACGGTCGCGCCGCCGTCGGTGCTGCGGTATAGGCCGCGTGCCTCGACGTCCGGAGAAGCGGGTGGTCTGGCCGATTACGGTCTCCCCGGCCCCGAGCATCAGCCAGCCGTCGGGCGCCGTCGCCGCCGCGATCCGGTCGAAGGCGAGCGTGCGCTTCGCAGCTGTCAGATAGAGCAGCACGTTGCGGCACAGGACGATGTCGAAGCCGCCCGGGTGCGGCGGCGCTTCGAGCAGGTTGTGAACCTGGAAGCGCACCTGCTTGCGGATCGCCTCGACCGCCCGCCAGCCGTCTTCGCTTTCCTCGAACCAGCGGATGGTCTGGTTGATGCCAAGCCCGCGCTGGACCTCGAACTGGGTATAGAGGCCGCTTCGGGCGCGGTCGACGACATGGGTGGAGACGTCGGTGCCGAGGATGTCGATGGTCCAGCCGCGCCATTGCTCGGCGTTTTCAGCCAGCAGCATCGCCAGCGAATAGGCTTCCTGGCCGGTCGAGCAGCCGGCCGACCAGATCCGGATTCGGCGGGTCGATTGCCGGCGTTGGAAGAGCTTCGGCAAGGCGTGGCGGGCGATCAGGTCGAACGGGGGGCGGTCGCGGAAGAAATAGGTTCGTTGTTGAGCAAAGCCTCGACGACGCGTTCGGCGAGTCCGGGTTCCTTGCCCATGACGAGGATCGTGATCAGCTCGTCGAGGGTGGCGATCCCGCGCTCGCGAAGCAGCGCCGACAGCGCCGTTTCGATCCGCCACCGGCGGTTCATGGTCAGCTGCTGGCCGGTCTTGGCCTCGAGCAAGCCGGCGAGGATCCGGCTGGAGCTGTCGCTCACCTGCATGAGCCGTCCCCAGTGCGCGACGCTATCCTTCGCGCGATCTTGTCCGGCGCCATCACCGCACAGGCAAGGCCGGCCTCGACGATCGCGCGCGGCATTCCCCACACCGCGCTGCTGGTCTCGTCCTGGGCGAGCACGGAGCCGCCGCTGGCGACAAGCCGTGAAGCGCCCTCGACTCCGTCGCGGCCCATCCCGCTAAGCACGACGCCGAGCGCGGCCGCGCCGAACTGCGGCGCCGCGCGGGGCACCGGGATCAAAGTGTCCAGCTCGACGACCGATTCGACCGCTGCGGCGGGAAGCGCGACGCGCTGGCCGGCGATGGTGACGATCAGCAGAAGCTCGTTCATTTGCCCCTCCCCGCCAGCTTTTTCGTTTGTCCGCTCCCCGCGAGCTTCGGCCGTGAGATTGCGCTCGGCATCGGGCACCTGGCTTTCGATCCCGAGAATGTCGGCAAGCGCGACTTCGGGGACTCGGCGGCCACGAATGGTGGCGACTCCGGCCCCCGCCGAGACTGCCGAGAGTCACCGATTCGCCGTTGGCGCGGACGATTTCCTCGATCGCCGAACGGGGGATTGCGAAATGCTGCGAGCCGATCGAAACGGTCGGCGCCGGGATGATGGTCAACGTTAGCGGCACCCGAAGCGTCATTCGGGTTCCGGAGCCGGGAGTGCTGTCGACCTCGACGATGCCGCCGATCCGCTCGACGTTGGAGCGCACCACGTCCATGCCGACGCCGCGGCCGGAAATTGCGGTCACTTCTTTGGCGGTCGACAGGCCGGCCTCGAAGACCAGCGCCAGTTGCTCCCGCGGGGCAAGCTGCGCTGCGGCGGCCTCGTCGACAAGCCCGGCGGAAACCGCCTTTTCGACCAGCCTTTTGCCGTCGATCCCGCGGCCGTCGTCCTGAATGTCGATGAGGATCTGGTTGCCCGACTGGCGGGCCGACACGGCGAGGATGCCGATTTCGCGCTTGCCGGCCTTGAGCCGTTCGGCCGGGGTCTCGATCCCGTGGTCGACCGCGTTGCGGACGATATGGGTCAAAGGATCGCGGATCATCTCGATCATCTCGCGGTCGAGCTTGACATCGCCGCCCTCGACATCGACCAGTACCTGCTTGCCCAATTCGGCCGACAGGTCGCGGACCATCCGCGGCAGAGCGACGAACAGATTCTCGATGCTGCATGCGGGTGCGGGTGATCGCGTCGCGCATATCGGCGATGATCAGGGACAGTCGCTCGAACGCTCCGTCGACCGGCACGTCGGTCGGCGATTCGCGAAGTCGCCGGGCAAGCTCGTTGCGGGCGAGCACCATGTCGGACACCGTGCTCCTCACCCGGTCGAGAAGCTCGACCGACAAACGGATCGTGCGCGGCGCCGCCGAGCGGCCGTTGGCTTCAGCAAGGGCGGTCGCGAGCGGTGCGGCAGCGCCTTCGGCGCCGGGTTCCAGCGCGTCGATCAAGGGGCTGTCGTCGCCGTCCGGAATTTCGGCTTCGCTTTCGATCGCGGCGATCATTTCGCCGATCCGGTCGATGATTGCGAGAACCGCGCTGACCAGCGGGCCGTCGGCCTGCCGGCGATCGGCGCGGACGTCGGCAAGCGCGTCCTCGGCGGCGTGGCTGAGCGCCTCCAAGCGCGGGAAATCAAAGAAGCCGCAATTGCCTTTGACGGTGTGGACGAAGCGGAAGATGCAATCGAGCCGCGCGCGGTCGTCCGGCGCGGCTTCCCACGCGACGATCTCGCCGCCCAATGCCTCGAGCATTTCGCGGCATTCGGCAACGAAGTCGGCAATCAGATCGTCCATCGGCGCGCAGCCCCCAAGCCCGGATGAGGGACCGTTATGCGCAGGAGGAGTTAATGTGCCGTTAGCCTTGCGCCAGGAGCGTGGGTTATCCCTGCGCGGGGAGCGTGGCGCCGATCATCAACACCTCGTCGCTGGGCTGTGTCAGCTGGATCGATCCGCCGGCTTCTGCCGCCAGGCTGTACGCCAGCCAGGCGCCGGCCGAGCGCGGCTCGACCGCATCGTCGCCGCCATTGACCAGCATAAAGCGGATGCCCTGGTCGACCACCACTCGCGGCCCCTCGGCGCGGATGACGATCTCCAGGCCCCCTGCCCCGCTCTCCGCGCCGACATCGAGGCGGCCGCCGCGCACCAGCGCATCGCCGCCGATCAGCGCCAGGTTGAGCAGCAGCTTGGTCGCGCCCTTGGACAATTTGGCGTCGCCGACCATCCAGTCGAGCTCGTGCCGGCCGTCGCTCCCGAACAGCCCTTCCAGCGCAATGCGAGCCTCGCCACTGTCGATCGCGTCGCCGAACCCGCCCGCGGCACCAAAAGCGAGGCGAAAGAATTTGAGCTTGTTGGCCGAGGTTCGGGCGCTCTCGGCGAGGAGGTCGATGCAGCGCTCGCGCATATCCGGGTCCTGCTCATCGGCAAGCAGCTCGACGCCGTTGTTGAGCGCGCCGACCGGCGACATCAGATCGTGGCACAGGCGAGAGCAAAGCAGGCTCGCGAGATCGACAGCATTCATGGGGCCAGGTGATGGGGCAAGGCCCGATGGAGCGCAAGCCGCCGGGCCGGCTTGAACAGCCCCCGCCCGCCCCCAATATCTCAGGTCTATGGGGGGCAATCAGACGATCGAGGTAAAGCTCGAGCCAGGCCACGCCGGCTGGCGGCTCGACCGTGCACTCGCCGCGGCGGTGCCGACCATGTCGCGCGAGCGCCTGAAGGCGCTGATCCGCGCCGGGGCGCTGGCCCCTGATGGCGGCGACGCGCTTCGCGACCCCGCCACCAAGGTGCGCGGCGACGAGGCGCTGAAACTGGAAGTGCCGGAGCCCACGCCCACCCATAATGTCGCCCAGGACATCCCGCTGACCATCGTCTTCGAAGACGAGCATTTGCTGGTCCTCGACAAACCCGCAGGCCTGGTCGTTCACCCGGCGGCCGGCAACGCCGACGGCACTTTGGTCAACGCGCTGCTCCACCACTGCGGCGCCTCGCTGTCGGGCATTGGCGGGGTCGCCCGGCCGGGCATCGTCCACCGCATCGACAAGGACACGTCGGGGCTGATGGTTGCGGCCAAGACCGACGTTGCCCACGAAGGGCTCGCCAGGCAGTTCGCCGCCCACAGCATAGACCGCCGCTATCTCGCGATCGTCACCGGCGTTCCCAGGAGGCCCGCAGGCACGGTCGACGCGCCGCTCGCCCGCTCCTCGGCCAACCGCAAGAAGATCGCCATCGCCAACCCCGGCAAGGGCAAACGGGCCGTGACCCACTGGAAGCGCCTGACCCTGCTCAGCGACGCCGCTCTGGTCGAATGCGCGCTCGAAACCGGCCGGACTCACCAGGTCCGCGTCCACATGGCGTCGATCGGCCACCCGTTGCTCGGCGATCCGGTCTACGGCCGGTCGGGCAAGTCCCATCGTGAGGTTTTGAAATCGCTAAGCTTTCAGCGGCAGGCTTTACATGCTGCGGAGCTGGGTTTTACCCACCCTGTAACGAAACACCGCCTGTCGTTCTCCAGTGGCATGCCGGCTGACATGCAGGAACTGTTCAGCGCACTTGGTGTATAGGGATATAGTGGTTCGCGAGCCGTGTCCGGCCCGCTGCCCCAGGAGAGATTAAGAATGGCGACTCAAAAAGGTCGGGCGATGTCGATTCCCGCTTCGGGCGGGGAAGCCGGGCTCAACCGCTATCTGGCCGAAATCAAGAAGTTTCCGATCCTCGCGCCGGAGGAAGAGTATATGCTCGCCAAGCGCTGGCGCGAGCATGACGACACCGACGCGGCCGCCAAGCTGGTCAACTCGCACCTGCGCCTCGTCGCCAAGATTGCGATGGGCTATCGCGGCTACGGGCTTCCGGTCAGCGAGCTGATCTCCGAAGGCAATATCGGCCTGATGCAGGGCGTGAAGAAGTTCGAGCCCGACCGGGGTTTTCGCCTCGCCACCTATGCGATGTGGTGGATTCGAGCCTCGATCCAGGAGTTCATCCTGCGCTCGTGGAGCCTGGTGAAGATGGGCACCACGGCGGCGCAGAAGAAATTGTTCTTCAACTTGCGCCGGATGAAGAACCAGATCGACGCCTTCGAGGACGGCGACCTCAAGCCCCAGGACGTGACCCACATCGCCACCCACCTCGGCGTCACCGAGGACGAAGTGGTGTCGATGAACCGGCGCATGGCGATGGGCGGCGACACCAGCCTCAACGCGCCGCTGCGGGGCGACGAGGGCGGCGAAAGCCAGTGGCAGGACTTCCTGGTCGCGACCGACCCGCTGCAGGACGAGATCATCGCCGAGGCGGAGGAAAGCCAGGTCCGCCACGATTTGCTGGTCGACGCGATGGGCTCGTTGAACGACCGCGAAAAGCACATCCTGACCGAGCGGCGGCTGGCCGACGATCCCAAGACGCTGGAGGAATTGAGTCAGGTGTACGGTGTCAGCCGCGAACGGATCCGCCAAATCGAGGTGCGCGCGTTCGAGAAATTGCAGGCTGGGCTAATCAAGCTGGCCGGCGACAGGAAGCTGCTGCCCGCGGCCTAGCCGCTCAATCGTCTTTGGCGTTTTTGGCGTCCTCGCCGACCGTCGGCGCGTCGGGGGTCGCCTCGGCCATCGACGGCGCGTCCTTGCGGTCGGGCTGGGCGTCCTGCGCGACATTGTCCGCCGCCCAGGCGCCTCGCTTGCCCATCGGCTCGGCCGGCCCGGTGGTGCTGTCCTTGGCTGTCTGGTGCTCGATCTCGCTGTTCAGCTCCGCGCCGAAAATCAGGGCGTAGGCCGACAGATATATCCAGGTCAGGAGCACGATGATGGTGCCCAGCGAGCCGTAGGTGGCGCTGTAGTCGGTGATCCTGGTCACGTAGAAACCGAACGCCAAGGTCAGCAGCAGCCAGGCTGCCGCGGCGAACAGCGATCCCGGCGTGATCCACCGCCATTGCGCGGTCTCACGAGACGGACCGAAACGATAGAGCGACGCCGCGATGCCCGCGGCGGCGATGGTCAGCCCGAGGTAGCCTGCGACCTTGGCCCCGGTCACCCATACAGGCGAGGCATCGGGCGCGAGATTGCCCAGCAGCGCCAGCGTCGTCGTTGCGACAAGCGCAGCCACCGCAACGACGACCGCCGCGACCGTCATCGCCATCGCCAGCAAATAGTATTGCCCGAGGCTGCGCTTCTCCTTTTCCTCATAAGCGATATTGAGCGCGGTGATGATCGCGCCGGCGCCGTTGGTGCCGCCGTACAGCGCTATCAGAAGGGCGACGAGGATCCCCACCCCCTTGGTCTCTTTGGTCGACTTTACGGCGGCAATGAGCTGCTCGGCGATCAACTTCGCGACGTCGGGCGGCAGGATCGTGGTCAACGTGCGCACATTATCGACCACGGTCGCCGGCTCGGCGATGAATCCGTAGAGCATGACGATGATCCCGAGCAGCGGCACCAGCGCCAGGAATCCGTAATAAGTCACCCCGGCGGCAATCAGGCCGACATTGTCCTGCCAGGTGCGGGTCCAGGTGCGAAGAGCAATGTCCCGCCACGCGCGCCGCGGCATTTGCCAAGGTGTAGTCGCCTGATGCCCGCGTGGGCCGCCCAGCTTCCGCTTGTTCTTTGCCATACGGCTTCAAAACGCAGCCCGACGTGCACGTTCCATCGCAAGCCGGCGCGGAGTCGTCAGACCCCCTTGCAAACGGCCCAAAACAGGCGGACGTTGATCACCCCCCGGTGCGCCCTGGCCGCGCCTTGCCCCGCGACCCTCGCGCGCCCGCTGACACGGACGAAGGAGAGTCGCATGCCTGGGATTGCCGATGGTACTCGAGTAATCGCGCTGGTCGGACCGGCCGGCGCGGGAAAGACCAGCGTCGCCGAAGCGATGCTGTTCGCGGCCGGCGCGACTGACCGCCACGGATCGCCGGCCAACGGCACCAGCATTGGCGACAATAGCCCGGAATCGCGATCGCGCGGCGGCTCGACCGAGCTCAACCTCTACCATTTCGACTATCTCGACGACCGCTTCGCGCTGATCGATTGCCCCGGCTCGATCGGCTTCGCCGCCGACGGCGCCCGAGCGATCGCGGTGGCCGACATGGCGATCGTCGTCGTCGACCCCGACCCGGCCCGCGCTCCGCTGGCGGCGCCGGCGCTGCGGATGCTCGACGAGCTGGGCATCCCCCATTTGATCTTCGTCAACCGCATCGACCAGGCGCACGGTCGAATCCGCGACCTGCTCTCGGCGCTGCAGCCGATAAGCGTGTCGCCGCTGATCGCCCGGCAAATCCCGATCCGAGAAGGCGACAAGGTCACCGGCTTCGTCGATCTCGCGCTCGAACGCGCGTTTCATTACTTGCCGGCCAAGGACAGCGAGCAGATCGACATCCCAAGCGAGCTGCAGGAGCGCGAGGCGCAGGCGCGCACCCAGATGCTCGAGCAACTGGCCGACCATGACGACGAACTTCTCGAGCAATTGCTGATGGACCAGGCCCCGGAGCAAGACCGAATCCTAAAGGATCTGGCGCGCGAGACCAGCGAGAGCCTGGGCGTGCCGGTGCTGTTCGGATCGGGCGGCAGCGGCTGGGGAATCGGCCGGCTATTGAAAGCGCTTCGCCACGAGGCCCCCGGACCGCAAGGCTGCGCCAATCGCCTCGGCGTCAACAACCCCGCGCTCTACACGTTCAAGATCAACAACGGCGGCTCGGTCGGCCGGCTGGCGCTTGCTCGCGTGCTCGGCGGGCGGATCAGCGAAGGCTCCGACCTCAAGACCGCCCGCGGCCAGGCGGCCCGCCTCGGCGCCTTGTTCAACGTCCAGGGCGACAAGACCCACAAGGTCGCCGAGGCCAAAGAAGGCGACATCGTCGCGGTGGCCAAGGTTGAAGGCGTCAAGCCCGGCGAATGGCTGAGCACCGGCGCTTCGCCGCCCCCGGTCGAGGTCGACTATCCGCCGCGCAATTGCGCGTTCGCGATCGAGCCCGCCGACCGCAAGGACGACGTCCGCCTGTCCGGCGCCTTGCAGAAATTGCTCGAGGAGGACCCCTCGCTGGCGCTGGAACAGGACGACGGCGTTCACGAAATGCGCCTAAAGGGCGTCAACGACGAGCATTTGAACATTGTGATGGCGCGGCTCAAGCGGCGCTACGGGGTCGAAGTGAAATCGCACCCGCCGACCATCGGCTATCGCGAATCGATCCGCCGCTCGGTCACTCAGAAGGGCCGCCACAAGAAGCAGTCGGGCGGGCACGGCCAGTTCGGAGACGTCATCATCGAGGTCAAGCCTTTGCCCCGCGGCGCCGGCTTCCAGTTCAAGGAATCGATCTCCGGCGGAGCCATCCCCCGGCAATGGTTTCCGGCGGTCGAGCAGGGCGTTCACGACGCCATGGCAAAGGGCCCGTTCGGTTTCCCGGTGGTCGACGTCGCGGTCAATCTGGTCGACGGCAGCTATCACAGCGTCGACAGCTCCGAACTGGCTTTCCGGCTGGCCGGGCGGCTGGCGATGACCGAGGCTCTCGCCGCGGCGTCGCCGCATTTGCTCGAGCCGGTCCACAAGCTGACCGTCGTCAGTCCGTCCAGCGCGTCCAGCCGGGTGAGCTCGGCGGTCGCCGGCCGCCGCGGCCAGATGCTCGGCATGGCGCCGCGCGACGGCTGGACCGGATGGGACCGGGTCGAAGCGCTGATCCCCGAGGCCGAGCTGGGAGGGCTGGAAGCCGAGCTTCGCTCCCAAAGCCAGGGGCTGGCGAGCTACGAAGCCGAGTTCGACCATCTGGCCGAGCTCAACGGCACGCTCGCCGACAAGGTCGTGAAGCAAAGGATGCCCGAGCCGGCGTAATAGGTCAGAGGCTCGTCCATCCGCGCCGGCTTAGCCGAGCGAATCGACCACCGCCACGGGCCGCCAGTCGCCAAGGTCGTTGTCCGCGCCAAACCGCTCGGGATATTGTTCGCCGCGGTGGATCCCGCCGGTCACGAACACGCAGTCGAACCCCATAAGTGCAGCGCCGAGCACGTCGGTGGCCAGGCTGTCGCCGATTGCCAGCACCTCATCCACCGGCCGATCGCCGACAAGGCGGAGCGCGTGCCGGTAGATCGCCGGGTAAGGCTTGCCATACCACTCCACGCGGCCGCCAAGCTCGAGGTAGAGATCGGCAAGCGCTCCGGCGCACGGGACCTCGACGCCGCCTTGGATGACAATCCGGTCGGGGTTGAGGCAGTGCATGACGACGTCCCGCGCCGCCAGCTGCCCAAGCTCGGCGCGATAGTCGTCGACCCGATGTCGGCGATCGTCGAGGCCGGCGCAGGCGAGCTGGCTGAAATCGTCGTCCCCGGCGATGCGAATGCCGGCGCTTTCAAGGTCGAAGCGGTCGCCCGGCGTGCCGATGAACCCGACCGGCGCCGCGCATCCTGTAAGCGCCTCGATCCCCGCCTCGCCGCCGGTCGCCACCCAGTCCCAATCGGAGCGGCTCAGCCCGAGCCGAAGCAAATGCGCTTCGATGGTCGCGGCGGGGCGCGGCGCATTGCTGACCAGGACGACCCGCCGGCCCTCCTTTTGCCATTGCCGGAGTCGCTCGGCGGCGCCCGGGTAGAGCTGCATGCCATCGTGGATGCAGCCCCAGATGTCGCACAATATGACCCGGTAGCGCTCGTCGAGCGCGTCCAAAAAACTCACGCGGGTGCGGGCGCCTCGAGCCCCGGCGCTGGCTCCTCGACCGGCTCGCCGGCCGAGATAACCTGGGCTGCGACCAGATCACCGACGACATTCAGGGTGGTCCGGCACATGTCGAGGAAGCGGTCGACTCCGAGCACCAGCGCGATCGCCTCGGGCCTAATCCCGACCATCGCCAGGATCAGCGCGACGACGGGAAGCGATCCGGCGGGAACGCCCGCGGTGCCGATTCCGCCGAGGATGCAAACCAGCATCACCATCACCTGCTGGCCAAGGGTCAGCTCGATCCCGAAGAATTGCGCGAGGAAGATGACCGTCACGCCCTCAAACATGGCGGTGCCGTTCTGGTTGGCGGTGGCGCCGATGGTCAGCACGAACCGCGATATGCGCCGAGGCAGCCCGAGCCGCTCGTCGGCGACCCGAAGCGAGGTCGGCAGCGTCGCGTTGGACGAAGCCGTGGAAAAGGCCATCAGGCTGGCTTCCTGGGTCTCGCGGAAGAAGGCGATCGGACTCTTCTTGCCAAGCGTCGAGAGCAGCAAGGGGAAGACGACGAACATCTGGATGGCGAGCGCCAGCAAGACCACGCCGACATAGGCCGACAGCCGGATCAGCAAGTCCCAGCCGAACAAGGCCGCAAGGTTGAACATGAAGCAGGCGACCGCGATCGGCGCCAACTTGATGACGATCAGGATGAGCCGCATCGTCACGTCGAACAATCCCTCGAAGCCGCGCTGCAGCACGCGCGAGTTCGGCGTATCGGTGAGCAGCAGGCCGATGCCGAAGAACAAGGCGAAGAACATCACCGAGAGGATGGCGCTGTTCGAGCCCAGCGATTCGACAAGGTTGTTGGGGACGATGCTGATGAAGGCGTCGATGCCCTGCGGCTGCTCGGCGCCGGTCTGGACGATCTCGCCGGCGCGGGCCGCCGATTGTTCGAGCATGTCCGCCGCCGCGGCGCGGTCGACGCCGGCGCCCGGCTTCAGGACGTTCACCACCGCAAGGCTTACCGCCACCGCGATGGAGGAAACAATAACGGTGTAGGCGAGGGTCTTCAGACCGACCCGCTTCAAGGCGCGGATCTCGCCCATTTCGGAAATCCCGACGACCAGCGCCGAGAACAAGAGCGGGATGACGAGCATGAACAGCAGGCGAAGGAAAACCTGCCCGATCGGCTGGGTGACGTAGGTTGTGACGGCCTCGACCCAGGCGGCGTCGCGCTGGGTGCTGTAAACGATCAGGCCGAGCGTAAGCCCGACGAGGAAGCCGACCAGCATCTGCCACTGCAGCCCGAAACGCTTTTTGTCGGTCGCTGGCTCGGTCACTCGCTCGGTCAATCGCCCCTCCTTCAGTTTTCAGCAATGGCTTTGCGGCTGCGGCGGCAATGGTCAAGGATTGGGCGCGGCCGCCGAAGTTTTTCCGAGCTTCCGGTTTCAAGGCGCTGCTGTTGCGCGGCATCGATCAATCGGCCAGCAGGCGGCGCTCCCATGATCGAATCGGCTTCCAAGGACGGCGCCCGGCGGCCCGGCGCGCGCGAGATGACGGCGCTTCTGGCCGGCCTGATGGCGCTCAACGCCTTTGCCATCGACGCCATGATCCCGGCCCTTCCCGACATCGGCCGGGCGTTCGGCGTCGAGCAAGAGAACGACCGCCAGCTGGTGGTGATCGCCTACATGGCCGGGTTCGGAGTCGCGCAACTGGCCTGGGGGCCGCTTGCCGACCGCTTCGGGCGCAAGCCGATCCTCACCGCGGGAGTCACTTTGTACCTGGCGTTCGCTCTGCTGTGCGCCTTCGCCGACAGCTTCGCGCTGCTGATCGCGGGCCGAGTGGCGATGGGCGCGTCGGCGGCGGTCACCCGGGTGCTGGTGGTGGCGATGGTCCGCGACCTGTTCGAGGCCGAAGCGATGGCGCGGGTGATGAGCCTGGTGTTCATGGTGTTCATGTTGGTGCCGGTGCTCGCCCCGAGCGTCGGCCAGGCGATCCTGCTGTTCGCGCCGTGGCAGGCGATCTTCGTCGTGCTTGCGGCTTACGCGCTGGCGATGCTGGTCTGGGCGTGGCTCCGGCTGCCCGAAACACTCAAGCCCGAGTATCGTCGCTCGCTTCAGTGGCGGCCGATGGCCCGGGCCGCTTGGGAGACGATCCGCGAGCCGCAGTCGCGCGGCTACACGCTTGCGCTGGCACTCACCTTCGCCTCCCTGGTCGCCTATATTTCCTCGGTCCAGCAAATCGTCTTCGACGCCTTCGACGCGCCCGAGCTGATCGGAATCGTGTTCGCCGCGATCGCGGTGCCGATGGCCCTGGCGTCGTGGGTCAATTCGCGGTTCATCGGGCGCTTTGGCCTGCGGCATGTCGGCCACAGCGCGGCGGTCGCGTTCATGGCGGTCAGCATCGCCCATGCGGCGCTGGCGCTTCGGGCCACGAGACCCTGACCGCCTTCATCATCCTGCAGGGCCTGTCGATGGCCTGCTTCGCCTTCACCTCGTCCAACCTGAGCACCCTGGCGATGGAGCATATGGCGCCGATCGCGGGCACCGCATCGTCGGTCCAGGGCGTGGTCGGGACGGTCGGGGCCGCGTTGATCGGCTTCCTAATCGGCCAGAGGTTCAACGGGACCGCAACCCCCTATTTGGTCGGGGTGGCGCTGTGCGCGACGGGCGCGTTCGCGGTGCTCGCACTGACCGAGCCGAAACGGCTGTTCGCGCCGATCCGCAACTGATCGGTGGGCCAGCGGGCGAAGGGCTTTAAGCCGCTCCGCCCGCCGCCGGGGAGCTTATTCCGGGTCTTCGTCGTCGGCGCCGACCATCAGCGCCTCGCCGACCTGCTCGGTGCGGCCACGGATCGCATTCTCGATTCGAAGCGCCACGTCGGGGTTTTCAGTCAAATAGGTCTTGGAGTTTTCGCGGCCCTGCCCGATCCGCACCGAGTCGTAACTGAACCATGAGCCTGATTTCTCGACCAGCCCGGCCTTGACCCCGAGGTCGAGGATCTCGCCGACCTTGGACACGCCTTTGCCGTACATGATGTCGAACTCGACCTGCTTGAACGGCGGCGCGACCTTGTTCTTGACCACCTTCACCCGGGTGGTGTTGCCGACGATATCGTCGCGGTCCTTGATCTGGCCGATGCGGCGGATGTCGAGCCGAACGCTGGCGTAGAATTTCAGCGCATTCCCGCCGGTGGTCGTTTCCGGATTGCCGTACATGACGCCGATCTTCATGCGCAGCTGGTTGATGAAGATGACCGTGCAGCGCGAGCGGCTGATCGAGCCGGTCAACTTCCGCAGCGACTGGCTCATCAGCCGCGCCTGGAGGCCGACGTGGCTGTCGCCCATCTCGCCTTCGATCTCGGCCCGCGGCACCAGTGCGGCGACCGAATCGATCACCAGCACGTCGATTGCGTTGGAGCGCACTAGCGTATCGACGATCTCCAGCGCCTGCTCGCCGGTGTCGGGCTGGCTGACGATCAGCTCGTCGATGTCGACTCCAAGCTTCTTGGCGTAGCCGGGGTCGAGCGCATGCTCGGCGTCGACGAAGGCGGCGGTGCCGCCGGCCTTTTGCGCCTCGGCGATCACGTGCAACGCCAAAGTGGTCTTGCCCGAGCTCTCCGGACCGTAAATCTCGACCACCCGGCCGCGCGGGAGCCCGCCGACTCCAAGCGCGATGTCGAGCCCGAGGCTGCCCGTTGAAATCGTGTCGATCTCGATCTTCTCGCGGCTCCCCAGCTTCATCGCCGAGCCCTTGCCGAACGCCCGATCGATTTGCGCGAGGGCGGCTTCGAGCGCCTTCTGCCTGTCCATATTGCCCGAATCCAACCCTGTTGAAATGACTTTAAGCTGCGCTGCCATGGCCTTCATCCTCTCGTCAACGGGCGTCCGAGCACTGCCCTTGGGGAATCCGCCTGTATCGCGTTTGTTCTATGAGAACAAGAGGTGAACGAATCATTTTGTTACGGCGCCCAACGCCTCTCGCATCGCCTGCTGGAAATCCGGGCGCGCGTAGATGTCATTGTGCCCGGCGCCGTTGACAATGCTGTCGTAAACCAGGCTCGAGAGCTTGCCGCGAAGCGCGTCCGTGCGCGCCGCCGGGATAATCTCGTCCCGCCCGGCCGCGACAATCGCTATCGGCACCTCGCTTCCGTCCAGCGATTCAACCGCGTCCATCTCGTGCCGGAACAGGGCGCCGGGCAGCCACGGATACAGCTCGCGGGCGACCGCTTTCAACGAATCGAACGGCGTGACGAGGATCAGGCCGTCGATCTTCCGCTGGTTCGCCAGGCCCGCGGCGACGCCGCTGCCGATGCTGAAGCCTACCGCGACGACAAGCTGCGGCTTCACCCGCTCCACCGCCGCATCCAGCACCAGCGGGGCATCCTCGATCAGCGCTTGCGCCGAAGGCTTTCCGGTTGAGGGAGTGTAGCCGCGGTAATGAAAGGCGACGACGTCGGCCTGCGGATAGAGCTGGTGCAAATATGAGCCGACGTTGTCGCCGTTCCAGGCGTTGCCGCCAAAGCCGAGAACGAGCGTGCGCGCGCTCGTGGTGCGTGGCTGGTTCGAGGCAGCGGCCGGCGGAATATGCACGCCGTGCAGCCGAACCTCGCTTGAGGCCGCCAGGCTGATCCGCTGGGCGCCGCCGGGCAGCGGGTCGGCCGGCCCAACCGCGTCGGTCGGAAACAACAATTGATCCTGTGACCAGGCCATCGCGGCCACCAATGCGGCGAACGCAAGAAGGATCGCAAGCCCGTACTTCACCATCCTCGGCTTCTACCGGAGCAAGCGGCGAACGTCAGGGCTGGCGGGCACAAAAAAACGGCGGCGCTTTTCGGCACTGCCGCCTTTGTGCAGCAGTCGCCACTTACTGCAAGTTAGTCGCAACGCCCTGAAAGGTCGTGCTGAGATTTGTGCCGATGCTGGTCATCGCACCGATCGCGGCAACCGCGATCAGGGCTGCAATCAGGCCATACTCGATGGCAGTCGCACCCTTGTCATTCTTGATCATCTTCAGAAACTTGGCCATGTCCGTTCTCCTTAGGCTCCACTTTCGGGAGCATGCTCCCCACCTGCGCAGAAAACGTCGCGTAGGTTGCAGCGAGGAGTAGAGCTCAACGCGTTGAAGAAGCGTTAAAGTTCGGGGTTGACGAAGCCCTAACGGCTTGACGCAAATCCGCTGGTCCGGAACCCGGTTTACCGACCCTTTACACCCCCGCGCTACGGGTGCGCCCATGAACGCGCGTGCAATGCAAGCTAAAGCCATCACGGCGGAGCCGCCGGACAGGGAGTGGCGGCCGTCCCTGGGCATGCGCCCGGCAATCGTAGCCGGCCTGGCGGCGCTCGTCGCGATTGCCGTCCAGAGCCTGTGGATTCCCATAGACGCCGACGTGTCCTGGCTGATTACGGTCAGCGAACGCGTCCTTGCGGGCGATCGTCTTTACGTCGACATCTTCGAGGTCAATCCGCCGGCATCGGTGTGGCTTTATCTCCCGCTGGTGTGGCTGGCCCAACTGATCGGCGCCCGGCCCGAGGCCATCGTCGCCGCGGGGTTCGTCGCGGCCGCCCTGGGTTCCGTCTTTGCGACCTTGCGCCTCGCGTCCCGGCTCGACCATGCGCCGCACCCGTCCTGGCTGGCGGGCGTGGTCGGCTTCATCGCGCTGGTTCTGCCGATGGCCTTGTTCGCGCAGCGCGAGCATGCGGCGCTGCTGCTCGCCTTTCCCGCTCTGACCGCTTTGGCGATCATCGCCGACGGCAAGCCGCTCGACCGACGAACGCTCTATGCGGCCGGTTTGGCCGCCGGCCTGGTGATCGTCATCAAGCCCTATTTCCTGTTTCCCATCATCGCTCCGGCGCTTTGGGTGGCAATCAAGCGGCGATCTTTTGTCCCGCTGCTGCCGGCAATTGCCGCCGCCGCAACCGCGATCGGAGTGTACGCCATCGCGGTGCTGGTATTGGCGCGGGCCTATCTCGACTACCTTCCCGTGATCGCGCGAACCTACGCGCCGATGCACGACGAGCTGTGGAAGGTTGCGATCGGGCCGACGCTCTATCCGGCGATCTGTCTCGGCCTTGCTCTATTGCTGCGCGCATCGCGCATTCCATCGATTGCGGCGGTTTGGGCGCTCGGTTCGGTGGGCTTCCTGCTGGCCGCTTACGCGCAGGCCAAGAACTATCCTAACCACTGGCTGCCAGGCGGCGCTTTGGCGCTCGCCGCCGCCGCCGCGATGCTGACTTTGCCCCGGATCGCCCCGGCGCGCCGGGTAGCCGTTGGGATTGGGCTAGCGGTCGTGGCGCTCAGCGAGATGTACCACTGGGCAATTCGCCCCGACGCGGCAGAGGCCGCGATAATTGAGCGGGTCGCGCCGCCCGCGCCGAAGATCATCGCGCTCAGCCCGCAACTGACCACCGGCCATCCCGTCACCCGCAACGTCGGTGGCCAATGGGTCGGCTCTAGAGCCGGTCTGTTTACCGCGGCCGGCGCACGGCTGGTCGGGCTCGACGACCCACTCGCGCTGCAATCCTATCGGGAGGACAGCAAGTCCTTTGCCACCGCCGTCCAACGGCATGTCCCGGATGTGATCCTGGTGCACAGACGGACGAAATCGTGGCTGATAAGCGAGCCGGGAATCGCCCGAGCAATGAGCGCGTACCGGTTCGAAGCAGGCGCGAACGACACCGAGATCTGGCTCCGGCGCAACGCGCGGCGTTGAAACCTGCTTACTGCTCGAACATATCCTGGAGCGCGCGCCCGAGCTCCCTGAGCCGCGCCGTGCCCTCGCTCCATTCCTCCGGCACCGGGCTGGGGTTCTGGGCCGGGCGGCTCGTCTCGCCGGGCGCCGGATAGCGGCGGGGAAGCAACGGCCCCTGGCGCCCATCGACCGCAACCGCGCTGGCCATGAAGTCGCGCCAGATGCGTGCCGGCAAGGTGCCGCCGGTGACCTTGCCGAGCGAGCTGCTGTCGTCGCGGCCGACCCACACGCCGACCACCAGGTCGCCGGCGAAGCCGATGAACAAAGCGTCGCGATTGTCCTGGCTGGTCCCGGTCTTGCCGAAGGTCGGGACCTTGAGCGCGGCGCGCCGGCCGGTGCCGTCATTGGCAGCCGCCCACAACAAATCGAGCATCGCCGCTTGCTCGCGGCTGGGCTGGAGACTGCCGCGGCTGGTGAAGAAGGACGCGAACCCACCCTCCTCCTCTTGCTCGGTCGGCAGGCCGCGGGCCCGGATAGGGTAGCGGCCCGACGCGACCGCGGCATAAGCGGCGGTCAGCTGCACCAGGCTAACGCCCGCGGTTCCGAGCGCCACGCTGGGCGCGTTGGGCAAGGGCGTGGTGATGCCAAGGTCGCGGGCGGCGCGAAGCACGTTGCCTCGGCCGACGCTCTCCGACAATCGCACCGTCGCCGCGTTGCTCGACCGGGCGAAAGCCTCGCGAAGCGTGATCGAGCCGCGATAGACTCCGTCGCTGTTGGCCGGGCTCCAGCCGTCGATGGTGATCGGCTTGTCCTCGACGATGCTGTCGGGCGTCCAGCCGGCCCTGAGCGCCGCGAGATAAACGAACAATTTGAACGCCGAGCCCGGCTGGCGACGCGCCTGGGTGGCGCGGTTGAACGGGCTTTGGCGATAACTCTTGCCGCCGATCATAGCCACCACCCGGCCGTCGGGGCGCATCGCCACCAGCGCCGCCTGCGCATTGCCCAGCGGCGCGGCTGTGATGGCGCGGACAGCAATCCGCTGCAGGTCACGATCGAGGGTGGTGTCGACGCTGATTTGCCCGAATTCGGCATCGAACGCCTGTTGCGCGGCAGGCGCGACCCAATCGGCAAAATAGGTCCCGGTCGGCAGTTTGTCCGGCCTGGCGACCGGCCGCGCCGATTTGGTCGAGAGGGCGCGCGAGGCGCCGATCACGGCGGTGTCGGCCATCGCCGCGAGGACCAGACGGCTTCGCGCCTGCGCAAGCTTGAGGTTGTTGGTCGGCGCCAGCCGCGATGGGGCCTGGACGACGCCGGCGAGCATCGCCGACTGGGCGAGCGTTAGCCGCTCGGGTGCCCGGTCGAAATAATGGCGCGACGCGGCCCGGAGGCCGTAAACGCCATCGCCGAAATATACGCTCGACAGATAGCGCGACAGAATTTCTTCCTTGGTCAGCCATGATTCCAGCCACAAGGCGATGATCACCTCCTGCGCCTTGCGTTTCAGACTTCGGTCGGACGACAGGAAGCTGGTCTTGGCCAATTGCTGGGTGATCGTGCTGCCGCCCTGTTTCACGCCGCCCGCGCGCACGTTGGTGACGAAGGCGCGGCCGATACCTCGGGGATCGATGCCCCAGTGGCGATGGAAGCGGCGGTCCTCGATGGCGACGAAGGCGGCGGGCGTCAGCGGGTCGAGCTTGTCGACCTCGACCGGCGCCTCCTTGATCGCTCCCCGCCGGGCGATCGGCCGGCCCTCCTCGGAAAGGAACAGCATCGCCGGGTCGGGCAGCGGCTCGAGCGCCCGCGACAAGGGTGCGGTGACGATCAGCCACACTATCGTCAGCAGCAGCACTGCCGAGACTATGTAAAAGCCGAGCCTGACCCGGCGCCAGCGCGACGGCTTGCGCGGAGGCTGGGGCTCGCCCTCGGCCGGGACTTGCGGCGGCGGCGCGGCTCCCAGCGGATCGGGCAAATCTTCGACATTGAGGCCGTTGCGGCTCCAGATCCCGTCGTAATCCGCCACTTGAGGTCCCTCGTCGGCGCGCCAGCTGTCTTAGCCCTGTAAAACAGCTCGAGCGAATTAGCCAGACGGTTGCTGAACGGCCAATTGCAGCTAAAGCTGCCCGGCATGCGGCCGCTCATCATCCGCAGCGCGCTCTGCTTCGCGCTTGCCGCACTCGCCTCGCTTGGATCGGGCTGCGATCGCGGGTCCGACGGCACCGTCGAGGTGCTGGTGATCGGCGGCGTCCCGGGCATTAGCGATCCGTCGCAAGCGCCGGTCGGCGCCGGCGACGCTCTGCTCCTCGCCAGCACCGCGCAAGGGCTGGTCCGCTTCGATGCCCGTGGTCTGGTCGAACCGGGGCTGGCCGAAACCTGGAACGTCAGCGACGACGGCTTGAGCTACATCTTCCGGCTGGCCAGCACATCATGGCCGAACGGGCGCAAGGTCACGGCCGAGCAGGTCGCGCGGCTGCTTCGCCGCAACATTGCGCCGGCCAGCAAGAACCGGCTCAAGGACGCGTTCGCCGCAATCGACGAAATCGTGCCGATGACCGATCGGGTACTCGAAATCCGGCTCCACTCGGCGCGCCCCGAATTGCTGCAGCTGCTCGCCCAGCCCGAGTTTGCGCTCATATACCGCGACGAAGGCGCCGGCCCGTTCCGCCTGGCCCGCGAGGGCAATGTCGTGCAGCTCGCGCGCGACGTGGCGGCGCCCGACGAGGAAGAGACCCGTGGCGAGCAGCTCCGGCTTCGAGGCGCGACGGCCAGGGTCTCGGTCGAGCAGTTCGTGGCGGGCAGCGCAGACCTGGTGATCGGCGGGACCTTCAACGACCTTCCCATCGCGCAAGCGGCCAAGCTGCCGCGCCGGGCGCTTCAATTCGACCCGGCTTCGGGCCTGTTCGGACTGATCCCCGCGCGCGCCGGCGGACCGCTTGCCGAACCCGAAGTGCGGCAGTTGCTCAGCCAGGCGATCGACCGCGACGCGCTGCTCGGCGCGTTCACCGTGCCCGGCCTGGCGCCGCGGGCGACGGTGCTGGAGCCGGGCCTCGCCAACATCCCGGATCCCGCGCCGCAACCGTGGGTGACGACGCCATTGGCCGAACGGCGTCTCGATCTCACCGCGACCGTTCGCCGGCTGTTTGGCGAAGAGCCCCCAATTATCCGCATCGCGCTGCCTGACGGTGCCGGAGCCAAGCTGTTGCTCGACCGGCTGCGCGCCGACTGGGGCGTCATCGGAATCAGCGTCGAGCCTGCCGAAAAGGCATCCGCCGCCGACCTCAAGCTGGTCGACGAAGTCGCGCCGTCGACCTCGCCCGCCTGGTTCCTGCGCCGGTTCCGCTGCGGCGTCGCCGCGGCTTGCGACGAGCAGGTCGATGAGCTTCTGGATGGCGCGCGGGTCACTCCGATCCAGGCGCAGCGCAGCGCCTTGCTGCTCGACGCCTCGCGGCGGATCGACTCGCTGCAGCTGTTCATCCCGCTCGCCGCGCCGATCCGCTGGTCGCTGGTTTCTGGCCGGGTCAGCGGCTTTGCCGGGAACCGCTTCGCGATCCACACGCTCACCGGACTGGAAGAGCGGCTCACCCGCGGAGAATGATGGCAGATCCAGGCAACCCGAACCCGCGCTTTGCCGCGCTTGCGACAGACCCCGGGTCGGTCCGCCGACGAGTCGAGGGGCTCGAACGCGTGATGGAGCGGCTGGTCGTGGTGCCAGGCATCAACCGTCCGGTCGGGCTCGACGTCATCTTCGATTTTATCCCGTTCCTCGGCCCCACGGCGGCAGCGGCGATCGGCGCTTACCTCGCCTGGGAAGCGCGCAACCTCGGCATGTCCAAGTCGCAAATGGCGAGGATGGGGGGCAACATCGGGATCGACTGGTTGCTCGGTATGATCCCCTTGGTCGGCGCTATCCCCGATTTCTTCTTCCGCTCCAACACCCGCAACCTGCGCATCATCAAGCGTCACCTCGACAAGCATCACGCGGGCGCCGCGACCATCGACGCCCAGGCGGTGCCGCCATCGATCAGCAACCCGCCGCCTAGTCGCCGCTGATCCGCGGGTCGATAAGCGGCCGTCCCACGTCGCCCTGCCCGACGGTGCGCCCGGCCATCTCCAGCATCCGTTCCAGCGGCACCCGGGCGGCGTCCATCACCTCGGGCGTGAGCTCGATGCGGGGCTGGAGGTCACGCAAGCTCACGTAGAGCTTTTCGAGCGTGTTGAGCGCCATGTATGGGCACATGTTGCAATTGCAGTTGCCGTCGCCGCCGGGCACCCCGATGAAGGTCTTGCCCGGCGCCGCTTTTTCCATCTGATGGATGATGTGCGGTTCGGTCGCCACCAGGATGGTCTGCGCCTGCGAGCTCAGCGCGAAGTCGAGGATCGAGCGGGTCGAGCCGACATGGTCCGAATGCTCGATGATGTGCGGCGGGCATTCCGGGTGAGCGGCGACCGGGGCGCCCGGATACTCGGCCTTCAGCTTCAATAGCTCGGTTTCGGAAAACGCCTGGTGGACGATGCAGATGCCGGGCCACAGCAGCATGTCGCGGCCGGTCTTTCGCGCGAGGTAACCGCCCAGGTGCCGGTCGGGGCCGAAGATGATCTTTTGGTCCGCCGGGATCTGGTCGAGGATGACCTGCGCCGAACTCGACGTGACGATGATGTCCGACAGCGCTTTTACCGCCGCCGAGCAATTGATGTAGGTCAGCGCGATGTGGTCGGGGTGATCCTCGCGGAACGCCTTGAACTGGTCGGGCGGGCACGAATCCTCTAGGCTGCAGCCGGCGTCCATGTCGGGCAGGATCACGGTCTTTTCGGGCGACAGAATCTTGGCGGTCTCGGCCATGAATCGGACCCCGCAAAATGCGATCACTTGCGCGTCGGTCGCCGCCGCCTTGCGCGACAAATCGAGGCTGTCGCCGACGAAATCGGCGAGATCTTGGATTTCCGGCTTCTGATAATAATGGGCGAGGATGATCGCGTTGCGCTCAACCTTGAGCCGCTGGATCTCCCCGAGCAGGTCGAGCCCCTTGAGGCTGGTGATAGGCGCGGTCATCGATCTTCCTTCTTGGTCCGAGACGCTGCGTCACATCCGTTCGGCGGCTTAACGCTGTTCCGCGAGTACTTCGGCGATCGACGGGGTGACGTCCCATCGTTCGGAGTCACGAACGCCGTCTTGGGGGAAACGGACGACGACCCTGACGTCGTCAATCCCAGACACTTCCAGCGGCGTCCTAAGCATCGCGGCAATCACTTCCCGAGCATTCTCGCGCGCCCGATTGATATGGGTCGGCTTATTCGCTTCAGCAATCGCCGCGCGGTTCGCCTGCGTCGCCGCGCGTCGACTCAAATTGTCTGCGGCGCGCCGTGAAACGAAAATACCTTGGGTCGCCAATGTTTGCCGCTGAGATTCGTCGATATTCGGTCGACCGACCACCACGTTGGGCGCTTCGACCACCAAGGTGCGGCTTTTACGATCCCAACGATATTGGTCGGGCGTCATCCTGGACAAATCGACGGTATAATCGATCGAGTAGGGCAGCTTCACCTTCTGGGCTGACCGCAGAAAGTCAAACCGGCCGGGATCGATCGATGTCACGTCGAGTGTACCGCCGACCTCGCCGACCTTGAGCGCATTTTGCTTTTCAAACGTAGCGGACAGGACTTTCACCAACCCCTGAGCCTGCGCGAGCTCCTCTTCGCGCTGCTGCTGTTGCTGGCGGTTCCAGATGAAAGCTCCCAGCAGCGTGATGATCACCGCCAGTACAATCAGCATCGCGATCCGCGACTTGCGCGGTTGAGTCATGTCTTCAGCCATTGATCATCCCTTGCCTCAACCTTGGCGCGCCGCTCGAGGTCTACGAGATGCGCGAGAACCGATCCGCCCGCCGCCGCGACCAGCCGCGGGTCAAGCCCGGGATAAGCCGCCGCAACGATTTCGGAAATGGTCGATCGCCCCTCCCCGACCAGCTGCAGCACCTGCTTCTCGCGCTGCAACCGGTGGCCGATCAGCCCGCGCAGATATTGCTTCGGTTTGGTCACCGGCGGCCCGTGCGCCGGGTAAAGCACCCTGTCGTCGCGCCGGCGAAGCTTCTCCAGGCTCTGCATGTAATCGGCCATGTCGCCGTCGGGCGGGACGACGACGGTGGTCGACCAGCCCATCACATGGTCGCCGCTGAACAACGCGCCCGAGCCCTCCACCGCGAAGCACAAATGGTTGGACGTGTGGCCGGGCGTCGCCACTGCGGTGATGGTCCCGCCGTCGACGGTGATGGACTCGCCGTCCGCCAGCACCCGGCCGGGCCGATAGGCGCCGTCGAACGCCGTATCGGCCCGTGGGCCAACGGTTTCCAACGCCAGCGGCGCGCAACCGATGATCGGCGCGCCGGTCCGCTCCGCCAGCGGCGCCGCGGCCGGGCTATGGTCGCGGTGGGTGTGGGTGCACAGGATCGCCGCGAGCCGCCGCTCGCCGACAGCGGCGACGATCGCCTCGACATGGTCGGGCAAGTCGGGGCCGGGGTCGATCACCGCGACTTCGCGCGTCCCGACGAAATAGGTCTGGGTGCCGGTGAAAGTGAAAGCCGACGGATTATGCGCGAGCAGCCGGGCAATGCCTGGCTCGAGCGGTTCCAACGATGCGTAAGGGGCGTCCACGGCGGCGTCTGTGCCATGGACGCTCGCTTCGGGAAAGCACGGGCTGGCTAGTGAGCCAGGATCTCGACGGGCCTGGCGCGGATTTGCGCGACGATCTGGTCGCGGTTTTCGGGGCTCATCCGATCGGTCGACTCGAGCTGACGGATGGCGCTTTCAAGCATCGCCGCCACATCGTCTTTCGAAGCGCCCGGGTTGCTGCACAGGGCGACCTTGGTGCCCTTGGCCGAGGCCTGGTCTGCGACCTCGAAATCGAACCGCTCGCCCGGACATTGGGCGATCTTGGTACGGGAGAGATCGAAGCTTTTGGAATCGTCGGCGGTCGGGGCCGGCACCGGCGCGTCCTGCCGCGCCAGAGCGAGCGCGGGCATGGCCAATACCAAAGCGCCCAAAACGATGCTCAATCGAGTCACGAATGTCCCCTTTTCGTCTTGCCGCGTGCTGTCGCGCGCGGACAATACACCCGCTGAACGGCTAAGACGCGGCGCCCCGGACCAGCGAGCCTGCGGCGGCGCGAACAACCGCTGCCCGGCGGTTGGCGAAGGCCAGCGGATAGACTTCGCTGAACAGGATTTCGAAGGTGCGGTCCCAGCTGAACTCCAGAGCGCGCTCGCGCGCCGCCTCGCCCATTCGCTTGCGGTCGCCCGACCACACATCGACGATGTTGCGGGCCATGGCTTCGGCATCGTTGACCGGGCCAAGCCTCCCGACTTCCTCGCTCACCCGGTCGAGCGACGCCCCGCCGGCAACGCCGACCACCGGCAGGCCCGCCGCCTGCGCCTCGACGATCGACACGCCGAACGTTTCCTGGGCGAAGGCGGACACGTAAATGTCGGCGCTTGCCAGCCACCGCGCGAGCTCGCTTCGGTCGCCTACATAGCCGGGCATGACGATCCGCGGGTCGCCCAACTCGGCGAATTGCTCGCGCATGGTGCCTTCGCCCAGCAACACCAGCTTCGCGCCAAGCGCCTCGGGCACCCGGCGGAACGCATCGACCACGACGTCGGCCTTCTTTTCGACGTGGAGCCGGCCGACATAGATCAGCAGCGGCTGGTCCTCGCCCACTCCAAGCGAGCGGCGAAGCGAGGCATCGCGGCGCTCGGGCCGGAACTCGCCGAGCTCGACACCTAGCGGCACGGTGGTGACGTTGTCGACGCCGTTGGCGCGAAGCTCGGCAAGCCCGCCATTCTCGCTCAGCGCATAGACCGCGTCGAAGCGGCGGTAGAGGGCGCCGCAATAGCGGTAGCAGACCCGCCCGCAGGCCGACGCCAGGCCGCGGCCGATGAACCTGGCGAAGGGCCGCTCGACATAGACGTTGGGAAAGTCGGTAAAATAGCCGCCGACCAAGGCGGTTTTGGGGTGGCGCTTGCGGTGGGCGATCGCCGCCCACGGCAAATTATAGCTGTCCTGGCATTCGATCAGGTCGGGCTTGAAGCGCTTGAGCGCCGAACGCACCGCGCCGTTGCGCAGCAGTAGCCGGTAATGCGGGCTTCCCGGGACTCGCGGCGAAGCGATAGTGACGGTGATCGCTCGGCCATCCTCCTCCACTTTGTCGTCGGCGCCGGGAATGACCAGCAAATGCCGGTGCGGGGTGCGCTCGAGGATGTGCGATCGCTTATGCTTGAGATAGGATTTGACGCCGCCGCCGACCGACGACCAGCTCTGCGTCAGGTCGCAAATCAGTTGCGAGGTGCGGCGGTCGGGACGGTTCATTGCCGGGTCAACTCCGCACCGCGTCCAAAGGTGCCAACGCCAACGCGCCGGCCCAGAAAGCAGTGTCGGAAAACTTTACGCTTGCTCGCCGCGGCGCTGGTGGACCGGGCGAATAATTCCCGCAAAACTGCAATTTGCTGCATTTGGCACGCTGGTTGCTTCATAGAAAGCGTCCACTTGGTTCCACGCCAATGAAAAGGACGGTGTCGCGGTTTCTCTGGTCCCGCTTCGCCGTCCTTTTTGTTTGTGGGTGGCTTATTGGGCGGGGGCGGCGACCAGCTGCTGGAGCTCGCCGCTTTCGAACATTTCCATCATGATATCGGACCCGCCGACGAACTCGCCCTTCACGTACAGCTGGGGGACGGTCGGCCAGTCGCCATACGCCTTGATCCCCTGCCGTATTTCCTGGTCCTGGAGCACGTCGACCGTCTCGAACGGGACGCCCAGATGATCAAGGATGGAGATCGCCCGGCCCGAAAAGCCGCATTGCGGGAACAGCGGCGTCCCCTTCATGAACAGTACCACGTCGTGCTTGCGGACGATCTCGTCGATCCGCTCTTTACCGTCAGTCACTGGCAATCTCCTCGGGCGCTACAGCCTGCAGCTGCAGCGCGTGCAATTCCCCGCCCATCCGGCCGCCCAGCGCGGCATAAACCTGCTGGTGGCGCTTGACCCGGCTTACCCCCGAGAACGCCGGGCTGACCACCCTGGCGGCATAATGGTCGCCGTCGCCGGCAAGGTCGGTGATCGTCACTTGCGCGTCCGGGATCGCCTCGCGGATCAGACGCTCGATCTCGCTCGCCGGCATCGCCATCAGATATTCGTCGCCTCGATGATCTGCCGCTTGGCATCGACGCTCTTGTGCTCGAGCGCGGCGCGGATCTCGGTCTCGTCGATTTCGATTCCGGCGCCGGTGAGGTCGCCCAGCACCTTGCGGATCACGTCCTCGTCGCCTGCTTCCTCGAAGTCGGCTCGGACCACGTCCTTGGCGTAAGATACGGTCTCCTCTTCGGACAGCCCCATTTTGCGCGCCGCCCATTCGCCCAGCAGCCGGTTGCGGCGGGCGATGATTCGGAAATTCATTTCCTCGTCATGCGCGAACTTGCTCTCGAAAGCGCGCTCGCGGTCGTTGAACTGGGTCATTCGCGTCCTTCCACTTTGTGCCAGCCAGATAAGAGCGCTGGCCGATTGCGTCCAGCGGCTCGTTGGCGGGCGCTAGTCGCGGTGTCGCTGGTCGGCGGCGATTTCGCTCGCAGTCATCTCGTCAAAGGTAACCCTCGCCAGCGCCGCGGAGTCACGATTGGCCAACCGCCGGCCGTTCACCGTGCGCAAGGCTCGGTCGAAGATGATCCGGTCGGAAGCGGGCAGCTGCCGCCGGGCCGCGACGGTGGTCTGCTCGAACGATTGTTCGCTGGACCCGTCGATAACGACAGGCTGCTGCTAAGAACAGGCGGCGATCAGCAGGACACCAAGACAGCCGGTTAGTTTTGGGCGAGCCACCGGTGGATGATAGCCGCAACCGAGCGGCCGAGGAACAGCAGCAGCTCGGACCCGTGGCGCGCGTCGAGCGAGAGAGCCGCCCTCTGGCCAAGCGCGAGAACCCCGCACGGCAGCGGCGGGTTGCAGTCAACCCGGATCAGCGCCTCAGCGCAGATCAGATCGCAGGCCGGACCGAACAACGGATGGCCGCGCTCGACGGTGCGCATTTCAACGGGAGCAAGCTCGGTCAGCTGGCGCGACAGGAACGAGGCTTCGACCGCCTGGATGCCGTTGCCGTCGGCGCGAAAGCCCTTGTCGCCGACGATCAGCCCGACGGCGACCGCGTCGATGCCCAGGATCAGCGGCCATTCCTGGGCGATGACGTGAAGCAAGGTCTCAACCGAATCCGCCTCCATCGCGGCGAGCACCGCGGCGTGGATTGAGGTCACCGCGCCAGAGTGGCCGCGGGCAAAAGCGATCAGATCCTGGTTCGCCTCCTCGGCCGCGCCAAGCCGCTCGCGAAGCCGCGCTACCGCATGTTCTTCGAACTGGATCAGCTGTCCCATTGCGGAGGATTGTAACCCCAGCGCGGTTAATTTCCTACAACGGCCGCAAATATCTGCTTTCGCCCCACTCCAGGCATTAGCGGCTTAGGTCTGCTTTCGACCCATTGCGGCCGTTGGGCCCATGTCCGCACTGCGCCCCTGCGGGCACAAGAGTCTGTAACCTTTACTAAATGCGCCAGATGAGCAATGCTCCCGACTCGAGCTCTGAGGGAATCATTTATGGCACGGCTGACACTTACCACACCGGGTGAGGACGTTGATGTAGGCGGCACTGTCACCGTCATCGGGACCCGTTCAGGCGGAGAGGTAATAACGGTCACCAGAGGGAATATTTCTCTGGACGCCTCTTTCAATGCTGGTGGTGACACGATCGTGCTGCCCGGCGACTCCGGAACATACACCGTGCGCCTTTCCGGATCACAGGCGATTATTGCTTCTAGCGGTGTCTCCGTTTCCATACCGGTTGGGACCGCTGGAACGTCAATCCAGTTCGGCGATACGACTCTCATCCTACAGATCAATACAAGTACTGGCGCGGCAACGTTGGGTCAGCTGACAATTACAAGTACAGCTCAGCCTGTAGGAGAGCTTCCGCAATCGCCTTTCGGCACTAACGTTCTCCTCGAGACGGAGTCGAACGACACCCTCGAAACGGCGGATCAAATTGACAGAGCGCTGCTGGAGAGCTCGCCCGACGATCCAAACCTCACCGATCCCAGCGCACCCTCCGTAGAATTGCGCGGGCAAATAGAGGACAACAATGACGTCGATGTGTTCGCGATTTTCCTCGAGGCAGGCGAAACGATCACGCTGGATGTCGACGGCAATTTTGACCCGGACGTGGATTCAGGCTTGGACTCCGTCATTTTCCTCATGGATTCGGCGGGCAATGTCGTCGCAGAGAATGACAACGGTGATACGCTGGACGTGGGCACCTCTTCAGACTTTGATTCCTTCCTTACCTTCGAGGCACCGGAATCCGGCACGTACTACATAGCCATTGAAAGCAGTCAAAACGGCACTGATGGTGGTTCGCCTGAAAACTACCACCTGCTCGTGAGCATCGACGACGCGACTACAGCGCAGCAACAGGCACTGGGCGGCGCGAAGGACCCGGCGCTAGGATTGGAGGAGACCATGATGTCGTCTCTACAGATGATGACGTTCGCGTAGGCTCCCATGAATGTCCGCTTTCCACCAAAAGCGGACATTAGCTGCGAGTTGTAGGTCGATCTGGGAGTTGTACGCTCACCGAGCAGCAACCAGGATCTCGAGAAGGACGAGGGGGATTACGAGCAGTGGCGGATTTTCGCCTGCGTCCGTCCCCGGCCCCTCCGGTCAAATCCTCTGGCCGGTTGCTTGCCAGTCCTTGGGGGAGCCGCCTATTCCGGCGTCGGTCGGCGGATGCCCCTGCCTCTGGTCAGCCTGCGTAAAGCTGTCCATGGTAAACGGGACGCATATTTTCCGCACATGGAGGCCTCCCAATGCTCCGCCGTAAACTGATGATCGCTGTTGCCCCCTTCGCCCTGCTGGCTAGCGCCGGCACCGCTATGGCCGCCACGCTCGCGGTGACCAAGAACGCCGCCTGCGGCTGTTGCAGCAAGTGGATCGAGCACATCAAAAAGGCGGGCTTCGCGGTCACTGCGCGAGACGTCCAGGACGTCGGCCCAATCGCACGCCGCCTCGGCGTTCCCGACAAGCTCCGTTCCTGCCACTCTGCGGAAATTGGTGGCTACGTTATCGAAGGTCACGTGCCTGCCGCCGACATAAAGCGCCTGCTCGCCGAGCGGCCGAAGGCGGTCGGCCTTGCGGTCCCCGGCATGGTTACGGGTTCGCCCGGAATGGAGCATGGCGGCCACTCGCAAGCCTATCAGACTATCTTGTTCGACAAGGCCGGCAAGACGCGCGTGTTCGCCTCGCACAACTAGGGGAAACCGGTCAGCAACCGATCGGCCGTGCACAGGTGCTATCCGAAGTAGAAGCTCTCATTGAAATCGACGCGCTGGAGCTCGGTCCCGCCGGCAAGGTCCATCGAGAGATAAGCGTCATGCTGGCGAAGCCCGTCGAGGTCCGGTCCGATAACTCCCCACGAGCTTCCGACGATGTCATCGAGTGAGATTGCGTAGGACTGCGAGTCGCCGGCATTTTTGTCGGTCCCATCCTCATCCGCGAACGAGGATGCATTGGATTGCGCCGAGGATTCCACCGGCTCTGTGGTCGAGGTGACCGCCTGAGCGCCCAGCATCACCTGCATGCTGGCAGTGTCATAATGAAGCGTGCGCAAGCCGTCGCCGAACTCGACCAACAGGCCTGCCGCGCCGACCGGGATGGCGATGCTGATGTCGCCGCCGGATATCGTCACGAACGATCCCGATAGCGTTGCGGTGTACGACCCGGCTGCTCCCGGCAGCACCACCGTGTCGCCGCCGGCGTTGAACGAGGCGTCGAGCCTGATGGTGCCGTTGAGGATGGTCATCACCTCGCCGGAAGCGGTGGTGCCGAAGATCGCGACATTGCCGCCGATGTCGATGTCCTGGCCGGGCTCGGTCAGGATCAGCTTGGCCAGGCTCTCGGGACCCGCTTCCGCCGCATCGACCAGGGGCGGGCCCGACGGCGCCACTGGCTGGGCGGTAGAGGTGACCGGCTGAGTGCCGAGCATGACCTGGCCGCTGCCGGTGTCGACGCGCAGCGTGCGCGTGGAATCGCCGAACTGCACGGCAAGCCCGGCAACGCCGACCGGAATGGCGATGCTGATGTCGCCGCCGGATATCGTCACGAACGATCCCGATAGCGTTGCGGTGTACGACCCGGCTGCTCCCGGCAGCACCACCGTGTCGCCGCCGGCGTTGAACGAGGCGTCGAGCCTGATGGTGCCGTTGAGGATGGTCATCACCTCGCCGGAAGCGGTGGTGCCGAAGATCGCGACATTGCCGCCGATGTCGATGTCCTGGCCGGGCTCGGTCAGGATCAACTTGGCTCTGCTCACCGGAGGTGGCGGAGGAGGAGGAGGAGGAGGAGGCGGCGGCGGCGGTGGCGGTGGCGGAGGCGGAGGAGGCGGCGGCGGCGGCGGCGGTGGCGGTGGCGGTGGCGGTGGCGGCGGTGGTGGCGGCGGGTCATTGCTTAAGGTCAGCTGGACCCCGCCTTCGGCCGTCGCCGTTGAAATTCGCGTGCCCGTCACCCCGCCGCTCAACGTCAGCGATCCGCCCGAATAGGTCAGGGTCGAGCCCGACAGAGAATAGGTGAAGCTCGCAAGGTTGGCGCCGGTGATGACAATCCGGTCCTCGGCGGAAAAATCGGTGATCGTGTCGCCGCTGAGCTCGGCCGCCGTGCCGCGAAAACTGTCGCCGCCGCCGCCGCCGGTCAGCGTGTCGGTGCCAAGCCCGCTTTCGAGCCGGTCGGTGCCGTCACCGCCGATGAGCTGATCATTACCGGCGCCGCCGAGCAGATCGTCTGCCCCATAGCTGCCCTGAAGCAGGTCGTTCCCGCCACGGCCTTCGAGGCGCAGGTTCTCGCCGACCGCCCTGATCGTATCGCCGAACGGGCTGCCGATCACATGTTCGATGTCGAATAAACGATCCGTGCCGATGCCGGCGGCGTTCCCTCCGGCGCTTGAGCTGACCATCTGACCGTCCACGGTTATTGCCGCGGACGCACTGGAGTAATCGACGGTATCGAAGCCGTCTCCTCCTGCAAGCCTGTCGTCGCCGGAGCCGCCGACGAGCGTATCGTCTCCGCCAAACCCGTAGATGCCGTCGGCTCCGGCGCCGCCGCTCAGCACGTTCGCCAGATCATTCCCGCGCAGTTCGTCTTGGCCGCTGCCGCCGATGGCGTTCTCGATAGCTGTGCTCCACGCGATGGAGACGTTGCCCGTGAGTCCACCGACATTGGAGAAGGATCCGGCCGCAAGGTCGATGAGCTGGTTGGCGGAAAAACCGGAATAATCTAGCGTATCGATGCCGCCGCTATCGAAGACGGTATAGGCGATGTCGGGATGCAGGCTGGCGTTAAATGAGACCCGGCCGGAGTTGGAATTGAACCCGTAGGTGGTGTTTCCCGTCCGGGTGGTCGTGGACAAACCGTAGAGCAGCTGCATCGCTGCGATGTCGCCGATCATCGGGGTGCCGGCTAAGGCGACGGAGAATCCTCGATCTGAAAAGTAGCTGCTGGCCCTTTGGTCGAAGTATGACATGATGCTGGTCGGCCAGCCGTCGTTGGCGAACAGCGCATCGCTGAAAAAATCGGCCGTGCCGTTGTAATATCCCGTGTGCCCGAGGCCAAGCGCATGGCCGATCTCGTGGACGTAGGTTTGAAAGCCATAGCCGCCGATGGTGGTGCCGTAATCGGCAATCCACTGCGTCGAGACGTTGATAAACGACGAGGTTGTGAGTCCATCGGCCCAGATGCTTTCGGAGAAGGCCCCTTCCTGGTTGTCGTCGAAGACGATCTGGCCGCCGGTCGTAACCTGGACGAAGGTGATGCCGGTAATGTCCGACCACAAAGTGAGCGCTTGCAGGGCGAGGGATTGTCCAGCCGACGTGAGGGCGGTGACGTTGACCGTGATCGTGCCCCCCTGAGTGGCGGCGAACGGATGGCTGTCGCCATTCCAGGCGCCGTTAGCCAGGAAGTCAGCGACCTGGTCGATGCTCCACTCGGGCGGAGGCGTGTAAGGCGCCACGCTCAACTCATAAGTGCCGGCATAGCCTTCGTTCCAGGCACCGACGTCGACGTAAAAAGTCCCGCTCGAGGGAGCGGTAAAGCTGACCCTGGAATCCGTGATGGCGCCCGCGCTGATGTCATCGTTTTCGAAGATGATGTTGCCCGCGGAGTCTCGGATCCGCAGATAGGGATCTTCGAGGGTCAGGCCGGTCAGCAGGATGGTGATCTGCTGACCCGCGGCCAGCTGGAGCCTGAACCAGTCGTGGTCGCCAACGACTTCGAGCGTGCCCGCAACTTTGCCGCCGACGCTGATCGTTGCGTTCGTCGACGCATCACCCCGAATATCTACCATTGCCGTCCCCGCCCATGGTTATGCACCCGCGCGAACTTGTCGCGGCTGCCGATTCGATAGACCTTAAAGCACAACCGACCCTAAGCTAAACTGAACAGATACAAAGCTAATCCGATGCGGTCATGGTTGCCGAGCGGCCTTCGAAGCCGCAGCGATGGACTGGGCGAGCCGTTGAAACGACGCGCGATCGAGTGCCCGATCCGACCGCGCCAGCCTGATCTCGGGCAAGGCCTGGCCGTCGACAGTCACGTTGGCCGCGAGCGCATATGGCGAAACGACCGTCACTGAGACTGTGGCTGGCCCCGCGCCCAACTCGACCATTGCCTCCTTCATGTCAGCACACAGAGCCTCCACGCCGCCCGACTCCGGGGGCAGAAGCTCCCCGGCTTGCACCGTGCATTCAACATCGGCGCGGGCCGGCGGGTTCATCGCGCAGGCGCTCCCACCCGCCATAGCCAGCAGTGCGCAACAGAGCAGGATGTGCCTCGGGTGCATGCTTTACCATTCTCCACGCGGGCATTGTAACAGGCTTGCCGGGCCAGCGTCAGCAGTCAATTGGTTGAACCGCGGGGCGAAATCGCGAGCCCAGCCGACGCCCCCTCGCTCGGGTGAGCCGCCCTAGCCGATTTTTTGCCCGGTCGCTTCCCAGTCCTTGAGGAAACCGGCGATTCCGGCGTCGGTCAGCGGGTGCTTGAACAATTGGTGGATGATCTTGGGCGGCGCGGTCATCACGTCGGCGCCGATCTTCGCCGCTTCGACGACGTGGATCGGGTGGCGGACGCTGGCGACCAGAATCTGCGTCTCAAAATCGTAATTGTTGTAGATCATGCGGATGTCGGCAATCAGCGCCATGCCGTCGAAGCCGACGTCGTCGTGGCGGCCGACGAACGGCGAGATGAAGGTTGCGCCCGCCTTGGCAGCGAGCAAAGCCTGCGCCGCCGAGAAGCACAAAGTGACGTTGACCATCGTCTTTTCGCCGGTCAGCGCCTTGCACGCTTTCAACCCGTCGGGCGTCAGCGGCACCTTGATGGTGACGTTCTCGCCAATGCAGCGAAGCACCTCGGCCTCGCGCATCATCCCGTCAAAATCGAGCGCGACGACCTCGGCCGATACCGGGCCGTCGACGACGCCGGCGATCTCGCGCACCACTTCCAGAAAATCGCGGCCCGTCTTGTGGATCAGCGACGGGTTGGTGGTCACCCCGTCGAGCAGGCCGGTTGCGGCAAGGTCGCGAATTTCGGATATTTCGGCGGTATCGGCGAAGAACTTCATGGGCGGCCCTTGGCTGTGTGAATGCCCACGGCAATAGCCGCGCAATCGGCGGTCGTCACTCGATTCGGAGAGCGTGAATGAGCGAGCATGTGCGGATCGAGCGGGCGGACGGAGTTCTCGCCATCACTCTCGACCGCCCCGAGCGGCGCAATGCGATCACCGTCGCAATGTACGCTGCGCTGGCGCAAGCCGTGGAAAGCGCCGCCACCGATGCAGACGTTCGGCTGATCACGATCCGGGGGCAAGGCCAGGACTTTACCGCCGGCAACGACCTCGCCGACTTCATGGCCGAGATGCCGCGCGCCGAGGATATCCCCGTGATGCGGCTGCTTCGGGCGCTGGCGCTCAACCCCAAGCCGCTGATCGCCGCGGTCCACGGCAATGCGGTCGGCATCGGCACGACCATGCTGCTCCACTGCGACCTGGTGATTGCCGAGGACAGCGCCCGCTTCTCGATGCCGTTCGTCGATCTCGGGCTGGTGCCGGAGGCGGCCAGCTCGCTGCTGATCCCGCGCCTAGCCGGGCGCCGCAGGGCCGCCAGCTGGCTGCTTCTGGCCGAAGGCTTCGGGGCGGCGGAAGCGCGCGAGTCCGGGCTGGTCAGCCACATCGTCGCCGAGGGAGCGGCGCAAGGGGCGCTGGCCGACGTCGTCGCTCGGCTGCTGGCGAAACCGACTCAGGCGCTGCAGGCGACTCAGGATCTGCTTCGGCGCGCCGGCAGTAGCGAGATCGTCGAGCGGATGGAGCTTGAAAGCAAAGTCTTCACCGGGCGGCTGAAGAGCGCGGAAGTGGCAAGCGCGATCCAGGCCTTCTTCCAGCGCAAGGCCCCGCCGCAGGCCTAGGTGGAGAGATAAACCAGCTTGGAGCGGGTCAGAGGCACCGTCGGACCGGGGAAGAACAGAAAGTCGGTCGGCTGCGAATAAGTGACGCTGATCAGCTTGGTTTGCGCCGTCGTGTCGGTGGTGATCGTCGGCGTGCTCCACGTCCCGTTGTCGAGTCCGAACTTGCCCGACGTGATTTTGGTCTGGATCTCTGAATCGCTCGGCGTCGGGAAGATGGTCGTAAAGCGCGCCGCCTCGCCGAGTGCGTGTTGCATCCCGGCGTTGGCTCGATACAAAATGCCGACCTGGAAGATGCCCCAGATGAAGCTCACCAGGACCGGGACCGCGATCGCGAACTCGATCGCGGACGATCCCGCCCGGTCGGCGGCCAGCTTGCGGACGAAGGTCACTGGATTCTCACCCCTGCAATACCGGTCAGGGTGAACGATCCGTTGGAGTTGGCGCCGAGGAAATATTGCGTGCCGAACAGCGGCGTGAACGGCTTGGTGATCGATACGCCAACGTATCGCGCAGCTTCGCCGGACGAACAGCTGTCAGTGTAGGCCAGCTTTGTCGTGCTGCTGCCGCACTCCAGCCATGTCGAGACGGTGGCGTCGGACCCCGTTCCGGCGGCGGCTTCAGCGTCGGTTTCGAGCGAAGGGACGTCCCCCTGACTGTAGCCGCTGCGCTGGACCCGCTCGACCGTTCGCTGGGCGGCCTGGACCACCTGCAGCTTTGTCGAAACGCCGCGGCTTATATCGACCATGCCGATCAGCAGGCCGACGAACAACGGCGCGGCCACTGCCATTTCGATGAACGAGTTGCCGCGTTCGCAGATGACCAGGGAGCGGATCATGCGATCAACCTGATCTTCTTGCCCTGCACCTGGGTCGCTGCCACGCAGGGTTCACCATCCGGCCGCACCAAATCATTCTGGATGTTTGAGCTGCCAGTGAATTCCACGGTGTAGGCGACAATCATCGCGCATTGGGTGGCCGCGGCCGAGCTACCGGTAAACGTCAGATCACCACTCGGGAAATAGACCGCGCCGTCGAGCATCGAATTGTTGTTGCCGTTGATCGTGTTGTTGTTGCCGGTGGTGGCGTTCGGTGACTGGATCAGCAGCATGTTGGCATAGGTGCCCGTCGTCGGCGCGGTCAGCGAAATCGACGAATTGCCGTTCATCGACACGCTGCCGCGACTGCTGCCGGTGAGGATGATGGTCACGCCCGTTCCCTCCAGGCGGGTCTGTCCGTTCAAGCTGAGGTCGGTGTTGTTGAGATAATAGGTGCCGGGCTGGAGAGTGTAGGTATTATTGCCCGCGTTGAAATTGCTGAAGCAGCCGGGGGAAATGGTCACGCCGCCGCTGTTTCCGCCGCCAGGCGTGTTGACGACATGCGAGTTGAAGTTGGTGCAGTTCATGCCCGATGGGACCGCCGTCGGCAGGCTCGCATACGGGTCCTGCATGGCGATATGATAGGGCTGCAAATCGGTCGCGCCGTTGATCGCCGACGGCATCCCCCCGACCGCGGCAACCGAGCTGGCGACGAAATTGTGGGCATTGCCGTTGACCACCACCGAATTGGTCGGGTCGGTCGAGTTGGAAATCGCGCCGCAGCCCATGTCCACGTTGGAGCTGCCGCCGATGAGCAGCGCGCTTCCGGTCAGCGCCAGGGCCACCACGCAATAATTGCCGTCGTCGAACAGCGCCGCGGTGCCGGTCGCGGTGATGATCGGCGCCTGCGACAGGAACATCGACGAGAAGCCAAGCGACTTGGTGACTGCGATCGTCACCTGGACCCCGTTGGTATAAGCGCTGGAGGTCGGGTAGCCGATCTGCGGATGGCCGCTGACCAAAGTGATGCCGGTGGTGTTGTGCTTGGTCAGGTCGCCGGCGACCGCCTGCGAGTCCGTCATGCCGGCGTTGTTCTCGACCTTGGCATAAACGCCCGCGAAGGCCGCGCTATCGGCGGCGCGCTGGAGCTGGCGCTTCCTCATCGCCCACTGGACCGTGTCGACGGCCAGACCGGCCGAGCCGACCAGGAGCGGAAGCGCGGCCCCGACGATGATCAAGGCGTTGCCGCGGCGGTCGCGGCACAGGCGTTTGATGAATCCGATCATTGGTTTGCTCATGCCTTCCAGGCGCAGGCCGCCCGTTTAGCCCGCTTAAAGTGAGCGATTGGTTGCGCTCCATGGTTAACAAAACGCTGTGAATGAAACTGTCTTCACCCTTGCGCCGCTGCGTGTTGCACCTATAATACACCTTGAAAGCCCCTTGCGTCCGGCGGAGGCGCCGTTCACCGTCGAGACGACAAGTTTCAGGCCCGTAAAGGACAGACAGATGGCCACCGATCCAGGAATGAAAACCGCGACCAAGCTGAAGCTGGACGCTCCCGACGCCTTGCAGCCGATCCAACCGGCCGAAGCCGTCGGGCTGGTCCCGCTCAAGACCGAGGAAACCAGCGAGCTAGACAAGAAGGTCGCCAAGTTTGTCGAAGAGCTTGCGGCGCTCGATTCCAACAGCCCCGAGTTCGGCGCCAAGGTCGACCAGCTGACGGCCATGGGCCGCAAGGAGATCGGAGAGGCCGCCGGCGCGTCCAACCGCTTTCTCGACCGGCCGGTCAAAGCGATCGACAGCGACACCGGAATCGGCGCCGATCTGACCGAGCTTCGAATGACGGTCGAAAAGCTCGACCCGGCCAAGAACGGGCGGCTGACGCCAGGCCGCAAGCTGTTCGGCCTGGTCCCGTTCGGCGGCAAGATGCGCAATTATTTCCGCCAGTACCAAAGCTCGCAGACTCACATTTCGGCGATCCTCAACCGGCTCGGATCGGGCAAGGACGAGCTGCTGATGGACAATGCCGCGATTGACACCGAGCGGGCGCAGCTGTGGAAGACGATGCACAAGCTCGAGCAGATGGTCCACATCTCCAAAAGCCTCGACAAGAGCCTTGAGGACAAGGCCAACGAGCTCGATTCGAGCGAGCCGGCCAAGGCCAAGGCAATTCGTGAGAGCGCACTCTTCTACACCCGCCAGCGGACCACCGATTTGCTCACCCAGATGGCGGTGACGGTGCAGGGCTATCTCGCCCTCGACCTGGTAAAGAAGAACAATGTCGAGCTGGTGAAGGGGGTGGACCGCGCCTCGACCACCACCGTCGCGGCGCTTCGCACCGCCGTCACCGTCGCCCAGGCGTTGACCAACCAACGGCTGGTACTCGAGCAGATCAGCGCGCTCAACACCACCACCGCGGGCATGATCGACACCACCGGCGAGATGCTCAAATCGCAGACCGGCGCGATCCACGAGCAGGCGGCGTCGTCGATGATCCCGCTGGAAACGCTGCAGCGCGCCTTTCAGAACATCTACGAGACCATGGACCAGATCGACGCGTTCAAGCTCCAGGCGCTCGGCAACATGAAGCAGACGGTCGAGACCCTGTCGTCCGAGGTCGAGAAGTCGAAAGGCTATATCGCCCGCGCCGAGGGAGTCGGCAAAGCGCGGCTGTCGGGCCCGACGTCGTCGCCGCTCACTCCGTTGGAGAGCAAATGACCGAAGTGAGCGACAAGGTCGGGCGCGCGCTTGCGCGGTTCGACCGAGTTACCCGCGCATTGGACGAGCGGGAAGGGTCGGTGCGCGAAGCGGCTCGGCGCGAACGCAAGCGCGTCAACAGCGACTTCGGCCGCCGCGCGGCCCGGGTCGGGATCGCCATCGGCGCGATCAGCATCCTCACCATCCTGATCGGCCTGATTACCCCGATCGGCATGTTCGGCTTCCTCGCCGCGGTCGGGCTGGCGATCGGAATCGCTGCGGCGATGGCGTTCCTGCCGTCGCGGCCGACCGCCAGCCGGGCGCCGTCGGCGGACCTGCCCAACGGCGAAATGGTGCAGCGGTTCGATTCCTATCTCTACCGCACCCGCGCGGTGCTTCCGGGGCCTGCCCGCTCCGAGGTCGACGCGATCAGTTCGCAGCTGTCGTCGCTCAAGCAGACGCTCGAACGCATCGACACGCTGGACCCGGAGGCGCAGGACGCGCGGCGGCTGATGTCGCTCCATCTGCCCGGATTGGTCGACCGCTACCTTCAGGTCCCGGCTGGCTTTCGCGACGAGCGCGACGGCGAGGGGGTGACCGTCAACGAGCGGCTGGTCGAGGGCCTGTCCGCCGGGCGGGCCGCGCTGTCGGAGATTTCGCTGAAGCTCGCCCGGTCCGACGTCGCCGCGCTCGAAACCCACGGTCGCTTCATCAAATCGCGCTACGGCGAAGAGCGACTCGAAGGCTAGCCAGCTTGCCCAGTCCGGCATCAGCGACATCGCCAGGATCAGCGTCGTCACCGTCGCCAAGGCACCGACCGACGTCGTCGGCGCCGGCCAGGTGCTGGTCAGCAATGGGTGTCAGAACCAGCTCGATGTGCTGATCGCCGGAGTGGTTGACGACGGCCCTTAGGCTATCACGCCGCCGCTCCTGAGGCGCCCGAGCTCGGCAGCTGTCACGCCGAGCTGTTCAAGCACGATGTCGGTATGCTCGCCGAGCCGCGGTGGCGGCAGGTCGGAATCGGCGCGTTCGCCGTCGATCCGCACCGGCGATCCGACCAGCTGAAGTCCGCCGACCGTCCGGACCATCCGGCGGTGCTGCGCCTGCACGTCGCCAAGCGCCTGGGTGATCCGGTTGATCGGCCCGGCGGGGATGTTCGCTTGCTCCAGCGCCTCGAGCCACTCGGCGGCCAATCGACCGCTTATCGCATGCTGGACCAGTGCTTCGATCGCATCGCGGTTGGCGACCCGCGCCGAATTGCTCGCGAAGCGCTCGTCGGCGGCCCACTCGGCATGCCCGCACAGCTCCGCCAGCCGGGCGAATTGCCGGTCGTTGCCGATCGCGATGATGATCGGCTGGTCGGCGGTGTCGAACGGCCGGTAGGGCACGATGTTGGGGTGCGTGTTGCCCTGGCGCGGCGGGTCTTCGCCCGAAATCAGCGCGTTCGACGCCTGGTTGGCGAGCATCGCCAGCTGCGAGTCGAACAGCGCCATGTCGATGTGGCCACCCTCGCCGCTAGCCGAGCGGCGGTGAAGCGCGGCGAGGATGGCGACGCAGGCGTACATCCCGGTGAACAGATCGGCGACCGCGACCCCGACCCGCATCGGCCCACCGCCCGGCGCTCCGTCGGGCTGGCCGGTAACGCTCATCAGCCCGCCCATCGCCTGGATCATGTAATCGTAGCCGGCGCGCTGCGCGTAGGGTCCATCCTGGCCGAAGCCGGTGATGGATGCGACGATCAGGCGCGGGTTCGCTTCCCTGAGTGCCTCGGCGTCGAGGCCGTATCTCTTCAGCCCGCCAACCTTGAAATTTTCGACGACGATGTCGCTGTTTCCGGCCAGCCGGCGCACCAGCTCCGCGCCCTCCTCGCTCGCAATATCGATGGCCGCTGACTTCTTCCCGCGGTTGGCGGACAGGAAATAAGCCGCGACCCGCTCGCCATCCCTCCCGTGCCACGGCGGGCCCCAGTGGCGGGTGTCGTCGCCCGACCCGGGTTTCTCGACCTTGACGACGTCGGCGCCGAGGTCGGCGAGCAATTGCGTGCACCACGGGCCGGCAAGCACCCGGCTGAGGTCGAGCACTCGAATCCCGGCGAGCGGCGCGGTCATGGCTTGCGCCTGCCCCACGGCCGCCGGTCGGCGAGGATCGCGCGGGCGGCGTTATGCCCGGGCGCCCCGGTCACGCCGCCGCCCGGGTGGGCGCCGGAGCCGCACAGATAAAGCCCCTCGAGCGGCATTCGGTAATCGGCCGCGCCGATCATCGGCCGGGCGCTGAACAATTGGTCCATGCCCATCTTGCCGTGGAAGATGTCGCCGCCGATCAGCCCGAACCGCCGTTCGAGATCGAGCGGCGAATGGATCTGCCGCCCAAGCACCGACTTGGCGAAGCCCGGCGCATGATTGTCTACGGTGGTGATGATCGCGTCCGCCGCCTTGTCGCGCTCCTTGTCCCAGCTCCGCCCCGGCCCGAGGTCGAAGCGGAAGTGCTGGCAGAACAGCGACGCGACATGCTTGCCCTTGGGCGCCAGCGACGGGTCGAGGGTTGAGGGGATCAGCATTTCGATGATCGGTTGCCTGGCCCAGCCGTTGACCCGAGCGTCGAGGTAAGCCTTGTCCATATAGTCGAGGCTCGGCGCCATGATGATCCCGGCGGTGAGGTGGTCGCCCTTCTTCGGCAACGCCGTGAATTTGGGCAGCTCGGACAGCGCCACGTTCATCCGGAAGGTCGCGCTCTCGCATTGCCAATCGTGCATCCGCTTCTCGACGTCGGGCTCGACCGCGCCGGGCGGTACCAGATGATCGAACAGCAATTTCGGGTTGACCCCGGCGACGACGATGCCCGCCCGCCACGCCTTGCCGCCGGCGACGACTCCAACCGCCCGGCCGCGCTCGACGATGACTTCCTCGACCGGCGTGTTGAGCAGGATGTCGACGCCCTTTTCCCGGGCTGCGCGCGCCATCGCCTGGGTGATCGAGCCCATGCCGCCGATCGCATGGCCCCACGCGCCTTCGACCCCGGCGGCCTCGCCGAACAGATGGTGGAGCAGCACGTAAGCGGTGCCGGCCGAATATGGCGAAGCGAAATTGCCGACCACTCCGTCGAAGCCGAACAAGGCCTTGATCAGGTCACCCTTGAAGTGGCGGTCGAGGATATCGCCTTCGCTTCGAGTGGCGAAATCGTGGATGGTGCGCGTCTCGGCCGTCGACAGCCCGACCAGGTCGCGGCCAAGGCTGAGCAGCGAGCCCAGGCCGCGCGCGCCCGCGCCGACTTCGACCGGCGAGCGCAGGATCCACTTCTTGATCAGCGGCACCACGGTCTCGAGCTCGGCTATGTAACGGTCGTATCCGGCCCCGTCCTCGCGGTTCAGCCGCACGACCTCCTTGCGGGTAAGGCCCTTGCGCCCGGCCATCAGATACTGGCCGTCGCCGGGCAGGAAGTTGTCGCGCTTGCGAAGCACCACCTTCAGCCCGTGCCGCTCGAGCTCCATGTCGCGGATGACCTTGGCCTGGAGCAGGCTGACGGTGTAGCTTGCCGCCGAATTCCTGAAACCGGGCAGGAATTCGTCGGTGACCGCGGCCCCGCCGACCTTGTCCGACGCTTCGAGAACGGTGACTTTCATCCCCTTGCGCGCGAGGTAAAAGGCGCAGGTCAGCGCATTGTGGCCGGCGCCGATGATGACCGCGTCCGCCATCAACGCATCAGCACCAGTTCTTCCGACATGGTCGGGTGCAGCGCCACTGTCGCGTCGAAGTCCGCCTTCGATAGCTGCGCCTTCACAGCGATCGCCGCGGCTTGCAGGATTTCCGGCGCATCGGGCCCGATCATGTGGATGCCGACGATCCGGTCGGTGCTGCCGTCGACCACCAGCTTGTATAGCGAGCGCTCGTTGCGGCCGGCGAGCACGTTCTTCATCGGCCGGAAGTCCGACGTGAAGGTCTTGACGCTGCCCAGCTTGTTGCGCGCCTCGCCTTCGGTCATTCCGACAGCGGCCAGCGGCGGGTGGCTGAACACCGCCGAGGGGATGCAGCCGTAATCGACCTGGGTCGGCGTGTTGCCGAAGAAAGTGTCGGCGAACGCCTGGCCTTCGCGGATCGCGACCGGCGTCAACTGCACGCGGTTGGTGACGTCGCCGACGGCGAAAATAGAACCGACCGAGCTGCAGTTGTCGGCATCGACCTTGATCGCGCCCTTGTCGGCAACTTCCACCCCCGCGGAGTCGCAGCCCAGCGCATCGGTATTGGGCACCCGCCCGACGGCGAACAGCAATTGGTCGGCCTCGATATCGTCGCAGCCGGTCATCGTCACCCTGAGCCGCCCGCCATCCAGCTTCTCGATCCGCTCGATGCTGGAGTTGAACTTGAAATCAACGCCCTTGCGGACCGAGATCTGCATCAGCCGGTCGACCACCTGCTGGTCGTAATGGCGAAGCAGCACGTCGGTACGGTTGATGAGCGTTACGTGGGTTCCGAACTGGTTGAAGATGCCGGCGAATTCGTTGGCGATATAGCCGCCGCCGACGATGGCGATCCGCTTGGGAAGCGCCTCCAAATGGAACACGTCGTTGGAGCTGATCGCATGCTCGATGCCCACGATATCCGGCATCAGCGGCCGGGCGCCGGTCGCGATCAATATCTTGTCGGCGGTGATTTCGCGTCCGGAGGCAAGCTTGACGCTGTTGGCGCCGGTCAGCACCGCGCGCTCGGGAAAAATCTCGACCTGATGATTGGTCAGCGTGTCGGTGTAAGCGCCTTCGAGCCGCCCCACTTCCGCCAGCACGTTGTCGCGCAGCACTGCCCAGTCGAAGCGCTTTTCCGGCACGTCCCAGCCGAACATCGCCGCGTCTTCCAGATCCTCGGCGAAGTGGGCGCCATAGACCAGTAGCTTCTTGGGCACGCAGCCGCGGATGACGCAGGTGCCGCCGATTTTGTGCTCTTCGGCGATCGCGACCCGGGCGCCGTGGGCCGCGGCGACCCGCGAGGCGCGCACCCCGCCCGATCCGGCGCCGATGACGAACAGGTCATAATCGGCCATCAGATAGCAGCCCTCTCAATCAGTGCCCGGGTCGACGCATCGAGGTTCTCCTCGCCCTCGCCGCCGCCAAGCTGGCGCGCGATCTGCTTGCCGAGCTCGACACCGAACTGGTCGAACGGATTGATCCCCAGCAGCATTGCATTGGTAAAGGTGCGGTGCTCGTAAAAAGCGATCAGCGCGCCAAGACTGCGCGGGTCGAGCCGGTCGAGCAGGATTGTCGCGCTTGGCCGATCGCCGGCGTAGCTGCGGTGCGGGTCGTCGCTGGCCTTGCCGAGCATCAGCGCCGCGCCTTGCCCGAATGCGTTGAGCAGCAGCAGGCGATGGTGGTCGCCGAGCGCGACCTCGTCCTCGGCGACTACGACAAACTCGACCGGAATCGCGGCCGTGCCCTGGTGGAGCAGCTGGAACACCGCATGCTGCGCGTCGGTGCCGACTCCGCCCCAGGTCACCGGCGCGCTCGGCCGGCCCAGCGCCTGGCCGCCGCTGGTCACCGACTTGCCGTTCGATTCCATCTCCATCTGCTGCAAATAAGGGACCAGCAGGTGCAACCGCTCGTCATAGGGGAACACCGCCCGCGTCTGCGCCCTAAGCTTTTGGGTATAGAGCAAGTCGGCGAACGCGGCGAGCATCGGCACGTTCCGGCGCGGCTCGGTATAGCGGAAGTGGCGGTCCATCGCCGCCGCGCCTTCGATCAGCTCCTCGAACGCATCCCAGCCGAGCGCCAGCGCGGCGGTGACCGAAACCGCGCTCCACAGCGAATAGCGGCCGCCGACGCCTTCGCCGAACTGAAGGATTCGGGTGTCGTCGATGCCGGCATCGAGCGCCGCCTCAGGAACTGCGGTGACGGCGATCACCCGGCCTTCGGGATCGTCGATTCCGGCCTCGCGCAGCCAGTCCAGGGCCGCCGTCAGGTTCGACCGGGTTTCGGTCGTCGTGAAGGTCTTGGAGACGGCAACCACCAAAGTCGTCGCCGGGTCGAGCGGCTCGACCGCCTGCTCGAAAGCTTGGCCGTCGATGTTCGACAGGAAGCTGACGTCGAGCCGGACCCGGCCCGAGCCGAGCGCGTCGACCAGCAGCGCCGGGCCAAGCACCGATCCGCCAATCCCGATGTGGAGGATGCCCGTGATGTCGCCGAAAGCGTTGGCTTCGACCGCATCGACCAGAGCCCGCATCCGGGTCCGCCGCGACACCGCCAGCGCGACCGCGTCGGGGTCGCCTTGCCCGCGCTCGGCGACATGCTCGGCGGCTCGCCCCTCGGTCGGGTTGACGATCCCGCCGGAGAACAGAGCGTCGCGGGCGCTCTCCAGCTTTACCTCGTCGGCAAGGGCGACGAACGCATTGACCAAGCCTGAGTCCAGGTGGGTCTTCGACCAGTCGAAATAGAGGCCTGCGACCTCGTGCGCCAAGCGGCTCAGCCGGTCGGGCTCGGCCTCGAACAGGCTGACCAGCGGCCGCAGTTCATGGTCTTCGATCGCTTTCCAGTCGCCGGCGCTCATGGCAGCGGGTCATAGTCGGCAACCGCGCAATTGCGAGTCCCCGCTTGACGACCGCCGGCCGGCTCGAAACAAGCCCCCCGATGCGAGGCGCCAGGCCACCCAAAACCAGCGAAGCGAAATCCGGGCACGGCGGGCTGTTTCGGCTGATCCTCACCTTCGCGATCATCGCCTGGGTGGTGCGCAGCCTGATCATCGCTCCGTTCAGCATCCCGTCGGGATCGATGCTGCCGACTTTGCTGATCGGCGATTATGTGACGGTCGCCAAATGGTCCTACGGCTATTCGCGCTTCAGCTTCCCGCTGCAATTCCCGCCGTTCAATGGGCGGATCCTGTCCAACCTGCCCGAGCGCGGCGACGTGGTGGTGTTCCGCCCGCCCGGCGCGGAAGGTCAGGATTTCGTCAAGCGCGTGATCGGCCTTCCCGGCGACACCATCGAAGTGCGCGGCGGAGTCCCGGTTTTGAACGGTCAGCCGTTGCGCCGCCGGCAGGTCAAACCGTTCGCCATGCAAATCTCCGCTAACAGCCCATGCCGGGCCGTAGCGGGTGCGGCGCCACAGCTGTCCGGCACCGGCAGCGACCGGCGCTGCCTCTATCCCGCATGCCGCGAAACCCTGCCCGGCGGCCCCAGCTTCACCGTGTTCGACCAGATCGCCGACGGCCCGGCTGACGATTTCCCGGCAATCAGGGTGCCGGACGGCCACTTGTTCCTGATGGGCGACAACCGCGACGACAGCCTCGACAGCCGTTTCGCCCCGGTCGAAGGCGGAATCGGCTTCGTCCCGCTGGAGAATGTCGTCGGCCGCGCGCTGACCATCTTCTGGTCGACCGACGGCACCGCTAGCTACATCATGCCGTGGACCTGGTTCAGCGCGCTTCGCGGCAGCCGCATCGGCTCGGGCTTCAGCGAATGAACGGGGATCTCGCCGCATTCATCGCCGACGCGCTTGGCCACACGCCCAATGACCCGGCGCTGTTCGAAGCCGCGCTGACCCACTCCAGCAGCCGCGGGACAAGCTATGAGCGGCTCGAATTTCTCGGCGACCGGGTGCTCGGCCTGGTGATGGCCCGCTGGCTGTTCGAGCGCTTTCCGGGCGAGCCCGAAGGCAAGCTGTCGAGGCGTTTCAATTCGCTGGTGGCTCGCGAGACCTGCGGCGAAATCGGCCGCGAGATCGGGCTTCCGGCGGTCATCCGGCTCGGCAAGCAGGCCCGCGACGACGGCGCCAACTGGAGCGACAATGTCGTCGGCGACGTGGTCGAAGCGCTGATCGGCGCGCTGTTGCTCGACTCCGGCCTCGATGCTGCCGACGCGCTGGTCCGGCGGCTATGGACGCCTCTGGTCGACGAGCAGCGCCGCGCACCCGTTCACCCCAAATCCGCGCTTCAGGAGCTGGCCGCCGGCAAGGCGCTCGGCAATCCCGAATATGAACTGGTAGACCGCAGCGGCGCGCACCACCAACCAAGCTTCACCATCCGCGTGACCATCCCCAAATTGGGCGACGCCGAAGGCCGGGGCACAAGCAAGCAGGAAGCGGAAACCGCCGCCGCGATCGCGCTGCTGGAGAAGCTGCAATGAGCGAAGCCCAGACCCGCTGCGGGTTCATTGCCGTGATCGGCGCGCCCAACGCCGGCAAGTCGACGCTGGTCAATGCGCTGGTCGGGCAGAAAGTGGCGATCGTCAGCACCAAGGCGCAGACCACCCGGGCGCGGCTGATGGGTATCGCCATCCATGGCGGCGCGCAAATCCTGCTGGTTGACACGCCCGGCATATTCGCGCCGCGACGGCGGCTCGACCGGGCGATGGTGGCGGCGGCGTGGCACGGCGCCGACGATGGGGACCTCAATTTGCTGGTGATCGACAGCGCGGAAGGAATCACGCCGGCGGTCGACGCCGTCGTCACCCAGGTCGGCCGGCGCCAGCATCCGCTGGTGGTCGCGCTCAACAAGATCGATCTGGTCAACAAGGGCAAGCTACTGGCGCTTTCGGCCGAGCTTGCGGCGCGGATGAGCCCGACGCATCTGTTCATGATCAGCGCCACCAACGGCGACGGTGTCGACGACCTCAAGCAGGCGCTGGCGCAAGCGGTGCCGGAAGGCCCTTGGCATTTCCCCGCCGACCAGCTGACCGACGCCACCGACCGTATGGTCGCAGCCGAGCTGACCCGCGAGCAGATCTACCTGCAACTCTACCGCGAGCTGCCTTATGCGTCGGTGGTGGAGACCGAGACCTGGGAGGACCGGCCAGACGGATCGACCGAGATTCGCCAGCAAATCCTGGTCGAGCGCGACAGCCAGAAGGCGATCGTCATCGGCAAAAGCGGGGCACGCCTCAAGGCGCTTGGGCAAGCGGCGCGCGAGTCGATCGCCGAGCACCTCGGGCGCCGGGTCCATCTGTACCTGCACGTCAAGGTCAACCCGCGCTGGGACGAGGACCGCGCGGTCTATCGCGACATCGGCCTGGAATGGTCGGACTAGGCCGGGCCCAGTAGCTCATCGACCCATATCGGCACCAGTTCGCCAGCGCGGCCGGTGCGGCTCTGGTCGAACAGGAAGCTGCCGAGGCTCGGCTCGAGGTTGATCTCCACAGTCGCCGCCCCGCAATAGCGCGCGGTCTGGACGAAACCGGCGGCCGGATAGACGGCGCCCGACGTACCGATCGACACGAACAAATCGGCGCGCTGCAACGCCTGTTCGATGCGCTCCATTTCGTAGGGAATCTCGCCGAACCAGACGATGTCGGGGCGCACCCGGCCCGCCTCGCCGCAGTCCGGGCAGCCCGCGCCCTCGCCCATCGGCCCGACCCAGGCGAAGCGCTCGCCGCACGCCAGGCACCAGCCCTTGTTGAGCTCGCCGTGCATGTGCAGCAGCCGTTTCGATCCGGCGCGCTCGTGCAGATCGTCGACATTCTGGGTGACCAGCAGCAGCTCGCCCGGCCACTCGGCTTCCAGCCGCGCCAGAGCGTCGTGCGCCGCGTTAGGTTCGACCGTTCCCAGCTTGGCACGCCGGGCGTCGTAGAAAGCCCGCACCAGCGCCGGATCGCGCTCAAACGCGTGAGGGGTCGCCACATCCTCCACCCGGTGCCCTTCCCACAGCCCGTCCGGCCCGCGGAAAGTGGCGACCCCGCTCTCGGCGGACACGCCCGCGCCGGTCAGGATGACGATGTTGCGAATCTCCTCGACCATGCCCTTTTCTAGCGCGAAATTCCCGGATCATGCGACCCGCTCGGTTAGGCGACCCGTGGGCGGGGCGGGTGCCAGAACGATCGGCTTGTTCACCCGTTGTTTATGTACACCCAATGGAAGGAGAAGTTTCATGACTCATGACAAGAAAGACATGATGGACGACCGCACCGAGGGCAGCCTCAAGCAGACCGGCGGCAAGGTCAAGGAAGGCGCTGGCGACCTCATCGGCGACGACAAAATGAAGCGCGAAGGCCAGGCCGACCAGGCCAAAGGCAAGGTCCAGAATGCCTGGGGCGACGCCAAGGACAAGGCCCGCGAAGTGACCGGCCAGGACGACCGCTAACCATTTCCCGCTTGAGCCACTCAATCGGCGGAGGCCTTGGCTGGCCTCCGCTCCCACACGAATAGGAGAAAACCAATGCGCAATAATATTGCAGCCGCAGTCTTCAACGACCGGGACCAAGCGGAAAAAGCCATTCACGAACTCCGCGACGTAGGCGTTCCAGAAAGCTCGATTTCGGTCATCAAGGCGCACGACGATGCCGAGCACGATGACAACGTCAATCGTACGACCGCGGACGACGGCGACACCAAGGCGACGGGCACGACCAAGGGGCTTATCGCAGGTGGCTCGATGGGCGCGATCGCGGGCCTGGGAGCACTTCTGATCCCGGGCATCGGCCCGTTTATCGCCGGCGGCGCTCTTGCCGAGACGCTCGGCGTCGCGGGATCGGCCGCAGTCGCCAGCGGCGCAGTCGGCGCCACTGCCGGCGGACTGACCGGCGCGCTGGTCGACTATGGTGTCGACCGCGAGCACGCCGAGCACTATGAAAAAAGGATTCGTGAAGGCGCCGTTTTCGTCGCCGTCGATACGAGCGAAAATCCGTCAGCCTTTGGACCCTCGCGCGGGATTCTTCGTGCGGCTGGCGGCGAGAGCGCGGACTCCCGTGAAGAGACGACCGCGTGACCGGGAGACCATTCCTGAGACTGGCTTTCACCGGCGCGCTGGCGCTGGCGGCATGCTCGCAGGGCGACGCAAATAACGCCGCCGCTGACAACGGGCTGGTTGCCGTCGAGACGATGATGACCAACGATCTGGCAACCACGGATCTAAACATCGACGCCAATGCGTCCGCGGTTGATCAGGCAATCGACCAGACCGACCAGCAGAGCGGGGTCGCCAACGCTGCCGGCAACACCGCCGATAGCATAGACAATACAGTCGAATAGGGCGCGAATACGCGGCCTACGACGTCACCGAGCAGGCGGGCGTGAAAGCGCCCGCCTGTTTCACCTCTTCTTGTGAAGCCCGCGCTTGCGCTTCTCCTCGTCGAGCAACCGCTCGGCGTCGCGCTCCGGCTCGCGCGAGCTGAAACCGTCCATGTGGGAAACGACGAAGGCGGCGACGGGAGTGGCAACCAGCGCGCCCATCAGCCCGAAGGCGAGCGTCAGGACGACCAGTGAGACGATGATCACGAACGGGTGGATGTTCATCTGCGCCCCGCTCACCTGGGGAGTCACCAGGGCGCCGAGCGCTTCCTGTGTGACGGCGTAGAAGAGCGCCACGGTCAGCGCTGTGCCCGGGCTGATCGACAACGCGATCAGCACTGGCGGGGCGGCCATGATGTAGCCGCCAAGCCGCGGTACGAAGTCGGAGAAGAAGGCCAGCGTTGCCCACACCAGCGCGCCCGGTATGCCCATCACCGTCAGGAAGGTGCCCGCAAGGATCGCCTGGATCGTGCCGACGATCAGGTTGGCGCGCATCCAGCCGCCGACCATCGCCGAAAAGCGGACAAAGCTGCGCATCGCGCACGGCCGCTGCCGGTCGCTGTAGAGGCTGAAATAGCGCACCAGCAGCGGCCGCGGGTTGAGTGTCAGATAGATAATCGAGGCGAAGAAGATGATCAAAGCGGCAATGACTCCGAGAACCTTGAACGAGGCGCCGCCGACGCCGACCAGGAATTTGAAGGCATCGGGCGCGAGTGAACCCATCGCACCGGCGTCGAGCTGCACTGCCCGCTGCAGGTCCGGGAAGTTCCGAAGGCTGTGGGAGAGACGTTGCGACGCCTGCGTGACGAGATCGGGAAAGCTGTTGACCAGTGCCACCAGCTGTTGCGCAACCCGCGGCAGGACCAGCCAGCAGACGCCGATGATCACCGCGAAAAAGGCGCCGAGAACGATCAGCGCGGCGGTGTGCCGCCTCAGCCCGCGCCGCTCGAGCCGGCTCACGGGACCGTCGAGGCCGATGGCGATGAAGATCGCCAGGAACAGCAGCAGCAGCCCCGACGACACTAGGTACAAGAAATATACCGCGGCAAGGCCGATCGGCACCGCGAACAGCTTCAGGAACAGATGGTCCCCGCCGTCCCTTTCCCGCACTTGCGCCATTGAAGCTCCCGACGATGCCGCCGATCCGCAGCTGTCTTGAGCGAATACGCCGGGGCTGCCGATGATGTTCCGCAGCCGAAATAGCAGGGCACCGGCGAAGCTCTCCGGACGTTGCGGGAAAGATGGCCAAGGGAACGCTTCGAGTTGGGATCGGCGGATGGACGTACCCGCCATGGCGCGGCGACTTCTACCCGGCCGGGCTGCCGCAGCGCCAGGAGCTCGAATATGCGGCGAGCAAGTTCGGCGCGATCGAGATTAACGCGACTTTCTATGGCCGGCAGAGCCCGAAAAGCTGGGCTGCCTGGGCGAGCCAGGTGCCCGACGGTTTCCAGTTCGCGATCAAGGGCTCGCGCTACTGCGTCACCCGCCCCAGCCTCGCCGACGCCGGCGAGGGCATCGCCACTTACTTCGCGCAAGGCATGGCGGCGCTCGGCCCAAAGCTCGGGCCGATCCTGTGGATGCTCGCGTCGCGCCGCAAGTTCGACCGCGATGACGTCGCCGCCTTCCTCGATCTGCTTCCGGGTGAGCTTGACGGCATCCCACTCCGCCACGCGATCGAGCCGCGCCACGAGAGCTTCCGCGACGAGCATTTCTTCGACTTGTGCCGGGCGCGCGACGTGGCCAGCGTCTATGGCGACGACGACGAATTTCCGTGCATCGACGCCGACACCGCGAGCTTCGCCTACGCCCGGCTGCAGCGAACGCGGGAGGAGGTGCCGACCGGCTACGAGCCCGGCCGGCTCGACGATTTTGCCGCGAAGGCGAAAGGCTGGGTCGCGGCCGGGCGCGACGGCAATTTGTTCATGATCAGCGGCGCCAAGGTTCGCGCTCCGGCGGCCGCGCTGGCCCTGCAGGAACGGCTCGGCTAACACCGCGCCCATGCGCACCGACCAGCAGCCGATCCGACTCTCGCTGTTCGCGCCAGACGGGCGAATGGGACAGGCAATCGCCGCTGCTGCGGAGGGCGATCCCGGCTTCGCCATCGATAACGACAATGGCGACGTGCTGGTCGATTTCTCGGCAGCGGGCGCGTTGCAGGCGAGCCTCGACCGGGCGATGGCCGCGGCCGTCCCGATCCTGATCGGGACCACCGGCCTGGACGACCTTGCCGGCAAGCGGATCGTGGAGGCCGCGAGCCAGGTGGCGGTCCTGCGCGCCGCCAACACGTCGCTTGGCGTTGCTTTGCTTTCCGACCTCGTCGAGCGCGCCGCGCGCGTACTCGGCCCCGACTGGGACATCGAAATCCTGGAGATGCACCACCGCGACAAGGCCGATGCGCCGTCGGGCACCGCGCTCTCGCTAGGCGATGCGGCGGCAAGCGGGCGCGGCTCGCCGGTGGAAGCAGAGCGCAGCCGCGACGGCACCGGGCTGGAGCGCAAGCCAGGCGCGATCGGCTTTGCGTCGCTTCGCGGCGGCACGGTCTCGGGCGAGCATGACGTGATCTTCGCCGGGCCCGATGAGCGGCTGATCCTGTCGCACCGCGCCGACAGCCGGGCGATCTTCGCCCGCGGAGCGCTGGCCGCGGCGCGCTTCCTTATCGGCAAGCCGGCCGGCCTCTACTCGATGCGCGACGTAATCGATCAGGCGTGAAGAAGCCCGAGGTTTTCGAATTCTTCCGGCGCCTCGCGGAAGACAATCCCGCGCCGACCACCGAACTCGACTACACCAACCCCTACACCTTGCTGGTCGCGGTCGTGCTGTCGGCGCAAGCGACCGACGTCAGCGTCAACCTCGCCACCCGCGAGCTGTTCGAGCGCGTGCAGACGCCCCAGCAGATGATGGAGCTTGGCGAGGACGCGCTTCGCGACGCGATTCGGACCATCGGCCTGTTCAACATTAAGGCCAAGAACGTGATAGCGCTGTCGCAAGCGCTGCTCCGCGACCATGACGGGCAGGTGCCGCGCACCCACGAACAACTGGAAGCGCTTCCGGGCGTCGGCCGCAAGACCGCCAATGTCGTCCTCAACACGGCCTTCGGCGAGGAAACCTTCGCAGTGGACACGCACGTGTTCCGCGTCGGCAACCGCACCGGGCTTGCCCCGGGCAAGACGCCGCTGGACGTCGAGCTCAAGCTCGACAGATCGGTCCCGCAGCCGTTCCGCCGCGACGCGCATCACTGGCTGATCCTTCACGGACGCTACACCTGCAAGGCGCGCACGCCCGAATGCTGGCGCTGCCCGGTAATCGACCTGTGCCGCTATCGTTCGAAAACCCCTGATCCAGCTCAGCGTACACCTCGCCGTAAGGCAGAGCCTAACGGGGTTTTGTGACACTTTCATTGCAACCGAAAAAAATTCTGCTAAAATCGCCGGCTGACAAGGAGGGGCCGGCTATGCGTGCTTTCGCTATTTTCCTGGGGTGCTCGCTGATCACGACTCCTGTCGCCGCCCAGCAGGCAGAGATCGGCTATCCCGCTGGATCGCTCGGCTTCGACGCAATCTTGAAGTCCGACTTTGAAGCGGCTGAACGGCAAATCCGTAGTTCGGGGCTGTCGAAATATGATGCCGGTCGCTCGCTCAACCTGGGATTTGTGCTGGCGAAAACCGGACGGGCGGAACAGGCTGCCAAGCTGTTCATGCAAGTGCTCACCGAGGATGAGGTGGAGTTGATCCTCGCCGACGAAAGCAGCGTCAGCTCCCACGACGCCGCTCGGCGTGCGTTGGCGGCGCTCAGCCGCTCGCGCTAATCGACCCAGCGCCGCTCGAAACGGTTTCCCAGTACCGTCAGCAGCTCGTACTGGCTCAAACCCGACGCCGCGGATGCCGTCGGCAGGTCATAGTCGAGCTCGACCCAGTCGCCTTCCTTGAGGTCGCTGACTGCGTCGCAGCCCAGCGCCACCAGGTCCATCGACACCCGCCCGAGCACCGGCAGAGCGAATTCGCCGGCAAAGGCGCTTCCTCGCGAGGAGAAGCCGCGCAGGTAGCCATCGGCATAGCCGAGGTTGACAATCGCCGCCTCGCTATCGCGCTCCGCAACGAACGTTGAGCCGTAGCCGCAGCTTTCCCCTGAGCCGATGGTCCGGCGCTGCACCACCTGCGCCTCGACCCTCGCGACCTGCCGGATGTGCCCCGCCGCCTCGGCGTGCGGCACTCCGCCGTAAAGCGCGAGGCCCGGGCGGACGAGGTCGAAGCTGTAGTCGCGTCCCATGCAGATGCCGGCCGAATTGGCGAGGCTATAGCGCTTCGCCGGCACCGCGGCGGCGACCTCGCGGAATCGCTCGAGCTGCCGCGCGTTCATCGGTGAATCCTCGTCGGCGCAGGCGAGATGGCTGTGCAGCGTGTCGATCGCCAGCCCACCCAGTGCACCGGCGTCCTCGGCGCTTAGCCCGAGCCGGTTCATACCGGTGTCGACCATCACGTCGCACGGCCGCCCCGGCGCGACTTCCTTCCACCGGCTGACCTGATCGAGCGTGTTGAGCACCGGACGGGCCATCGACTGCTTTGCGGCGGCGGCATCGTCCGCGCCGGCGCCATGAAGGACGACCAGCGACGAGCCCTCTGGCACGCCGCCAAGCTCGTCCGCCTCGGCGTAGGTCGAGACGAAAAAGGTCCGGCACCCGGCCTCATGCAGCGTCGCCATCGCCTCGCGGGCGCCCAGGCCATAGCCGTCAGCCTTGATCGCCGCGCCGGCCGGAACCCCGGCGCGGTCCTGCAACCAGCGCCAATTGTGCGCGAGCGCGCTTGCGTCGACGTTCAGGCGAAGTGGGCGGTGCATCGGCGCGGCCTAGCCGCCCGACTCATCGGCGTCGAGGCGCGCGCTGGCATCCTCCCAATGCACTCCGTCGAACGGCTCGATCGCAAGCTCCACCGGCTGGTCGAGGCAGCGGGCGTTGACGCTCCAAGCCTTGGGGTGACTGCGCGGCTGGTAGAAGCTCTTCACCCCGCAGTGGCGGCAGAACAAATGCTCAGCCGCGCCGGTGCCAAAGCGGTAGCTGATCAGCGCATCTTCGCCGCGCTCCAGCCTGAACTCTTCATGCGCCACCATGACGTGGATGAAGCCGGTGCGGCGGCAAGCCGAGCAATTGCAGTCGAGCGCGGGCACCGGCGGGTCGGGCAAGCGCGCGGCAAAGCGAACCGCTCCGCAATGACAGCCGCCGCCAGCGATCACTCGACCGTAACGCTTTTAGCCAGGTTGCGCGGCTGGTCGACGTCGGTGCCTTTGAGCACCGCGGTGTGATAGGCGAGCAGCTGTACCGGCACGGCGTAGACCAGCGGCGCGATCAGCGGGTGAACCTCGGGCATTTCGATCGTCGCCATGCAGCCTTCGCCCGCTTCGGCGATGCCCTTGGCGTCGCTGACCAGCACGATCTTGCCGCCGCGCGCGCGCACTTCCTGCATGTTGCTGACGGTCTTTTCGAACAACGGGCCCGACGGCGCCAGAACGATCACCGGCACATCCTCGTCGATCAGCGCGATCGGGCCGTGCTTCATCTCGCCCGCGGCATAGCCTTCGGCGTGGATGTAGCTGATTTCCTTGAGCTTGAGCGCGCCCTCCAGAGCCATCGGATAATAAGGCCCCCGGCCGAGGTAAAGAACGTCGCGCGCGGGCGCGATCAGATGCGCCATTTCGCGGATATCGTCGTCGTGGCCCAGCGCCGAGTTGATCGCCGCCGGGGCAAGCTGGAGCTGGGCAACGATGTCGCGCTCCTCCTGCGCCGACAGCCGGCCCTTGGCCCGCGCCAGATAAGCGGCAAGTGCGGCGAGGACCGCCAGCTGGCAGGTGAACGCCTTGGTCGAAGCGACCCCGATCTCTGGGCCGGCGTGCGTCGGCAGCAGCAAATCGGCCTCGCGCGCCATCGAGCTGGTCGGCACGTTGACCACCACCGCGATCCGCTGCTTCTGCGTCTTGGCATGGCGGAGCGCGGCGAGCGTGTCGGCGGTCTCGCCCGACTGGCTGACGAACAAAGCCAGCCCGCCCGGCTCGAGCACCGGTTCGCGATAGCGGAACTCGGATGCGACATCGATATCGACCGGGACCCGGGCGAACTGCTCGATCCAATATTTGGCGACCAGCCCGGCGTAGAAACTGGTGCCGCAGGCGACGATCGTCAGCCGGCTGATTTCGCCGAGGTCGAAGCCGACGTTGGGAAGCGCCACCACGCCTTCGAACGGGCGGACGTAGCTTTGCAGCGTATCGGCAACCACCACCGGCTGCTCGAATATCTCTTTCTGCATGTAATGGGCGTAATTGCCCTTTTCGATTTTGACGTCGGAGGCGCCAGACTCGACGATTGCTCGCTCGACCGGCCGGTTGTCGCGGTCGAAAATGTTGATCCGGTCGCGCCGAACCGCCGCCCAATCGCCCTCCTCGAGATAAGCGATCCGCTGCGTCCACGGCGCCAGCGCCAGCGCGTCGGAGCCGAGGTAATTCTCGCTTTTGCCGTAGCCGACGGTCAGCGGCGCCCCCATCCGAGCGCCGATCACCAGATCGGGGTGGTCGCGGAACAGGAAGGCGATGGCGAAGGCGCCCTGCAGCCGCGGCAGCACCACCGCCACCGACTCTTCGGGCGAGGAGCCGCGCTCGACCTCGCGGGCGACAAGGTGGGCGACGACCTCGCTGTCGGTTTCGCTCAAAAACTCGCGGCCGCCGGCGATCAATTCGTCGCGCAGCGGCTTGAAATTCTCGATGATACCGTTGTGAACCAGCGCCACCGGCCCGGCGATGTGCGGGTGGGCGTTGCTTACCGTCGGGGCGCCGTGGGTCGCCCAGCGCGTGTGGGCGATGCCGATGTCGCCGGCGAGCGGGTGTTGCGCCAGCTCGGCCTTGAGGTTGTCGAGCTTGCCCTCGGCCCGGCGGCGGTCGAGCCGGCCCAGGTCGATGGTGCAGATACCGGCCGAATCATAACCGCGATATTCCAGCCGCCTGAGCCCCTCGAACAGGCGCTGCGCGACTTGCGTCCTGCCGACGATCCCGACGATTCCGCACATTATTCCGCCGCTTTCCTGGTCATTCGCTCGCGAAAACGCATCGCCCAGCCGGCGATCCCCTTCTGCTCGCCGCGCCCGAGCGCGAGGCTGTCGGCCTCGACGTCCTTGGTAATCACTGATCCGGCGCCGACCACCGCCCCGTCGCCAATCGTCACCGGGGCGACCAGCGCGGTGTTCGAGCCGATGAAGGCGCCCGCCCCGATCACCGTTCGGTGCTTGCCGAAGCCGTCGTAATTGCAGGTGATCGTCCCCGCGCCGATGTTTGCGCGCTCGCCGATCTCGGCGTCGCCGACATAGCTCAGATGATTGACCTTGCCGCCGCGGCCCACCGAGGCCTTCTTCAGCTCGACGAAATTGCCGACCCTGGAATCCTCGGCCAGCATGGTCCCGGGGCGGATCCGGGCGAACGGCCCGACCGCGGCGCGGGCTCCGATCGCGGCCCCTTCGATATGGCTGAACGCCTTTATCGTCGCTCCGTCGGCGACCTTGACGCCCGGCCCAAACACCACGTGCGGCTCGACCGTCACGTCGCGCCCCAGCCGTGTATCGTAAGCGAACCAGACGCTTTCCGGGTCGATCAGGGTGGCGCCCTCGTCGAGCACCTGCTCGCGCTGCCGCCGCTGCCACTCGAGCTCGAGGTGGGCGAGCTCGGCGCGGCTGTTAACGCCCGCCGTTTCATACGGGTCGCCGACGATGACCACCGCCTCGCGCCCCTCGCCGGCGGCGATGTTGACCACGTCGGGCAAATAATATTCTTGCGCCGCATTGTCGTTGCCGACCCTGCCCAGCCAGCGGAACAGGTCGCGCGTGCGCAGCGCCATCATGCCCGAATTGCACAGCCGCACGGCTTGCTCTTCGGGGCTCGCGTCGCGGTACTCGACCATCTTGGCGATCCGGTCGCCATGGCCGAGGATGATCCGCCCGTAAGCGGCGGGGTCGGCCGGCTCGGACGCAAGCACGACGATCCCGGGTCCGTCGTCGCCCTCGAGCCGCTGCAGCATCCGCTCCAGAGTCGCCGCCTGGACGAATGGCGTATCACCGTAGAGCACCAGCACGGCGCCGTCGTAGCCGTCGAGCGCCGCCTTGGCCTGCAGCACCGCATGGCCGGTACCCCTCTGCTCGGCCTGATGGGCAACTGCGACATCGTGCCCGTCGAGCGCCTGCTCGACCTGGTCTCGGCCCTTTCCGACGACGACCACGCGGCGGTCGGCTCCAAGCGAGTTCACCGCTTCGACCAAATGCAGGAGCAGCGGGCGCCCGGCGATCGGGTGGAGCACCTTGTGCGTGTCCGATCGCATTCGGGTGCCTTGCCCGGCTGCGAGGATTACGACTGCGAAACCGGGGGATGCGCTCATTTCGCCGCGAGCAATGCCACGGGCCTTTGTCGAGCGCCAGTGCGGCCAACGCCAGTGGCCCAGCAGACGTGAAAAGGGCGGCCCGAAGGCCGCCCCCCAAATCGACGTCGGGAACGCCCCCTTAAAAGACGTTCATATAATATTCGTTGCCGACGAATCCCATCTTCTCGATGCGGGCGCGCTTGGTGACCGCAAGCACTTCGTCGACCAGCTCGTACCTGGCTTCGGATTCCGGCTGCAAATGCAGCTCGGGCGTCGGGTCCATCTGCTGGGTGACGTCCAGATACTGGCGAAGCTGTGGCTCTTTCACCGGATTGCCGTTCCACAGGATGCGATTGTCGTTCGTGATCACGATCTTGTTCTTCACCGGATCAATTGGCGGCGGAACCTGGCTCGGGTCGTTCACCGGCAGATCGAGCTTCACCGCGTGGCTCTGGATCGGGATTGTGATGATGAACATGATCAGCAGCACCAGCATGACGTCGATTAACGGCGTCGTGTTGATCTCCATCATCGGTTCGCCTTCAGCGTTGTCGCTGGCGGTCTGCATCGTCATGGCGAAAAACTCCTACTGAACGCGGACGCCGGCGAGCGGCTCGGGCTCGGAAATGAAGCCGACCCGCGCGAAACCAGCCCGCTGCATGGTAATGATAGCCCCGCCGATGCACTTGTAAGGCGTGTCGATGTCGCCGCGGATATGCGCTTCGGGCATCGTTTCTTCGGTGATGTTTTCGACTCCGCCGACCTTGGCGATCTGATCCTCGAGCTTCTTAACGGCGCGGTCGAGCAGCTCCTTGCTGTCGACCTTGACGAGGCCCCAATACACCTCGCAGGTGCCGCCGGCGCCGGCCTTGACTGACAAATTGACGTTGTCCGGTTTGGTCGTGGTCGCTTCATACCGAACCTTGGGCAGGCTGACCGGCACTGCCTGAAGGACGACCGGGACCGCGATCAGGAAGATTATCAGAAGCACCAGCATAACGTCGGTCAATGGCACGACGTTGATGTCGGACATCGCTTCCTCTTCTTCGCCGCTGCTTACGTTGACTGCCATGGGTGCTTTCGCTTTCTAGCTGATTCGCTTGCGCATCAGGCGGCTCGGGCCGACGTCCGGCCCGAGCCCATCCTGCTTACCGATCGGTCGTGGTCGTGGTCGTGGTCGACTGCGCGCCGGTCGACGTCATTCCGGTGCGAAGCGGGGCGCCGGGCTGCTGCGTGTCGCCGGTCGAGCTGCCGGTAGTCGTCTTGGTCGACGATGTCGTCCCCGACCCCGCCATGCGCGGCTTCACCGTACCGTTCGACATCAGATAGCCGTGAAGATCGTTGGTGAAGGCGGCGAGATCCTCCATGATCGACTTGTTGCGGCGGACCAGCCAGTTGTAGGCGAGCACTGCCGGAACCGCGACGACCAGGCCGAGCGCGGTCATGATCAGCGCTTCGCCGACCGGGCCGGCGACGGTGGTGATCGACGCATCGCCCGACGCACCGATCTTGATCAGCGCGCGATAGATGCCGACGACGGTGCCGAACAGGCCGATAAACGGAGCGGTCGAGCCGACCGTGGCGAGGAAGGCGAGTCCTTCGGCAAGCCGTGAGCCGATCGCGCCCTGGCTCCGCGCCAAGCTGTTATCCATCCAGTCGTGCTGGTCGATCGGGTCGGTCAGCTTTTTGTGCTGCTCCCGTGCGACCAAGGCATCGTCGACGATCGAGCGATAAGCGCTCTTCTGCTCGAGCTTGGTTGCCGCCTCGTCCAGGTTGGGCGCGTTCCAGAAACTGGAGCGGACCCTGCGCCCCTGGGCGATGATCTTCTGCTGCTGCATCAGCTTGGTGAACAGGATGTAGAAGGACACGATCGACATTCCGACGAGAATGACGAACGTTGACCAGGCAATGATTCCGCCCTGCTGAAGAGCCGGCAACAGGCCATAGGGGTTTTCGCCAGCGGGAGCTCCGGCAGCTGCTACAATGAGTGTGAGAATTGACATGTCTGCCTACTTTCCTCTGGTGAGATGCTGAATTGAAACGACTATTCGAGCCGCCATGTGATCCGTTGCGAGTGTGTGCCGGTGGTCGGGTTACCCTGATTGTCGCGAGCCGGAGTAAACCTCGCCCGGCTGGTCAAGACGCGGCACGTCGTGCTGTCCAGTGACCGCGACCCGCTCGACGCTGTCGTCGAACAGCCACTGACTCGGCCATCGGTGCCGATGCTCAGCGAGACCGTGACGGTGCCTTGCTCGTCATTGCTGATTGCCTGCTGCGGGTAGTCGCTGTCCCTGATCAGGCCTTGCAAATTACCACTGGCGCTGCGCGGCGGCACGGTCTTCACCGCCGGCGGTGCCGGCGGCCTCGGCGGAGCCGGCGGAGTCACGATTGGCGCTGGCGGCCGGTACACCGGAGGTGCGATCGACTCCTGGATCCGGATCGGCGGCGGCGCGACGTTCGTCCGCACGATCGGCGGCGGCTGAGTCGGCGGCGGCGGCACGTCCGGCATGTCCTCCGGCGGGGGCGGGATTTCCTCGGGGGGCGGCGGCTCTTCCTCGACGTCGAACGTCTTCAAATCTTCGGCGGCTTTCTTGATCACGTTATACGCAAGACCGGTCACAATCGCATAACCGAGCAGTGCGTGGATCAGCGCGACGATGACGATCGCTACCGTCCGGTTGCCGCTTATCTCTTTGCGTTGGGCGTAGGACATTAAGCCGCAATTCTCCTCGTGGCGCCTTGATCTCCAGCTTCGGACCAGTCCGCGTTCGAACCGCCCCGTCGCAAGGATTTCATCCGTCCATGTATCAACATATCATGGACGGCAAGCGCGCCTACTTACCGACCGTCCAAGTGCCGCGCAATGGATTTTGTTCCACAGCCGGAAGCGACTTTGCTCAGTCCCCGGGCAAAGCGGTTGAGAAGGACGCATATTCAACTCCGACGCCGCCGGTGTCGGGATAAACGTCGGGCTTGGAGGTCGTGACCCGGATCGCGCGAACCCCGCGCATCGCGGCCAGCGCCATGTAAATCTCATGCGCCAGGGTTTCCTGGAGATTGTAGCGGCGCGCCGTGGCCAACTCGATCACCTGCGAGCGAACGAAATCATAATCCCACGCCAGGCTCGGGTCGTCATCGATCGGTGGGGCGAGATTCTCCAGCCACACCTCGACCGTGATCAGCAGCCGCTGCGGCGCGCCGACCTCGAACTCGTGGAAGCCGATGTCGGCCATGACTTCCAGCTCCTCGATCAGGATTCGCGCCGCTTTCGGCACCAGCTGGCGCGGTACCATCCCGTCGAGCTTGGGTTGCTCGCTCATTCAACCTCCAGGAATTGGACGTCGCGCCGCGGCGGCGCAAAGCGCTGGCCGGCGTCGATGGTCAGAACTTCGCCCGTCACCGTGTCGCAGCGCAGCAAATAATCGATCGCCGCGACGACGTGGCCCGGAGTGACTCCCCGGCCAAGCGGGTTGCGGGCATGCATCGCCTCGAAATTGCGCTCGCTCTGGCCGGCCGACCTCAACATCAGCGACGGCGCGATTGCATTGACCCGGATCCCGGCCGGCGCGAGAGCCCGGGCGGCAAGCTCGGTAAAGCCGGCGAGCGCCTGCTTGGACATCGTGTAGCTGAGGAAGTCGGGGTTGGGCGCAGCCAGCTTGGAATCGAGCAGGTTGACGACCAGAGCGTCGCCGCCCTCATGCCGCCGCGCGAATAACTGCGTCAGAAGCGCCGGCGCGCGCGCATTGACCGCCATGTGCTCGTCGAACTCCTTCGCGCTGAAACCGTGAATGTCGTCCCACGCGAACCGAGACGCATTGTTGATCAGCAGGCCGACCGGCGGGAGCGAATCGGCGGCCGCGAAGATCGCGCTTGCGCAGTCCGCATCGGCAAGGTCGGCAGCGACCCGGGTCGCGCCGTCCGGCACCGGATCGTCGCCGCGGCGGACATGGGCGACCACCGACCAGCCCTGCTCGACCAGGGCCTGGGCAATATGCGCGCCGACGCGCTTGCCGGCGCCGGTGACGATCGCGGTTCGGGGCTCAATCATCCGCGCCCTGTTGTCATTGCCGACGAAGCGAAGCAATCCACGGCCGATGCCCGAAAGCCGCCCACCCATTGAACTTGCCGGCCTCAGCATGGCGCAGCTGCAGGCCTATATCGCGAAACGCAAGCTGCCGCCGGTCGACCGATGGGAGCCGGAGCGCTGCGGCCACTCAGGCATGCGGATCGCCCGCGACGGCATTTGGTATCACGATGGCTCGCCGATCCGCCGGCCGGCGATGGCGCGATTGTTCTCGACCGTGCTGCGCCGCGAGCCCGACGGCCGCCATATGCTCGTCACGCCGGCTGAAAAGCTCGAGATAGACGTCGACTCGACAGCCTTCCGGGCGATCGAGATGACCAGCGAGGGCGAAGGTGAGCAGCGGCGAATCGCGTTTCGGCTGGACAGCGGCGACGCGGTGATTGTCGGGCCCGCCAACCCGCTGCTGGTGATCGATGCCGACGGCCTGTCGCCGCGGGTCGCGGTTCGGCACGGGCTGGAGGCGGAGCTTGCCCGCCCGGTCTATTACGAGCTTGCCGAGATCGCGCTGGCCGAAGCCCACCACCCGCCGGGCGTGTGGAGCTGTGGCGCGTTCTTCCCGCTGGCCGCGCGATGAGCCTTGCCAGGCGGCTTCGCGACGCGCTGGACGCACCGGCCGAGCAGCAGCCGCTAGCCGGCGACCTGCCCGAGAATCTCAACGGGCCGGCAATCGCTGCCGCGGTCCTGATCGCGGTCACCGAACGCGACGAGCCAGGCGTGATCCTGACCGTGCGGCGCGATCACATGCGCACCCACGCCGGGCAGATCGCCTTCCCCGGCGGCCGGATCGACCCGGGTGAGGAAGCGATCGGCGCCGCGCTTCGGGAGGCGCAAGAGGAAATGGGGCTGGACCCGACGGCGGCGGACGTGATCAGCCGTCTCGACGACTATCGGACGCTGACCGGCTTTGCGGTCACGCCGGTGCTCGCCGTCATCCCGCCCGACCTTGCGCTTGAGCCCCACGACCTCGAAGTCGCCGACTGGTTCGAAGCGCCGCTTGGCCATTTGCTCGACCCCGCGAAGCAGCGTCTGGAGGGGGCTGTATTCCGCGGCCGCGAGCGCCATTACTACGTGATCGACTGGAACGGGCTGAGGATCTGGGGGGCAACCGCGGCAATGCTGGTCAATCTGTCGCGGCGGCTGATATGGGCGTGACCCTCGACGTCGAGGGCTGGCGGCGGCGCCCAGGCATGGGCCAGCTGCTCGACGCGCTCGGCGCGGCCGACGGGCTCATTCGCTTCGTCGGCGGAGCGGTTCGCGACCAGCTGCTCGAGCTTGCCGTCAGCGACATCGACTTCGCCACCCGCCTGCGTCCCGATGAAGTGGTCGAGCGGTTGCGCGCCGCCGGGATCAAGGCGGTTCCGACGGGGATCGAGCACGGCACCATCACCGCCGTCAGCAACGGTCATCCGGCGGAGGTGACGACGCTTCGCCGCGATGTCTCGACCGACGGGCGGCGAGCCACCGTCGCCTTCACCGACGACTGGCAGGAAGATGCGGCGCGGCGCGATTTCACCATCAACGCGCTGATGGCCGACCCGGTGACCGGCGAGCTGTTCGATTATTTCGGAGGCCTTGCCGACATCGATGCCCGCCGGGTGCGGTTCATCGGCGACCCGCTGCAGCGAATCGCCGAAGACCATTTGCGGATCCTTCGCTTCTTCCGCTTCCACGCCCGCTTTGGGGGCGCCGATCCCAACTCCGACGCGGTAGAGGCCTGCACCGCGCGGGCCAACGATTTGATGGCATTGTCGCGCGAACGCATCGCCGACGAGCTTCTTAAGCTGCTTGCCGTTTACGACCCCTCGCCGACCGTCGAGCTGATGCTCGGCCGCGGCATCCTCAAGCCGGTGCTTCCGGAAATCGGCGCGGCGGCGCTGCCATGCCTGCGCAACCTCGTCGCGGCCGAGCGGGACAGCGGACTGCAGCAACAAGCGCTGCGCCGCCTCGCCGCTTTGCTTCCTGCCGATCCGGCGGTCGCCGAGCGGGTCGCGGCGCGCCTCAAATTGTCCAACCACGCGCGCAAGCGGCTCGCCTGCGCCGCTTCGCAATCCGTCGACCTCGAGCCGCAAGCCCTCGCCTACCGGATCGGCACCGAGGGCGCGGCCGACCGTTTCCTGCTGGCCGGCCGTCCCGCCGATGCTGCAGCGGTCGCGATTTGGGTGCCGCCGCGCTTGCCGATCGGCGGCGGCGCGCTGATCGGGCGCGGGGTCGCGCAAGGGCCGGAGGTCGCCCGAACCCTCGCCCGGATCGAGCAAAGCTGGGTCGAGGCCGGCTTCCCCACCGGAGACGAGTTTGAACGGATCGTCGCAAATGCTGTCGGCCGCGGCTGAAGTAACGTCCCCATTAACCGTAATTCAATTCGCCCACGGCTAGTTCGGCCGGATGGTTAAGCTCGCGATCACCATGTGCGCGGGCTGGGGATGATTATGATGCTACGGCTTGCGACAGGGACGGTGGCGGCGGCGCTTCTCGCGGCCGCCCTCCACGCCGCGCCCGCGTCCGCGTCCGCTGAGACGATCACTGCCCGGGCCAGTGCCAAGGTGATCAAGCCGCTGGTCCTGACCAGCATCCAGGACCTCGAGCTCGGCACCGTCCTGATCGGAACCGGCAGCTGGTCGGGCGTCACGCTCAGGCTGTCGCGCGTGAGCGCCCTGACCTGCCCGGCGCAGCTCATTTGCTCGGGCCTGACCCGGGTCGCCCGGTATAATGTTGCCGGCTCCAACAACATGACCGTGCGGATCAGCGCGCCGACGTGACATTGGTAAATCAGAGCGATTCGACCAAAACGCTGACCATGGCCGTCGACAGCCCCGGATCGATAATGCTGACCAACTCGGGCGCGCCGGAGCACAATTTTCCGCTCGGCGGGTCGATCCAGCTCAACTCGACGACCGCCAACGGGACCTACACAGGCACCTTCAACGTCACCGTCGATTACTGATCGCGGCGGCCGCTGACGAGCGGGACGATCTGGTACAGCGCCAACAGGCCGACCAGCCCGTAAACGATTCGCGACAGCATCGACATTTCGCCGAACAAGGCGTCGACGAGGTTGAAGTCGAACAGGCCGACCAGCCCCCAGTTGAGGCCGCCGACGATCAGCAGCACCAGGGTGATGACATCCAATGCGCGCATGAAACTTCCTTCCACGGGTCGCGCCGGCCGCCGGGGTACAGGGAGGGACTGGCAGCCGACGCTCACCCGTTAAGTGCGCGGCCCCGCCCTCGGGCGCCATACGGGCTTTGGCCGGTAGTCCCTAAAAGCCAGCTTCGACCGCCATTCGGATCGCTTCGGCGGTGGTGGCGACGCCAAGGCGCCGGAACAGCAGCGCCCGGTGCATTTTCACCGTCTTCTCGCTGAGCTCAAGCGAGAAGGCGATCTGCTTGTTGAGCAGCCCTTTGGCAAGCAGCTCCAGCACCTCGCGCTGGCGCGGCGACAGCTCGGCGACGAGATGTTCCGCCCGCTGCCGCCGAGTGACCAAAGATCCACTCGCTCTTGGCCCAAGGTCGACCTGCGAGCCCAGGAACCAGGCCAGCTCACCGTCCGGGCCGAACAAAGGCGTGATCATCACCCCGTTGAGGAACGCGGTCCCGTCGCGCCGGTAATTCAATATCTCGGCCAGCGCCGAGCGCCGGTTAGCGATCGCCTCGCGAAGCTCGGCGGTGATCCACGGCTCGGTCTCCGGCCCGGCGAGGAACCGGCAATTGCGGCCGATGATTTCGTCTTGCGGGTAGCCGGTGAGCTTGCAAAAAGCCGAGTTGACCGCCTCGATCGGGTTGTCGGGCTGGCGCGGGTTGGTGACGACCGCCGCAAGCGGGCTTGCCGCGACCAGCTGCTCGATCGACGCCGTGTCCCTCATCGAACGGAGTGTAACCGCTTCTCGCGTCCGGCCAAATATCCGGCCGGCTAGACCGACTGGCGGCGGCGCGAGTTCCAGTAATCGAGCGCTGCCTCGGGCTCGAGCGGCTTGGCGAAATAATAACCCTGGCCGCTGGCGCAGCCAAGCGCCGCGGCGCGCCAGATTTGCTTCCTTCGGCTCGTAAATCTGCGGCCGGCCGGTCTGCTTGGCCTGCTTGACGGCGAACTGCGCGTTGCGGAACAGTTCCTCGGAATCCTGGCCGCCGTGCATCATTGCCAGTTCGATCGCGCACTCGACCTTGATTTGCATGTCCGACAGTCTGAACGGCGCCGACGTCACCTCCTGGATGCGGCTGGCGGCGGTCAGCGCGTCCTCGATCCCGCGGCGAAACGCGACCAGGACGCCGAACTCGTTGCCGCCGGTGCGGGCCAGAACGTCGCCACCGCGAAGCGCCGACATCAACCGCCGGGCAAAAGTGATGAGAAGCTCGTCGCCGGCCAGGCTGCCCATGCTCTCGTTGATTCGGCTGAAGCGAAGCAAATCGATCACCAGCACCGCATGCTCGACGTCGCCGGCAACTTCCTCGCCGGTCTTCTCCAGCTGCTCGGTAAAGGCCAGCCGGTTGGGCAGGCCGGTCATGCTGTCGCGCAGCATTTCGCCCCGAAGCGTCCGCTCCACCTGAATTTCAACGGTCCGGTCGACGACGCTCATCAGGCAGCGCAGCATCGCCCCGTCGCCTTTGGGTAATGGCGCAAGCTTGATCGGCAAATAGCTCGCTGCCGCGCCCTCCCCGTCCTTGAGGTCGAGCTCGCCGGGGCTCAGCGGATTGGAAAAGAATTCCTTGAACAACTCGGCGATGGCGCCGGCTTTCAGGCAATCGGCGCTGTCCCAATGGGGGCTGACGCAGCTCGACCGCTCGACCGCGTCCACGAAGCGGGAATTGTGAGCAAGGACCGTAAGCAGTCCATCCGGTTTGCGGCCGATGACCGCGGCAGCGATCGGCAGCGCACCAAGCAGCGCCGTGTCGTCGGCCGTCGCCAGATGCGGTTTCGCAACTGCGATATCGGCGCGACGCGCGCGGGTCGGCTCCCCGGGACGCTTGGCTTCGGGCTGCATGAGGCCCGCTATGGGTGACAGGTGTTAATTCCGAGTATCCAGCCGGTCGGAAACGGCGGCTTGATCTGGTTTGGCTGTTCGCCCTTTAGAACCGGTTGGAGCGCGGGAAACCCATCGGCGGCATCCGGCCCGCCGCGCCACGCGCCGCGCGCCACGCGGTGAGGTCGGGCTCGGTGCGGGTTCGGCCGCTGTCGCCGCCCAAGGCCCAGCTGAGCCCATCGGCGAGGCGGAACGCGAGCGCGTCGGCCAGTCCGCCGTCGCGGTAACGCTGCAGCAACACGCCCTGCCCGCGCGCCATCTCCGGAAGCTCGGCCAGCGGGAACACCAGCAGCTTGCGGTTGTCGCCGATGACGGCGAGCGCATCGGCCCTCTCGGGCACCTGGCGGACCACGGCGAGGGCCGAGCCGGCGCGCAAATTGACCAGCTGCTTGCCCTTGCGGGTCTCGGCCAGCGTCGCCTCGGCCGACGCGATGAAGCCGCGTCCGTCGGACGAGGCGAGTAGCAGCTTCATGCCCGGCCGGGCCACCAGCAAGGTGACGATGTCGACTTCGCCGCCAAGGTCGATCTGAAGCCGCACCGGCTCGCCGAACCCGCGACCGCCGGGAAGCTTGTCGCCGGCCAGCGTATAAACCCGGCCGTTGGCTGCAAACAGCGCCAGCCGATCGGTGGTCTGCGCGTGGAAGTGGACGAACGGGCCATCGCCCTCGCGCCACTTGAGATCGGCGATCTCCTGCAGCGCAACGTGGCCCTTCATCGCCCGCACCCAGCCACGCTGCGACAGCATGACGGTGATCGGCTCCTTTTCGATCATCGCCGACCAGTCGAGCTCGCGGGTCGAGCTGGCTTCCTCGATCCGCGTCCGGCGCTCGTCTCCGAACTTTTTCTTCACGCCCTCCAGGTCCTTTTTGAGCCGGGTCCGCTGCCGGGCCGGGCTCTCGACCAGCTTGGTCAGCTCGTCGCGCTCTTTGCCAAGCGCCTCGCGCTCGCGCCCGATCTGCATTTCCTCGAGCTTGCGCAACGAGCGCAGCCGCATGTTGAGGATCGCCTCGGCCTGTCGGTCGGACAGCGCGAACTCCGCCATCAGCACCGGCTTGGGCTCGTCCTGGCTGCGGATGATGGCGATCACCCGGTCGAGGTTGAGGAAGGCAATGAGAAAACCTTCGAGCAGCTCCAGCCGCTCGTCGATCTTGCCGATCCGGACCTCGCTTCGGCGGACCAGCACCTGGAACTGGAACGTCAGCCACGATGTCAGCGCCTCCTTGAGGCTCATCACCAGCGGGGTGCGGCTGGCGTCGAGCACGTTGAGGTTGAGCGGGAAGCGGACTTCCAGGTCGGTCAGCCGGTACAGGCTTTCAAGCAGCATTTCCGGGTCGACGGTGCGGCTACGGGGCTCCAGGATGACCCGCAATTCCTCGGCGCTCTCGTCCTTGACGTCGGCCAGAATGGGCAGCTTCTTGTCGCCGATCAGCCCCGCGATCTGCTCGATCAGCCGGCCCTTGGGAACCGCGTAGGGGATTTCGCTGACCAGCAGGTACCAGCCGCCGCCCTTCTCGCGCTCGACGGCGATCGACGCTCGCAAGCGAAACGAGCCGCGTCCGCTGCGATAGGCCGCGGCGATCGATTCGCGGCTCTCGACCAGCACCCCGCCGGTCGGGAAGTCGGGGCCGGCGACAAAATCCATCAGCGCCGATTCGTCCGCCCTGGGGTTGTCGATCAGGTGCATGGCGGCATCGATCAGCTCGCCGACATTATGCGGCGGGATGGAGGTCGCCATGCCGACCGCGATCCCGCTCGCGCCATTGGCCAGAAGGTTGGGGAACAGGCCGGGGAAAACCTCCGGCTCCTCTTCCTCTCCATTGTAGGTCGATCGGAAATCGACCGTGCCCTCGTCGAGGCCGGCCATCAGCTGAGCTGCTATCGGGGTAAGCCGCGCTTCGGTGTAGCGGTAGGCGGCGGCGTTATCGCCGTCGATGTTGCCGAAATTGCCCTGGCCGTCGACCAATGGGTATCGAAGCGCGAAATCCTGCGCGAGGCGGACCATCGCGTCGTAAACGCTCTGGTCGCCGTGCGGATGGTATTTGCCGATGACGTCGCCCACCACCCGCGCCGATTTCTTGTAGGCGCCGGCCGGGTCGAGCCGGAGCAGGCGCATCGCCCATAGCAGCCGCCGGTGGACCGGCTTGAGCCCGTCGCGCACGTCGGGCAGCGATCGCGCCGTGATCGTCGACAAAGCGTAGACAAGGTATCGCTCGGAAAGGGCTGCGTCGAAGGGCGTGTCGATAGTGTTGTCTGCGGGCTCGGCTTGCATCCGGTACGAGTAGCAAGGCGCCGCCGAACGCGGCAAGCGCCCAGCGAGACATTAGAGTTTATAGTTGGCTAATTGGTTTCGCGCGCGTTCCGTTGTACGCTGGACTCGAACCGGGGGGTTTTTGTGACTGCGTACCGAATGTATTTGATCGACGGCGGAGGGCATTTCTCGCCCGCCGAATGGATTGAAGCCGACAGCGACGAGGCGGCGATCGTGGTTGCCCGCGCAAAAAACACGTCGACGGCGTGCGAGTTGTGGCAGGGCCAGCGCTTCGTCGGCCGCGTCGACACCATCGCGTTCGGCGGCGAGGAGTCCTAGTCCCGCTTGTCGTCGGCGAAGTAGGTCTGCCCGCGGGCCTTCATCGCGGCTTCGAGCAAGCGCTCCGAGGTTTCTTCCGCGGCATCGGGCGTCATTAGCACATCGACCCCGCCGGGGCCCTTGAGCACAACCGTGCCTGCTTCGGCATCAACCTGGCCGGGTTTGTCGTGGATTTCATGATCGGCCATGCGGGATAAACGACCCGACCTGCAAAAATGTTCTCTACTCGACACTTTAGCCCCACGGCTGACCGATACGCAGGCGCCGCGGTCACAAGCTGGCGACGTGAACAATGGACCGCCGCGCCCCCAAACAGAAATGGGGGCCGGCATTGCTGCCAGCCCCCACTGCGCCGAGCGAAGGATTTGCCGCCCTTCCCAAACATGTCCCGAGGGACCCGCTTGCGAACTTTGGCTCACCAGCTCAGGCGTCGCTTCCCATCAACAGCTCCCTCCGAAGAGGAGCCAGACCTCCCTACTTCGATGCGCCGGCCGAAGCCCCGCTTCCCGTTTCGGGCGTCCGGCCTGACCGAAGTCAAAACCAGCCGATGTTCCGCGGCCCTTCTTGGGATGATCTGCTTGCGTCCGCTTTGCCGTCCCACGTTCCGAAGAACGCCGGACTGCCGCGTCGCGCAAGTGGAAGATCATCTCTTCCGGCGCCTCTTCCCGGCGGGCTCCGGCAAATCCCCGAAGGAACCTGCTTATTGCCTGCCGGCAGAGATCGGACCTTTGGTCACCTGCCGCCCCGTCTTGCCGTTGCCGGCAGTCTAAGGAGGCCGGGACCGCCGTCCCGATCACCTGATGAATATGCGCGTCTCGCCCGAGTCGGGGAAGCGAAAAATGCCAGGATCGGCCTGTGGATAACGGGGATATCGGGAACAATAGCGGGACGCTCGCCGACTTCGGCCAAGCCGGGGCTTCTCACCCCGGATAGCGCTCGAACTGCGCCATCTCGTTCAGCCGCTCCATCCAGCCGAGGCGGTCGGCCACCTGGATCTGCGCGGTCGGCGGAATCGCGTCGGGATCGTCAAGCGTGGCAATCTGGACGTCGATCTGCCCGGGGAATATCGTGGCGTTGGCGTAAAACAGCCCGGTGCCGCACTTCGGGCAGAATTGCCGCCGCCCATCCTCGGACGAGGCATAGGTCGTGGTCTCGCCTTTCACGGTCGGCTTATCCTCAGGCACCAGGCCCCAGGCGACCATCGGCGCGCCCGAATGACGCCGGCAATCGTGGCAATGGCACAGCGCTTGGTGGATCGCCTGCCCCGGCATTTCGTAACGCACCGCGCCGCAATGGCACCCACCCTCAAGCATGATCGCCTCCTGTTTGCTGCCTCCCTGCTTGGCATGACTGGCGCGGTTCGGACAGTCCCCGCGCTTGCTCGGAAGGTCTCCGTTCCTTACCTGTTCGCCTGTGCCCGAATCCGCCGCAGCAACGCCCGAGCCGGCCTGGCTTCGGGGCCTGAACCCGCCGCAGCGCGAGGCGGTGCTGACCACCGAGGGCCCGGTCCTCGTCCTCGCCGGAGCCGGCACCGGCAAGACCGCGGCGCTGACCGCGCGCCTCGCCAACCTCATCGCCACTGGCAAGGCGTGGCCCAGCCAGATCCTCGCCGTTACCTTCACCAACAAGGCGGCGCGCGAAATGAAGGAGCGGGTGTCGACCATCTCCGGCGGCGCGATCGAGGGGATGCCATGGCTCGGCACCTTCCACTCGGTCGCCGCTCGGATGCTGCGCGCCCACGCCGAGCTGGTCGGGCTCAAGTCCAATTTCACGATCCTCGACACCGACGATCAGCTGCGCGTGCTCAAACAGCTGATTCAGGCGTCCAACCTCGACGAAAAGCGCTGGCCGGCGCGCCAGCTGGCCGGGATGATCGACCGCTGGAAGAACCGCGGCTGGACGCTCGAGCAGGTCGACCTGGGCGAAGCCGAGGCGTTTGGCCCGGGCCGCGGCCGCGAGCTCTACGCCGCCTATCAGGAGCGGCTGAAGACGCTCAACTCCTGCGACTTCGGCGACCTGCTGCTGCATATGCTGGTCATCCTGCGCGGCCAGCCCGACGTGCTCGAGCAATATCGGAATCGCTTCCGCTACATCCTGGTCGACGAATATCAGGACACCAACCACGGCCAATATGAGTGGCTGAAACTGCTCGCCGAGCCGCGCCGCAACCTGTGCTGCGTCGGCGACGACGACCAGTCGATCTATTCGTGGCGCGGCGCCGAAGTCGCCAACATCCTCAAATTCGGTGAGGATTTCCCCGGCGCGAAAATCGTCCGGCTCGAGCAGAATTACCGGTCGACCAGCCACATCCTCGCCGCCGCCGACGGGGTGATCGCCAACAACGCCGGCCGCCTCGGCAAGACCCTGTGGACCGACCTTGGCGAAGGCGACAAGGTCCGGGTCGTCGGCATCTGGGACGGGCCCGAGGAAGCCCGCCGTATCGGCGAGGACATGGAATCTGCGCAATCCCGCGGCCGGCCATTGTCCGACATGGCGATCCTGGTCCGCGCCCAGTTCCAGACCCGCGAGCTGGAGGAGCGGTTCATCGCCATCGGCCTGCCCTACCAGATCATCGGCGGCTTCCGCTTTTACGAGCGCGCCGAAATCCGCGACGCGCTCGCTTATTTGCGCCTGATCCACCAGCCCGCCGACGACCTCGCCTTCGAGCGCATCGTCAACACCCCCAAGCGCGGGCTTGGCGACAAGGCTGTGGCGAAAATCCACGCCGCGTCGCGAGCCACCCAGCAACCCCTCCTCCTCGCCGCCGCCTCGCTCCTCGACAGCGACGAGCTAACCCCGCAAGCCCGTCGCTCGCTCGGCCGCTTCGTCGGCGACATCGCAAGGTGGCGGACGATGGCGGCAGGCTCCTCTCCTCCCCATTCGGGGGAGGTGGCAACGCGAAGCGCTGACGGAGGGGGCCTCCCCCACGCCGAGCTCGCCCGCATCGTCCTCGAAGAATCCGGCTACACCGCTGCCCTCCAGGCCGAGCGCAGCGCCGAGGCTGCCGGCCGCCTCGAAAACCTCGCCGAGCTCGCCCGCGCGATGGAAGAATATGACAATCTCTCCGGCTTCCTCGAGCACGTTTCGCTGGTGATGGACAATGACCAGGACCGCGGCCGCGACAAGGTCACCATCATGACCATCCACGCCGCCAAGGGCCTCGAATATGACACCGTTTTTCTGCCCGGCTGGGAGGAAGGCATCTTTCCCTCTCAGCGCGCGCTCGACGAAGGTGGCCTCAAGAGCCTCGAGGAAGAACGCCGCCTGGCCTACGTCGCGATCACCCGCGCTCGGCGCAAATGCACGGTGCTGCACGCCGCCAACCGCCGCATCTACGGGCAGTGGAACAGCAGCCTGCCGAGCCGCTTCGTCGCCGAGCTCCCGCAAGATCACATCGATCAGGAAACCACGATGAGCGGCGGCGAAAGCCTGTGGCGAGCCCAGTGGAGCGAGCGCGGCGACCCCTTCGCGCACCTCGCCGCCGCCCAAAGCAACCGAGCCAGCACCCGCGGCCCGGGGTGGCAGCGCGCCAGCTCGGGCGGCCGTTTCAGCGCCGACCCCCAGCGCGTGATCGAAACGAAAGCGTCGGCAGTCTCGCTCGGGAACAAGGGCCGAGACGACCTGACCCTCGGCCAGCGCGTGTTCCACGAAAAGTTCGGCCACGGCACCATCGCCGCAATCGAAGGCAACAAGCTGGAGATCGAATTCGAGCATGCGGGGCGAAAGAAGGTGCTGGATAGCTTCGTCCGGGCATCCTGAGCAGCGGCGCCGGAACTGAAGTTCCGCTTGTCCCGTTCATTGGCCAAGCTGAGATGAACCTGATCGAAATCCTAGTCGAGCGCGTGCAGGAGATGATCGCGGGCTTCATGCGGACGCTTCCGCAGCTGGCCATCGCCGTCGCCATCCTGCTCATCACCTGGGGCCTTGCCCACCTCATTCGCAGCACTGTCGGGCGGATGACAGCGCGCACTCGGCTACGGCCGAGCCTCGCCGCCCTGCTGGTAACGCTTGCCGGGGGAAGATGCGCATTGGCGACCTGATCTAATGCGAAAGCGTTCGAAGGCAGGGTCGAGCAGACCACGCTGCGCGAAACCTATCTGCGCCGCCTCGATAACGAGCTTACCATCGTTCCCAACAGTTTCCTGTTCAAGAATCCCGTGCGGATCCTCACCGACGCGAGGTTTCGGCGCTACGAGATCGCCGTTGGCGTCGCCTATGGCATGGACCTCGACCGCGTTGCTCAGCTCATCGCCGACGCCGTCGGTCCGCTGGAGGGCCTCCAAAAGGCCAAGCCGGTCGAAGTCTATGCGCGCGAATTCGGTGACAGCTCCATCGATTTCACCGTTCGCTGGTGGGCCGGCTCGACGCAGCTCGACATGCACCAAAGCCGCGACCCGGTTCTGCGGGCGATCAAGCGCGCGCTTGACCAGGCCGACATCGAAATCCCGTTCCCGCAGCGTGTCCACTGGTTTCGAGACCCTCTGGAAGTCGAACGCCAGCGCGCAGAATAGCGCGACACCGTTCGTTGCTTCGGGGGTTGCCCTCCGATCAGAGGAAGACGACCGTGGTGCCCTTGCGCGAGCGCGATTCAGCGCGTCGAGCCGCGACGCTTCGCAAGAGACCAATGGGTCAGCTCGCGCGTGATTCCTGTCCGCGACGTGAATGCCGGCGCACAATCCCTGCGGCTAACCCGCCTGCCCCGCCGCCCAGCCGCTCGCCCAGGCCCATTGGAAATTATAGCCGCCGAGCCAGCCGGTGACGTCCACCGCCTCGCCTATCGCATACAGGCCGGGCACTGTTTTCGCCTCCATCGTCCGCGACGACAGGCCGTCGGTGGAAATGCCGCCGGCGGTGACTTCGGCCTTGGCGAAGCCCTCGCTGCCATTGGGGCGGAAGCGCCAGTCGCGAAGCTTCTGCTCGGCCGCCTCGAGCTTCCGATCGGCGACGTTGCCGAGCTCGGCCACGATCCCGCTCCGCTCGCTCAGCGTATCCGCCAGCCGCGCCGGGAGCAGCCCGCCAAGCACGGTCTTCATCCCCGCTTTCGGCCGCGCCCTTTTGGCGGCCATCAGCCACCCGCGCGCCGCGTCCGGCAGGAAGTCGATGGCGATCTCCTCGCCCGGCCGCCAGTAGGACGAAATCTGCAGGATCGCCGGGCCCGACAACCCGCGATGGGTGAACAAGGCGGCTTCGCGGAAGCTCGCCTGGCCGCTGCTGGCGACGACTTCGGCCGCCAACCCGGACAGCTCGCGGAACAGAACCTCCTCGCCGCCCAGCGTCAGCGGCACCAGCGCCGGCCGCGGCTCGACGACCTTCAGGCCGAAGCGCCGGGCGAGATCATAAGCAAAGCCGGTCGCGCCGAGCTTGGGGATTGACGGCCCGCCGGTGGCGATCACCAGCGCCGGAGCCTGGGCGACCCGTCCGCCGGTTGTCACCCGGAACAGGCTGTCGGCATGGTCGATCTCGCCAGCCGTCGCGCCCAGCTGCACCGTCACCCCGCCCCGCTCGCACTCGGCAAGCAGCATCGCGACGATCTGCCTGGCCGAGCCGTCGCAGAACAATTGGCCGAGCGTCTTTTCGTGCCAGGCGATCTTGTGCCGATCGACCAGCGCGGTGAAGTCCGCGGGCGCGTAACGGCTGAGCGCTGATTTGGCGAAATGCGGGTTGGCCGACAGGAAATTGTCAGGACCGGCGCCGAGGTTGGTGAAGTTGCACCGCCCGCCGCCCGAGATCAGGATCTTCTTGCCCGGCGCGTCGGCATGATCGATCAGCAGCACCCGCCGCCCCCGCTGCCCCGCCACCGCCGCGCACATCAAACCAGCCCCGCCCGCACCGAGGATGATTGCGTCGAAGCTGTCGGGCGACGGGGCCATCGCGCTTCACTAGTGTGCGCGGTCAGATCCCGTAAGTCGCCAGGCGCGGTTCGCTTACCAGCCGTTGCCGCGGCGGCCCGAGCGTGAGCCGCCAAAAAGGCCGCCGCGCGAAGTTGCCGGCGCCGTCCGTCGGCCGCCGGTGAACTTGCGGAACAGATAGCTGATGCCGGCGGCGAAGATAATTTTCTTCAACATTGTGAGTCTCCAATGGCGGAGTCAGCGATGCTCAAGGCTTTCCGTTCCGTGCGGCCGCGTTTGGCATTGCCGATCCGGTGCGTACCGGCGCCAAAGCGCCGCTCGCGAGCGGCGTCCGGTCGATTCCGGCGCGTAACGTCAGGCACTTCGGCGCCGCGGCTTCGTTGGAGTGATCTAAATCAGCGCGGAGCCGGTATTGGCCAGGCAAAGGATAGTGGCGGTCGGACTGTTGACCGAGCAGGATTTGACCCTGCTCGGCAACTCCTTCACGCGCCTCTGGCCGGTCGAGGAAAAGCCGTGCTTCGAGGGTTTGCTCGACGCGATCGACCAGGCCGAACGCGACCTGGATCAGCTGAAGGAGCAATGCCGCTAGCCTCTTGGGCGTCAAATTCGCTACTGCTGCGCAATGTCCAACGCTGCTTCACCCACCGTCCGCGACAACCCCGATCGCCACCGTTTCGAAATCGACCTTGGCGGCGGCGAGTACGCCGTTGCTGAATATACGCTTCCCGCCGGCAAGATCATGTTCAACCACACCAAGGTGCCCTCCAGCCACGAGGGCCAAGGGCTGGGCACCGCGCTGGTCGAGTTTGCGCTGACCGCCGCCCGGGAGCGCGGCTTGAAGGTAATCCCGATTTGCCAATTCTTCGCCGATTACATGAATAAGCATGGCGATGTGCAGGACTTGCTCGACGACAGCTGGCGCACCCGCTTCGGACTTGGGGGAAGCCATGACTGACAGCAATCGCACCACCATAATCAGCTCCGCCGGCGCATTGATCGTGCTGCTGGCGGTCGGCGCGCTGCTGCTTCCGCTCGGGAGCCAGATCTCGGGACGCCTGGTGGTCGGCTGGCTGATGATCGCCGCCGGCGCGTTCGAGCTCGCCGCCGCCTCGGTGCGCACCAGGCACCGCAAGAGCGCCGCGCTGGCCGCGGTCGCTACCTTGCTTGCCGGTATCCGGTTGGCGGTCGATCCCAGCGCCGGCTTCTTCGCGGTCATGAACATGGTGATCTTGTGGCTGGTCGTTCGCGGCGCGGCGCTTTTGTTTTCGGCCGCCCGCACAAGTCCGCCGCTTGGAACCTGGGTCGGCCTGGCCGCGGCGACCGATCTGCTGCTCGCCCTTGCCCTCCTCGCCGGGCTTCCGGTCGCGCTGCTCGTCTACGGCCTGTTCGGGCCGACCGCGCAGATCGTCGCCACCTTCTCCTGGGTGTTCGCGGCCAGTTTCATCGCCACCGGGGCGCTGCTCCTCGCCATTGCCAGGATTGGCGAGGCCCACAAGGAAGCCTGACAGCCGGAATCGCTGCCTGCCGGCGGGGTTTAAAGTAAGCGGACCAGTGGTTTTTAGCTTGGTTTCCAACGCCCTTCACCGCTTCGACGATAAGAAATCGACCTGAAAGCGGAACCCGACTCGGCCGCGGTGCATTGATTCCGCGAAAGTCAACTAGTTTTTACAAGGTGATCAAATGAACAAGCTAGCACTCGCCCTGGCGGTAACTGGTGCGTTCGCTCTGTCGGTTCCTACGGCTCCGGCGACAGCGTCCCTTGAAACCTACGAAGCCAAAGCCGCGGCCAGCGACGCGGCTGCCATGGCTCGTGCCGACATGTACGCGACCTTCGGCAAGGATGGCGTCAAGCCCGGCCAGTATCTGTGGCGCGACGTTCCGGCCAGCGCCGGCAACGAGCGCGTCGTCGTCGGCCTGTCCGACCAGCTAGCCTATTTGTATCGCGGCAGCGAGCTGATGGCGGTTGCGGCGGTGTCGAGCGGAACCAGCAAGACCCCGACCCCGACCGGCATTTTCCAGGTGCTCGAGAAGAAGACGATGCACCACTCGCGCAAATACGACAACGCGCCGATGCCGTTCATGCAGCGCATCGACCGCTTCGGCGTGGCGCTTCACGCTGGCGCCAACCCCGGCCGGCCGGCCTCACACGGCTGCATCCGGCTGCCCAAGCAGTTTGCGCAAAAGCTGTTCAGCACGACCGCTGTCGGCACTTCGATCATGATCGGGGCGTAAGCCAGGTCAGTCTGGCGCTGCGCACGCACGGCTCGTCGGCAAAGTGAGTCTTTGAAGTAACGGTCCGCCCTTCAACGCCCCTGCACCCCCGGTCAGGCGTTGTTAAGGGCGGATCGCTCATTTATCCCGGCATGATGAAACCGGGAATCCTTTACGCCGCAGTTGCGGCGCTCACACTTCAGCCCATCGCCGCAACCGCGGCCACGCAGGCGGCGCCCGTTGCGGCTTACCGGTCAGCGAGCCTGCCGACGTCGGGCGCTGTCGATGCCTTTTATAGCAGGTGGCGCTATGCGCCGATTTGGTTCAGCGGCAATGCCGCCAAGCCGGCGGCGCAGCAATTGATGCAAATTCTCAACCGCGCCCCGGTCGACGGCCTGGCGTCGGGTCCGCAACTGGCTGCGCAAGTGCAGTCGGCGCTGCAGCAGGCCGCGACCGGCAACCCGGCCGCGATCACCGCCGCCGAGCGCACGCTGTCCGCCGCATGGGTGATGTATGTCCAATCGCTCAAGCGGGCGACGCCGGGCATGATCTATGCCTATGACGTGCTGAAACCTCAGGGTACGCGCGCCGACCAGATATTGCTGACCGCGTCGGGCGCCCCGTCGCTCGAGCAGCACCTGAGGACCCTCTCCAGCGTTAACTCCGTCTACACTCAGATCCGCGATGCCGAGTGGGCGCGAATGCAATCGGTTGGAAGCTCAACCCCGGATCCGCGAGTGATCGCCAACCTGGACCGAGTTCGCTCAATCCCGGCAACCGGCAAGTTCGCGGTCGTCGATTCCGCGACGCAGCGGCTATTGATGTTCGAAAACGGCGTTGCGGTGGACTCGATGAAGGTTGTCGTCGGCGACAAGAAGAAGCTCGGCCTCCCGACCCCGATGCTCGCCAGCGTAATGTACTACGTTGTCCACAATCCGTACTGGAACGTGCCGCATCACCTGGTCCGCAAGACCGTCGCGCCCGGCGTGCTGAGCCAGGGCAACGCTTATCTCAAGGCCAGAGGCTACGAGGTGATGAAGGACTGGAGCGCGGGTTCCGAAGCGATCGACCCCAAGACGGTCGACTGGAAGGCGGTTAAGGAAGGTAGCGTTCAGGTCCGTATTCGCCAGAAACCGAGCGGCGCGAACTCGATGGGCGACCTGAAATTCCCCTTCAACAATCCGGAAGACATCTTCCTCCACGACACGCCGATGCGGAGCTATTTCAACCTGGCGAGCCGCGACAAGAGTAACGGCTGCGTCCGGCTTGAAGACGCGCACCGCTTTGCCAAGTGGCTTCTGGCTCATGAGCCGGTCAAGCCGAGCAACGGCGCCGAGCAGTTCGAGCAGATGCGCAAAGGCGTGCCGATCTACACCACGTACATCACAGCACAGCCGCAGAACGGCCAGATGGCGTTTGTGCCGGACATTTACGACTGGGATCCGGCAGGCGCGACGCAGGTCGCGGCGAAGTAGAACGACAGGCCGCAGCCGCGTGTTAGCGGCTGCGACTTAGTCGTCGCCGCAGCCTAAGCCGCGGTTCCTTCCATCGTCGACAACTGCGGCCTCGGCAACGAGCCGCTCTCCGCCTGCAGCATCAGCTCCGACTTGCGCGATGACAGCTGCTCGCCGAGCTTATCCATGTCGATGCCGGCCTTGCGCGCCTGCGAGAACAGGCCCTCCATCCGCTTTTCCTCTTCCTCGACGTGGTGCTCGATCTCTTCCTGGAGAACCTTGACCTTGGCGTCGTAGAATTCGTCGCTCGGCTCGCCCTGCTCGATCTGTGCGATCAGGATCTTGGCCGCGTCATGCTCGACGTAGGCTTCCTTGAGCAGCTCGTCCTCGACCTTGCCTTCGCAGGCCGGGTAGAAAATCTCTTCCTCGATCATCGCGTGGACGGTGAGCTCGGTGCAAATCTGCTTGGCGAGCTTCTCCTTGCGGCCGTCGCCGCTTGCATTCTCATATTGCTTGAACAGCTCTTCGACCTTGTCGTGGTCTTCCTTGAGCAATGCGATCGCGTCCTGGTTCTCGGCCATAAGCGTTTCTCCTTGCCGACCAAACCGATGGCGGGGGAAAGCGGTTCCAGCCGCTTGACCTGGATCAACTGGTGTAGCCTCGCCGCCGCGGCAGCGCGCCGCGATCACCGCTGTCGGCCGCCGTCTCATCCTCGGCGACCGGCGCCGGAGCAGCTGTGTCGATCTCCAGCCAGTCGCGGAACGGCAGCCGGTGGATCATGTCCATCACCTCGAACTCGAGGCCGCCGGGCTGGTTGGTGCTGCTGTTCCACATGGCGACGACGCCGCTCTTTTTGGCGGAGTCGAACAGGATAAGCGAGCGGTAGCCGTTGACCCCGCCGCGGTGGCCGACGATCCGGTGGCCGGCATAATCATAGCTTCGCCAGCCATAGCCGTACCAGGCGTCGCCCAACCGCTCGAGGAACTTGCGGAGGCGCCGTCGTTCCCTCGGAGTTTTCACCAGCGGCGCGTGGATCTGCTGGAGGATGGCAGGCGAAACCACGCCCGGCATCGCGCCCATTTGCGCGAGCATCCACAGCGACAAATCCTTGATGTCGCTATTGACCCCGCCGGCCGCCGGCACCCGGTAATAAATGTCGTTGAGCTCAGCCGGCTTGCCGCCGGCGCCGTGCGGTCGCGCCCAGCTCGGCGAGGTCACCAGGCCCTCGCGGGTTACGCTGGCGCTATTCATTCCGATCGGCCCGAACAGCATTTGCTCGGCCGAGTCGGGAAAGCTCTCGCCGGTCTTGCGGGAGATGATCTCCGACGCCGCGTCATAAGCGACGTTCTGGTAGCTCCAGCAAGAGCCCGGCGGGCAGATCAGGTTGAGCTGAGCCAGAGACCGGCGGAGGAAGGCCGGGTCCTGTCCCTCCTCAAGTTTGTTGTCGTAAGCGTTGCGGTAGAGCCCGAGGCGATGGCTGAGCACGTCGCCGACGGTCGCGCTTTGCTCGGTCCCGCCGGGGAGCCTGATCGAGCTGTAGCTGGCGACCGGGGCGTTAAGGTTCACCTCGCCCTGCTCGGCGAGCTTGGCGACCATCGTCGATGCCAATCCCTTGGACACCGACGCCCAGCGGAAGACGGTTTGCGCGGTGACTTTCTCGCCCGACCCGGCCTCGGTCTCGCCATAGCCGCGAAGAAAGGTGATTCGGCCGCTTTCGACAATGCCGACGGCAAGCCCGACCATCGCGGGTTTCTCCATCAGCCGCTGCAGTCTGGAATCCAGGGCCCCGTAATCGACATCGTGCCGTGCGGCGGGCGACACGGTCGCCAGCCGGGCGCGAGCAACCGACGCGGCCGTCGCGCCGTCTATCTGTTTATCGTCGGCGGTTCGGGTCGCCATCACCCCGGCGCCGATCAACAGACCCACGGCGCCGACGCCTACGATTGCTCTGAGCAAATGTGCACTCCCCTGGGGCCGTTGTTGCCGCACCGGATTCCGCGCTCAACGGTCCGACACCGGCGATGCGACGAAACGACCATAGGCCACGACGAATCCGCCCGCTGCTGGCCTTCGCCGGAGTGCCTGCCTAAAGCGCGGTGGCGGAGGCTTTCAAGATGAAGTTCCTGAAGACGTTGCTGTGGGTGGTTATCGCCGCTCTGGTCGCGATCCTGGCCGCGCAAAACTGGCGGGACGTGACCATCAACCTGTGGGGCGACCTGCAGGCCGACATCAAGATCCCGCTCCTGCTGCTGGTCATGGTCCTGATCGGCTTCCTTCCGGCATGGCTGGTCTATCGGGCGCGCTATTGGCAGATGGTCAGACGGACGCCCGCGGCGCCGGTGACGACGCGCGTCATCGATCGGGAAGGAGCGCCTGAGTGAGCCCGATCTTCGTCGCCATCGACACACCCGATCTCACCCAAGCGCTGGAGTTGGCCAAGGGCCTGGGCAGCACCGTCGGCGGCGTCAAGCTGGGCCTAGAATTCTTTGCCGCCAACGGGCCCGCCGGGGTCGCCGAGGTCGCTAGGGCCGGCCTGCCGATTTTTCTCGACCTCAAGCTTCACGACATTCCCAATACGGTGGCCAGCGCGATGCGGGCGCTGGCGCCGCTTAATCCGGCGATCGTCACGGTTCACGCGGCGGGCGGGCGCACGATGCTCGAGCAGGCCAAGGCCGCCGCCCCGGAAGCTACGAAGGTGGTCGCCGTCACCATGCTTACCAGCTTAGACGAAAACGATCTTGTCGAGATGGGAATCACCCAGGGTCGTGACGGGAATCAATTCAACTTCGTCACACGCCTGGCCAAACTCGCGCGCTCCGCCAATGTCGACGGAATAGTATGCTCGGGGGAGGAAGTCGGCGGTGTTCGCGACCTCTGGCCCGATGGCTTCCTGGTGGTCCCGGGCCTCCGGCCAGAGGGGACTGCCGTCGGAGACCAGAAGCGGGTCGTCACGCCGCGTGAAGCCAGGGACCGGGGTGCTTCGGCGCTGGTAATCGGCAGGCCGATTACCAAGGCGAACGACCCGGCGGAGGCGGCGCGGGCTATCGCCGGGACGCTTTAGAAGGTGGACAAGCTCTCGGGCCGGGGATTACCGGCTGGCGCAAGAGCAGGAGCGAAAAGCGAATGAGCTGGCTGAGCCGAGTGCGCAACGGGATCCCGTTCCTGCCCAAGCGGCAGTCGACGGAAACGCTGTGGTACAAGTGCGTCAAGTGCGGGACGATGGTTTTCCTCAAGGAATGGGAGGACAATTACCAGGTCTGCCCGCGCTGCGACTTCCACGACCGAATCGGGCCCAAATTGCGCTTCCGCTACACGTTCGACGACGGCGAGCATGAGATGATTGCCGCGCCCGAAGTGCGCGAAGACCCGCTCAAGTTCCGCGACAGCAAGCGCTATACCGATCGGCTGAAGGCTGCCCGCGCCGCCACTGACCAGCGCGACGCTTTGCTCAACGCCCGCGGCAAGATCGGCGGGCGAACCGCGATCGTCGGCGCCCAGAACTTCGCGTTCATGGGCGGGTCGATGGGGATCGCGGTCGGCGCCGCCTTCCTCGCCGGGACCCGGGCGGCGATCGAGGCCAAGACCCCTTACGTCCTGTTCACCGCCGCCGGCGGCGCCCGGATGCAGGAGGGCATATTGTCGCTGATGCAAATGCCGCGAACCACCGTGGGACTGGCCGAACTCAAGGAAGCCGGCCTGCCCTACATCGTTGTCCTCACCGACCCGACCACCGGCGGGGTCACCGCATCCTACGCGATGCTCGGCGACATCCAGATCGCCGAGCCCGGCGCGCTGATCGGCTTTGCCGGCCAGCGGGTGATCGAGCAGACCATCCGCGAGAAATTACCCGGGGGCTTCCAGCGCGCCGAATATCTGCTCGAGCACGGGATCATCGACATGGTCGTCCCGCGCCAGCAGCTTGCCGAGAGACTGGCGGCGCTGATCGGTTATCTGGTGCCGGAGAAAAAGGCGGCCTGATGGCCGACTTTGCAAAGTCCGACAGCGCTGCCGTCCAGGCCCAGCTCGATCGGCTGGCCAAGCTTTCGCCGGGCGGCGACCAGCTCGGTCTCGACCGCATCACGTGGCTGCTCGAGCGGCTCGGTCGGCCGCAGGACCGGCTGCCGCCCGCCTTTCATGTCGCCGGCACCAACGGCAAGGGCTCGACCTGCGCCCTTTTGCGGGCGATACTCGAAGCGGGCGGGCTCCGCGTCCATGTGTTCACCAGCCCGCATTTGGTCCGCTTCAACGAGCGGATCCGGCTGTCGGGCGACCTGATCGCCGACGAAGCGCTGGCGGCGCTCATCGCCGAAGTCCTCGACGCCAGCGACGGCATCGAGCCGAGCTTCTTCGAGGTCACGACCGCCGTCGCTTTCCTCGCTTTCGCTTGGATCCCGGCCGACGCCTGCGTGATCGAGGTCGGGCTCGGCGGGCGGCTCGACGCGACCAACGTCATCGAGGCGCCGCTGGTGAGCGGGATCGCCGGCCTCGGTATCGACCACCGCCAGTTCCTCGGCCCCACCATGCGCGACATTGCGGCCGAGAAAGCGGGGATCGCCAAGCGCGGCGTCCCTTTGATCACGCAACGCTATCCAGCCGAGATCGCCCGGCGAGTGTGCGATGCGGCCGAGGAAGCCGGCGCCCGGTGGATGGCGCGCGGAGCGCGATGGGAGGCGCGAATGATCCGCGGCCGCATCCATTACCGCGACAGCAAGGGCGCGCTGACGCTGCCGATGCCCAGGCTTGCCGGCCGCCACCAGGCCGACAATGCGGCGCTCGCGGTGGCGATGCTGCGGCATCAGGGCCAAATCGACCTGCCCGACCAGGCATTTGCCGCGGGTATCGAGCAGGCAAGCTGGCCGGCGCGCCTGCAGCAATTGTCGGCGGGGCCACTGACGGAGCTGTTGACGGCCGGTAGCGAACTTTGGCTGGACGGAGGCCATAATGGCGCCGCCGCGCGGCTGGTCGCCGCGCACGTCCGGGCGAGCTTTACCGACGGCCTCCCCCTGGTGATCCTGTTCGCAAGCCTCGCCAGCAAGGACCCCAAAGCGATGCTGGCCCCGTTCGTCGGCCTAGCGTCGGCGGTCCACACGCTGCCGATCGCCGACCACGATTGCCTGTCGCCGGACGAGCTGGCCGGGCTGGCGCGGCGAATGGGCTTTAGTGCCACCGTCAACGCGACGCTGCGGCAGGCACTGGAGCGCGCGACCAAGCCATCGAGAGTGCTGATTTTCGGCTCGCTCTACCTCGCCGGCGAAGCGCTCAGGATGAACCGCGAAATCCCGGATTAGGGCGTGTCGCCGTCCGCCGCGCGGGCGGCGTCTGCCTGCAGCACCGGCCCATCTGCAGCGCGGCGCCGGTCGGCCCACGCGGTCCGGGCCCATTCCAGGACCACGAAAGCGACAGCGATGAGGCCGATCAGCGCCGTGAAGCGGAACACGGGCGCATAACCGATCCGGTCGATAGCCTCGCCGATAGCGGCTCGGCCCAGCGAGCCGACGAGAAAGGTCAGCGACGAGAGCAACGCATATTGTACTGCGCTGAACTCGCGCGAGGTGATCGACGATAAATATGCGACGAACGCAGCGCCGGCGAGGCCGCCGGCAATGTTCTCGCCGGAGATCGCGATGAGCAGCCGCACCATCCTGAGGTCCTGGCCGAACGAGTCGAGACCGAACGTCCGTGCGAACGCGTCGATGTTCGCTGCACCCGCGGCAAGGTCGGCGTAAAGCAGGTTGCTTGCCGCAGCGACCAGCGCGCCGACGAGCAGCGTTGGCATTCGCCCAACGGTAGCGAACAGCGTCGCGCCGATCGCGATTCCGGCCATGGTCATGAAGACACCGAAAATCTTGGACGCGAATGCAACTTCGTCACCGGTGTACTTCAGCTCCTGCAGGTAGAAGGGGAAAGCGAACGAGCCCCAGATATTGTCGGTTATCCGGTAACTGAGGATCAGGCCGATCACGATGATCACCCCCCAGCCAATCCGGCGAACCAGCTCGGCGAGCGGCAGGATCAGCGCCGAATAGGCATGATCGGCCGCCCGGCCACCGGCATCGGGGCTCTGGTCGTCAACCGTCAGTACATAGCCGCGGCGGTCCTTGAGCCAATTGAACACGGCCGCGACGATCGCTGGCAGGACAACGGTAGCGGCGACAATCAGCGGCCCCATAGTTTTGGTGAAGTCGCCGACGACCGGCGGATTGGGGTCGTCAGGAGAGGCGGTAAGGACGCGCGCCATGAAGGCGCCGACGGTCCAGACCGCCCAGATCCAGCCGGCACCGACGATTGCCAGTCCAATCATGCGAAGCCGTGGTTCGACGGCACCGGCACGGCGCAGGGCACTGCGCTCTTTCTCGACGGCCTCGCGTGGCGTGTCGGGCGCCATCAGGGTCGCAACAATCGTCAGCGCCATGAAACCGCCCATGATGGCATACACCATTGGCCAGCTGACCCGCTCCGACAGGATGAGTGCGAGCGCGCCCCCGATCAGCGCGGCGATCCGGTACCCGAACTGGTAGATTGACGAAAGGATCTCGACCGGCGCCTTTTCATCGGCGACGTCGATCCGCCACGCATCGATCACCACGTCCTGCGTCGCTGAGGCAAAGGCGCCGATCACCGCAACAAGCGCGAACCAGCCCAACTGCAGACGCGGGTCGGACACCGACAGCGCCAGGAACGTCCCGGTAAGGAGCACTTGGCAGACGATCAGCCAGCTTCGACGGCGGCCAAGTCTTTCGAGGCCCGGCAACCGCACGCGATCGACCAGCGGCGACCACAGGAACTTGAAGGCGTAAGCGAGACCGATCCACGACAGGACGCCGATGGTGGCAAGATCGATTTCCCATTCGCCGAGCCACGCATTCAGCGTTCCGATCAGCAACGTGTACGGCAGCCCGGCCGCAAAACCGAAAATCAGCATGATCATGGTCTTGCGGTTGCTCAAAGCGGTGCGAAGCAACCGCAGCCCCTTGGGCTTTTCGCCAATCGCTGCTGTCGCCATTCTCAAGTCCCCGTTTGTCAGCCTGCCCCTGCTTACCAACCCCGACGCCGCTGAACAGGGGGATTAGCCAGGCGTGCCCTCGGGATCGTCCGGATCGTACAGCTCGAGCCCCTTGCTCGGCTTGACCTTTTCGCCGCCCAGCAGCCGGTCGACGTTGTCCAGCGCGTCGCGCAGCTGCCGCTCGGTGTAGGGCTTGGACAGGCAGCCGACCGCGACCGAGGCCGCATCCTCGGGCAGCTTGGTGCCTGTCGAGAACAGCACCGGGACGCCATGGCCCTTGGCTGCTTTGGCGAGATCGACTCCGGTGTGCTTGCCGGTCAGGCGGACGTCGCTGAGGATCAGGTCGATCTGCTCGCGGCCAATCAGGGCGATCGCGTCGTCGAAATTGTCGAGCGTCGCCACCACCTTGTAACCAAGGTCGGCAAGCGTCACTTCATTGTCGAACGCGACCAGCGGCTCGTCCTCGACGATGAGGATGCGCTTGACGATACGCTTGCGCTTGCCGAACAGCATCGGGCCCCCAACAGGAACAGTCACTTGCCAACGCAACGAACGAAGCGCGATCCGGTGCCGCCGAGGCCCAACCGGCGCCGGGGCCCGCGGCCAGAGCCACGGGAAACCGGTCCCCAGCGGATCGCCAAGCTGCTCGCCCGCGCCGGTGTGGCGTCGAGGCGCGAGATCGAGCGGATGATCGCCGACGGCCGGATCGCCATCGACGGCAAGGTGCTGACCACCCCGGCAACCGTGCTGAACGACCTGCGCGGAGTCACCGTCGACGGGAAAGCGGTCAAAGCCGCGGAATCGGCGCGCCTGTTCCGTTTCTACAAGCCGCCGCTGACTTTGACCGCGGCCAGCGACCCCGGGGGCCGGCCGACGATTTACGACCGGCTTCCGCCGGGCCTCCCACGGCTGATCCCGGTCGGGCGCCTCGACTTCATGACCGAGGGTCTGCTGCTGCTGACCAACGACGGCCAATTCAAGCGAGCGCTCGAGCTTCCGCGCACCGGCGTCGTGCGCACCTACCGGGTCCGCGCGTTCGGCCCGGTCACTCAGGAACAGCTCGAAAGCCTCGCCGATGGGATAACTATCGAGGGCATGCACTACGGTTCGATCAACGCCAATCTGGAGCGGCGCACCGGGCGCAACGGCTGGATCGAGATGAGCCTGACCGAAGGCAAGAACCGCGAGGTGCGGCGAATGCTCGAGCATCTCGGGCTGCAGGTGTCGCGGCTGATCCGCACCACTTACGGCCCGTTCGAGCTTGCCGGCCTGCAGCCGGGCGACGTCGACGAAGTGCCGAGGCATCAGCTCGAAGAGTTCCGAAGCACATTGAAATGAGGATCATCGCCGGTGCTCTTCGGGGCCGGAAGCTGCAGGCCCCCGAAGGCATCGCCACTCGGCCGACCGCCGACCGGGTGCGCGAAACCCTGTTTTCGATGCTGGCCAGCCGCCTTGGGTCATTCGAGGAATTGCGGGTCGCCGATTTGTTTGCCGGAAGCGGGGCGCTGGGCCTGGAAGCGCTGTCGCGGGGCGCTGCGTTCGCCTGCTTTGTCGAGAACGACCGGCGCGCGGCCGACGCGATCCGCGGCAATATCGCCGCGCTCGGCGTCGACGAGCGGGCGCAGCTCCTCGCGCGTTCGGCGCTAGCCCTGCCGCCGGCCGAGCCGTTCGACCTGATCTTCGCCGATCCGCCTTATGCGCCGCAATCGGGAACGACAGCGGCCGCCGTGGTGGTCCGCGCCGGCTGGATAGCAAGCGGCGGCTGGGTGGCGATCGAAACCGCGCGCGGCGATTCCGTCGAGCCGCAATCGCTGGAAGTTCAGGCGGAACGCGACGTCGGCCGCACCCGGATTACTTTGCTGCGGCGGATTTAGCCCTGGCCGCTTTCTTGACCTCGTCGAACTCGGTCGCGATCCGGCGGCCGATCGCCCCTGCGGCAGCCGTAACCGCGCCCTTCAATGCTCGCTTGGCGCCCGAGCCCTTGCCCCTGCCGTAGCGATGCTCGGCGAGTGCGGCGAGCGCGGCGGTCGCGCCGACCGCAAGCAGATCGGCGACCAACGGACTTTCGAGCAGCTTCATCAGCGCGTCGGCAGCGGTCGAGGCGTAGCCGTCCGCCTTGCGATCGCTCGATCCCGACTTGCTCCGGTTGCCGCCGCTTCTGACAGAGACTGCTTTCGTCGAAGAGCGTTTCTTCGAGCCGGTCTTCGCAGCTGTCGTAGCCTTTTTGGCCATGTCGTTGTCTCTCCTATTCGGGCGCGTCAGTAACCCATCAGCGCCAGCACTTCACGGCGACTACGCTCATCGGAGCGGAAGGTGCCCATCATTCGGCTGGTGGTCATCATCACGTCCGGAGTGTTCACGCCGCGCGCGGTCATGCACGAATGGCTGGCTTCGATGACCACCGCCACGCCCTTGGGCTGCAAATTGTCCCAGATGCAGTCGGCCACCTGCGCGGTCAGCCGCTCCTGCACCTGCAGCCGCCGGGCAAAGCCGTGCAGCACCCGCGCCAGCTTGCTGATCCCGACCACCTTGTCGCGCGGCAGATAAGCGATCGCCGCCTTGCCGATGATCGGCGCCATGTGGTGCTCGCAGTGCGACTGGAACGGGATGCCCTTCAGCAGCACGATCTCGTCATAGCCGCCGACCTCGTGAAAGGTCCGGCTCAAATAAGCCGCCGGATCCTGGCCATAGCCCGCCGAATATTCGGCCCAGGCGCGCGCCACCCGCCTGGGCGTGTCGAGCAGCCCTTCGCGGTCGGGGTCGTCGCCGGCCCAGCGGATCAGGGTTCGGACCGCTTCGGCCACCTCGTCCGGCACCGCCAGCTTGGCCGGCTCCGCGATAATGTCCCCGTCGTCGGGTGATGCGCTCATTCAAGCGAGCTCCCTGGATATGTCGTCCGCCACCGCGGCGGCCTGGTCCCTGATATCGGGAACTGCGATGATTTCCCAGAACGCGCCGTTGGTCAAAGGGCCGATCGCCCACAACCGTTCCGCGCCATCGACCCGGGACCGGTCGTCGACGGCGAGGCCGATGCCGAGCTGGTCGGGCCGGGCGTGGCCGTCGTCGATCAGCCGCTTGAGCAGCGAGTCGCCGGTCGCTCCGATGGCATGGAGCGGGCCGGTGCAGTTGAACAAATAGGCGAATTCGTCCGTCATCGCGCCGCCGCGCGAGCGCCTGGCGATGGCGACCTCCACCCCGGCTTCGGTCCTGCGGCAGCTCTGCACTCGGCCGGCGGCCACCTGCAGGCGCCCTTGCGCGATCAAATCCACCAGCATGCCGGCAACCTGCGGCGCGATGCGGTGCCGGTGGACGTCCCACCACGGCCGAGCATGGCGCAGGAACCGGCGCTGCTCGGTGACGCCGAGCGATTGCCACAGCGCCTGACTATGCGGCCGAAGACTGTCGATTGCCGCTCGCCAGCCGACCTCGGCGCCCCTGCTCCGAAGCCACGACAGTAAACCGGCGCTGCTGCCCGCCGGCACTTGCGCGAGCTCCACCGGGGCCGGATCGCAAGCGACGTGACCGCGCGGGATCAGGCCGCGGCGGGAAAGCGCCAGGATCGGGCCGCCATGCCCCGCCCCTTGCAGCGACAGGACGACATCGACCATCGTTAGCCCGGTGCCGACGACCAGCACCGGGGCGCCGGTCGCGGCCAGGTTCGTGATCGCCGCCCGGGCTTCTCGGCCCCACGGGTTGGAGATCAACCTGTCCCCCGCGCCTTCGAGGGCGGCAAGGCGGCCGGGCGGCTGGTTGCCCGTCGCCAGGACCAGCGCGCTGGCGATGACCGTTTCCTGCTTTTCGAGAGCCACGGTCCATCCGTCCTCGGTGTGCCGAGCGCCGACCGCGCGATCGGCCACCAGCGTGGTGCAGCCGCTGCCGACGGTTTCGTCGAGAATCGATCGGAGATAGGCGCCGAACTGCCGCCGCTCCGCGAAAATCCCCGGATCGCCGACCCGCCTGACAAAATCGTCGGGGACGTCGGCCCAGGCGCTCATGTTCCCGGCCGGCACGTTGAGCAAATGGGCGGGATCGGTGGTCGAATAAGCGGCGCCCAGGCCGGCGCGGTCGCCGGCTTCGATCACGACCGAAGCCACGCCTCTGCGCGCCAGCTGGGCCGCCGCCATCGTCCCCGAAAAACCTCCACCGATGATCGCGACCGGCCAGTGCCGGTCAGATCTCATACTCGGGCCAGTCGTTCGGGTTAGCGGCGCCGGCGCGGCGCTGGGTCATTTGATCGTATATGTCGGTCACAGTCCGGCCTGCGGTCTGCGTGAACCAGCCGGGGACGATCGCGTGGACCAGGCAGGCGGCGCCCGCGCCGATCAGCTTCGCGCCGATCTTCGCCGCGCCGAACCCGTGGGCGGCCCAGCTCATGCCCAGGCTTCGCGGATGCTCGGTGAACAGGCTGGCGACGGGCTTGGGCATCTTCGGTCCTCGAGGCTCTTTCGGCAATCCACTGGTGACCCCGGCGCGATTCGAACGCGCGGCCCTCAGATTAGGAATCTGATGCTCTATCCTGCTGAGCTACGGGGTCGCCGCTGCGACGAATAGGGTTTGCGCGCCGCCGCATCAATGCCGTGCCGCCTCGCCTATCGCCCGGCGGTGGCTGAGCGCCGGCACTCGCTGGCGAACCTCCTCGACCTTGCCAAGGTCGAGCTCGGCGAAACCGACGCCAGTGCTTGTCCCCATGTCGAGCAATATCTCGCCCCACGGATCGACCAGCAGCGAGTGACCGTACGTCTCCCGCCCATCCTCGTGGCTGCCATGCTGGGCGGCGGCAATGACGAACACGCCCGCTTCGATCGCGCGGGCGCGAAGCAGCACATGCCAATGCGCCTGACCGGTCGGCACGGTGAACGCGGCGGGCACCGCGACCACTTGCGCTCCAGACTCGGTCAGCCGCTCGAACAACGCCGGGAAGCGGAGGTCGTAGCAAATGGTCAGCCCCAGCCGCCCGACCGGGGTGCCGTCGACCGTCACCGCCTGCGAGCCGCCGGCATAGAACGCCGATTCGCGCCAGCGCTCGCCGGTCGGCAAATCGACGTCGAACAGATGAATCTTGTCGTAGCGGGCCCGGATTTCCCCGTCGGAATCGATCACGAAGGCGCGGTTGGCCAGCTTGCCGTCACCAGTTTGAAGCGCGAGCGAGCCGAGATGGAGCCACAGGCCGTTGGCTCTCGCCGCCTCGCGGCACGCGGCGAGAACTTCGTCATCCGCCTCGCTTCGGGCATTGCCCCCGGCCCGCTCCTTGTCGCGGTCGAGCAGACCCGACATTTCGGGCGTGAACAGCATCTCAGCGCCGCCGCTCGCCGCTTCGCCGATCGCCGCTACCAGCGAACGGGCATTGGCGGCGGGGTCGATGCCGGTACGGGACTGGAACAGCGCGATCCGGGTCATTGCTCAGGCGTCGAGCAAAGCGTTGAGCTTGCCATCGCTGTCCAGCGCCATCAGGTCGCTGCACCCGCCGATGTGCCGGCCGCCGATGAAGATTTGCGGGACCGTGGTCCGGCCGTTGGACCGCTGGATCATTTCCTGCCGCTTGCCGGCGTCCCAATCGATCGAATATTCGCTGAACTCGACCTGCTTGGATTCAAGCAGCCGCTTGGCGCGCTCGCAGTAAGAGCAGAACGTTTTGGAGTAAATTTCAACAATTGACACGCGGTCCCCTTCACGAATCCAGTTGCAACGGCCGCACCACCCGCGCCCAGCTGATCAGCTCAACCCGCTCGGCGCCGGCGCGCTTGAGCACCCGCGCGCAGGCGTTGGCGGTGCTTCCGGTCGTCAAAACGTCATCGACAAGAACGACCGTTCGCCCGCGAAGCTCCGCTTTCGGATTGACCCGGAACGCGCCGGCGACCGCGCGGCGCCGTTGCTGCATGCTCAGGCCCTTCAGCGGCGGGGTCGGCTTGACCCTTAGCAAGGCATCGACTTCGAACGCCGCGCCCACACGCCGCGCCAGCTCCCGGCCGACGATCACCGACTGGTTGAAGCCGCGAGTCCAGATACGCCGGCGGTGCAGCGGTACCGGGACGAGGACGGCGTTTTCCGGCAGTTGGTCGAGAAGCGGCGCCATGTACCGCGCCATCGTCCGCCCGAGCGCGACCTTGCGGCCATATTTGAGCCGAAGCGCGATCGATCGGCTGATCTCGCCATAAGCGGTCGCCGCGCGCATCCTGTGCAGCCGCGGCGGCCGGGCCAGGCAGCGGCCGCACGAGTCGATGTCCGTGCCTTCGAGCGGGAGCCTGCAGACCGTGCATCCGCCCACGCCCAGGAACTCGATCCTGGTCCAGCACTCGGCGCAAAAGCTGTCGACCTCGTCGACGATCGCGCCGCATCCGCCGCAGCGCGGGGGCAAGGCGAAGTCGAGCATCGGCTTCAACAGGAGTGAGGCGGCGGCACGGGCGTCCATCCATGTCTTGTCGCTTAGCCATGGCCGTCGCACAAGCGCCGGCATGACGGCTGAGCTGTTCGACATGGGTGCGCGCACCTCGCGGCGCGACCGGGCGTTTCGCCAGGGCCCGGTGCTGTTCGTCCACGAGCGGGCGCTCGATGATATCGCCGAGCGCCTGGCCGAAGTCAGCAGGAGCTTTGCCTCGGCGCTGGTGATCGGCACGCCCGACCCGTCGTGGCGGGAGAAGCTTGCGCACCTTCCCGAGCAAGTCGTAGCGATCGATCCGGGCGCTGAAGTCGCGCGGGCGGCAGGCGCCCGGCAGTTGAGGGAAGATCGGGCCGAATTCGCCCCCGGCAGCTTCGATTTGTGCATCGCCATCGGCACTCTCGATACCATCGATGACCTGCCCGGTGTCTTGAAGCGGATCCGATCGTGGCTGCGGCCCGACGGCTTGTTAATCGGGGTCATCGCTGGAGGAGACACGCTGCCCCGGCTTCGCGGCGCGATGCGGGCCGCCGACATCGCTGTGGGCGCCGCCTCGCCCCACGTCCACCCCCGCATCGAAGCCTCGGCGCTCGGCCATTTGCTCAGCGCCGCCGGCTTCGTCATGCCGGTGGTCGACGTCGACCGAGTGCGGGTCGCTTACCCGTCGCTGTCGGGGCTGGTCGCCGACCTGCGCGGGATGGGCGCCACCAACGTGCTTCGATCGCGCTCGCGCTGGTTGTCGCGCACAGCCTTCGGCGCGGCGCAAGCGCACTTCCTGGCCGCCGGACAGGACTGCCGCACGGTCGAGACGTTCGAGCTTCTTCACTTTGCCGCCTGGACTCCGAATCACGGCTGAGGCGGCGTTAACCGCGTGCGCTGCCAATCTTGTTAACCCGGTTCGGCTATTTCTGGCTTCGTGGACGTGGACCAGAGGAGGGTGGCTTGGACGCTATCCGAAGGCTGCTGTGCAGGCTGCTCGCCGATGGACGGGGCGCAACTGCTGTCGAATATGGGCTGATTGCCGCGCTGATCGTCGTTGCGATGATCGGCGGGCTGGCCGCGCTCGGCGGCGGCACCGGCGGCATGTGGACCGAACTCAGCACCACGGTCGCCGACGCCATCTGATCGCCGGTGTCAGGCTCGCCGCGCGCCGAACACTACCAGCTTCACTTTCTGGCCGGGCCGAAGCGTCGAATTTGCAGTCAGCCCGTTGAGCGACAGGAAGCGTTCCAGCCTGAACTCGCGATAAGCCATCTGGCCGGCCAGCGACCGGACCGTGTCGCTCGGCCGGACCGTGACGACGTCGATGATCCGCGGCCGGATCTGCGCGGCCTCGGCGGGGGTGATCTTCCGCACCGACTGAACCATAGGCCAGAACGGCCCGAGCCCGGTGCCGCCGGCAGTCAGAAGCACGAAGTGGTAAACCGTGCCCGGCGCCCACTGATAGGCAACGATGCTGGCGTCCACCATGCCCGACCGGGTCTGCGCCCGAATCGTCGCCATTGCCGTCGGGATGCCGTTGATAACCCGGCGCTGAACCTGCTGCGGGTAGAGCTGCTGGCGCGAGCCGGTGAACTGGCCAAGCACGCCGCTCACATAGCTATCGAGCGTGCCGTTATAGCGCCCACCGCTGAACTCCGCCTGCCCCGCCGATCCCTTGACCGACACCTCGCGAGTGCCGTTCTGCATCAGATAGCCGACCGGCACCGTAAACTGCATCCCGAGGTCGGGGTGGGAAAAGGTGCGGCCGTCGATCACGCCCTGCTCCGGGTCGTCGTCGACGTAAACGCCATCCAGCCGGTCGAGGAACTCGTCGCGGTTGCGCACCCCGGTGCCAAGGCGGCCGGTGGCCCGGGCTTCGGTGAAGCTGCGCTGGATCCGGTTCTGGTTGAGCGGGTGGGTGCTCGCCCATTCGGGCAGCTGCCGGTTGGTCTGGCCCTGGACCCGCGCCTCGAGCGCCGTCGCCCGGCCGATCGCCGCGAGGATGCCCGGCGCCCCGGCAGGATCATAACCGGCGGACACCAGATAACGGATACCGAGCGAATCCGACTGATATTCCTGCTCGCGCGAGAAACCCAGAGTCTGCAGCTTTGCCGAAAGCTGGCTTCGATGCGCCACCGCATTGCCGAAGCTGCCGCCGATGATGCCGCCGAGGATTCTGGCGGCGATTGCGCTGCGGCTGTTGCGCCGGGCGACTTCTTCGCGCTGCTGCGCGTGATTGGCGGCGATGTGCGCTGCTTCATGGCCAAGAGCGAAGGCGAGCTCCGACTCATCGTCCATCAGGGTCATCATCTGGCGAGTGACGTAAACATAGCCGCCGGGCACGGTGAACGCGTTCTCGACCGCCGAATTGAGCATTGTGAAGCGGAAAGCCCCCGGGTTGGAAAGGCCGGAATGAGCGGCGACTCGTTGCCCGACCGCGTTGACATAAGCGCCGCGCGGCCCGGTCTCAGCGCCGCCGAACTCGGCCACCACCTGCGGGTGCTGACGCTGGGCTTCGGCGACGTAACGCGGGTCGATCGTCCGGCCACGATATTGCGCCGGGACCGCCGACGGGGCGATCGCCACTGCGGCGGCGGTGAAAAACAGGACTGTTCTGCGCATCAGTTTAGTGCCTCGTTTCGCTACGGGCCGGGAAAGTGGATTCGCACCGTTGAACGAGACATGACTGCGGGCGGTTCCTGTGGCTGGTCAGCCGATCGCGAGGAACTTGGCGCGGCGCTGCGCAAGCAACGCCTTGCGGCCAAGCGACGAGCAACCGTCAAGCTCTTCCACGATCGCGCCCTTGAGGGTCGCCATCGCCGCTTCCCGGTCGCGGTGGGCGCCCCCAACCGGTTCGGGCAGGATTCGGTCGACCACACCGAGCGACTGCAGGTCCTGGGCGGTGATCTTCATTGCCTCGGCAGCATCGGCGGCCTTGTCGGCGGTCCGCCACAGGATCGACGCGCAACCTTCGGGTGAAATCACCGAATAGACCGCATGCTCGAACATCAGCACGCGGTTCGCGGCGGCCAGCGCAACCGCACCGCCGGAGCCGCCCTCGCCGACGATGACGGCGATCAGCGGGACGCCAAGGCCAAGGCACTCCTCGGTCGCCCTGGCGATGGCTTCGGCCTGACCGCGCTCTTCCGCCTCGACCCCTGGGAAGGCGCCAGGCGTGTCGACCAGGGTCAGCACCGGGATGTCGAACCGGTCCGCAAGCTGCATCAGGCGGATCGCCTTGCGATAGCCTTCCGGCTTTGCCATCCCGAAATTGTGGCGCAGCCGTGACGCGGTGTCCTCGCCTTTTTCATGGCCGATCAACATCACCCGCCGGCCGTCGACCCGGGCGAAGCCGCCGATGATCGCCGGGTCGTCGCCGAACGCCCGGTCGCCCGCCAGCGGCACGAAATCCTCGACGATTCCGGCGACGAAGTGCATGAAATGCGGGCGCTCGGGGTGCCGTGCGACCTGCGCCTTCTGCCACGGGGTGAGCCTCGAATAAGTCTCGCGAAGCAGCTTGGCCGCTTTGGCTTCCAGCCGGTCGACATCGGCATCGATGTCGATCCCGTCGCCGGTCGCGGTCTCGCGAAGCTCGCGCACGCGGGCCTCAAGCTCGGCGATCGGCTTTTCGAAATCGAGGTAGGTCAGCATCGGCAGCGGCGGGTAGGCCGGGCCGGCCGGAGCGTCAACGACCGCGGTCGGCAAGCGGGTGGCGCGAGTTGACCAGGTCGATCAGCCGGGCGGCGTCGACATGGGTGTAGATTTGCGTGGTCGCGATGTCGGCATGGCCGAGCAACGCCTGGAGCACCCGAAGGTCGGCGCCGCCGGCCAGCAAATGGGTGGCGAAAGCGTGGCGAAGCACATGCGGGCTGATCCGGTCGGGCGCGATCCCCGCCTTGCCGGCGATCTCGCGCACCAGCTGGAACAGCCGCACCCGGCCGATGTGCGCCTTGCCGCCGGGAAACAGCCAGCGGCATTCCTTCGGCACGTGGTCGAGCCAACGCGCCACCGCTTGCTCGGCGCGGGTCGAGATCGGCACCAGCCGGTCCTTTTGCCCCTTGCCGAGAAGGATCAAATAGGGCTGCCCCTTGCGAAGCGCGCCGCGCGGCAGGCTGATCAGCTCGCTTGCCCGCAAGCCCGAGCCGTAGAGCAATTCGAGGATCGCCACATTTCGAAGCGCCAGCGGCTCGCCGCTCGCCGCTCGCGCTTCCGCATCCTCGAACAATGCCTCGACCTCGTGCGTGTCCAGGACGCGCGGCAGCGGCCGTTGCAGGGTCGGCTGCGGCAACGCCGCCGACGGGTCATCGGAGCGCAGCAAGTCGTCGAGAAGGAAGCGATAGAAACGGCGCAACGCGGCCGACCGGCGAGCTACCGTCGAGGGCGCGAGGTTCGCCCAGCGCCTGCCGAGCGTGGACAAAGCATCGGCGGAAGCGGTTCCCAGCGCCTCGCCCAAATCCTGCGCCGCCCTCGCCAGGTCGCTTCGGTAGGCTGCCAGCGTATTGGGCGAAGCGCCGGCCTCCGCCGCCATCATTTCCAGGAAGCGGTCGACCAGCGCGCGGTCGTCCTGGTTCACGTGCGGGCCAGCGCCTCGGCGGCGATCATCCGGGCGGTAAAATCCTGCCCCGTCTTGCGAAGCGCGGCGATCGCCCGGAACAGGTGGCTCGACGGAAGCTGCTCGAACCCCGGCGCCTGAAAGCCGGTGCCGGCAAGCACCAGCACCGATCCCGCCTGCCCGCGCGCCGCGGCCGCTTCCACCATCGCCCCCCAGCTCGACGCCCGTTCGATCTCGAGCCCGTTGCGGCTGTTGAGGCGCGACGCGGCGCCGAGGTCGAGCCGTCCGAGCGCGCCAAGCCCCGCGACCAGCAGCGCGCTGCGCTTTTTGCCCGGGCTATTGTCGCGGCTGATGAAGTTGCTGACCCGGCCAGCGCCGAAGTCGACATTGTCGGCGTCGGGCGCCGCCAGCGCGAGCATCGCCCAGCAGCGGTCGGCATATTGATCGTCCATCTGCGCCACCGCCGACGCCCACTCAGCCGCCTCGCGGTCAAGGCCGCCGGCAAGCATCGAGGCGATCAGCTCGGGCGCGTCTTCCTGAAGCTCGGCGTCCGGAACGACCCGGGCGGCCGCGGCCGCGAGCATGGCCCGCGATCCCTCGCGTTCCAGGCGATCGCCGTCGCGCTCCCAAAGCCGCCGCATCGAATCGAGGCGGATGCCCTGATCGCGTCCGGCAAAAGCGAGGCGCAGCTGCCAGGCGTCGGTGCCGCTCAGCTCGTTGGGGTCGGTCGCGTCGTAAATCAGCGAATAAAGGTCGACCAGCGCCTGCGAGGAGAAAACGCCAAGCCCGGCGGCGATCCGGGCCGATTCGACCCGGCTTTGCAAGGGAATCAAAGGCGCCCGAGCGTGCCAGGCGCGAAGTTGCGGCGACGATCGGTCGACAAGGCGCTCGGGCGGGCTCATCGCCGTTGCCGCCGACAGGCCGAACCGCCAGGCCGACAGGCTCTCGACTGGCTCCCATTCGACGGTGACCGCGCGGCCGGTGTCGGACGCCGCGCCAACCACCTTTTGCGCGAGCGCCAGGTCAATGCCGCCGATCCGGCCGCGCCGCCGGGCGGAATCGATTTGCGCGGCGGCGCTTCCGGGCTCGCCGGTAAGCGCCGAGCACATCGCCTGCGCCAGCGGCAGGACCGCGGCCTCGACGCGCGCCATCTGCCCGGTCAATGGGCAAATCCCAGCCGGGTCGGAGTTGGCGAGCGCCGATTGCACGCCGACCTGCACCATCTTCGGCGTGAAATCGTCGGTGTCGACCGCGGCGATTAGCATCCTCGCGGCATCGGCCTCGCCCATCCTCAGCAACAGCCAGGCGCGCTCCGCCGTCCAGTCAACCGGATTGACTCCGCCCGGCGCCCGGACCTCGGCAATCAGCGCATTGCGAAGCGCGATGTGAAGCCAGCGCGACGCCAGCGGCGTTTCCATCCGCCGCATCAGGGTCGACAGGAACGGGCCGCTCGCCGCCCCCCACACCCTCGACCCCAGGCCGATCTGCAACGGGTCAAGCGCCCCGACCGCATACGGGTCGCGCCGGGCGAACGAGGGATATTCGATCGGCGGCGGCGGCGGAAGATCGAGCTCGGTGGTCTCCAGCGTGTCGGATTCGCCCGGCGTCGTCGGGCGAGGCGCGGGCGACGGCGTTGGGCTCGGCGCCGAAGTGACGGCATTGGTCGTCGGCGCCGCCGGATTTTGCGGAGCCGGGGCAATCGTGTTCTGATCCTGCGCGAGCGCCGGAAGGGCAAGCGCGATTGCCGCGCCGCCCGCCAGCAACAGCGCCTTAGCGGCCGGCGGCATTGGTGACATCCACCTCCATCGGCTGGGTCGGCACTTCACGCGACTGGCTCGACAGCAGGAAGATCGCTGCCGCGAGGATGACGAGCAGGAGGATGAAAAAGGCAATGGGTCGCGGCATTCGCGGCTTTCCGGCTTGTTGACGGGCAAGCTGGCTTTTGCCCGACGTCGGGCACCGCTGTATAGCCCCGCTCAATGCAAAAATTGAGTGACAGAATCGACCGCCCAATCGTGCTCGTCGGGGTGATGGGCGCCGGGAAATCCACCGTCGGGCGGCGCCTGGCAAAGCGCCTCGCGCTGCCGTTCGTCGATACCGACACGGCAATCGAGGACGCCACCGGCCGGCCGTGGGGCGAGGTGTTCGAGCGCTATGGCGAGGCCGATTACCGCGACGGCGAGCGGCGGCTGGTCGCCCGCATCGTCGACGGCGAGGTGCGGGTGATCTCTACCGGCGGCGGGGTGTTCGTCGACCCGCGCACCCGCGAGCTGCTTAACAGCCGCGCGATCACCGTGTGGCTGGATGCGCCCGTGGACGTGCTTGCCGACCGCACCGCCCGCCGCGACACCCGGCCGCTGCTTCGCAATGCCGACGCCAGGCAGAGGCTTGAGGAACTCTCCAGGCAGGAGGGGCCAAGTTATGCGCAGGCCCACATCCACGTCAAAAGCGGCGACGGCGCCCACCATGATGTCGTCGATGCCATCGTCGCGGGAATCGAGTCGTACCTCGACAACGCAGCGGCCAGCGAAGGCTAGGCCCATTCGGGCTTTTCGTCGGCAAGCGGCCGGTCGGCCGCGAACATGCGCTGCTGGCCCGCGTGAAGGTCGCCGCTGTCGCTCTGCGCCCGCAGCCGCTCATTGTCGCGCTGGCGATACTCGCGCTCGACTCGCTCCACCTCGCGCTCTGGAACGCCCAGCTTGAGCAGCGCCGCGCGCGCCATGACCACGGCGCTTTCGAACATTTCGCGCTGGAGCAGCCCTACGTCGAGCCCGTCATATTCCATCAGCTTGAGCCGGTCGTAGACCCGGACCATGACGTTCGCCTGCGGGTACGCCTCCATGATCGCCTCCAACCTGGCCCGGTCGAGATTTTTGCCGTCGTGGCAGAACAGGATCGCCTCAGCGCTTTCCGCCCCGGCGGTGCGCAGCAGGTCGAGGCGGCTGCCGTCGCCATAATAAACCTTGGTCCCGAACTCCTCGCTAAGCTCGATCTGCGACGCCTTGCTGTCGATAATGGTGACTGGAATTTGCTTGGCCATCAGCATCTGCGCGATGGTCTGGCCGAACCGGCCGTAGCCGACGACGATTACATTGGTTTCGGGCGAGGTCTCCGGCCCGTCCAGCCCCGGGTCGGGGTCGGGAAGCCGGCTTCGGACCCAGGCGGCGAGGTTCATCAGGAACGGCGTGGAGACCATCGACAGGATGACAACGGCGCTGAACAAAGATGCCGCCTCGGGCAGGATCAGCTGCGCCCGCTCGGCCTGGGCGAACAGGACGAAGCCGAACTCACCACCCTGGCTCAAGAGCAGGCCAAGCCAGATCGCCCGCCCCTGCCTCATCTTGAACAGCAGCCCGAGCGCGAAGATTATCGCGGCCTTGACGGCGATCAGCGCCACCACCAGCGCGGCGACGAACAAAGGCTGCGACGCCACCGCGCCGAGGTTGATCAGCATTCCGACCGAGACGAAAAACAAGCCGAGCAGGATCGAACGGAACGGCTCGATGTCGCTTTCCAGCTCGTGCCGGTAGGGCGATTCGGCGAGCATCACCCCGGCAACGAAGGCGCCGAGCGCGGTCGACAGGTGCAGCGAGTGCATCAAGGCGGCGCTGGCGATGACCGTGAACAGGCCGGCAACGACGAACAGCTCGCGCTCGCCCAAATGGCCGACCAGCCGGAACAAGGGGTTGAGGATCAGCCGTCCGGCAACCACCAGGCCGACCACCGCGGCGACGGTGTAGAGCGCGAGGGTCGCTCCGGTCGGCGTGCCCTCGTCCGCGGGCGCCCGCGACATCGACGCGATGATCGTGATCATCGGCACCAGCGCCAAATCCTGGAACAAAAGGATCGAGAAAGCGCGCTCGCCGTGCCGCTCGTGGGTCACCCCCGATGAGCGAAGCATCGGCAGCACCTGCGCGGTCGACGACAGCGCCAGTGGAAGGCCGATGGCGATGCTCGCCGGGATGCTGACCCCGAGCACGAAATGGATCAGTGCGCTGAGCACCAGCCCGCAGGCGACGACCTGGATCAGGCCGAGCCCGAAGATGTCGGCGCGAAGCCGCCACAGCCGCGACGGGTGAAGCTCCAGCCCGATCAGGAACAGCAGCAGCGCGATGCCGATCTCCGACACCTGCATCACCGATTCGGGCTTGTCGATCAGCCCCAGCGCGTAGGGACCAATGACGACCCCGGCGACAATGTAGCCAAGGGTCGCGCCGAGCCCGAGTCGCCGGAACAAAGCGACGAACAGCATCGCCGCGCCAAGCATCAGCGCGACGTCGATCAGAGCCGTGCCGGTGGCCGCTGCAGCGACTTCGCTCTCGCTCATCGCGCGTCGTCCATCGCGGCGAGCAACGCGCGCAACGGCAACAGGATCGTCCCGTGCCGTGGTTTGCGCCCGCGCGCGGGCAAAAGCGCCGCCATTCCCGGCCAGTCGGGCAGCGCCTCGCCGCCATCGAGCCAGGCGGACAGCGCGCCAAGCGCCCGCTCGACGTCGTCGCGGCTGCGCCCGTTGGCGCTGCCCGCGACCAGTGCCGCCGACGCCTGGCCGAACGCACAAGCGTGGACCTGCTGCGACATGGCTTCAACCCGCCCGTCGGGAGTGAGCGCGACGGATGTGACGAGGCTACTTCCGCAAGCCGGCGATCGGGCCTCGCCGGAACCGTCGATGCGGGCCAGCTCGACCGGTTCGGGAAGCGACGCCGCGATCTGCAAGATCTCGACCGTGTAGAGCGGTGCGTTCATCACCGCCTCCACGTCGTGCCGCCCGCGCCATCTTCAAGGGTGATGCCTTGCGCCTTGAGTTCGTCGCGGATGCGATCGGCGGTGGCGAATTCGCGCCGCGCCTTGGCTTGGCTGCGCTCGGCGATCCGCCGCTCGATTTCGGCATCATCGTCGCCGCCGGCTTCGCCGCCCCCGCCGCGGAACCATCCGTCCGCGGTCTCGCCGAGCAGCCCCAACATGGCCGCGCTGCCCCTCAGCGCCGCCGGATCGTCGATCGCTCCCAGCCGTGCCAGCGCAAGCGGAGTGTTGAGGTCGTCGGACAGTGCATCGACCACGCCCGAGTCGACGTCGCCGGACTCAGAGTCCCCGGCAGCGCGATACAGCCGGTCGAGGGTCGCCTTCGATTGTGCAACGAGGCTGTTCGACCATTCCAGCGGCTGCCGGTACTGCGCCGACAGCAGCGCCAGCCGCAGCACCTCACCCTTGTGCCCCTGATCGAGAAGCTCGTTGACCCTGATCACGTTGCCGACGCTTTTCGACATCTTCGCCGACGCCATCGACAGCATCCCGTTGTGCAGCCAGTAACGCGCCAGCGGCGCCCCGCCGTGGCTGCAACTCGACTGCGCGACCTCATTCTCGTGGTGGGGGAATTCGAGGTCGAGCCCGCCGCCGTGGATGTCGATGGTCTCGCCGAGGTGAGCCTCGATCATCGCCGAGCATTCGATATGCCAGCCGGGACGCCCACGCCCCCACGGGCTGTCCCACCCGGGCTGCTCGTCGCTGCTCGGCTTCCACAGCACGAAGTCGGCTGGCGAGCGCTTGTACGGCGCGACATCCACCCGGGCGCCGGCGATCATTTCGTCCATCGGCCGCCCCGACAGCCGCCCGTAGTCGGGCCAGCTCGGGATATCGAACAGCACATGGCCCTCGGCCGCATAAGCGTGGCCGGCGGCGATCAGCCGCTCAATCATGCCGACCATCTGCGGGATGGTTTGCGTCGCCAGCGGGACGATGTCCGGGCGGGGCACGCCCAGCGCCGCCAGATCCTCGAAATAGAAGCGGTTATAACGTTCGGTGATGGTCTCGATCGGGACGTTTTCGGCCGCCGCCGCGGCCATGATCTTGTCCTCGATGTCGGTGACATTGGCGGCATGGACGACGCTGCCCTCGCCATAAACGTGCCGCAGCAGCCGGGCGAGCGTGTCGAACACCACCGCCGGGCGGGCATTTCCGATATGGGCGCGGTTGTAGACCGTCGGGCCGCACACGTAGATGGTGATCCGCTTCGGATCGCCGGGGACGAACTCGCGCTTGGCGCGGGCCATCGTGTCGTGGAAGCGGATCATTGCTCGTCTCCGGCGACGATGCGGCGGGCCTCGACCCAGTCGACGATCGCCCGGCCGCTGGCGTTGAGCAAAGGGAAGCTGCGCGAGTTGGTCATCCACGCCGGCCGCTCAGCCTCGGGCCCGTAGACCAAATCGGTGGCAAGATTGGCGAACAGGAAAAACAGCGTCGCCGCGAGCAGCCCCTTAACCAGCCCGAAGCCGCCGCCGAGCACCCGGTCGACCGGCCCGAGGAGCGAGCGTCGCGTCTTCACGCCGAGCGAGCGGGCAAGCAGCTTGACCAGGATGAAGGTCGGAACGAACAGCAATGCGAAGGCAAGCACCGCCGCCCCTTCCGGGGTTCCGACGACGGCCGACAGGCCACCTGAAAGCTGGGTGTGGAACAGCTTGATTGCGGCGATCGCGGCGGCCCAGGCGAGCAGCGACAGCAGCTCATAGACGAAGCCGCGGACGAAACCGACCGCCGCTCCGCCGACCAGCACCAGGATCACAAAGATGTCGAGCGCGCTCACTTTGCTGCGGCTAGCGAAGTCTTTTCGTCATTGCGAGCGGTGTCCGCTTTCGACCCAAAGCGGACATTGGACGGAATGCCCGATGTGCTACAGCGCGAGGCTGGGGTATTTGAATGGTCCGGACTATCGAGGCGGTTACGGCGCTAATCGGCTGGGCCGCTCTAGCACTTCAGCTCGCCCTGATTATCGACAACCTTGGACCAGCTCTTGGGCTGTGGCGGTTCGCTGGTTTCTTCACTATTTTGACCAATGTCGGCGTGGCAGTCGTCGCAAGTGCGATAGCGCTCGACAATCGCGGTGCGCTTTGCGGTCCAAGGGCGCGGCTCATGGCGGCAACATCCGTCGCAATCGTCGGCATTGTCTATTCGTTCGCGCTTCGTGCGCTCTGGAACCCTACCGGACTTCAGAAGCTAGCTGATTTAGCACTACATGACGCGACGCCGCTGCTGTTTGTCGTTGTCTGGCTGCTGTCGCCGCACCCCCGGCTTGCGTGGCGGGATGTTAGCTGGGCCATCCTACCGCCAGTGCTCTATGCCATCTATGCCCTTGGCAGGGGTTCGCTCGACGGCTGGTATGCATATTGGTTCCTCAATCCCAACGAGCAGAGCGCGGTCAAGTTGCTGGCGAGCATTGCGGCGATGCTATGTGGCACTGCGGCCGTGGCAGCGGTATTGGTCGCGGCAGATAGGTTGCTAGCGAAGAAGTCCGGGAT
>JBBJOG010000024.1:0-17578 GCA_037721775.1 Sphingomicrobium sp. | reverse complement strand
TCCCGCAGCCCGAGCGTCCGCTCGACAAGCCGTTCCTGATGCCGATCGAGGACGTGTTCTCGATCTCGGGTCGCGGCACGGTCGTCACCGGCCGCATCGAGACCGGGATCGTCAAGGTCGGTGAAGAAGTCGAAATCGTCGGCATCAAGGACACCAAGAAGACCGTCGTCACCGGCGTCGAAATGTTCCGCAAGCTGCTCGACCAGGGCCAGGCCGGCGACAATGTCGGTGCGCTGATCCGCGGTGTCGGCCGTGAAGAGGTCGAACGTGGTCAGGTCCTGTGCAAGCCGGGCACGATCAAGCCGCACACCGACTTCTCGGCCGAAGTCTATGTCCTGTCGAAGGACGAGGGCGGCCGTCACACGCCGTTCTTCGCCAACTACCGCCCGCAATTCTACTTCCGCACGACCGACGTGACGGGCGAAGTGGTGTTGCCCGAAGGGACCGAGATGGTCATGCCGGGCGACAACGTCACGCTTGAAATCAGGCTGATCGCCCCGATCGCGATGGATCCGGGCCTGCGCTTCGCGATCCGCGAAGGCGGCCGCACCGTCGGCGCCGGGGTTGTCGGTTCGATCTCGAAGTAATATAGGGCGAGCGCCGCGCGATTCTCCGCAAGGGGGTCGCGCGGTTCGCTTTTACAGTTTTGGTTTAATGGTTGCGGCGTTTGATTTGACGTCGCTGGCTCTTTCGCATCGGTAGTGGACATGGAAACGCAAAACATCCGGATTCGCCTCAAGGCTTTTGATCACCGCGTGCTCGATCAGGCCACCGGCGACATCGCCGACACCGCTCGGCGCACCGGCGCACTCATTCGCGGCCCCATTCCGCTGCCGACGCGCATCGAGAAGTTCACCGTCAACCGTTCGCCGCACGTCGACAAGAAGTCGCGCGAGCAGTTCGAGGTGAGGACGTACAAACGGCTGCTCGACATCGTTCAGCCGACGCCGCAGACGGTCGATGCGCTGATGAAGCTCGATCTGGCCGCCGGCGTGGACGTCGAAATCAAGCTCGCTTAGGTGAGCGCGTCCCGGCGCAGGCCGGGATGACGAAACTGGGTGATACCGCCGGAGATTTCTCCGGGCTGCGTCCCCGCCGTTCCGCGTGACAGCGGGGCACTAGCCCAGGCGGGGCACGCATAAATATGGGCTTCACGCCCCCGGGGATGTCTCGGGGGCCTCTGTTCGAGGAGTTTGGTCATGCGCACTGGCGTGATCGCGAAAAAGGTCGGAATGACCCGCCTGTTCCAGGCGGACGGACGGCACGTGCCGGTCACCGTCCTGCAGCTGGAAGAGTTGCAGGTCGTCGGCCGCCGCGAGACCGGCCGCGACGGCTATGCCGCGGTCCAGCTCGGCGCCGGCAAGGCGAAGGCGAAGAACGTCGCCAAGCCGCAGCGCGCCGCTTTCGGCAAGGCGAAAGTCGAGCCCAAGGCAAAGGTCGCCGAATTCCGGGTCGCCGAGGACGCGCTCCTCGATGTCGGCTCGACCATCAGCGCCGATCATTTCGTCGCCGGCCAGCTGGTCGACATTTGCGGCGTCACCCAGGGCAAGGGCTTTGCCGGCGCGATGAAGCGCTGGGGCTTCAAGGGCCTGCGCGCAACCCACGGGGTGTCGGTCTCGCACCGCTCGCACGGCTCGACCGGCCAGCGCCAGGATCCGGGCAAGGTGTTCAAGAACAAGAAGATGGCCGGCCACATGGGCGCGCGCAACCGCACCCAGCAGAATCTGGAAGTGGTCCGCACCGACCCGATCCGCGGCCTTCTGTTCATCAAGGGCTCGGTTCCGGGCCACAAGGGCGGTTGGCTGACCGTTCAGGACGCGGTCAAGCTTCCGCGCCACGACGGCGTGCCTTATCCTGCCGGCCTCGTGTCCACGGACCAGCCGGTCGACGAAACACAAATTCCGGCGGCCGGCCTGGTCGATGACGCGGCTGTCCACGAGATGCCGGCGCTTCCGGGCGATGACGAGGTCGCGGCGATCGCGGCCGAGCAGGAAGCCGGAGCCGCAGCCGAGGCGTCAGCTGATGACGCCGCCGAAGCGCAAGCCGCCGACGCGGCCCAGTCCGCCGACAATGAAAAAGCCGCCGATAATGAAAAGGCGGCCGATGGCGGTGACAAGTCCGCTCCGAAAGCCGACGAAGGCAAGGAAGGCTAAGATGAAGGTCAAGGTCCAGACCCTCGACGCCAAATCGGGCGGCGACATCGATCTCAACGACGAGATCTTCGCCGTCGAGCCGCGCGCCGACATCCTCCACCGGGTCGTCACCTGGCAGCTCGAGAAGCGCCGCGCCACCGCGCGTGGCGCCCGCGAGCGTTCGGACGTTGCCCGCACCGGCAAGAAGTTCGGCAAGCAGAAGGGCGGCGGCACCGCCCGCCACGGCGATCGCCGCGCCCCGATCTTCGTCGGCGGCGGCAAGGCTCACGGCCCGCGAGTGCGCGATTTCAATCCATCGCTGAACAAGAAAATCCGTACTTTGGGCTTGCGTATGGCGCTGTCGTCGAAGGCGATGAGCGGCCAACTGGTCGTGATCGACAATCTCGACTTGAGCGAAGGCAAGACCAGGGAATTGCACAGCAAGCTGGGCGAGCTCGGCTTCGGCAAGACGGCGCTGGTGATGGACGGCGATGCTCTCAACGTCGGCTTCGCCCGCGCTTCGTCTAACCTCGGCGAGATCAATCTGATGCCGGCGGTCGGCGCCAACGTCTACGACATCATGCGCCACGAGACGCTGGTCCTGACCCGGGCCGCGGTCGAGAAGCTGGAGTCTCGTTTCAATGGCTAAGAAGCAGCAGACCGCGATCGACGCTCGCCACTATGACGTGGTGTTGAGCCCGCACATCACCGAAAAATCGACGATGCTGTCCGAGCACAATGCGGTCGTGTTCAAGGTCGCCTCGGGAGCCTCGAAGCCAGAGATCAAGGCGGCGATCGAGGCGCTGTTCAGCGTCACGGTGACTAACGTCAACACCATCGTCACTAAGGGCAAGAGCAAGCGCTGGAAGGGCAAGCCCTATCAGCGTTCGGATTTCAAGAAAGCGATCATCACGCTGGCCGAAGGCCAGTCGATCGACGTGACGAGCGGAATCTAAGCCATGGCACTCAAAGCATATAAACCGACATCGCCCGCCCGCCGCGGCCTGATCCTCGTCGACCGCGCCAGCTTGTGGAAGGGCAAGCCGGTCAAAAAGCTGACCGAGGGCAAGTCCAAGACCGGTGGCCGCAACAACAAGGGTCACATGACCTCGCGCGGCATCGGCGGCGGTCACAAGCAGCGCTATCGGATCATCGATTTCAAGCGCCGTGCGTGGGACATCGCTGGCACCGTCGAGCGGATCGAGTATGACCCCAACCGGTCGGCGTTCATCGCTCTGGTCAGCTACGAAGGCGGCGAGCAGGCTTATATCCTGGCGCCGCAGCGGCTGGCCCCGGGCGACAAGGTGATCGCCGGCAAGAAGGTTGACGTGAAGCCCGGCAATGCAATGGAAATCGGCCAGATGCCGGTCGGCACCATTGTCCACAACGTCGAATTGAAGCCCGGCAAGGGCGGCCAGATCGCGCGCGCGGCGGGCACTTACGTGCAGGTCGTTGGCCGCGACAAGGGCATGGTCATCGTCCGGCTGAACTCAGGCGAGCAGCGCTACGTGCGCTCCGACTGCATGGCTTCGGTCGGCGCGGTGTCGAACCCCGACAACGGCAATCAGACTCTGGCCAAGGCCGGGCGCACTCGCTGGATGGGCAAGCGCCCGCTGACCCGCGGAGTCGCCAAGAACCCGGTCGACCACCCGCATGGCGGTGGCGAAGGCCGGACTTCGGGCGGCCGTCACCCGGTTACCCCGTGGGGCAAGCCGACCAAGGGTGCCCGCACCCGTCACAACAAGGCGACCGACAAGTTCATCATTCGGTCCCGTCACGCCAAGAAGAAGGGTTAAGCTATGGCCCGTTCCGTCTGGAAAGGCCCGTTCGTCGAGCTTTCGCTTTTGAAGAAAGCGGAAACGGCGCAGGACAAGAGCAGCCGCACGCCGATCAAGACCTGGTCGCGCCGATCGACGATCCTGCCGCAGTTCGTCGGCCTCACCTTCAATGTCTACAACGGCCGGAAATTCATTCCGGTGTCGGTCAACGAGGACATGGTCGGGATGAAGCTCGGCGAGTTCGCTCCGACGCGCACGTTCGCCGGCCATGCCGCCGACCGGAAGGGCAAGCGCTGATGGGCAAGCATTCATCCCCCCGCAAAGTGAACAACAAGGAAGCGCTGGCGATCGGCAACACGATCCGCGGTTCGGCCCAGAAGCTGAACCTGGTCGCTTCGCTGATCCGTGGCCGCAAGGTCGAGGAAGCGCTCAACATCCTCAAATTATCGCCCAAGGCGATGGCCGCGGACGTCCGCAAGGTGCTCGCGTCCGCGATCGCCAATGCGGAGAACAATCATAACCTCGACGTCGACGCCCTCGTCGTCGCCGAGGCCAGCGTCGGCAAGTCGATCTCGATGAAGCGGTTCGTTACCCGCGCTCGCGGCCGTTCGAGCCGTATCGTCAAGCCGTTCAGCCGAATTCGCGTCGTCGTCCGCGAGCAGGAACAAGCATAATGGGTCAGAAATCCAATCCGATCGGGCTTCGCCTGCAGATCAACCGCACCTGGGACAGCCGCTGGTTCGCGGAAGGCCAGGATTATGGCCGGCTTCTGCTCGAGGACCTCAAAATCCGCCGCTACATCGTTGAGTCGCTACCGCAGGCCGCGATTTCGAAGGTGGTAATCGAGCGTCCGGCCAAGATCTGCCGAGTGTCGATCTATGCCGCCCGCCCAGGCGTGATCATCGGCAAGAAGGGCGCCGATATCGAGAAACTGAAGACGAAGCTGTCGTCGATGACGTCGAGCGACGTCAGCCTTAACATCGTCGAAATCCGCAAGCCCGAGGTCGACGCCAAGCTCGTCGCCCAGGGCGTCGCCGACCAGCTCGAGCGCCGCATCGCGTTCCGCCGCGCGATGAAGCGCGCGGTGCAATCCGCGCTGCGCCTGGGCGCCGAGGGCATCCGCATCACCTGCGCCGGCCGTCTCGGCGGCGCCGAGATTGCCCGCACCGAATGGTACCGCGAGGGCCGGGTGCCGCTGCACACGCTTCGCGGCAACGTCGATTACGCCGAGGCCGAGGCGCACACCGCTTACGGCGTTTGCGGGGTGAAGGTGTGGGTGTTCAAGGGTGAAATCCTTGGCCACGACCCGCTCGCCCAGGATCGGCTGATGATGGAGGCCCAGACCTCCGGAGTCCGTCCCGCCCGCGAAGACCGCGGTCGCTAAGGCGCTAAGGAAAAACAGATGCTGCAACCCAAGCGCACCAAATTCCGCAAGGCCTTCAAGGGCCGGATCCATGGCATGGCCAAGGGCGGGACCGAGCTCAACTTCGGCGCCTATGGCCTCAAAGCGATGGAGCCGGACCGGATCACCGCGCGCCAGATCGAAGCGGCCCGCCGCGCGATCCAGCGCCATATCCGCCGTCAGGGCCGGTTGTGGATCCGCATTTTCCCGGACGTGCCGGTCAGCACCAAGCCGGCCGAGGTCCGCATGGGCTCGGGCAAGGGCAGCCCCGAATTCTGGGTCGCCCGGGTCAAGCCTGGCCGAATCCTGTTCGAGCTCGACGGCATTCCGGGGCCGCTGGCCAAGGTTGCGTTCGAGCGCGCTGCCGAGAAGCTGCCGATCAAGGTCAAGGTCGTCGCCCGTCTCGGCGAATCCTTGGTTGAGGAGGATTAAGCCATGGCCGCGATCGACGATTTCAAGGTCAAGAGCGACGACCAGCTGCAGCAGCAGCTGATCGAGCTCAAGCGCGAGCAGTTCAACCTGCGCTTCCAGTCGGCCACCAACCAGCTCGAAAAGCCGTCGCGAGTGCGCGAGGTGCGGCGCGGCATCGCCCGCATCAAGACGCTGCAAACGCAGCGCGCCCGCGAACAGGCCGTCAAGGCCTAAGGAGAATAGACGAAATGCCCAAGCGCATCCTCAGCGGCACGGTGGTGTCGGACAAAGGTGAAAAGACCGTGGTGGTCCGTGTCGACCGCCGCGTGAAGCACCCTTTGTACGGCAAGATCATCAAGCTTTCGAAGAAGTACCACGCTCACGACGAGGCTAATGCCTATCGCGCCGGCGAGCAGGTGCGCATCGAGGAATGCGCCCCGATTTCGAAGCTGAAGACGTGGACCGTCCTCGACCGCCTCGGAGCGGCCAAGGCTGAAGCCGTCGAGATTGTCGAGGGCGCGACCGAGAAGCCGCTTGAGACGAAGGCGTCGAAGCCGGCCAAGTCCAAGGCGCCCAAAGCCGAAGCGAAGTCGAAGAAGGCGAAAGCCGAAGACGTCGCCAAAGCGGACGCCTGAGAAGTTATTGAGAGGATAAGGGTCGAACCATGATCCAGATGCAGTCCAACCTTGAGGTTGCCGACAACAGCGGAGCCAAGCGCGTCCAGTGCATCAAGGTGCTGGGCGGCTCCAAGCGCCGAGTCGCCGGGGTCGGCGACATCATCGTCGTGTCGGTCAAGGAAGCAGCGCCGCGCGGCAAGGTGAAGAAGGGCGACGTTCACCGCGCGGTGATCGTCCGCACCGCCAAGGACATCCGCCGTCCCGACGGTTCGGTGATCCGCTTCGATTCTAACGCCGCGGTGCTGGTCAACAAGAATGAGGAGCCGATCGGCACCCGTATCTTCGGGCCGGTCGTGCGCGAACTGCGAGCGAAGAAGCACATGAAGATCATCAGCCTCGCGCCGGAGGTGCTGTAATGGCGCAGAAGATTCGCAAGGGCGACACGGTCGTGGTCCTGTCCGGCAAGGACAAGGGCAAGACTGGTGAAGTCGTCCGCGCCATGCCCAAGGAGGACAAGGTGGTCGTGTCCGGCGTCAATGTCGCCGTCCGCCACCGCAAGCCGACCCAGGTCAATCCGCAGGGCGGGCTGGAGCGCCGCGAAGCGCCGCTGCGCGCCTCGAAGGTCGCAATCGCCGATCCCAAGAGCGGCAAGCCGACCCGGGTCCGCTTCGAGATCCGCGACGGCAAGAAAGTGCGCATCGCCGCCAAGTCCGGGGAGCTGATCAGTGGCTGACACCGAAAACAAGGTCGAAACGACCGAAGAGACGGCTGCGAAGCCCGACAAGAAGGTCGAGAAGGTCGAGAAGAAGGCTGCGAAGCAGGACGCCAAGTCCTACTCGCCGCGGCTCAAGCTCGACTATGACGAGCGGATCGCCAAGGCGATGACCGACAAGTTCGGCTACAAGAACCCGCTTCAGGTTCCACGGCTCGACAAGATCGTCATCAACATGGGCGTCGGCGAGGCGACCCAGGACAAGAAGAAGGTCGAGGCGGCTGCCGCCGAGATGGAAAAAATTGCCGGCCAGAAGCCGGTGATCGCCAAGGCCAAAACTTCGATCGCTCAGTTCAAGCTGCGCGAAGGCATGCCGATCGGCTGCAAGGTCACGCTTCGCCGCGACCGCATGTACGAGTTCCTTGACCGGCTGGTGACGATCGCGCTGCCGCGCGTCCGCGACTTCCGCGGGCTCAACCCCAAGTCGTTCGACGGGCGCGGCAATTACGCGATGGGCCTGAAAGAGCAGATCGTGTTCCCGGAGATCAATTACGACCAGATCGACAAGGTCCGGGGCATGGACATCATTGTGACAACGACCGCCAAGACGGACGAGGAGGCGCGCGAGCTGCTGCGCCTGTTCAACTTCCCGTTCCCGGCGGAGGAAGAAAAGCAAGCGGCATAATGACTGTTCCCCGGCGAAGGCCGGGGCCCGGAATTTGATTTAACTGGACCCTGGCCTTCGCCGGGGAACGAAAGGCAAGAGAACTTAAGTCATGGCGAAACTGAGTTCGATCAACAAGAACGAGCGGCGCAAGCTGCTCGTCCAGAAGTACGCGTCGAAATACGCGAAGCTCCGGGAGATCGCGGACGATGAGTCGCGCGACGACACCGAGAGGCTGATGGCGCGTCTGAAAATGGCGGAGATTCCGCGCAACGGTAACCCCACGCGGGTTCGCAACCGCTGCGAGCTGACCGGCCGATCGCGCGCTTATTACCGCAAGTTCCGCTTGTCGCGGATCATGCTTCGGGACCTGGCCAACAAAGGCCTGATCCCGGGCGTCACAAAGTCCAGCTGGTAGGAGGATCACAGCAATGCCGATGACCGATCCTCTGGGTGACATGCTCACCCGCATCCGCAATGGCCAGCAGGCGCGCAAGGATTCGATCCTGACGCCGGCGTCCAAGCTGCGCACGCACGTCCTCGATGTGCTCCAGCGCGAAGGCTATATCCGCGGCTATTCGGAAGAAGTGCTCGCGGGCCAAAAGGGCCTACGCATCGAGCTCAAATATTTCGAGGGCCAGCCGGCGATCCAGCATCTGGCTCGGGTATCGAAGCCCGGCCGCCGAGTCTATTCGGGTTCACGCGATCTTCCGCACATCCGCAACGGCCTCGGGACGATCATCGTCTCGACCCCGCGCGGCGTGCTGTCGGACGCGGAAGCGCGCGAGCAGAACGTCGGCGGCGAAGTGCTGGCGGAGGTGTTCTAAATGTCCCGCATTGGAAAAGTCCCGGTCCCGCTGCCGAACGGAGTCTCGGCCTCGGTCGAAGGCGCGGTGCTGTCGGTGAATGGTCCCAAGGGTACGCTCACCATGCCGATGCTCGACGACATCAGCTACGGCATCGAGGACGGCCGAATCGTCGTCAAACCGGCCAACGAGACCAAGCGCGCGCGCTCCTTCTGGGGCATGCACCGGACGCTGGTTCAGAACCTCGTCACCGGAGTGACCGACGGTTTCTCGAAGGTGCTCGAGATCACCGGCGTCGGCTATCGTGCCGCTGCTCAGGGGCGCAACCTGCGCCTCCAGCTCGGCTATAGCCACGACGTCAACTTTCCGGTGCCCGAAGGCGTCGACGTCAAGACTCCCGACCCCAACACGGTCGAGATCAGCGGCATTGACAAGCAGCAGGTCGGTCAGGTGGCCGCCGAAATCCGCCGCTGGCGCAAGCCCGAGCCGTACAAGGGCAAGGGCATCAAGTACCGGGGCGAGTTCATCTTCCGCAAAGAAGGCAAGAAGAAGTAGCCATGGCGAGACTTTCCCTTTTCGACCGGCGCCGCCGTCGCGTGCGCTCCGCGCTGCGCGCCCGCGCATCCGGCAAGCCGCGCCTGTCGGTCCATCGTTCGGGCCGGCATATCTACGCGCAGGTGATCGACGATTCCGCCGGCACGACAGTCGCTTCCGCCTCGACGCTCGACAAGGAGCTCAAGGGCAAGACCGCGGCAACTCGCCAAGGCGCGGCTGAAGTCGGCAAGATCCTCGCCGAGCGCGCCAAGAAGGCCGGCGTGTCGAGGGTTGTGTTCGACCGCGGCGGCTTCCTGTTCCATGGCCGCGTCAAGGCGCTGGCCGATGCTGCCCGCGAAGGCGGATTGGAGTTCTAATGGCTGACGAGAAAGAAAACCCGCAGGCGGCGTCGGAAGGCGCCGAGCAGGCACAGGTTGTAGTCCCGGCGAAGGACGACGCACCCGCCCTCGAAGCGGCGGCTGCTCCGACCCCGGCCGAGGCTCCGGCGGCTGAAGCTGCCGCTCCGGCCGAGGCTCCGGCAGCTGAACCTGCCGCTCCGGCAGCACCTGCCGAGCCGCACGGCCGTGGCCCGCGCGGCGGCCGTGGTGGCCGTGGCGGCGGCGGCGGTGGCCGCGACAATCGTGGTGGCCGTGGTGGCGGCCGGCGCGACGACCGACGCGGAGGGCGCGGCGGCGATGACGGCGGCGAGGAATTGATCGAGAAGCTGGTCCACATCAACCGCGTGTCCAAGACGGTGAAGGGCGGCAAGCGCTTCGGTTTCGCGGCGCTGGTGGTGGTCGGTGACGGCAAGGGCCGCGCCGGCTTCGGCCACGGCAAGGCGCGCGAAGTGCCCGAGGCGATCAGCAAGGCGACCGCTGCAGCCAAGAAGGGGATGATCCGAGTCCCGCTGCGCGACGGCCGCACTCTGCACCATGACGGTTTGGGCCACTTCGGCGCCGGCCGGGTGGCGCTGCGCTCGGCCCCCGCCGGAACCGGGATCATCGCCGGCGGCCCGATGCGCGCGATCTTCGAAAGCCTCGGAGTCGCCGACGTCGTCACCAAGTCGGTCGGCACGTCGAACCCGTACAACATGATCCGCGCGACGTTCGAAGCCTTGAAGGAGCAGACCAGCCCGCGCTCGGTGGCCCAGCGGCGCGGCAAGAAGGTCGCCGACCTGCTCGGCCGCGGCGGCGCCAGCGCTGCCGAAGCCGAGGCCCAGGCCGAAGCGATCACGGAGTAATTGCAGAATGGCCAAGATCAGGATCACCCAGACCGGCTCGCCGATCCGCCGCGACAAGACGCAGCGGGCGACCCTCGTCGGCCTCGGCCTCAACAAGATGCGCCGCTCCGTCGAAGTCGAAGGCACGCCCGAAGTGCTCGGCCAGGTGCGCAAGGTGCATCATTTGGTGAAGGTCGAAGAAGGGATCTAACCGTCATCCCGGCGAATACCGGGATCTCAGCGAGACGTAGCTGAGCGAAATTCCATGAGGTCCCGGCCTTCGCCGGGACGGGCGCGACAAAAGCGAAAGCGAGTGCACGACATGAAACTCAACGAAATCAAGGACAACCCCGGTGCCCGCAAGAGCCGCGTTCGAGTCGGCCGCGGGATCGGATCGGGCAAGGGCAAGACCGCCGGGCGCGGCCAGAAGGGCCAGAAGAGCCGCTCGGGCGTGTCGATCTGGGGCTTCGAAGGCGGCCAGATGCCGCTCCACATGCGGCTTCCCAAGCGCGGCTTCAACAATATCTTCGCTAAGGATTATGCCGAGGTGAACCTTGGCGCGATCCAGAAGCTAATCGATGCCGGGAAGCTCGATGCCAAGGGTACGCTCGACCATGACGCACTCAAGGCCGCCGGCCTTGCACGCGGCGGCAAGGACGGCGTTCGGCTGCTCGGTAAGGGCGAGCTCAAGGCCAAGCTGAGCCTGAAGGTCGCCGGCGCGTCCAAGGGCGCCCGCGAGGCGGTCGAAAAGGCCGGCGGGACGGTCGAGATCATTGAGCGCGTCGACGCCGCGACCAAGGCTGCGGCCAAGAAAGGCAAAGCTCGCGAGGCGCGGATTACCGCGAAGGCCGCTAAGGTGACGGCCGCGGCCAGGGCCGAGACCAAAGCTTAATCTTCATTGCGAGCGCAGCGAAGCAGTCCAGGTCTAAGCCGGCTGGATTACTTCGTCGCGCCGCTCCTCGCAATGAGGGCAAGGCAGCTTATATGAGCCGCACCGTGTAGGGGATTACTACGGAAATGGCATCGTCAGCCGAACAACTGACCTCAAGCATCAGCCTGTCGAACTTCTCGAAGGCGATCGAGCTCAAGAAGCGCCTGTGGTTCACGCTCGGCGCCTTGGTGCTGTTCCGGTTCCTTTCATACGTGCCGATTCCAGGCGTCGATCCGGCGGCGATGGCGGCCCTGTTCGAAACGCAGAGCGGCGGCGTCCTCGACCTGTTCAACACCTTTTCGGGCGGCGCGCTCGAGCGGATGAGCATCATCGCTCTGGGCGTCATGCCCTACATCACCGCCTCGATCGTGGTGCAGCTGGGCGGGGCGATGTACGGGCCTTGGCAGCAGCTTCGCAAGGAAGGAGAGGCCGGGCGCAAGAAGCTCAACCAATACACCCGCTACCTGACCGTCGTGCTGACCCTCGCGCAGGGCTATATGGTCGTTCGCGGTCTTGAGGCCCAATCGGTCAACCAGGGCATCCAGGCGGTGGTCGAGCCGGGCCTGGTGTTCGAGATCGCCGGAACCATATCGCTGGTCGGCGGAACCCTGTTCCTGATGTGGATCGGCGAGCAGATCACCAGCCGCGGGATCGGCAACGGCATCTCGCTTATCATCATGGCCGGGATCGTCGCCAACCTGCCGCAAGCCATCGTCCAGCTTTTCGAGGGCGGCCGCACCGGGACGATGGACCCGCTGATCGTTGCTTCGATCGTGCTTCTTGCAGCCGGCCTGGTCGCCTTCATCTGCTTCATGGAGCGGGCGCAGCGGCGGGTGCTGATCCAATATCCGAAGCGCCAGACCGCGCGCGGCGCGATGCAGCAAGAGCGCTCGCATTTGCCGATCAAGATCAACACCGCCGGCGTGATCCCGCCGATCTTCGCCTCGTCGCTGCTGCTGATGCCGTTGACGGTGATCCAATGGGCGGGAAGCGGGGCCAGCGGCGAAGGCGCCAACGAGTGGCTGATCACGATCAGCACTTATCTGCAGCAAGGCACGCCGATCTACATGCTGCTGTACGGCGCCGGAATCGCCTTCTTCTGCTTTTTCTACACCGCGGTTCAATTCAACAGCGAAGAAACCTCGGAGAATTTGAAGCGCCACGGCGGATTCATCCCCGGCATCCGGCCAGGCAAGGCGACCGAGCATTATTTCGATTATCTGCTGACCCGTATCACCGTCGTCGGTGCCACCTATCTGGTGCTGATCTGCCTGATCCCCGAGTTCCTGCTGGCGCGGGCCGGAGTCCCCTTCTACCTCGGCGGCACCAGCCTGCTGATCGTCGTCAACGTGACCATGGACACCGTCAGCCAGATTCAGAGCCACCTGATCGCTCACGAATATGGCAATCTGATCAAGAAGGCGAAGCTGAAGAGCGGCCGGCGCCGCTAGTTTAGCCAAGTCGACGCGTGGAGCACCGGCCGATGAACATCATTCTGCTCGGCCCCCCGGGCGCAGGGAAGGGCACCCAGGCAGCGCGGCTCGAAATCTCGCGCGGGGTGGTCCAGCTGTCGACCGGCGACATGCTGCGCCAGGCGGTTGCGAGCGCAACCCCGGTCGGGCTGCAGGCCAAAGCGGTGATGGAGGGCGGCGAGCTGGTCAGCGACGCCATCGTCAGCGCGCTGATCGGCGAGCGGCTGGACGCGATCGGCGAGAGCGGCGTGATCTTCGACGGCTTTCCACGCACCGCCGCCCAGGCCGAAGCCCTCGATCTGCTGCTGGCGGAGCGCGGACGCACTCTAGACCACGTCATCGAACTCGAAGTGGTCGAGGACGCGCTGATCGAGCGGATCATCGGTCGCTTCAGCTGCGTGGCGTGCGGCGCTCCCTATCACGACAATTACAAGCTGCCGCGGATCGCGGAGACCTGCGACTGCTGTGGAGGCCACCAGTTCAAGCGCCGGCCGGACGACAACGAACAGACGGTTCGAACCCGGCTCGCCGAATATCGCGCTAAAACCGCGCCCATCCTGCCTTACTACCGGGAGCGCGGACTGGTCCGCCAGGTCGACGGAATGGCCAGCGTCGACGAGGTTTCCCGGCAGATCGACTCGATACTCGACAGCTAGGCGCGATCCAGGGTCACGAAACGGAACGCCGGCTGGTCGCCGGTCGCCGGATAGTCCTCGCGGGCCACCTCGTCCCAGCTACCAAGTGCGCGCGGATCGTCGATGAAGGTGTCACCGTCGACCGCGGCCAGCACTTCGGTGAGCTCGATCCGGTCGGCGAGCGGCAGGAACAAAGTGAACAGCTCGGCTCCGCCGATAACCGACAGCGGCTCGCCCGACGCTGCGGCAAGCGCTTGGTCGAGGTCGTGGACCACTTCGACGCCCGGCACCGACCAGCCGCGATTGCGGGTGAGGACGATGTGCCTGCGCTCGGGAAGCAGCCCCGGAAGGCTGTCGAACGTCCGGCGGCCCATGACCATCGCGCTGCCCATCGTCAGCCGCTTGAACCGCTTCAGATCCTCGGAAATATGCCAGGGAAGCCCGCCGTCGCGGCCGATCACGCCGTTTTGTGCGCGGGCGATGACGATGGTGACTGGCGGGCGGCTCATCTTTTGGTCGCGGCGGTCATAAGATAGCCTCGGTGCCGGTCGCGGAACGTCTCATATTTGGAGCTGCCCTCGACCGCCGCGTAATTTTCGAGGTTTCGCTTAAGCAGCATCCTTGCAACCATCGGCGCCTCGCGGCGGATCATCTCGCGCCGGCGCGGGCTGTCGATCCGGCACGCCTCGATCACATTGTCGGTGATGTCGTCCCATTGCGCCTCGAAGCCGGCGTCGGCGAGCTGGTTGGCAGCCTCGGGATGGTGGCCGGCACGGAAGGTGTCGGTGTAAAGCAAAATCCCATCGGGCTTGAGCACGCGCGCGGCCTCGCAGAAAAACTGGGCCCGGTCGGGGTAATCGTTCGACGCCTCGACGTTCAGCAGCACGTCGAAGCTCGAGTTGGCGAACGGCAGCTCGAGAGCGCTTCCGACGACGAACCGGAGCCGGTCGCCCTCCCCGTAAGTCCTCCGGCAGAAGTCGATCGCCGTCTCGGCGACATCGAGCCCGACCGCGTCGACCTGCGGCGCGGCCTCGCGAAACGCGGCAAGCCCGCCGCCGCGGCCGCAGCTGACCTCGAGCAGCTTGAGGCCGCCCGCGACCTCTCGCTTGTCCTTCAGCCGGCGCAGCAGTTCCAGGCACATCTGCCGCTGGAAGCGCTGGGGGTGGTCGCCGCTCGCCGGCGCGAAGCCGTAATTGTTGGTCGTCGTCTCGCCCCAGTCGAGCGAATAGAAGCGGTTCCACAGGTCCGGCCGGCGGCTGTGATCGTCGCGCGCCTTGCGCAGCCGATTGCGATAGGCTGTCGGGCCTAAAGCCGCGCCAGCGGCCACCAGGGCAGCCGCGCCAGCCGCAATCCAGACGATCATCACTGCTCCCGCTTATTCAGCCGGAGCACCTCTTGGAGCCGCTGCGGCGCGATGCCAAGGCCGCCGATTGCCGCTATGGCCCCGGCATGGCCCAACGCCGCGACCACAGCGCCCAAGCGCAACTGATCGACGACATCCGCTCGTCCTGCGGAGCCAAAGCGGTAATCACCGACCCCGGTGACGTGGCGCCATGGCTGACCGATTGGCGCGGGCGCTATCATGGCCAGGCTGACGCTATCCTTGCGCCTGCGTCCACCGACGAGGTTGCGCTGATCGTCGGCGTCGCAGCGCAGGGCGGCGTGCCGCTGGTCCCGCAAGGCGGGAATACGTCGATGGTCGGCGGCGCGACCCCCCCGGCCGACGGCTCGGCGCTGATCCTGTCTCTGCGGCGCATGGACCGCATTCGCTCGCTCGATCCGGAGGGCAACAGCGCGATTGCCGAAGCCGGGGTGATCCTGGCGCGGCTGCACGAAGCGGCGGCGACCGCCGACCGGCGGTTTCCGCTGACTCTCGGCGCCCGGGGCAGCTGTACAATCGGCGGGCTCACCGCGACCAATGCGGGCGGGACGCTAGTGCTTCGCTTCGGGACGATGCGATCGCTGGTCGCGGGCATCGAGGCGGTGCTTCCCGACGGGTCGGTCCACAGCGGACTTTCGGGTCTCAAGAAGGACAATCGCGGCTACAACCTCGGCCAGCTGCTGATCGGCTCGGAAGGCACGCTCGCGATCATCACCGCGGCGGCGCTTCGGCTGGTGCCGGCGGTGACGGCTCGCGCTGTCGCCTGGGCCGGGCTCGCTGATCCCAACGCCGCGCTGGCGCTGCTCCGCTTCTGCGAAGCTCGGACCGACCGGATCGAGGGGTTCGAGCTGATCCCCGCCGATTCGCTCGACCTGGTGCTCAGGCACATCCCCGGCACCCGTGACCCGTTGCAAGGCCGCCACCGCTGGCACGTGCTGATCGAAGCCACCGCCGACAGCGCCGACATCGATCCCGCAGGACTGCTCCAGTCGCTGCTCGCTCAGGCGCATGACGCCGGGATGGTCGAGGATGCGACCGTCTCGTCGAGCGAGTCGCAGGTCGAGGCCCTGTGGCGTATCCGCGACAGCATCTCCGAGGCCGAGCGGTGCGAAGGGCCGTCGACCGCTCACGACATTTCGGTGCCGGTCGCGGACATGCCGCGGTTTATCGTCGAGGTGTCGGCAGCGGTCGAGCGGGCGTTTGCCGGAACCACAGCAAGCGCCTTCGGCCACCTTGGCGATGGCAATGTCCATTTCCACGTCCGCGCCGGCAGCCGCGCCGCGCCGGACTGGATTGACGCCGACGGCCCGGCGATCACGCGCTTCGTCGACGATCTGGTGACTGCCGCAGGTGGATCGATCTCCGCCGAGCACGGCATCGGCCAGATGAAACGCGGCGAATTGGAGCGGCTGGCGGTGCCGGGCGACCTCGCGGCGATGCGCGCGATCAAGCGGGCGCTTGACCCGCAAGGGCTGATGAACCCGGGTAAATTGGTCGGATAGGCAGCTTCGGCGCGAAGACGAAAGTTCACCAAAGTTCGCACCGGCAACGCGCGAACGTACGCGTGCGCGCACATGTGCGCACGAGGGCCGGCCGGAAAAGGGGTGAGATTGCGACAGGCACATCGACGGCATACCCCCCGGCCTCTCACATTAGCCGGGGTGTAGGACAGCGGAATGTTTGGTGCGTCTAATGTCCGCTTTCGACCCATTGCGGACATTAAAACGTCAACACCACGGATGGCGTCCGCCAACGCCTGATCCTCATCGACGCCTAGAAGACGACGTTGATCAGCAGCTTGAGATTCAAGCTGATGATCACCGCCGAAATGACCCACGCGGCAGTTTTGAGCCAAAGCGGATTAACGAACCGGCCCATCATGGTCCGGTCGCTGGTGAACCGGACCAATGGCACGACCGCGAACGGTAGCTGGAGGCTGAGGATCACTTGGCTGAGCACTAACAACTTGGCGGTGCCGCTTTCGCCGTAAAGTGAAGCGACAATCACCGCTGGGACGATCGCCAGCAGACGGGTGACCAGTCGGCGAAGCCAGGCAGGGAGTCTAATTCTGAGGAAGCCCTCCATTACGATCTGGCCGGCGAGCGTCGCCGTGATCGTCGAACTCTGACCCGACGCAAGCAATGCAACCGCGAACAATGTGCTGGCTGCGCCCGCGCCGAGCATCGGCGCCAGCAGCGCATGGGCTTCTTGAATCTCGGCCACATCGGTCCGCCCCGCGACATGGAAGGTCGATGCGGCGAGGATCAGGATCGCGGCATTGATGAACAGCGCGAGGCCGAGCGCAATGCTGCTGTCGAGCGTCGCGAACTTGATAGCCTCGCGCTTGCCATCGTCGTCACGCTCGAACCGGCGAGTCTGAACGATCGAACTGTGGAGATAGAGATTGTGCGGCATCACCGTCGCCCCGATGATCCCTATCGCAATGTAGAGCATCGCAGGGTTGGTCACGACTTCGGCCCTGGGGATGAAGCCGCTAGCGACGGCGGCGATGCTTGGCTGCGATAGCGCCAGCTCGACCGCGAAGCAGCCCGCGACGATAATCAGAAGCGCGATGATAAACGCCTCGAGCTTGCGGAAGCCACGTTGTTGCAGGAGCAGGATCAGCAATACGTCGAGCGCGGTGAGGCAGACGCCCAGCACCAGCGGGATGCCGAACAGCAGTTGCAGCGCAATCGCCGTGCCAATCACCTCGGCAAGGTCGCAGGCGATAATGGCGAATTCGCACAGCACCCACAGCACCATTCGCACCGGCGGGCTATAGTGGGCGCGGCAGGCCTGGGCGAGATCGAGCCCGGTGACGATCCCCAGCTTGGCGGCAAGCGCCTGGAGCACCATCGCCATGATGTTCGACAGCAGGATGACC
>JBBJOG010000023.1:0-18301 GCA_037721775.1 Sphingomicrobium sp. | reverse complement strand
ATTGAATCAACCGATCGTCGTCCGCGCAAGCGATTTAACAGGTCCTGAGCCTAGGTCCGCTTTAGCGCTGGTCGCGTCCCGAACCTCACTCTCTGGTCTCCGTCTTTTGGCGACGCTTGGCACCTTCGTCTTCGACCAGCTCATCGAACAGCGCCCGGTAGTGGATCATCGCCTGCCGGAGTTCTTCGGTGCTGGCTTCGCCGCGCTCGTGCCTGACCGCGATGTCGTGACCTGCGCGATAGTGCTTTACGACTTCCGGGTGATCGACTGAAATGTCGCCGGCACTTTGCTCAAAGTCGCTGACAGGATAGCCTCGAGTGCGCATCACTTCACCGAGCAGATCGTCAGCCTCGGCAACCGCTCCAGGCGGATCGTCCACGAACCGCGCCTGAACCTTGGTCCAGCGATGCCTGAAACCGTCTCGAGCCCCGGGCTCCAGCGCGCGGACATCAAGCTTCTTCACTCGTTTTTCCCGCTCCGCCAGCTCGGCTTCGGCCTTGCGGCGGCTTCCTTTGTTCTCGACCTCATGTTCATATTCGGAACCGAAGCGGGACCGTAGGTGCTCCGACTGGCGCCGCTGGAAAAACAGCCACGCGCCGACGGCAAGAAAGGCGACAATCGCTAGGGCGATCAAAAGGGTTTCGTTCATTTCTGGCCTCCTCGTTTCGCGAAGATCGCGTAGGGGCAGAACGAACGGGCAGGCAACGCAGGTGCAATGACCCTCAAGGCAGGTGGTTGATTTTTTCGGGGAAGCCGACGGCGATGCGGTTCCCTCGGTTTCCCTCCTAACGCTGGAGCGTTCGAATCCCGACATTCAGCTTCACTCGACTGAACTGACGAACATCGCGGGAGAGATGGCCGCCGCTAATGTCCGCTTCCCACCCTTTGCGGACATTCGCCAACGTCCGCTTTCGACCCAGTGCGGACATTAGCGAGAGGCTACTATCGCTTCGAACTCATCGCTTCCAACGATGTGAGTATTGGGTGCAAGGCGGCGCCGCGGTCAAGTTGGTGAGCCGGTGAAATAAATCACCGCGCGAAGGCTTTGCTTTCGGCCAAATCCCGTGCAGCGGTGTCGCTCAGTTCTGCGACGATGCCGAGGCCGGCGCCTCGGCGATGCTCGCCGAGGTGGAGACCGAGTTATGAGCCGGACGATCGCCGTCGCCGACATCGGCGGCACCCACGCCCGCTTCGCGCTTGCTGAGGTCGAGGCCGGCCATGTCGTGAGTCTTGGCGATCAGGTTACCCTGAAGACGTCCGAGCATGCGAGCTTCCGTACCGCCTGGGAGGAATTCGGCCGCCGATCCGGGGGCGAACTTCCCGACGCCCTTGGAATGGCTTTTGCTGGGCCCGTCGGCGGCGAACTGTTGAAGCTCACCAACAATCCCTGGGTGATTCGCCCGGCGCTGATGGAGGAGAGGCTAGGGGTCACCGAATTCAGGATCGTCAACGATTTCGGCGCGATCGCTTATGCGATCGCCGAGTTCGGTGAAGACAGCTTTTTGCATCTGTGCGGACCGGAAATGCCGCTGCCACGCGAGGGCGTAACCACTATCCTCGGTCCGGGGACCGGGCTCGGCGTCGCCCAATTGCTCAAGGTCGGCGAGCACACGCACGCGATCGAGACCGAGGGCGGCCACGTCGATTTTGCCCCGCTCGATAGCCTCGAGGATAAGATCCTGAACCATTTGCGGCGCAACTTTCGCCGGGTGTCGGTCGAGCGGATCGTCAGCGGATCGGGGCTGGTCAACATCTACACCGCGCTTGCCGCGATCGAGGGGCGCGCCGTCACCCCGCCCGAGGACAAGGCCTTGTGGACCGCCGCGCTCGAAGGAAGCGACGCGCTCGCCTCGGCCGCACTAGACCGCTTCTGCCTGTCGCTGGGTGGGGTCGCGGGTGATCTCGCGCTCTCGCACGGCGCGAACGGTGTCGTGATCGCCGGCGGGCTCGGCTACCGGCTGCGCGATCACCTTCACAAATCCGGCTTCGACGACCGGTTCATCGCTAAGGGTCGGTTCGAGCGGCGGATGGAGATGATCCCGGTCAAGCTCGTCATCCATCCCCAGCCGGGCCTGTTCGGCGCCGCGGCAGCCTTCGCCCGCCATTTTCCATGACCACCGATCAGATCACGCGGACCGCGACCGTGATCCCGGTGCTGGTGCTCGACGGATCCGTCGACCCGCCGCGCTCGCGGAAACCCTGGTCGGGGCCGGGCTTCCGGTGATCGAGGTGACCTTGCGCACCGAAGGCGGAGGAACTCCCACCGTTTCTCGCCCAAGTTGGCGCTGTTTCGCGGCTCTTTAACGAGAGATCCCGTCTGACAGCGCAGAGTTTGCGGGGTGAGTGGCGGAGCTGTCAGACTAAATGTAACTTGTCACTGACGGGCGCATCGCAAAAGCCCGCGTCGTCGAGCTGGCTGCGCGCGGTGGCGACGATCCGCAATTGGTCGGCAAGCAGGCCGTCGCTGTCGAGCCCATAGAGCGACGGCAGCAGCATGCGCGCGGCGAGGTCGCCGGTCGCGCCGAACAGGATCAGCGTTTGTCTAAGCGGCGTGGGCTGGTCGATCGTCAATGGCGGCCTCGCTTGCGTTGCCGAGCGCGGCGCCGTTGGTGGCGATGATCCGGCTGTAGCATGTTGCGCTGTCCTTGGGGGTTCGCTGCTGCGTCTGGAAATCGACGTGGACGATCCCGAACCTCTTGGAAAAGCCAAGCGACCATTCGAGGTTGTCGAGCAACGACCAGGCCATGTAGCCGCGCACGTCGACGCCTTGCGCTATCGCCGAATGGACCGCGCGCAGATGGCGCTTGAGATAATCGACGCGCAGCGGGTCGCTGACCCGGCCCTCGTTCGCCACCGGCGGGTCGTAATGGGCCGACCCGTTTTCGGTGATGTAGATGGGCAAATCGCCGTAGCGCTGCTTTGCCCACAGCAGGATTTCGGTCAGCCCCGGCTCGAACACTTCCCAGTCGGTCTGGGTATATGTCTTGCCCGGCTGGCGCACATAGCTCGCCATCACCGGCCAGTTGACAGGATCATGCTGCATCACGCCGCGCGTGTAATAATTGATCCCGAGCCAATCGATCGGCTGCGCGGCGAGCTCCAGCTCGTCGTCGGTCCAGTCGCGCCAGGCGGGACCGAAGATCTCGGCCATCTCTTTGGGGCAGCCGAGGCCGAACGCGGGGTCGAGATACTGCTGGTTCATATAGGCCGCCGAGCGCCTGGTCGCGTCGCGGTCGGCGTCGCTGTCGCTGGCAGGATATTTGGGCTCGATATTGACCACCAGGCCGATCTCGTTGGAACCGACGTCGCGGTAGCGCTTCACCGCGGCGCCGTGGGCCAGCATCAGGTTGCGCGAGGCGATCGGCGTTTCAAACAGATTTTCGTGGCCGGGCGCGAGCGCGCCGTGGAGGTAGCCACCGTCGGTCACCACCCACGGTTCGTTGAGAGTCGCCCATTTCTGGACTCGGCCGTCGAGCCGCTCGAACATCGCGCCGCCATAATCGGCGAACCAGTGGGCGATGTCGGGGTTGAGCCAGCCGCCGCGGTCGTCGAGCGCGGCCGGCAAGTCCCAATGGTAAAGCGTCGCCAGCGGCTCGATCCCGGACTCGAGCAAGCCGTCCACCAGCCGCTCGTAGAAAGCCATCCCGGGCTCGTTGAGGCGGCCGGTGCCGTCGGGAAAAATCCGCCCCCAGTTTATGCTGAAGCGATAGGCCTGGAGGCCGAGCGAGCGCATCAGCGCGATGTCGTCGCCAAAGCGGTTGTAATGGTCGCAAGCGATGTCGCCGGTATCACCATTTTCAGTCTGTCCGGGGGTATGGGCGAAGCGCTGCCAGATGCTCGGCCCGGCGCCATCGGCCAGCGGCGAGCCTTCGATCTGATAAGCGGAGGTAGCGGCGCCCCAGAGGAAATTATCGGGGAAGCGGTAATCGTCAGTCATCGGGTGGTGTACTTCCTTTGGCAGAAGGATCTGAGCGAAGAATGGTCCGGCGGTCGACCTCGGCGGTGCCGCTGTTGCCGAGCAGGCGATGGCCAGCTGGATCGAGGCCAAGGACCAGCCCGCCGGGCGGCGGCTTGCCGTCGAGGTTGTAGCGCAGGCGAACGCGGCCCCTGTCAGCGGCAAGGCTATAGCTGAGCAGCCCATAAGGCGTGCGCAGCTGTTCGACCGTAATCCCACCCTGCGCCAGCCAATCGTCCGGCACGCCGGCGGCCAACACCAGCGCGCCGTCGCTATCGCGTTCGAAAGCCAGCATGTCGAGCGCGGCATTGATGAAATCGGACGCCACCCACCCGTGCGGCATGTCGCCGAGGAAGCGCGGCTCGCGGGGCAGGCGGCCGACCACTTCAGCCCACTGGTTCCAGCCTGCCGGCCGGCGGTCGGCCATGAAGAAGTCGACCAGTTGCGCGCTTCGTGTCCGCCATCCCAGGCGGATGAAGGCGCCGACGTTGCGCCATTCGTAGGGCGTGTAGGGGTCCCACGGCTTGGCGCCATCGCGGCGGGCGACAAACTCGGTCCAGTAGCGATCGAAGGTCGCGGCGACCGCCGGCTGCGGTAGATGCGGCTGCTCGCCGGCCACCGACAAAGCGATTGTCGTCGAGGTCGCGTCGAAATCGCCGAGATCGGCGGCGCCGGGGATGAAGCCGATGCCGTGGACGGCCTGCGCCGCAGCCAGCGAAACGAGGATGTCGGCGCGGAACGCGGCCACGCGCGCGGTCATCAGCGCGGCTTCAGCGGGCTTGCCGATCGCGGATGCGAGCCACGCCGCGTCCTTGAGCCCGGCAAGCGCCCAGAAGTCGTCCCAATAGCTGTGCATCGGCTTGGCCGAATAGCCTTCATGGCTGATCGACGGGGGCAGCAGCCCGTAAAACTGACGGCGGCCGGGAGTCTGGTTTTCGGGCACCCGAGTCTTCTGGCGAAGCGCCTCGATATGGTCGGCGGCGGCGCGCACCCGGGGCCACATGCGCCTGCTCCGGTTCGCGTCGGCGGTGAAGCGGTGGAGCTGGGCGATGAGGTGGATGAGTTCACCGTCGCTGTCATGCTCGGGCACCGGGTCGGCGCCGCGCTTGTCGACGCAGCACGGCACCTTGCCGTCGGGATATTGGAACGGCGCATACCACTCGAGAAAGTCGGAAGCGGCCGGAGCCTCGCCGAGCCTGAGCAAAGCGGTCGACATCATCGCGCCGTCGCGGATCCACGAGCGGGCGTAGGCGCGAGTCCCGGGGCGAAGCGCGGGCCCGTCGCGGCTCATCAGCATTTGCGCCAGCGCCGAGCGCAGCGTCGCGAACAGTGGGCGCGCGGCGGGCGGCCCGCTGAGCTCGACCCGGCCGAGCCGTTCGCGCCACGCTGCCACAGTGCGTTGCTCGGCCGCCGCGGCCTGCGCCAGCGAGAAGCCGCCGACTTGTCCGGCGGTGGCAAGGGCGAGCGCGAAATCGCGGCTTTCGCCGGGCGCGAGGCGCACCCGATAGACCAAGGCGCCCGAGGCGAGGCCGGTCGGGTCCACCACCGGCGCCGATCCCGCCTTTGCCAGCGATTGCGGAAGCGGCCCTGAATCGAACGCGGCCAGCTTGACCTCGTCGGGGGGGCTGGCCGGGCGGACGCGCGGCGTTCCGTTGACGAAAACGGTCTGGCCATTCCAACTTAGCGCTGCAATCCGGCTGACCCCGCCGCGTATGTTGAGGAATTGCTGCGGCGGATTGACCTGATGCGGCCGCACCGCAAGCACCACCGCGAGGTCTTTGGCCGCCGCGCCGCGATTGGTCAGCCGGTAGCGCGCTATCAGCCGGTCGGGGGTGTCGGCAAAGGCGCGAATGTCGAGCGCCCAGCCGGGCCTGATCCAGCGGACCTCGGGGATCGGCAGATAGGTCTCGCTCAGCGTCTGGGTGGCGGCAATGTCGGCCCAGCTAGTGAGCGCTCCGCCATCGAGCACAAACGGCTCGACTGAAAAGTCCCCGCGCCCGACCTCGACCGCGCCGTCTTCGTCGATCAACCCGCTCTCGCCGCCCTCCGGCGTGGCGAGCAGGGTCCAGTAATTCTGTTCGCCGACGAACCCGCGCGGATAGTCGCCGCGCCGAGCCGTTTTGGCCACGGCGGTGAGAAAATCATTGTCGCTGGCGCCGAAGGCGAGCGGCTCGACCCGCACCTCGGCCAGCGCGAAAGCGCCCCGCACCGGCGCGATCCGCACGAAGCGCGTCTCGCTTTCCTCGAGTTTGATCCAGTCGGTTCCGCCGTCGCCGCCGGTGACGGAGCGCACATTGCGCCAGATGTTGCCGTCGGCGGAAAGCGAAATTGCATAATCGGGCGCGTGGCCGCCGGCCGCCCATTGCAGCGTCAGCCCGCCGAACTCGCGGTTATAGCCAAGATCGAGGTCGAGCGGTTCGCCATTCCGGGCGGCCCATGCGGTCGACGCGTCGCCATCGACCGCGAGCTGGGCGCCGGCGTCGCCGCGCGCGACAATCGGTGGAGGAACCGCGGAATCTGGCGGAAGAGCGTCGATGGTCAAATCGTCGATCGCGATCCAACCCTTGCCGCCGCCGGCCCCGGCCGCAACGACGAACTCGATCGCGGCAGCGCGGCGAAGCCTCTTGTCGGTCGACGGCCCCCAGGCGAATTCGATCTGGCGGCGCTTGACGCGGATCGTCGTCCACTCGCTCGGCGGGACGAAATCGGCCTTGCGGTGCCACCACACATTGTCGCCGCTTGCATCGACCAGCTTCATCTCGAGCGCATTGGCGGCGCCCTGCCCGCGCAGCTTGAAGCGAATCTCGAAATTGTCGGGCAGCTCGAGGGGTAGCTCGCGCCTCAAGAACGCGTAGCCCGACCCCCCGGTGAAATCATAATCGTGGCGCAGCGCCCGGCCGGCCGCGCCCGGCACCCATGACATCTCATGCCCGACCCCATCGGACGCCGCCGCCTTCCAATTCGCGGTCTGCTCGAAATCGTCGATCGTGCGAGCGCTCGCGGTCCCGGTGGCAAGCGCCAAAGCGAGCGTCAGGATCCGCCGTGCGTGCCGCCTCACCCCTTGACGCTTCCGGCGAGCAGGCCCTGCATGTAATAGCGCTGCAGCACCAGGAACAGCAGCAGAACGGGCAGGGTCGTCAGCACCGATCCCGCCATCATCAACTCATTGTCCTGGACATGCTCGCGCGACAAAGCCGCGAGCGCGACGGGCAGCGTATATTTGTCCTGGTCGGTGAGGATGATCAGCGGCCACATGAAGTCGTTCCACACGCCCAGAAAGGTGAACAAGGCGAGCGTGACCAGGATCGGAGTCAGAACCGGGACCACGATCTGCAGGAAGATGCGCCCTTCGCTCGCGCCGTCGATGCGCGCCGCTTCAAGCAGCTCGTTGGGGATCGACAGCGCATATTGGCGCACCAGGAAGATGCCGAAAATGCTCGCCGTGACAGGCACCAGAACGCCCGCGAAACTGTTGATCAGGCCGATTTCCTTGAGCATCAGGAACAAGGGCAGCATCGTCACCTGGGCGGGGATGACCAGCGCCGCCAGCATCAGCTGGAAAATGCGGTCGCGGCCTTTGAAACGAAGCTTGGCGAAGGCGTAGCCGGCGGTCGCGTTGAAGGCGAGCGAGAGCAAGGTCCCGAGCGTCGCCACCATCAGGCTGTTGCCGAAGTAACGGACGATGCCGGTGGTCTGAAACAAGGCGGAGTAAGCGCTGGTGCCGGGCTCGGCCGGAAGCAATGGCGGCGGGAACTGACTCGCCTCGCCCGGTGCCATTAACGACACCGAGAGCATCCAGAGCAACGGGAATAAAGCGAAAGCGGCAAGCAGGAGCAGCAGGAACAGCCGGGTCAGGCCGGCGCCGCGCGACCTGCGCATCAGGCGTCCCCCCGCGATTTGGCGAAGCGGTACTGGACGACGGTGATCGCGAAGATGATCACGAACAGGATGAACGCCACCGCCGAGGCGAAGCCCAGGTTCCACCATTTGAACCCCTGCTCGTACATGAAATAAAGCACGCTGACGGTGCTTTCCACGGGACCGCCCTGGGTCATCACATAGGGCTCGGCGAACAGCTGGAAATAGCCCGCCATGGTGAGGATCGACACCAGCAGGATCATCGGTCCGAGCCCGGGCAAAGTGACATGGCGGAAGCGGTGCCAGGAATTGGCGCCGTCGATACGGGCGGCCTCGTACAGGTCGTTGGGGATGGTCTGCAGCCCGGCCAGCAGGATCACCATATTGTAGCCGAAATTCTTCCACACCGCGAACAGGATGATCGCCGGCATCGCCCAATTGGGATCGCCGAGCCAGTCGACCGGATCGATCCCGAGCTTGTCCAAGCCGTAGTTGAGCACGCCGTAGCGGGTGTGCAGCAGATAGCGCCAGATGACCGCGACCGCGACCAAAGTCGTCACCACCGGCGCGAACAAAGCGGTGCGGAACCCGCCAACCAGTTTCGACGCGACCCCGTTGAGCAACATTGCCGCGCCGAGCGACAAGCCGATCGACAAAGGCACGCCGACCAGCACGAAATAAAAGGTGTTGCCGAGCGCTTTCCAGAACAAAGGCGTGCCCAAAAGGTCGGCGTAATTGCCCAAACCGATGAAGCGCAGGTCGCGATAGTCGGCGAGCGCGTAGAGATCGAAGTCGGTCAGGCTGAGCAGGAGGGCGAGCAGCACCGGCAGCGCGAAGAACAAGCCGAGCATCGTCAGCGCCGGCCCCGCGAACAGCCAGCCGGTGTTGGCACGGCGGATCATTGCGCCGCCTCGCGCGCCAGCTTCCAGCGGCGTTTCTCGAGGATCGCGTTGGTGTCGGCATCCAGCGTGGCGCGGAACTGGGCAGCGGAGATCTGCCCGGCCACGGCGCGTTCCGAAACTGTCCGCATCTGCTGTCCGATCCTCTCCCACTCGGGCACCGGCGGCGGCGCCTCGGTTCGCTCGAGCTGGTCACGGAAGGCCTTGGCGAAGCGGTCATTGGCAAGCAACGGCGCGTTCCACACGCTGCGGCGCGGCGGCAGGTCGCCGGTCAGCTCGAAAAAGCGCAGCTGAACCTGCGGCTGCGACAGATATTCGATCAATTTGAACGCCGCCGGCTTGCGCTCCGACAAAGCGAACACGGCAAGGCTCGATCCCCCGGCGATCGACAGGCCGGGGCCGGTCGGCCCGGGCAGCGGCGCAGTCATCCAATCATCCTGGCGTTCGGCCGGCATGCGCCGCTTGAACTCGCCGATGTTCCAGGGGCCGGTGATGATGAACGCGAAGTGACCCTTGGCGAACTCGTCGTGGATATTGGAGATCTGGGTGTTGGTCGCGCGCGGCGCCAGGCCTTGGCGGAACAGGTCGAGATAGAAGTTGGAGGCGCGGACGAATCCCGGCGACTGAAAATTGCCGAAGCGGCCGTCGCGAAGCAGCGGCTCGGGCTGCTGCAGCGCCAGCGCAAGCAACGGCTCATATTCGTTGATCGGCAGGAAGATGGCGTAGTCGCGGGCCGCGCCGCGCTGCTTGATCGCGCGCATCGCCTTGACCCAGCCCGCCCAATCTTGCGGCACTTGATCGAACCCGGCGGCGCGCAGCAAGTCGCTGCGGTAAAACAGGATTCGCGTGTCGGCATACCAGGGGATGCCCCAGGTTTGCTCGCCGATGAAATTGCCCGACCAGCCGCCCGCGAAATAATCATCCGGCGAGATCGCGGTGGAGCCACGAAGCATGCCGTCGAGCGGCTCCAGAGCGCCGAGCGCGACCAGCTCGGGCACCCAGCTCGATCCCAGCTGGGCGATGTCGGGGGTCACTCGCCCGGCAAAAGCGGTGAGCAATTTCTCGTGCGCCGCGCTCCACGGGATCTGCTGAAGCTCGACCCTGATCCCGGGGTTGAGCCGCTCGAACTCGGGGATCAGCTCGGCGACCACCTCGCCCTCTCGCCCCATCGCCCAGAATTTCACGACTTCGCGGCCGTCGTTCTTCCCGGCGCAACCGAACAGAAGCAGGAAGGCGAGCAGCCATAGCCTCACGCGCCGAGCCACCCGCCGGCGAATCCGGCGCGCTGCAGGCCGCGGCGAATATGCGGGCTTTGGCGCATTACATCCCACACCAGGCCGCTTCGATGATTCTCGATCATCGCCAGGATCGGCCCCTGGTCGATGCCTAGATAATCCCCGTCATACCAGCCGCGCCCGAGCACGTGGCGGCCATGCTTCAACGGCACGGTCGGCGGCAGGCTGGGATTGAGCGAATCGAGGAAGCCGTATTGTTGGTACAGATTGTCGCCATGGTCGGCGCGCATCGCCATCAACGCGTCGATGCAATGCTCGGGCGCGAACGGGACGGCGCCGCCAACCGCGGTCGGGGCGATCGTCCCGTCGTCGAAATCGCCGGGGCCGCGCGCCGAATAGCTGCGGAAGGTTCGGCTTCGCCCCTGCACCTCGACCGTCACGTCGGCCGGGCCGTCGCAGGCAGTCAGTCCCCACAGCCGCGGGCCGTAGCCGGTCCAGCCCATCGGATTGCGCTTCGCATAAGCGTACTGGGCAAGTGTCGCCCGGCGGCTGTTCTCGAAATAATCGAGCCCCTTGGACCGCATGAAATCATCCTGGATGCCGCGGAAATCGACCCAGATATGGCTGTACTGGTGCCCGAACAACGGACCGAAGCGGACCAGCTCAAACCCCTCCTCGGTCCCCCATGCCTTGGGCAGCCCCGCCGACCACGCCTTCCAGCTGTCCGGGCCGAGCGAATGGGTCGGCGAGCCCAATGCCAGGATATAGACCAGCATCGCTTCCGAATAAGCGATCCAGTCGTAGGGCAGGTGGCCTTTTTCCGGGCTCCAGCCGAGCGCCACGGTCGGCGGCCGAGCCTGGCTCCAGCGCCAATCGACGCGAGCATAAATTTTTTCGACAAGCTCGCGGATTTCGAGCTCGTCGGGCCGATCGAAATAGCCTTGCGCGAACAGCATTCCACCGAGCAGCAAAGCGGTGTCCACGGTCGACAGTTCGGTCGTTTCGAACCGGGCGCCGCGCTCCATGTCGACGAAATGGTAGAAGAAGCCCTTGTGCCCGGTCATGCCGGTGGGCGCGTCGCCCTGGGGCGCATTGGCGAGGAAGCGAAGGGTTGCGAGCGTTCGCTCGCTCGCCGCCTGGCGGCTGACGAAGCCGCGGCTTGCGCCGATCGGGTAAGCGGTGAGCGCGAAGCCGACCGCCGCCATGCTTGCAAACGAAGGTGTCGGGAAGCGGTCCCGAGCGAGGCCGTTGGCCGGGTTGGTGGTGTCCCAGAAGAAACGGAACGCGCGGGATTGCACGTCATCGAGGAAGGCGTCGGTTGCACGGTCCCCGAGTGGGACGGCGCGTTGACCGACGCAGCCGGCCGCCAGGCCGGAAAGGCCCAGCGCCGCAATTGTCATAAAATCGCGGCGAGTGATCACCTGCTTCTCCGCCTAGCGGAAGGGGCCGCCTTTTACAGCGGCCCCTAATTTCCTAAAATCGCGTCGAAACCCCGAACTGGAAGCTGCGCGGCGGTCCCGCCAGCCCTGATGCAGCCTCCTTCTTGAATTCGGTCTCCTCGCCTGGGCCAAAGCAACAGCCCGCCCTTCCAGCTGAAAAGTTGGCTCGATTGAACAGATTGAACACCTCGGCGGAGAGGCTGACCTCCCGGTCGCCGAACAGCCGGAAGATTTTCTGCAACCTCATATCGACTTGGAGGAAGTGCGGCGGAGTCTCAAAAAAGCCGAGCCGAATGTTGTTTGCCTGGAAGCCGTCCGTGCCATCGATGATGAAATAGGGCGCGCCCGATCCGTAGGTGATGATGCTCGATGCCCTGAACCCCATCGGCAGGCCGACGATTCCATTGACGACCGCGCGATGCTTTTCGAACCCTGCGTTGGGTACGAATGGCTGATCGCCGATGTTCGGAAGGTCGAAGTTGAATTCGAAGCCCCGCTCCTTCGACCGGAGGATGCGGGTGTAGGCCAGTCCCACGCCCCAGCCGGACGCCCGGCTATAGGGCTTGTCGGCGGTCAGGAAGATGGCGTCGTACTTGGTTGCACGCGTATTGAAGGCAGCAACCACGTTGGAATAGCCATTGATCAACGGAATGTAGTCGAAAAAGCCATTCGGATTGAGATTTGTCGATCGATTGAGCGGCGCGTAGCCGATCTGGTTCTTGCCTTGCGTGCGGTTGAAGGTGAGCGAGGTGCGGAAGATTCCCAACCGCTGCCGAACGCCGATGCTGAATTGGTCGGTGAATGGAGTCTTCAAATTGTTAGGAATCACCCGCAGTTCACTGGTCCCCGGAGTGGTTGGATCGGCAGCCAGGCTCGCCAGAAGCGTGGCGAATCCGTCTTCCGTCAGAAATTCCGGCTGGAAGGCAATCGTCGGCCTTCCATCAAGCCGCGGCGCGCCGGTGGGAGAGAATAGAAGCTCCCCGCTGCGGAACTGCGAAAACAAGGTTTCTTCTGCCGCATTGCGGAACAGCGCACGGTCGTAATAGCGGCCATAGCCGGCGAACAAGACCGTTCGCTGGTCCGCATTGATGTCATAAGAAAGGCCGATGCGCGGTGCGAAATTGTCCAGTTCGGCCTTGCGGTCTCCGGTCGAGATATAATCGTCGACATCGAAATCGGCGCCGGCAAGGCGAGGATCGGCGGCAAGTGTTTCCAGTGCCGCCACCGCACGATCGGGCGTCCGGAAGCTGTTGTTCTTGGCATTGGAATCGTAATCCCAGCGCAAGCCGGCATTGACCAGCAGGTGCTCGTTAACCTCCCAATCGTCCTGGACGAAAAGCCCGATTTGGGTGGTCTTCGCCTGGACTTCGGGATCGCCCCCACCAAATCGAACCAGTGCGGGCCGAGTCAGATCCAAGCCCTCCGCATCGTTGCGAAGAAATTCAAACTGCGGATTGGCGTTCGGTCCAGTCCCACCGACCCGATATTTCTGGAATGAAAGCTTGCCACCGATCTTGACCAGATGGTCGCCGTTCCAGCGAACGTTGTTGAGGCTGAAGTTATTCCGGAAGGTCAGTCCTTGCTGCAACACCTCCTGAAACTGGGGGCGCCCGCCGACGCTGATCACGCCCGAAAAGATGCGGCCGAAGCCTGCTTCCCCAAGCGCTCCGAATTGCAGGTCCGACCTCAGAAAGTCGATGCTGGCTTCGTTGAGGAAGCCGTTGCCGATAAAATCGTATCGCAACTTGGCGGTGGTCGAATCATTATCGACGCTTTCTCCACGCTCCCGAGCTTCGGTGCCGCCGAAGCCGCGCAAATCCGTTTCCCGCCGAATGCTGACGCTCGCTTCGACCAGCTGGTTGTCGGACATCTGCCACGTCAGCTTGCCGAACCCGAGATGCTCGCGAAACGGGCTGGCGAAGCTGCCGCGAAACTGATCGAGGTCGAAGGGCACAAGAGCCTGCTGTTCGGGCGAGCCGCCCGGAGTGACCGTATTCGCGCGGTCCTGCAAATTGGCTTCGTAGCTGGCGAAGAAGAACAAATTGTCGGCAATGATCGGGCCGCCGACTCCGGCGCCATATTGCTTGCGCTTGAGCTTGGGTTCGTCGAGGTCGTTGAGCTTCACGAAATAGTCGCGGCTGATCAGCGACTGGTCTTGGTACGAGCCGAAAACCTCGCCTTTAAAATCATTGGTTCCGGACTTGGTGACCGCGGTGATGATCGCGGTTCCGGCATCCTCGAACTCGGCCTTGAAGTTCGAGCTGAGCACCCGGAACTCCTGCACCGCGAGCTGCGAGAACGGGTTGCCGCGGCTGACGTCCTGGCCGACGATGCCGCCTTGCTGGATATTGCTCCTCAGGCTGACGCCGTCGATGAACACGTTGATCTGTGGTCCGCCGAGGCTTTGGCCGTCGCGGTCCGCGCCGACGCCGCCTCCGGCGAAGGTCTGACGGGTATCGGTCTGGTTGACGCGGATGCCCGGCGCGAGCTGCGCGAAGTTCAGGAAGTTGCGGTTGTTCTGCGGCAGGTTCTCGATCTGATCGTCGGTGACGTTGGTCCCGACCTCCGACGTCCTGGTTTCGACCAGGCGCGTGCCGGTCACGATGATCGTGTCGCCTTCGGTCGTGGCCGCGGCCTCGTCGACGGGCTGGGCGGCCCCGGTTGCCGTGTCGACATCGAGCGTCGCGGTCTGCCCGACCGAGACAATCACTCGTCGGGTGACCGGCGCGCCGCCGGCGGCGGCAAAGCTGATGTCGTAGGTGCCCGGCTGCAGGCCGGTCAGGACGTAGGAGCCGTCGGGCCCGGCCTTCGCCCGGCGAACCGAACCATTGTCGACGCTGGTTGCGGTCACCGCCGCGCCGGGCGCGGCGGCGGCGGAGGTCGCCACCTGCCCCCTGATCGTCGCCGTGGTCAGCTGCGCGTGCGCGGGCACCGCGGTCAGCAACGACGTCGCAAGCAATGCGATGTGCAGCCCGAACGCGGGCTTCCTGTTCAATTTCGGCTTCGACATGGTCACAACCCCTCTTTGATCCAAAGTCTATTCTGTTCGCCCCGCCGATGATTCGCGGATCACCAGCTTCGGTTTGAAAACGCGCTGCCCGTCCGGTGCCCGGCCGGCGATCTTGTCGATGCAGCATTCGAGCGCCCTGCGGCCGATCTCGGCGATCGGGACTGCGGCGGTGGTCAGCGGCGGGCTGACGTAGCGGGCGATCGGAATGTCATCGAACCCCGCCAGAGCAACGTCGTCCGGAATTCGGACGCCCGCGTCGCGCAAGGCTTCCAGGCAACCGATCGCCATCATGTCGTTGGCGCAGAAAACCGCGTCGGGTAGCCCGTCGCTAAGCAATAGCCGGGCAGCTTCGCGGCCCGATTGCTCGGTGAAATCGCCTTCGACGATCCATTCCTCAGCGCCGGCCTGGCGAACCGCCGCGCAATATCCGCGCTGGCGTTCGCGCGCATCGATGTTGTCGCTCGGCCCGGCGACGAAAGCGATTCGGCGGTGGCTCGATTGAGCGAGGTGCTCGGCGATTGCGAACGCGCCGGCATAATTGTCGACGACGAACGAGGGATGATCGCCATTGCAGCCGCTTTCGCCCAGGAACACCATCGGTCCCGCGCCGCGACCGGCTGCAATGGCCAGATCCACGCTTGCGCTGGGAATCATGACGATTATCGAATCGACCCGGCTGCGCATCGCTCGAAGCGCGATCGCCGCCTCGGCGGCATCGCCGTGCGAGCTTGACAGCAGCAGGTGAAGACCGGCTCCGCGCGCAGCCAGGTCTATGCCGCGGATCAGCTCGGAAAAGAACTCGCCGTGCAAATCGGGAAGCACCACGCCGACGGTGTCGGTGCGGCGGGTGGACAGCGCGCGCGCGGCGCTGTGAGGAATGTAGTCGAGCTCGCCGGCGACTCGAAGCACGCGATCGCGAGTCGGCGCGGCAACCGTTTCAATACCGTTGAGCGTTCGCGATACCGTCGCTATCGAAACGTCCGCGGCCCGGGCGACGTCGTGGATGGTGGCGCCTTTCACCGCGCAACCAGGTCAGTGGTGCAATCCAGCGCCGAAATCTCGAGTGCCATACACCCCCAAGCAGAACCGTCCTTGCTGCACGACAGGCGCTGTTTTCGAGCGTGTTCGTGTAAACGGTTACAGCGGCGAACGTAACACGTCTGTCACCGACTGCAAGTGCCTCTTTTCAGGATTAATCTTGGGGCCGGGCTCAGGCAGCCAGCGAACCGCTTGTCCCGGATGCCCGCGGGAACGCCTCGCCCGTTGAGTCGAACAAGTGGCAATCGCCGGGACGGGCGCTGATGGACACCGTCTGACCCTCGGCTAGCGATTGCTCGGGCTGAAGTTGCATGACCAAGGGGTCGTCGGTGAAGTCGGTGGTCAGATAGGCGAAGCGGACGTTGCCGAGCCATTCTATTAAGGTCACGGTAGCGACAATCGCGCCGGCCTCGCTCGAAACGACCAAATGCTCGGGGCGGATGCCGAGCGTCACGGTGTCGCCTTTGGTCGCGGCACCGGTGTCGACGGCGGCTTTCAGTTTATGGCCGCCGGGCAGCTCGACGACGGCCGCGGCAGCGGCCGGGTCTGCCAGTCTGGCCGCAATGAAATTCATCTGCGGAGAACCGATGAAGCCGGCGACGAACAGGGTCGCGGGACGCTCGTAAAGGTCCTCGGCGGTGCCGATCTGCTGGATCTGCCCGCGGTCCAGAATGGCGATCCGGTCGGCCAAGGTCATCGCTTCGACCTGGTCGTGGGTAACATAGACGGTGGTCGTCTTGAGCCGCTGATGAAGCTTGGCGAATTCGTAACGCATGCGCACGCGAAGCGCAGCGTCGAGGTTGGACAAGGGCTCGTCGAACAGGAACACGTCGGGCTGGCGGACGATCGCCCGCCCGATCGCGACTCGCTGCCGCTGGCCGCCGGAAAGCGCCTTTGGCCGGCGGTCGAGCAGATGCTCGATATCGAGGAGGCTCGCGGCGTCCTTGACCGCGCGGCCGATCTCGTCGCGACCCTTACCCATCAGGCGCAGGCCGAACGCCATATTGTCGTAAAGCGACATGTGCGGGTAGAGCGCGTAGGACTGGAACACCATGGCGATTCCGCGCTTGGCGGGCGGAATGTCGTTGACCCTCTGGTCGCCGATCATCACGTCGCCCGAATCGACGTCGTCGAGGCCGGCGATGACCCGCAGCAAAGTCGATTTGCCGCACCCCGATGGTCCGACCAGGACCAGGAACTCACCGTCCTCGACGCTGATGCTGACGTCGCGAAGCACCGGGCTCGAGCCAAAGGCCTTGTTCACGCCGCGCAGTTCGACCGTTGCCATACAATCTCCGAATGCCCTGGTGGCTGGGGAAAAGCGTGCGGGATCGGACGAAAAATGCAACTTGGCAATAGTGCGGATCGCTTAATGCACATCGTTGCATCTCGCGAATAACCCTCGTCCTTCCAGTCATCGGGGTTACCGGCACAGAGACAAGGTTTCGGACGGAGCTGTCAGTCTAACTGCAAGTTGTCTCTGATGGGCGCGACGACCTGAACCGGTCTCGGTTCAGGCCACGAGCTTTTGCCACTCGCCCAATGCGGCGGAGCGGCAGTGCTTGTAGGTTTGACGATCGATGAGGTGACGTTGGGCGTTGAAATGGTTGTGGACGCTGGCGTGGATGGAGGCGAACTTCTGTAGTGACTTTGCTCGCCTGAATCTGAGCATTGCTCGCTCTCGTCGTCGGAATGGCAGGTGGCTGTTCTCAACCCGATTGTTAAGCCAGCGGCCTGTCTCTTGTCGTTCGGAATTGCCCAGCTCGCGCATCGCTGCTGAGTAGGATCGCAGGCCGTCGGTAACGATCGCCTCGGCTTGGCCGTGGCGCTTCACCACCTTCTTCATAAACTTGAGCGCCGCCACCTTGTCACGCCGCCGCGTCACGTAGCTCTCGAGCACCTCGCCTTAGTGATCTACCGCGCGCCAGAGGAGGTCTTGATCCTAGACGTGGAGCGCGAACGAGCGCGGGCGCTGCAGCGACATCTCGAGGCGCGATGGCTGCGACGGCGCGAGCAGGCGGTGGCGCATTCCAGCGGTCGCGTCTTCGTGCCCGACGATGCCCGTTACAGCCTGTCCAACAATTCGGTGCATGAGCTCGCCCGATGGCTTGAGGCGCTCGGCGTGGAAGTGTCGGGAACCCCACTGCCCACAGCCCCGCCGGTCAGCCGGTTGGGCAGCAGCGCCTATCAGCGTCGCGACTCGATGCCCCCACCAATGCTCGGCTTGCCAGCGAAGTCGAATGGAATGTCGCGATGCAGGGGAAGGTGACCGACAAATCGACAATTCGAGCCCGGGAGTCCTGGCGGAACTCAGGTAAGACGCTTAATCACACTGAATTCGCCTCGGTCCGCAGGTCGCATGTTCTCAGGCCTGCGGACCCTGGCCGAAAAGGGAATCCGTCATGAAGAATATGGGAACAGCCGATCGCCTGATCCGCGTAAGCATCGCTATGGCGATCGCCGTCGCCTATTTTGCGGGAATCATCAGCGGAACATTGGCGATTATTCTTGGCGGCATCGCCATCGCATTTATCCTGACGAGCCTCTTATCGACCTGTCCTGGCTATATGCCTTTCGGTATTTCGACACGGCGATGACTGAAGAGACGAAAGGCGGACACAGGGATATCAGTCAGGCACCAGAAAAGTTGAAGTCGAGCCGCGTCGAATAGCCCTCCTTATTGTGCGTCGCAGTCATCGTCCCCCCGAGCTGGCGAACTGACGCCCTAAGAATCTTGAGCCCCAGCCCGACGCGTCCGCCTGGATCGATTGCTTCGACCTCGCGCTGCTCAGCGTCATCGCTGCACACTAGCCGATAGCCAGCTTCCGCCACGCGCTTACCACTTAGGATGATCGTTCCCGACGACC
>JBBJOG010000012.1:0-66408 GCA_037721775.1 Sphingomicrobium sp. | reverse complement strand
GTGTTCGGCTCGTTCCTCGAGAGCGCGCTTCGCAACCCGGCCGCCGCCGACGGCCAGCAGGGCCGGCTGTTCATCGGCTTCGCGGCCGCCGAGCTTCTCGGGCTGATCGCTTTCGCCGTTGCGATGATCATCCTCTACGCGCGCTAATCCGCGCCAGGGGCTGACCCCGGAGCTGTAATGCCTCAGATCACCCAACTTCCGATCATCTTCTGGTCGCAGCTGTTCTGGCTGCTGCTGGTGTTCGGCACGATTTTCTTCGTCATCGGGCGGGGGATGGTGCCGAAGATCCGCGGCGTGGTCGAGCAGCGCGACGCCAAAATCTCCGGCGACCTCGAGGCCGCGCAGCGCGCCCGAGACGAGGCGGAAAAGACGGAAAGCGCGTATCGCATGGCGATGGACGCAAGCCGCGCCGAGGCGATGAGGCTGGCAAGCGCGGCCAAGCAGGCGGGCGCCCGCGAGGCGGAGGAGCGGACGAAGGCGGTCGACGAGAAGGTTGGAGTCAAGATTTCCGAGGCCGAAGCGCGCATCCGCGAGGCGGTCGAGACCGCAATGCGCAAAGTGGATGTGGTCGCGGTCGAGGCCACCCGGGACCTGGTCGCCAAGCTGACCGGCCAGACCGTGCCCGACCAGGATGCACGGCGGGCGGTGAAGGCGGTGCTCCATGGCTGAGACCCATGCGACGGTAGAGGCGCATCCGCCCGCCGCCGGTGAGCACGCGACGCCGTCGGCGTTCGGCATCACCGCGTCGATGTTCATCGCCTTGGCGATGATCGTCGTCCTGGCGATGATGGCGTGGAAAAAGGTGCCGGCCGCGATCGGCAAGGCGCTGGATCACAAGATCGGCGGGATCCGCGAGCAGCTGGCCGAGGCCGAGGCGCTGCGCAAGGAAGCCGAGGCATTGAAAGGCGAATATGAAGCCAAAGCGGCCGCAGCCGAGGCCGACGCCGCGGCGATGGTCGAGCGGGCACGCCACGAAGCCGACGCGTTGCTCGCCAAGGCCCGCGACGACGCCGAGGCTTTGGTCGAGCGCCGCACCCGGATGGCCGAGGAGAAAATCGCCGCCGAAGAGCTTGCCGCAATCCAGCAGCTTCGTGCCGCCGCCGCTGACACGGCAAGCCGAGCGGCCGCCCGGCTGATCGCCGAGCGGCTCGACGCCAAGGCCGATGCGGCGCTGGTCGATTCGGCGATCGGCGATCTCGGGAACACCCGCTAGGCTTAGCCCTGGCTGTGTTGCTCGCCGTCGGCGCTGACGCCTTCGAGCGCGTGATGCGCTGCCTCGCCTTCGGTCTTGCGGCTGAGGTCGCCGAGGCTGACGATCCCGCATAGCTTCTCATTCTCGTCGAGCACCGGGAGCCGCCGGACCTGCGCTTCGCTCATCTGTATCGCGACTTCCTCGACATCGTCGTCGATCCGCGCGCACACCACATCGTCGGTCATCAGCTCGCGGACCAGGGTTTCCGGCCCGTAGCCCTTGGCCACTCCGCGGATCGCGATGTCGCGGTCGGTGATCATGCCGATGAGCTTGTCGCCGTCGCTGACCGGCATCGATCCGGCATCTTCGCGAAGCATGAAGGAAGCCGCCTCCTGCGCCGTCTGGTCGGGCCTTATGGTCTGGACCTCGCGGGTCATCACGTCCCTGATCTTCATCGCTCGCTCTCCCTGCAAATGTGTTGAGTCAAAGCGAAGAACGAACGGCGGTGCCGGGCGTTGCGGCTTAAGGCACGTTCTCGGTCAGGAGGTCGTAAGTGGCGACCAGCTCGTCGTCCTGATTGAACACTTCCACGGCCCAGCGCACCTGCCCGGTGTCCTCCGACTTCACCGATTTGGCGCGGACGGAAAGCTCGACGCGCATCGAATCGCCCGGGTAGAGCGGGGTGAGGAAGCGCAAATTCTCGAGGCCCGTGTTGGCCAGCACCGGGCCGGGATCGGGGTCGACGAACAGCCCGGCGGCGAACGACAGCACCAGATAGCCGTGGGCGACCCGCCCCTCGAAGATCGGCGAGGCCCTGGCCGCTTCCTCGTCCATGTGGGCGTAGAATTTGTCGCCGGTGAAGTCGGCGAATTGCTCGATGTCGGCGATGCTGACGGTTCGGCTGCCGGTCTTCCACGTGTCGCCGATGGCAAGCTCGCTCATCTTGCCGCGGAACGGATGGACGCCGACCATGCGCTTGGGCGCGCCGGGCATATATTGGCTGGAGATTGCGGCGATCATCGCCGGCGACGACTGGATCGCGGTTCGCTGCATGTAATGCTTGACGCCGCGCACGCCGCCCATCTCCTCGCTCCCGCCGGCGCGGCCGGGGCCGCCGTGGACGAGGACCGGCAGCGGCGAGCCGTGGCCGGTGGAATCCTTGTGATTGTCGCGGTCGACCACCAGCATCCGCCCGTGGAACGAGCCGGCGCCGAGCACGAAGTCGCGCGCTGCCTCGGGCGAATGGGTGAACATCGACAGCACCAGGCTGCCCCGCCCGCGGTTGGCCAGCGCGATGGCGTCGCCGAGGTCGGCATAGGGCATGATCGTCGACACCGGGCCGAACGGTTCGACGTCGTGCGGCGCCGCGCATACCCACGGCTGGTCGGTGCGCAGCAGCACGGGCGACAGGAACGCGCCGCCCCTGACCGGCGGCTCGGCGTCGGGATCGCCGGCGACGATGCGCGCTCCCGCCGCTTCCAGCTCGGCGATCTTCGCGCGGACATCGTCGCGTTGCGCAGTGCTGACGAGAGCGCCCATGCGTGTGTCTTCGGAGCGCGGGTCGCCGACCTTGGTCTTGGCCAGCCGCTCGCGCAGCGCCTGTTCGAGTGCGTCCATGTAATCTGCCGGGGCGAGCGCTCGCCGGATCGCGGTGCATTTCTGGCCCGCCTTGACCGTCATCTCGATCGCCACTTCGCGCACGAACAGGTCGAACTCGGGCGTCCCCGGCGCGGCGTCGGGTCCGAGCACCGACGCATTGAGGCTGTCCTGCTCGGCGACGAACCTGACGCTTTCGCGCAGCACCGTCGGGTGGGAGCGAAGCTTGAGCGCGGTCGAGGCCGAGCCGGTGAAACCGACCACGTCCTGGCCGGTCAGATGGTCGAACACATCGCCGACCCCGCCGACGATCAGCTGGATCGCGCCGTCGGGGACCACGCCGCTTTCGATCATCACCCGGAACGCCGCTTCGGCCAAATAGGCGGTCGCCGACGCCGGCTTGACGATCGCCGGAACGCCCGCGAGTAGCGCCGGGGCGAGCTTTTCGAGCATGCCCCAGACCGGGAAGTTGAACGCGTTGATGTGCAGCGCGGCGCCCTGCAGCGGGGTGTAGATGTGCTGGCCGACGAACGCGCCGCTTTTCGACAGCGGCTCCAGCGCGCCGTCGAGCAGGACGTGCGCGTCGGGAAGCTCGCGGCGGCCCTTGGAGGAGAAAGAGAAGAGGGTGCCGGCGCCGCCTTCGATGTCGATCCAGCCGTCCTTGCGGGTCGCTCCGGTCTGATAGTTGAGCTCGTACAGCTCCTCCTTGCGCGCCATGATCGCCTGGCCGAGCGCCTTCAACAGCCGCGCGCGCTCGTGGAAGGTCATCTTGCGCAGCGCCGGGCCGCCGACCTCGCGGGCGTGGCGCAGCATGGCGGCGAAATCCATGCCGCCGGAGCCGGTGACCGCCACCGGTGCCCCGTCGATCGCGCTGGCGATCTCTGACAGCCCGCTCTCCCCGGGGAGCCAGCGGTCCTGCGCATAATTGAGCAGCTGGGGTGTTTTCACGTCGCCTTGGTCCTTACCAACATCCGTTCGTGCTGAGCGAAGTCGAAGCACGTTGGCACGACCGTCTCACGAGCGCCCTTCGACTTCGCTCAGGACGAACGCAAGGGTGTCACTTGCCCGTAAACTTCGCTTGCCGCTTCTCCAGGAAAGCGGCGACGCCTTCGCGATAGTCGTCGGTGAAGCCCAATCGGCGCATCTCGTCGCGCTGGAGGTCGAGCTCCTGGTAGAGCGTCCGGCCCCACGTCGAGCGGATGATCGACTTGATTGCGGCCAGCCCAAGCGGCGGCAGCGACGTCAGTTTGGCGGCAAGCGCGTCCACTTCCACGTCGAGCTGGTCGTCGTCGACGCATTTCCAGATCAGGCCCCATTCGGCGGCTTTTTCGGCCGTCAACGGTTCGCCAGTCAGCGCCAGACCGAGCGCACGGGCTTGGCCGACGAGGCGCGGCAGCACCCAGCTGCCGCCGCTGTCGGGGATCAGGCCGATCGCCGAAAAGCTCTGGACGAATTTCGCCGACTTTGCGGCGATGGCGATGTCGCAGGCCAGCGCGATGCTGACGCCGGCCCCGGCCGCCACGCCGTTGACCCGGGCGATCACCGGTTGCGGCATCGACACCAGCGCGCGGATCAGCGGGTTCCAGGTGGCTTCGACGGTGGCTCCGAGATCGACCGGCTCCCCGCCGGAGGACACTGTGCGCTCGCCCAGATCCTGGCCCGCGCAAAAGCCTCGGCCGGCGCCGGTGAGGACTATCACCCGCGCGCTTTGCTCGACGGACCGCAGCGCGTCACGAAGCTCCTGGTGCATCGCCGACTTGAAGCTGTTGAGGTTGTCCGGCCGGTTGAGCGTGATCCGGGCGACGCCGTCCTCAACCTTGCAGTCGATTGTCTCGTGAGCCATGCCTTCGCTTTGCCAAGGAGAGGGCGTGGACGCAAACGAACTTGCGGCGAAGGTTGCCCACGAGATGCTCGCCGCCGAGGGCACCGGGCCCGCTTGGGGGATAAGCATCGACGAGGCGCGCGCCGGCTATGCTCGCATTTCGATCCGGCTTCGCGACGACATGCTCAACGGTCACCGCATCGCCCATGGCGGGATGGTCTTCGCGCTCGCCGACACCGCTTTCGCTTACGTCTGCAACGGCCGAAACGAGCGCGCCGTCGCCGCCCAGGCGTCCATCGTGTTTCTCGGCAGCGCCGAAGCGGGCGAGACGCTGGTCGCGGAAGCCGAAGAAGTGGCGGCGGAGGGAAGAAGCGGAGTCACGCGCGTTGCGGTTCGAACCGACGACGGACGGACGATCGCCGAGTTCACCGGCTACTCGCGCACCATCGGCGGAGCGGTGATTCTGTAATGGTTCGCGCCTCCGCGTGAAAAATCTTAGCTGCACCGCCATTTGAAGCGGGAAGCGGCAATCGCTACATGAGGCTTATGTACACGACCGAATTGCAGAAGACTGCCAGGATCGAGAACCTCGAGGACCCCGAGCTTCTCGAGGCGTTCGAGGCGCGGGTTGCCGCCGACGAGTTCATCGAGCCCAAGGACTGGATGCCCGAGGCCTATCGCCGCACCCTAATGCGGCAGATCAGCCAGCATGCGCACAGCGAGATCGTCGGTATGCTGCCCGAGGGAAACTGGATCGGCCGCGCGCCGTCGCTTCGCCGCAAGGCGATCTTGCTGGCCAAGGTACAGGACGAGGCCGGCCACGGCCTCTATTTGTATTGCGCGGCGGAGACGCTGGGCGTGGGCCGCGACGAGCTGACCGAGGCGCTCTTGAGCGGCAAGGCGAAGTACAGCACCATCTTCAATTATCCGACGCTGACCTGGGCCGACATCGGCGCGATCGGCTGGCTGGTCGACGGCGCCGCGATAATGAACCAGGTGCCGCTGCAGCGCACCAGCTACGGCCCCTATGCCCGAGCGATGGTCCGCGTGTGCAAGGAAGAAAGCTTCCACCAGCGCCAGGGCTATGAGATCATGATCGCGCTCGCCAATGGCACGGCTGAGCAGAAGCGGATGGCGCAGGATGCGCTCAACCGCTGGTGGTGGCCATCGCTGATGATGTTCGGCCCGCCCGACGAGGACAGCCCCAACACCGCCCAATCGATGCGCTGGCGGATCAAGCGCGAGACCAATGACGAGCTTCGCCAGAAGTTCGTCGACATCACAGTGCCGCAAGCGGAGTTCCTGAACCTCACCGTCCCCGACGCGGACCTCGAGTGGAATGAGGGCAAAGGCGGTTACGATTTCGGCGCGGTCGACTGGGACGAATTCTACGCGGTGGTGAAGGGCGAGGGCCCTGTCGCGAAGGAGCGGATGGAAGCGCGTCGCAACGCGTGGGATGACGGCGCCTGGGTGCGCGAGGCGGCGGCCGCGCATGAGGCAAAGCGTCGCGAAAGGGCGGCGGCTTGACCGGTGACTGGCCGCTCTGGGAAGTTTTCATTCGTACCAAAGGCGGTCTTTCGCATCGCCACGTTGGCAGCGTTCATGCTCCTGACGAAGAGCTCGCGATCCGGCACGCGCGCGACACGTATACGCGGCGGCAGGAAGGGGTGAGCCTGTGGGTGGTGCGCTCGGCTGAGATCACCGCTTCGGACCCCGATGAAGCCGGCGAACTGTTCGAGCCGGCGGCCGACAAGATCTACCGCCACCCGACATTCTACGACATTCCGGACGAGGTGAAGCACATCTGATGCCGTCGCTGCCGCCGATCCGGCCCGAAGACGAGGCGATCGCTGCACGCACGCGGCCTCACGGCGCGTTCGACGCGCCTGCCGACTCACTCCACGATGGGGCGCGCTTCGACTATCTTCTGCGGCTTGGCGACGACGCTCTGATCCTTGGCCAGCGCTTGAGCGAATGGTGCGGGCACGCACCGGCGCTCGAGGTCGACCTCAGCCTCGCCAATTTCGCGCTCGACCTGATCGGCCAGGCGACCCACGCGCTCAATGAGGCGGGGGCGTGCGAAGGCGAGGGACGCGACGGCGACGCGCTTGCTTTCCGCCGCGACGTGCTCGATTTCCGCAATTGCCTGCTGGTCGAGCAGCCCAATGGCGACTTTGCCCGGACGATCGCGCGGCAATTGCTCTATTCGACCTGGCAGCACCTGTTGCTGCAGCGGTTGACCGCATCGACCGACCGCTTCCTGAGCGAGTTCGCGGCCAAGGCAGTCAAGGAAGTCGCCTACCACCGCGATCTCGCGTCGGAATGGACGGTCCGCCTCGGCGACGGCAGCGAGGAGAGCGCGCGGCGGATGGCCGACGGGCTAGACTGGTGCTGGCGCTTCATCCCCGAATTGTTCGAGGTTGATGACGTTTTAGAAGGGCTGATCGAGCGCGGCGCCGCGCCCGATCCGCGCGCCTTCGAAGACGACTATCGCTCCGCGCTTGCCGCCGTGCTCCGGGATGCGAAGCTGGACGCGCCGGCCGACCAGCGGCCGATTCTCGGCGGCCGGCGCGGACATCACAGCGAGCATCTCGGCCATATCCTAGCGCCGATGCAATATCTGCCCCGCACCTATCCCGACGCGGTCTGGTGAGCGCTCGATTCTACCCGCTGCGGGTGGCTGAGATCGTGCCGGAGACCGCCGAAGCAAATTCGATCCGCTTCGAAATGCCCGAAGTGCTTCGCGACAGTTTCGCGTTTCGCGCGGGCCAGCACCTGACGCTCAAGGCCGAGATCGACGGCGAGGAGGTTCGCCGCAATTACTCACTGTGCACGGCGCCCGACGAGCAGGACTGGATGGTGACGGTCAAACGCATCGCCGGCGGCGTATTTTCCAACTGGGTCGGCGACAATCTCAAGGCCGGCAATACGGTCGAGGTGTTGCCGCCGCACGGTAGCTTCACGACGACGTTCGAGCCGGGCGCGCGCCGCCATCTGGTCGGCATTGCAGGCGGCTCCGGGATCACGCCCGTCATGTCGTTGCTTCGGACCACCTTGAAACAGGAGCCGGAGAGCCGCTTCACCTTGCTTTACGGCAATCGCGACAGCGGCTCGATCATCTTTCTGGAAGAGCTGGCGATGCTCAAGGACCGCCACATGGGGCGGCTGGAGCTTTACCATTTCCTCGCCGAGGAAGAAGGCGACGTCGACCTGTTCAACGGCATGCTCGACCGAACGCGCTGCACGCAAGCGCTCGAGCATCTGATCGGCGATCCAGGCGAGGTCGACGGCTGGTTCATCTGCGGGCCCGGGCCGATGATGGACGCTGCCGAAGCCGCGCTCACCGATCGCGGAGTCGAGCGCGAGCGAATCCATATCGAGCGGTTCACCGCCGACCGGCCGCCCGAATCTTTGGTGCGGGAAATGGCCGAGCTGCAAAGCAAGGCGGCCGGGATCATGATGTCGGTTACGCTCGACGGCCGTACCCGCCGGGTCGAGTTCACCCAAGCCAATATCCTCGACAGCGCGCGCGAGGCGGGGCTGCCGGCGCCGTTCGCCTGCAAGGCGGGGGTGTGCGCCACCTGCCGCGCCAAGGTGACCGGCGGAAAGGTCGAGATGGCGGCCCGCTACGGGCTCACCGACGAGGAGGTCGAGGCGGGGTACGTGCTGACCTGCCAGTCGGTACCCGCGGGCGACGGGGTGGCGGTGGATTACGACGCCTGAGTTCGCTAATCGCACGTCCATGCAGAGTGAAACCGAGGTGCACGCCCAAAACTCGTCAAGAACCGGGGGGCTTGCCGATCTACCGCCGGTCGTCAGCGATTCGCTGCTGCAGCTGATCGCGCTGTGCGGCGCCGACCCGCGGCCCGACAAGATCGACGTCGGGGTCGGCGTATTCCGCGACGGCGCCGGCAACACGCCGATCCTCAAGGTGGTGAAGGAGGCTGAGCGGCGCTTGCTCGAGACCCAGTCGACCAAGGCCTATCTCGGCACCGGCGGCGACAAGCGTTTCACCGACTTGCTTCGCCCGATCCTGCTTGGGCCGTACGCCGACGACGATCGAATCGCCGGGTTGCACACGCCCGGCGGCTGCGGCGCGCTTCGTCTCGGCTTCGAGCTGATCGCCACCGCCAACCGCCAGGCCCGGGTGCTGGTCGGGACGCCGACCTGGCCCAACCATCCGCCGATCATCCGCGCGGTCGGGCTCGAACAGGTCGACTTTCCTTATTACGAGCGCGGCCAGGCGGCGATCCGCTTCGATGAGATGATCGCCACGTTGCGCTCGGCAAGGCGGGGCGACGTCGCCTTGCTGCATGGCTGCTGCCACAACCCGACCGGCGCCGATTTGAGCGAGGAGCAGTGGCGCGAAGTGACCAGCGTGGTGTCGCAGACCGGGCTGATCCCGTTCATCGATATCGCCTATCAGGGGTTCGCTCGCGGCATCGACGAGGACGCGGCCGGCGTTCGGATGCTGCTCGAGGCGTGCGACGAGGTCGTTATCGCGCAGAGCTGCGACAAGAATTTCAGCGTCTATCGCGACCGCGTCGGATCGCTGTTCGTGAAGACCGGCTCCGCGCAATCGACGGCGACCGCGATGGCCCATGCCGCCCAGCGGGCGCGCGAGATGTGGTCGATGCCGCCCGACCATGGCGCCGCCGCGGTGCGGATCATCCTCGACGACCCGAAGCTAAGCGCCGACTGGCTAGTCGAGCTCGCCGCGATGCGCGACCGGATCAACGCGGTTCGCCGGCGAGTCGCCGCCGCCGACCCGCGGCTTGGCTTCATCGGCCGCCAGTTCGGCATGTTCTCGATGCTGCCGCTGGCCAAGGAGCAGGTGTTCAAGCTTCGTGACAGCCACGCCATCTACATGGCCGACAGCGGGCGGTTCAACGTCGTCGGCATGTCCGACGAGGCGGTCGACCGATTCACCGCTGCGATCGTGGACGCGATGGATGGCTGATCGGAATCCGGGCCGGGTAGCGCAGGCCGATCTCGACTGGCGGCAGGTGGTTCGGCTGGTGCTGACCAGCCGCGAGCTCGACCGGCTGGAGGAGCAGGAGCTCGTCCCGGCGAAAAAGGTGCTCTACCAATTTTCCGCGCGCGGCCACGACATGGCGCAGGTGATGCTGGGCATGCAGCTCAGGGACGGCGATGCGGCCTGCGGCTATTACCGATCGCGACCGCTGTTGCTGGCGCTTGGCGTTCAGCTGGCCGATGCATTGGGCTCGGGCATGGGCCTGGCCGGCGGCTATTCGGACGGCCGCGATATCGGCGTCGTGTTCAATTACCCGAACCCGGGCGGCGCCCACGCGCTGCCGATGTGCGGCGGGGTGGGCGCGCAATATACGCCCGCGGCCGGTTGGGCGCAGGCCATCGTCTACAAGAGCGAGGTGCTGAAAGAGGGACCGGACGACGCCATCGCGCTGGTGCTGGGCGGTGACGCGAGCGTCGCTACCGGTGGATTTTGGTCAGCGCTAACTATTGCTACGACGCAACAATTGCCTCTGTTAATTTATATTGAGGACAATGGCTATGGCATCTCGGTGCCGTCCGAATATCAAACGCCGGGCAAGGACATCGCCGCCAACCTCGCGGGCTTCGCCGGGCTGACCATCTTCAGCGGCGACGGCACCGACCCGGTCGAGGCGTCGCGGCTGATCGCGAACGCCACGCGGCATGTACGCGAAAAGCGCGCGCCTGCACTCCTGCGGCTGACGATGCCGAGGCTCGAGGGCCACAGCGCCCAGGACACGCAGGCGTACAAGAGCGAGCAAGAGATCGCCGCCGAGTGGTCGCGCGACCCGCTGCCCAGGCTGAAAGCGCAGTCGGGTCTTTCCGACGGCGACTGGGAGGAGGTCGAGCGCGAGGTCGCTCGTGAAGTCGCGGCGGCGCTGGCACAAGCCGAGTCGCGCGGAATTTCGGATCCCGAGCGGGTTACCGAGCATGTCTTTTCGAACGGCGAGCTGCAGCAGGTCGGGGGCCTGTGGAACTCGGGCTACCAGGCGCCACCGTCGACTGGCGAGCCGAACGGCGAGGGCCAGCGGATCAACATGGTCACCGCGATCCGCCGCACACTCGAGCAGGAGCTCGAGGCCAACCCGCGCGTGCTGGTGTTCGGCGAGGATGTCGGGCCCAAGGGCGGGGTCCACGCGGTTACGCTCGGGCTTCAGGACAAGTTCGGCCGCGCCCGGGTGTTCGATACCTCATTGAACGAGGAAGGGATTGTCGGTCGCGCCGTCGGAATGGCGCTCGCCGGGCTGATGCCGGTGCCCGAAATCCAGTTCCGCAAATATTCCGAGCCGGCGACCGAGCAGATCCACGACTGCGGAACGATGCGCTGGCGCACCCACAACCGCTTCGCTGCGCCGATGGTTCTTCGGGTGCCGGGCGGCTTCTTCAAGTGCGGCGACCCGTGGCACAGCATGACCAACGAGGTCGAGTTCATTCACAACCCGGGCTGGAAGGTTGCTGTCCCATCCAACGCCGAGGACGCGGTCGGCCTGCTTCGGGCCGCGCTTCGCGGCAACGATCCGGTCATCTTCTTCGAGCATCGCGCGATGCTCGACGACGCCTGGGCGAGGCGGCCGTGGCCCGGCGAGGATTGTGTGCTTCGGTTTGGTCTGGCCAACAAGACCAGGCAAGGCGACTCGATCACCATCGTCACTTGGGGAGCGATGGTGCCGCGCTGCGAGGCGGCGGCCGAGGGCGTAAGCGCCGACGTCATCGACCTGCGCACGCTTATGCCGTGGGACCGCGACATGGTGCTGGACAGCGTTCGCCGCACCCGCCGCTGCCTCATTGTCCACGAGGATTTGCGCACCGGCGGCTTCGGCGCCGAGATTGCCGCCGTGGTCGCCGACGAAGCCTTCATCGACCTCGACGCTCCGGTGGCGCGGGTGACGATGCCCGACATCCCAAGCCCGCATCACCCCAAGCTGCTCGAATGGGCGCTTCCGTCGGTCGCAAAAATCCGCGCCGAGATCGACCGGCTGGTGGGGTTTTAGGCGTTGATCGAGGTTCGCGTTCCCGACGAGCAGGAGGGCACCAAAGCCGTCGTTCGCGCTTGGCTCAAGCAGGTCGGCGACACTGTCGCTCTCAACGATCCTTTGGTCGAGCTGGAGACCGACAAGGTGACCCAGGAGGTGCCGGCGCCGGCGGCCGGCGTACTTGCCGAGATCGTTCTGGATACGGATGCGGATGCGGTGCCCGGGGCGGTGTTGGGGCGGATCGATGCACGTTCCCCGGCGCAGGCCGGGGCCCAAGGCGATGCGCAAGCAGCGCCATCCGGCGCTCCTGGGCCCCGGCTTGCGCCGGGGAACGGAGGGGCGGAGAACCGCCTCTCCCCCTCGGTTCGCCGAGCCTGCCTGCAGCATGGGATCGACCCCGCGCGCATCCAGGGCAGCGGACGGGGCGGGCGGATCACCCGCGAGGACGTCGATCGCGCCGTGGCCGATGCCACCGTGGTCACCGTCGGCGAGCCGGCCACAGCGCAACCGCGCAAGTTCGCGTCGTCCGATATCCCGCATGACCGGATGCGGCTCAAGATCGCCGAGAACATGGTCCGAGCGGTGGCCGAGGCGCCGCACGTCACCGCTTTGTTCGAAGCCGATTTCTCGGCGGTCGCCGCGCACAAAGCGGCGCTTGAGGAGCGCGGCACCAAGCTTAGCTATACCGCTTACATCGTCAAGGCGGCGGCCGAAGCGATGGCCGCCGCGCCGGCGATCAACGGGCGCTGGGAAGAGGACCGAATCGCCGTCGCGCCGACGATCGACATCGGCGTCGGCACCGCGCTCGGCGAAAAGGGGCTGATTGTCCCGGTGGTCAAGGATGCGGGCTCGCTCAGCCTCGAGCAGATCGGCGCAAAGCTCGACGACCTCACCAGCCGTGCCCGCGACGGCAAGCTGACCGGCGCCGACGTGTCGGGCGGAAGCTTCACTATTTCCAACCACGGCGTGTCGGGATCCCTGCTGGCCTCCCCGATCATCCTGCACCAGGGGCAAGCCGCGATCCTCGGCATCGGCAAGCTGGAAAAGCGCGTCGTGGTGCGCGAGGTCGATGGCGACGACGCGATCGTCATCCGGCCGATGGCCTACGTCACCCTGACCATCGACCACCGCGTCGTCGACGGCCACCAGACCAACGCGTGGCTGACCCGTTTCGTCGAACTGATCGAGACTTGGCAGGAAGCGTAGGAACCGGCGGCCAGTGCCGCTGTTGACCCTCCATCGATGGAGGTTGCTGCACCAAGATCGTGCTCAAGACCGAAGCGGCACGGCAGAAAACTACCAAGCAGAGCAGGCAAAGCGAACTCGCCTAGCCGGGTTTCGTTGCTGTCGCGGAACAGGTGACGGCGCCGTGCTTTGAACCTTCCGGCATCAGGTCGGAGGCAGAGTGGCGGATCGGCAGGCTCCCAAAGCAATTAGCGACAAGGTGTTCGTCCACCGGGTCCTGATCGCGCTCGGTCTCGCGGCGCTGTTCTTTCTCGTCTGGAAACTGCGCATTTTGCTGCTGATGCTGTTCGGCGCGGTTGTCATCGCTAGCATTTTCCGCGCCGTCGCCGACGGCATTTTCCGGGTCACGCGGCTGCCCGGTTGGGCGTCGACGGCGCTGGCGATCCTGCTGGTGCTTGGCGGATTAGTGTCGCTGATCGCCGTGTTCGGATCGCATATCGGCCAGGAAATGCAGTCGCTCTGGGACAAACTGCCGACGGCGTGGGAAGCGTTCGAGAAGCGGATCGGCAACTTCGGCCTCGGCAACCAGCTCGAGCAATTGGCGGCAAGCATCAGCACCCCGGGCGGCGGCAGCCTGTCGGGCTTCGGCCGGACCCTGCTGTCGGTCGGCAGCGGGATCGCCGATCTGGTGGTGGTGATCTTCGCCGGAATCTATCTTGCCACCCAGCCCAAATTCTATCGCACGGGCGTGATCAAGCTGGTTCCGCAAGAGAGGCGCAAGGTCGCCGCCGAGGCTATGCTGGAATCGGAGCGCGCGCTGCGCCTGTGGCTCATGGGCCAGGCGATCGCGATGGTGGTGGTGGGTTTGACGATCGGAATTGGCTTGTGGCTGCTCGGAATGCCGTCGGCGCTTGCGCTCGGCCTGCTTGCCGGCCTGCTGGAGTTCATCCCGTTCGCCGGGCCGTTCATTGCCGCGGTGCCGGCGGTGCTGCTGGCGCTTGCGATGGGGCCGGAGGTGACCTTGTGGGTTATCCTGCTTTACCTCGGCGTCCAGCAGATCGAAGGCACTTTGCTGACCCCGATGATTCAGCAATATGCGGTCGACCTTCCCGGAGTTGTGCTGTTGTTCGCGCTGATCGGTTTCGGCACATTGTTCGGGACCTTGGGCGTGATCCTCGCCGCGCCGCTGGCGGTCGTCACCCTCGTGCTGGTCAAGCGCCTGTACGTGATCGAGACGCTGCACACCGACACGCCGATGCCAGGCGACGGCAAGGACTAGCTTTGTACTCTAGCCGAAGGTGAAAAGATTGGCGCACCCAAGAGGGGTGCAACAGTCTAACGAAAACAGTGACAAGCAAAGGCTAACCGGCACGCTGTCGATCACGAATTGCTCTCGCGACCTTTTCCCAATGGCTAACCGCTCAGGCGCTCCGCCGGGGCAAAAAGAAGCCCCCGCGTCGGCGGCAACCGATGCGAGGGCGGGCCTTTCCATAGCAGCGGGCAGGCAAGCGAATGATACCGCAAGCGGGAGGGCAGCGCAATGAATATGCCCTTCCCCGCGATCACCGTTCCCGACCGATACGACGCGGCGCTGTCGGCCCTGGTGCCCATCAATGAGCCTGAGAATATCAGGAAGCTCCGCAAGCGGCTGATGACTTCGCGAGACCTCGCGACAACCGCACTGTCGAACCCGAGCGGGCATACCGACCAGGCGCTTAGCCTGCATCAAGTCATTCTCGATGTGTCGGCGGCCTATGTCTTTAGGTTTCAGGACCTGGGCAACCTGGAGGATGCTGCGAACGTCTGTCTCCGGCTGCTTTGCACGGCCTCGACGCTCGACCGGATGGGAGGCTTCGATGCTCCAGCCAACTAACAATGATGACGCATGGGCACCGTTCGAACAGGCCGCGGAAAGCATTGCTTTCGGCAACAGTTCAATGGTGGATCAATGGCGCAAAACTATGCCGTTGCTCAATCCGGCAACATGGCAGGGGCAACCGACGCCTGAGCGGGAATGGGCGCTCACCGACTGGATACCGGCGCGGCAAGCAACCTACCTCACCGGCCCGGGCGCATCGGGCAAGTCGTTACTAACGCAACAGCTATGCACCGCCATCGCGCTGGGCTTGCCGTTCATGGGCGTGGAGACGCGGCAATCGGTCGCGCTCTACATCACCTGCGAAGACGACGAGATTGCCCTGCATCAACGTCAGAAGGCCATCTGCGATGCGCTGGGCGTGCCGCTGAGCGCGCTTGACGGCAAGCTGCACCTTGTTTCGCTCGCGGGGCATACCGACACTGAGCTGGCGACGTTCGGCCATGCCCAAGTGAAAGACGAGTTCGGCAACACAAGCCCGTCAATGCAGACGACGCCGCGCTGGCAGGCGCTCAATGGCATGGCGCAAGCGATCGGTGCCCGTTTCATTGGCATCGACAACGTGGCGCACCTGTTTGCGGGAAACGAGAATATCCGGCACGAGGTCGCTCAATTCGTGAACCTGCTTAACAAGCTCGCCATGACCGTAAAGGGGTCGGTGCTGTTCATCGGCCATCCGAACAAGGCTGGCGATAGCTTCTCCGGCTCGACGGCCTGGGAGAATCAGGTTCGCTCCCGGCTGTTCATGGAGACGCCAAAGGACAGTGACGGGTCGGTGCTCGATCCCGACGCTAGAGTGCTGTCGCGCCAGAAATCCAACTATGCCCGCAACGGTGAAACGCTCGCGTTCCGCTGGCACCGGATGGCCTATGTTCGCGAGTCCGACTTGCCCGCTGATGCAGCGAGGGACATTGCGCTGACCATTCAAGCGTCGGCTGAAAACGAAGCCTTCATGCGATGCTTGGCGGCGGCGACGGAAAGCAACCGCGCCGTCTCTCATAACCCCGGCGTCAACTATGCCCCGACCGTCTTTGCGAAGATGACCGAGGGCAGGCAATTCTCGCGCAAGGCATACGAAGCCGCGTTCGAGCGACTGCTGCACCTGGGCAGAATCCAGCTCAATCAGGAGCTTTGGAAACTGCCAAACCGGCACTTTGCGGTCGGCATCAAAGCGGCTGAAAAGTGCGCGCTAACCCCTGCGCCAACCCCCTGCGCTGACCCGCGCCATGCCCCTAGCCAAGTCATTGAAAACACTTGCGCCAAGGTGCGTGCGCCAACCCCCCTATATACTACGTATAATAAGGGGCAGGCCCTTGGGCCGCCTGCCCCCGATGAAGATGACATTGATTGGGGGCAGGCATGATGGCCCCGGATACCAAGATGCTCGACCTTGCCCGCGAGATCGGACGGCTATCGCCCGATTGGAGCAACCCGGAACGCTACATCCACCAGACACCTCCAAATGTGCCGCCAGCGGCACATCTATACTCCCGCGAGCTGAGGGGGCTGGCGCATGGCTGACCTGCACGAGCTGATCGAGGACATGACGCCGGAACAGAAACAGACGGCCATCCTGGTGCTCGACGCGGTATCCCGCCCGATGACGGCAAGGGAGATCGAGGGCGTGCTGCGCGGCAGCCGCGTCTCCCGATCGCGTGCCACGATCCTAGCGAGCGTGCTCAAGGATTGGCACCTAATCGCAATGATGGGGCCTGAGCATGGCTGACTGGCCTTACAACACCGGCGCATGGCGTAAGCTCAGGGCCGCGCACCTTGCCCGCTTCCCATTCTGCGAAGGATGCACAGCGATGGGCAAGCCCTATCGCATGGCGAACACCGTGGATCACCGGCACGCTATGAGCGAGGGCGGGCCTGCCTTCCCTGGGCATGATGGCCTCGCCTCATATTGTCCGGGCTGTCACAGCGCGAAGACGGCACGCGGGGGGGAAGCCGGGGCGATCAAGAGCACGAAGCCAAGGAAGGGATGCAACCCCGATGGCACGCCGCTCGACCCGGCGCACCCGTGGAATAGTGGGAACAGTTTTCCCACTATTGATCGAGCAAAATCGCTCAGGGCTGGTGGGGTAAGACCGCGCCCGAACCAAAATATAGAGTTAGTTTCAAAGGGCAACCGACATGGGCGCTAGGGGACCAGGCGCGAGCCGGATGCGGAAGGCGGCTGAGGAAGCCGAGCATTGCGGGCCGCACGCTTGGGAAGCTGCAAACCTCACCCGTGCCGAGCGGGTTATCCTGTTCATCGAATCCATGCCGATAACCAAGGGCTTTGGCGCTGGCGAGAACGTGAAGCTCCTCCCGTTTCAGCGGGAGTGGATCGAGGCGATCTATGCCGAGGGCGAGAATGGGCAGCGACGGGTCCGCACCGGCCTCATGTCAGTTGCAAGAGGCCAGGGAAAAACTGTGCTCGCCGCGCTGCTTTGCATTTGTCACCTTGCGGGGCCTGAGGCTGAACAGCGCGGCGAATGCTATTCGGCGGGCGCGACCAAGGAACAGGCCGCGCTGATCTTTGCCGAGATGGAAGCCGTGATATTCGCGGTGCCGTGGCTCGCCGCGCGACTCAACGTGCAACGCTTCCACAAACGGATCGAGGACCTGGAAACCGGCTCGACCTATCGGGCGCTCGCCAGTGACGGCGGGAGCGTTCATGGAACCGCGTCGAGCTTCATCTGCGCCGACGAATTGGCACAGTGGAAAAAGCGGGAGCTGTTCGACGTGCTGCGGACCTCGATGGGGAAGCGCAAAGAGCCGCTGATGCTGGTTATCGGCACGCAATCGCCGCACCCCGAGAACCTGATGAGCGAGCTGGTCGATTATGCCGGTCGAGTGAACAGCGGGGAGGTCGAGGACGCCAGTTTCCACGGCGTTGTTTATGCCGTTCCCGAGGATGCAGACCCGTTCGATCCGGCGAATTGGGTGCTCGCCAACCCGGCGTTGGGCACGTTCGTTTCCGCTGAGCAAATTGCCGACGAAGCGGACCGGGCGAAGCGGCTCCCGACATTCGAACCGGCGTTTTTGAACCTGCATTGCAATATGCGGGTGGACGCGGAACCTAAGGCCATCAATCCGGCTGAGTGGGCCGCGTGCGGCGACCCGGTGGACGCTAAAGCCCTTCGCGGTCGGCCATGCTACGGGGCACTCGACCTTGGCTCAGTGCGCGATCTAGCGGCTCTAGTGCTCTACTTTCCCGAGGATGGCGGCGCGGTCCTGCCCTACTTCTGGACGCCGAAGACTAACCTCGCGGTCAAAGAGGAAACCGACCGCGTTCCTTACCGGACTTGGGCGAAGCAAGGGCACCTGGAAACAACGCCGGGAGCGGCAATCGACAAACGCTTTATCTCGCGGCGCATTGCCAAGATTATTGCCGACTTCGACCTGCGGGGAGTCGCTTATGATCGATGGGGATTCAAAGACCTGCAAGTTATCCTGGACGGGGAGGGCGTCCAGCTCCCGCTAGTCGAGTGGGGCCAGGGCTATGTTAGCATGGGGCCTGCGGTCGATGCTTTCGAGCGCGCCCTTCTTGCTGGCGAGCTGCGGCATGGGATGCACCCGGTCCTGCGATGGAACGCTGGCAATGCCGTGTTCGACACTGATGCAGCCGGAGCGAGGAAGCTGTCGAAGGCGCGCTCCATTGATCGCATTGACGGCTTACAGGCTCTAGTGATGGCCTGCGGATTGGCGGCGAAGGACACTGGTCCCGAGGTTTACAAGGGCACCGGGCCGATGTGGGTTTAGCCAGCCGGCGGAACCGTGGCAGCGTTAATAACGGCTGCAACACTTTCGACTAGCCTGCGATCGTCGCCTTCAAGAAACCAGTAAGCGTTTGGCCTAGGATCGTCCGGCACCATCTCTTCCCAATTGGTGCGGTATCTTTTCTGTCGCGATTTAATCAGAAAATCCTGCCAGTTGCCAATCGATGGATTTTCTTCTGCTGCCACTTCGAAAATGATTCGGGCCGCCGCGACGACCATTTCCGGCGTTACGCCCTGAGCGGCATCTTTGAGCCGCTGGCGGTAGCGAGCCTGTCGTTCGGAATTGGATAAAGCCATCCGCCGTTATTAACGGCTTGACGTCACTAACGCAAGTCCGTTAGGTAACGAGACGGCCCGAGCCGGGTGCTGAAACGCCCGACCCGAGCCTAACCACCAACCGCTATTTAGGAGCGACCAATGGCTACAAATACCCATAGGGCGGAATCCGCCCCCGACAATCTCGTTAAGTTCACACCCCGCCCGCGTCCGCTGCGAGCTGACGTTCCGGCGTTCGATCCTCGCAACCAGGCGCATTTGCGCGCCTGGGAAGCAATGTTCGACTTCGGCGTCATTTCTCTCCGTCACGAGCGGGAGGCGCGTCATGGGTAACGTCGCACAGTTCCCCTCAGCATATCCGCCAGCGCCAGCCGTCATGGCGATCCTGTCGCGCTTCGACCGGAAACAACTTAGCGGCTTCATCGCCGTTGCGATCGACCTTGCCGACGCAATGGACGGCGACACCGACGTTGAGCTGAACGGCGACGAAGCGGACGGAAACGCTTCGGAGGACGACTTTATGCAGCACGGCGGCGAGGGGCCTGGGTGCCCGATTGCTGACCCTGACCGGGGCGTGGACGACGACCCGGAAGGATACGACGACGGCGTCTAACTCAGTGACTGCCCCGGCATTAGCGGGCCGGGGGCAGCTTTTTGCGACGAACCGAGTTGGACACCTCTTGCTTTGAGCCGAGAGCTAGTCTACCTATCGGATCGACCCAAGAGGAGATTAAGCTGTGGCCGTCCCGAAAGTTACCACCCCCGTCGCCTGCCGAATAGCGGGCCTCAACCGGGATCGCTTCAACGAGTATGTTGCCGCTGGCCATTATGGCTGTGCACCGAGGACAGTTCCCGGCCGCGCTCGCCTTTTCGACCCGGACGACATGCTGACGCTATTCCTCTTCAAACGCTTGCTCGACGACGGTTACACCGTTGAGCGCGCGGGCACGATCGCCTGTGCGATCGGGGAGGTTGCCAAACTCCACCCTGAGGCGCGCGCCGTTAGCTATGTCGAGAGCTATTTCCGGGGCGGTCACGCCCATCTCGCGTCTGACGTTCCAGCACCTGAGACTTGGGACGACGTGCTTTTTAGCGGCACCGACATTCGCGCCGTCACGACCTTCCGCATCGGCAAGGAACGCGATTTGGTCGCGCACTACACCGAGGAAGAGCGATCGATAATTGGCGACCCGGAAACCGACGACTGATGAACAAAAATCTCCCTTCGACCAGGGGTCGGCTGGCGCGTCTGCCGTTGCCGAAAGGTGCAGGGGACGCTTTGCACCAGGTCGAGCTATTCGAGCTTGCGGGCCTCACCCGCTCACCATGCCAACGTCGAGAGACTGTCGGCTTTCACCGTGCCGGGTCCAAATTCCGCGAATTCCGGAATTTGCCCGGCCAGATTGAAGGACTTGTAAAATGAACCTGCACACCTTGCGCCAGCGGAAGGCAGAGCTTCGCTCCGCTACCAAGGCGATCATTGACGCACCCGCTGGCACCGATGGCCTGCTTAGCGACGAACAGCGCACCGACTATGACGGCAAGATTGTCGAGCTCGACCGCATCCTGGGCGACGAAACCCGCCTGGAGCGCATCGCGCGCGAAGATGCGGACGCCAAGGGCAAGCCCTTGAATGGCAACCCCGGCAGCAACGGCGTCGAATATCGCGTTTTTGCCAATGTAAAATCGACTTCCGCAACCGACCCGGAAGCATGGCGCACCCCTGAAGGCGATCGCGTGCCGGTCCTAGGCATTGAGCAAAGGATTTCGGAATATCTTCCGGCAGAGGAATCTGCGGCGTCTGAAATCGGCTTGCAGGGCGTGTTGCGGGCGCTTGTAAACGGCCCCCGCACTGACACCGAAAAGCGTGCTCTTTCTGAAGGGGCTGTGGCTTCAGGTGGGGCGCTGCTTCCGACGCCGCTCGCAACCGAGGTTATTGACGCGGCCCGGACGCGCAATGTTGCTTTTCAGGCCGGTGCTCGAACGATTCCGATGACGGCAAAGACTCTGCGGATGGCGAAAGTCATCTCTGATCCCGTGCCGCAGTGGAGAGCGGAAAACGCGAATATCGCCGAGAGCGAGCCTGTCTTCGGCGACTTGTCGCTGGATGCAAAGACGCTTGCGGTTCGCTTCAACGTTTCCCGCGAATTGCTGGAAGACGCGCCTAATCTGGATGGCCAGCTCCGCGCCGTGATGGGGCAAGCCTTTGCTCGTGGCCTCGACACCGCAATTTTTTACGGCACCGGAACGTCCAACACTCCCTTGGGCATTGCCAACACTCCCGGCATCCAGACGATTAGCACGGGCGGTAACGGTGCGGTGCTGGCCAATTACGGGCCGTTCCTCGATGCTATCTTGGCACTCGAAAACGTGAACGAAAGCGACATCACCGCGCTTGTTTATGCGCCCCGGACAGCACGCACGCTGGCGGGCCTAGTCGATACGACCGGCCAGCCGATCGAGCCTCCGCCCCTCTTTCGGAAATTAAAGGTGTTGACGACGACGGGGCTGCCGATCGCTGAAACCCAAGGAACGAGCACGAACGCCAGTTCCGCTTTCATTGGCGACTTTTCGCAGGTTCTGGTCGGCATTCGCACTCAGCTCCAGATTACGGTGCTCCAGGAGCGTTTCGCGGAGGTTGGGCAGGTCGGCTTCGTCGGATGGCTTCGCGCCGATGTTGCCATTGCACGGCCTGCGGCGATCGCCCGCATCACTGGCTTGAGGGCGGCATAAGATGGAGCGGCGGGCATCCATCCAGGGGGAGGTGCGGTCGGAAGGCCGCACCCTCTCCGGATATGCCCTCGTTTATGGCAGCGAGGCGCGTATCAATGGGCACCGGGAAATCATTGCTCCTGGAGCCGTCACGGCTTCGCTTGGCGGTGGGCGCGATATCCTCGCTCTTGTCGATCACGATGCAGGAAAGCTGCTGGGCCGAACGAAAAGCGGCTCGCTTCGACTGTCCGAGGATAGCCGGGGCCTCGCCTTTGAAATCGACCTGCCCGAGACAAGCGCGGCCCGCGATGTGCTCGCACTGGTCGAGCGCGGCGATGCTGGCGGAATGAGCTTCGGCTTCTCGACCCCCAAGGGCGGCGATGAATGGCGGGGCACAACACGAACGCTTCGCAATATCCACTTGCATGAAATCAGCGTCGTTCAATCTTTCCCGGCTTATACCGCGACGACCGTGGAGGCGCGCAACGCTGCTTTCGCGCTGGATCTCATGCGCCTCAGACTGGAGGCTTACCGATGAACTTTCTCCAGACCGTTCGGTCCTACTTCGCGCCCGAACAGCGGGACGCATGGGCAGCGACCGCGCATCCCGTCACCGTCGCCTATATGGAGCGGGAGTGCGAGTTCAGCGCGGCGCAAGCGGAAAACCTCGCGGTCGCACTGGCGTGCATCAACGTCATCTCAAGCAACATGGCGAGCTTCCCGCTGCTGGTATATGAGCGGGACGGCCTCACCCGCCGCGAGGCTGGCGGGCATTGGCTGCTCGACCTAGTGCGCTACGGTCCTAACCCTAATCAGGTTTGGGGTGCGCTGCTGGAATCGGCCATCGCCAGCGTCGAGCTGGCGGGCAATGCGCTGATCGAGATTATCCGCAACGGCGACGGCAGCGTTGCCGAGCTTCGTTTCCTGCCCTGGGCATGGGTCCAGATGCAGCTCCTGCCCAGCGGGCGCGTGGCCTTCGACGTTTACGAGCCGACTCAACCGGGAACGTCTACGGTAAAACGGCGACTGCTAGCTGACGACGCTGTTCACTTGAAAGACCGCAGCGACGACGGCTTTATCGGGCGCTCCAGGCTCAGCCGCGCCCGCGACGTTCTCCGCACCGCGACCTCGCAACAGACATTTGCCCGCACGTTCCTCGACCGGGGTGCGCAGCCAAGCGGCATCATCAAACACCCTGGCGCAATGACAGCGGAACAGCGGCATACTCTCCGTGAGACATTCGCTGAGCGCCACCAGGGCGCCGCGAAGGCGGGCAGCACCCTTATTTTAGACGGCGGGCTTGAATGGCAGGCCAGTCAAATAAGCCCAGAGGACGCTGAATTGCTGGCGAGCCGTCGCTTCGCTGTGGAGGAAATCGCCCGCATTTATGGCGTGCCCCCGCCCTTGGTCGGCGACCTGTCGCACGGCACTTTCACGAACAGCCGGGAAGCAGCGCGCTGGTTTGGCCAATTCACGCTCACTCCGCGCGTTCGTCGGCTTGAGGCTGAGCTGAGCCGCGCATTGCTTGGCCCCGACTCTCGTTTCGAGCTTGAGTTCGACATGTCGAGCCTGCTGCGCTCCGATCCGGAAACCCGCTGGCAGTCGCACAAGATTGCGGTCGAAACCGGCGTGCTCGATCCCGACGAAATCCGGCAGGTGGAAGGCTGGAACCCGCGAGGCACCCCAAGCGAGGAGCGCGCCTCGCTGCCTCCGCATGAGCTTACCGTCCCTGTCCACAACAAAGACGGTCGCATTGAGGCGGTCTATCGCTTCCTTGGGAGGGCGGCGGCATAATGGTCGCACGCCGCGCCACTTTTAAGCAAGCTGACTTGACCCGTGCCCTTCGCGGTGCGCGGAAGGCTGGGCTTGAGCCGCGCGGCTGTCGGGTCAATCCGGCGACTGGTGACATAGAGATGCAGTTCGGAGACGGTCCCGCTGTTGCGAGCAATAGCTTCGACCGGCTGAGGGCGGTGCAATGAATCGCTGGTTGCCGAGATGGGTTAGTGAGTTCCGCGACCGCCACGGCAAGCCGCGCTATCGCTTCCGTCGCAAGGGCTTCGCGCAATATCTATTCAAGCACGCGCCCGGAACCGAGGGTTTCCGCGCCGAATATCGGGCGTGCATCGAAGGCATTGCGGCGGAGCCGATCATGGCCGGTGCCGAGCGCGTCCGGCCTGGCACCTTCCATGACCTGATAACGCGCTACTATCGGTCTCCCGACTTCCTCGATCCTAGCGATCGCACGCGAGTCGTTTATCGAGGCGTCATTGAACGGTGGCGGGTCAAATATGGAGACGCACTAATCCGCGATCTAGAGCCGCGCCACGTCGAGGATATGATGTCCGAAATGCTCCCGCACCGGACGGCGGCGAATATGCTCCGCAAGCGTCTGCGGGCGCTAATGCAGTTTGCGATCCGGCAAGGGATGGCGACCGGCAACCCGGTCATCGCGACCAAGCCTTACAAGGTGGCGGGCACCGGCTTCCACACCTGGAGCGAGGAAGAAATCGCCCGGTATGAAGCGCGGCACCCGGTCGGAACGAAGGCGCGGCTGGCGCTCGACCTGATGCTGTGGACGGGGCAGCGGGGCGGCGATGCAAGGCTGATGGGACCGCCGAATGTTCGGAACAAGCGGCTACACGTCACCCAGGAAAAGACGGGCACGAGCGTATCGCTTCCAATCCTTCCGGCGCTTGCCGAGTCGATCATGGCTGCACCGTCCGGTGGATTGGTTTTCCTGTTGAGCGATCACGGCAAGCCATTCAGCCGCAAGGGCTTCGGCAACAAGGTGCGCCAATGGTGCGACGAAGCAGGGCTTCCCCAATGCTCGGCGCACGGGTTGAGGAAGGCTGCTGCACGCAGATTAGCTGAGGCAGGCTGTAGCAACCAATTCATCAAAGCCTGGACGGGACACGCCACGGATTCCGAGGTTTCCCGATACACGGCAGCGGCCGATCAAGAGCTGCTTTCGGACGCCGCTGGCGAGAAACTAATGGCTAACCTGCGCGAACGGTTAGCCATCGGCGCGCGTAAACCACTGAAAGAGGAGGGATAAATGCGGAAGGTGGCGCACCCAAGAGGATTCGAACCTCTGACCTCTGCCTTCGGAGGGCAGCGCTCTATCCAGCTGAGCTATGGGTGCGTGCGGGCGCACTTAGCGATGGGCGCCGTCAGCGGCAAGGAGGCAAGGCACCCGTTCGTTCTGCGCCCTTCGACTTCGGCGCTGCGCGTCTGCGCTCAGGACGAGCGCTTCGTGCGTAGAAACTCTGCCAACACTCGGTGGAGCCTCGTTCGCGCGGATCCGACCACCATGCCGACATGGCCGGCCTCGATTTGCACAGATTTGCCGGCCGGGCTGCTTGCGGCCGGCGTGATTCGGTCGTTCGCCGCGGTGACGTGGAGCAATGGGCAATCGGGCCTGTCGGCTATGTCGCGCCCGGCAACCCGCCACTCGCCGCAGCCGGGCAGGTCGCGCCCGAACAGATCCTCGATCAGCTCGCGCGCGGTGGGGAAGGGGAGCGGTTCGCCCTCGTTCGCCCAATCCTCGAGCGTTACGAAGCGGCGGGCGCGCGCGCTGTCAGGCGGAGCTTCCGCGAAACGGGCGAACTTGGCCACCGTGCGCTGCGGGTCGAGCGACCAGAAGGCGCCCTGCAGCACTTCCATCGGCAATGCGCCGATGCGCTCGGCTGCAGGGCGCGCGGCGGTCCACAGCCGCGCCAGCGCCGCCCTCGCGTCATCGGGATAACCGGCGAAGCGCCACGGCGCGGCGATCGTCGCCACCCGCTCGACGGGGACGAGGTTGGCGGCAGCCAGCGCCATCGTCCCGCCCAGGCAATAGCCGACCAGCGCCGGCGGCTCGTCCAGTTGCGCAAGCAGCGGCACCAGCAATTGCTCGATGTGCCCGCCCAGGTCGAGCGACGAGCGCCAGCCAGCCTCGCCCCAGTCGAGTAGCAGCGCCCGCCGCCCCGTCTTCGCCACCGCGGCGGCAAGCGATACGTTTTGGTCGAGGTCGAGGATGTCGGGCGGGTTGATCAGCGACGGCACCAGCACGACGGCCGCGCCGCTGCCGCCGCAATCGCGCAGGCTGGCAGCGCCTGCCTGGGCGACCACCGGCCGTTCGGGGCGCACCTTGGGCCGCCGCGCCTTCTCGTATTGCGCCAGCCCGCGCAGCGCCGCCGCGCCAAGCCCGGGGTCGCTTTCCGACGCGATCCGCACCAGCTGCAGGAACAAGGGCAGCGGGCGCGGGGCGTGCTTATGTTGCACCGCACTATCGGCCGGTGGTAGGCTACGCTTCACGGCGCTGGAGCTAACATGGCCAAAACCTCGGGCAAGGTGACGATCAAGAAATACGCCAACCGGCGGCTTTATGACACCGAAAGCTCTTCTTACATCACCCTCGACCGGCTTGCCGAGCTGGTCCGCGAGGGGCGCGAGTTCGAAGTCGTCGACGCCAAGAGCGGCGAAGACATCACCCGCCACGTGCTGACCCAGATCATCGTCGACGAGGAAGCGCGCGGATCGACCATGCTGCCGGTCAATTTCCTCAAGCAGCTGATCGGGCTGTACGGCAATTCGATGCAGGGCGTCGTGCCGCAATATCTGGAGGCGGCGATGGACGCGTTCAAGCGCAACCAGCAGGCGATCGGCGATGCGTTCGGCGGCAATGCGTTCGCCGACATCGCCAAGCGCAACATGGCGGCGTTCGAGGATGCGAGCCGGGGGTTTACGCCTGGCGCGACGAAGGGGCCGGCGGAAGCACCGGCGCCGGACGAGGTCGAGCAATTGCGCGCGGAGCTTGCCGCGCTCCAGGCAAAGGTTGATCGCTTAAACAAATGAACAGCTTTCCAATTGCCCTGGCGACGCTTGCCGCGCTGTGCTGCCCGATTGCGTCGGCGGCGCAAATTGCGCCCGCTCCCGCCTTCAGCGTCGACAGCGTGACCGCAGTGGCGGGCAACTGGTCGTACCGGTCCTATGCCGGCGGCAGCGAGGCGGCGTTCGCCGACGCCGGCGGCACCCGGCTTTCGATCCGCTGCAACCGCGTCGCGCGCACCGTTTCGATCATGCGCACCGGCGTTGCCGCGGCGACCCCGACGTTGGCGGTGTGGACCAGCTCGCTGTCGCGCAGCGTGCCCGCGCGGTTCGAGGTTACGAGGGTGCTGACCGCCGACCTCGCCATCACTGACCCGCTGCTAGACGCAATCTCGCTGAGCCGCGGCAAGTTCGCGACATCGGCGGTGGGCGCGCCGCTGCTCGCGGTTCCCGCCTGGCCGGAAACCAGCCGCGTGATCGAGGATTGCAGGAGCTGAAAAGGCCGGCGCCGTAGCAAGCTTGCCGGCCGCGCGAAGTCAACGAGAATTACCCAAAGATTTTTGCATTACAAGTCTTGTTCTAAACCCGTTCCCGATTCATGATCGTCCCCAGCTTCAACACAGCGAAAGGAGGTGATCCGATGTCTCATGGTTCAGCACAGAGGTCGGGGGATGTCGTTCGGGAGGTGAGCGCCTAGCGCTTTTTCGGAACGGCTGGTCACCTTCCGGCCGCTGACCATGTTCGAGGGGATCGTCGCCAAGCGACGATCCCCTTTGACTTGTCCCGCAACTGAATTTCAAGCCGGCGAACTGACGCAAATCCGCGGCCTTTTCGTGCCCGCAACGGAACTGTTGCCGCGCTCGTGTGTCTAATGGGTGCGACCGAAACAGGGAGGTTTGCCATGGCAAAATCCAGTCGAAAAACAAAATCGAAGTCTGCATCGAAGTCAAAATCGAACGACAGCACCGTCGACAAGATCGCCAAGGCGGCGATGAGCAAGGAAATGCTCGCAGCGGGCCTCGCGGCAGCGGCTGCGGCGATCAGCGCCAGCCCGTCCGCGCGCAAGAAAATCCGCGACGCCGGAATGGACGCTGCCGATAGCGCCAGCTCGGCGGCCAACAGCATGATGTCGAGCGCGACGCGCCTGGGATCGCTGATCGCCGAAGCGGTCGCCGATGCGGCGCAGCGCGTGATGTCCGGCAAATGGTCGGACGACGACAGCTCCAGCAGCGGATCGCGAAGCAGCGCAACCAAGCCGCGCTCGACAGCGTCTCGCTCGACCGCAAAGGCCAAGCCGGCCCGCGCCAAGAGCACCACATCGCGTTCGAGCGCAGCCAAGACCGGCGGCGCGGCGAAAACCGCCACCAAGCGCAAGACCACCGCTCGCAAATCGACCCGCAGCCGCTCGACGGCATCGCGCCCGCGCAGCGGCGGCTCGAGCGATTCCGGCGGCTCGGGCGCAATCCCGAGCTAAGCCTTTTTACGCAGCCTGGCCGGCGAACTGAAGCCGCGCCAGGCTCGCGTATAGCCCGTCCGCGGCGTTGAGGGACTTGTGGGTCCCTTGCTCGACGATCCGCCCATTATCGATGACGATGATCCGGTCGGCCGCGCGGGTGGTTGCCAGCCGGTGGGCGATGACGATCGTCGTTCGCGTCTTGATCAGCCGCTCAAGCGCTTCCTGCACCAGTTTTTCGCTGTGCGCGTCGAGCGCCGACGTCGCCTCGTCGAGCAATAAAAGCGGCGCGTCGCGAAGCAGCGCCCGGGCGATGACGATCCGCTGGCGCTGGCCGCCCGACAGGCGGGCTCCGCCTTCGCCCAGGAAGCTGTCGTAGCCGTCGGGCATCTGGCTCAAAAACTTGTGCGCGTTGGCGGCCCGTGCGGCGTCGGCTATTTCCTCGTCGCTCGCCTGCCAGCGCCCGTAGCGGATATTGTCGCGCGCCGAAGCGGCAAAGATCACCGTTTCCTGCGGCACGACCGCGATTCGCTCGCGGACCTCGGCGGGGTCGGCGTCGCGAAGGTCAATGCCGTCCAGAGTCACCCGGCCTTCCTGCGGGTCGTAGAAGCGAAGCGCCAGCTGGAACAGGGTCGACTTGCCGGCGCCCGACGGGCCGACCACCGCGACCGTCTCGCCCGGCGCGATCGTCAGCGACAATTCGTGCAGCGCCATTTCGTCGGGCCGCGTCGGATAGAGGAAAGTCACGCCTTCGAACGCCAGCGCGCCGCGCGCCGGCAAAGGCAGCGCGACGGGGGTTTCCGGCGCCTTGATCTCGGGACGCGCAACCATCAGCTCATACAGCCGCCCGGCGGCGCCGGAGCCGCGCAGCAAATCGCCATAGACTTCGGTCAGCGCGCCGAACGCTCCGCCGACCAATACCCCGGTGAAGACGAAAGCGGCGATCGCGCCGCCGGTCATCCGCCCCGCCGCGACGTCGATGGCGCCTTCCCACAGGATCAGGACGATGGCGCTGAAGATCAACGCGATGACGATGAAGGTCATGACCGCGCGCAAGGTGAAGCGGCGGCGGGCAACGGCGAAGGCGCGCTCGACCGCGGCGCCGAAGCGGCCGAGCTCGCGGCTCTCCTGCCCGAACGCCTGCACCACCTTCATCGCGCCCAGCGTCTCCGACACCGCCGAACCGACGTCGGCGATTCGGTCCTGCGACGAGCGGCTGAGCGTTCTGATGCGCCGCCCGAACAGGATGATCGGCCCGAACACGAACGGGATTCCGACGACCAGCATCGCGGCGAGCTTGGGCGACAAAGCGAACAGGTAAATGATCCCGCCGATGCCGGTGGCGAGATTGCGAAGCGCGATCGACACGCTCGACCCGATCACTTGCTCGAGGATAGCGGTGTCGGCGGTCAGCCGCGAGGCGATTTCCGACGGCCGGTTCTCCTCGAAGAAGCGCGGCGGCAAAGTGAGAAGATTTTTCTGCGCGGCAACCCGAAGGTCGGCAACCGTCCGCTCGCCCAGCCACGAGACGAAGTAAAATCGCATCGCGGTGGCGGCTGCCAGCACGACGACGATCATTAGCAAATATTGGAACGCGTGGCCGACGGCCGCTTCGCTGGCGCCGGCCTGGCCGAAGCCGCGGTCGATCACCCGCTTGAAGCCGTAGGGTATGGCCAGGGTCGCCGCCGACGACAGGCACAGGAAAAACAAAGCGGCTGCGATTTGCTGTGGATATCTTGCCGCCGCCCGCCAGACGAGCTTGAGGTTGCCGATGCTCGATCGCGCCTTGTCCGGGATCCCCGCCATGGCCCGGCCCTAGCAGCGCCGCAGCTTGCGCTCAATTCGCCGGAAGCCACCTGTTGCAGTGCAGCATCAGCCTTGCGCGGGGACCAAATGGCGCCCAAACCGTTTTGAACAGCGACTGACAGCCACGAAGCGAGGTCGAATGCTCTACGACGCCTATGAAGTCCAACGCTCATTCCTGGCCGGGGCGAGCAAGCTCGCGGGCTTTAGCGCCGGGTGGCTCAACAATCCGACCAATCCCTTTGCTTATGCTTCGTCGAGCCCGCTGATCGCCGCCAGCCTCAACGTCTTCGCACATGCAGCGTCGCCGCGCGGCAAGCCGGAATTCGGCATTGCCTCGACAAAAGTGGCGGGGAAGTCAGTCGCGGTCCGCGAGGAAATCGTCCTTCGCAAGCCGTTCGGGCAGTTGAAGCGCTTCGTTCGTGAAGGCGTCGACAAGGGGCCACGGCTGCTGATCGTCGCGCCGATGTCGGGCCACTTCGCGACCCTCCTGCGCGGCACCGTCGAGCGGATGCTGCCGCGCCACGAAGTCTACATCACCGACTGGCGCGACGCCAAGCTGGTGCCGACCAGTGAGGGCAGCTTCGATCTCGACGATTACATCGATTATCTGATCGAGTTCATGGAGCTGATCGGCGAGGAGACCGGCGAGCGGCCGCATCTGCTGGCGGTGTGCCAGCCGTCGGTCCCGGCGCTGGCCGCGACCGCGCTAATGAACGCCGATCAAAACAAGTGGCGGCCCAAGTCGCTGACGATGATGGGCGGCCCGGTCGATACGCGCCAAGCGCCGACCGCCGTCAACACGCTGGCTACCGAACGCCCGCTCGGCTGGTTCGAGAATAATGTCGTCGCCACCGTGCCCGCTTATTACCCGGGCAGCGGCCGCAAGGTTTACCCGGGCTTCCTGCAGCTTGCCGGATTCATGACCATGAACCTCGGCGGCCATCTGGTCAGCCACTGGGAGATGTTCAGACATCTGGTCGAAGGCGACGAGGAAAGCGCGGATTCGACCAAAAGCTTTTACGACGAATATCGCTCGGTCGCCGACATGACCGCCGAATTCTATTTGCAGACCGTCGATGCGGTGTTCAAGCGGCACCTGCTGCCCAAGGGCAAGCTCAGCCACCGCGGCCGCAAGGTCGATCCGGGCGCGATCCGCGACACCGCGCTGCTGGCGATCGAGGGCGAGCGCGACGATATTTCCGGGCTTGGCCAGACCAAGGCGGCGCTCGGCCTCGCGCCCAAATTGCCGCCGCGCAAGAAAAGCTATTTCATGGCCAAGGACGTCGGCCATTACGGCATCTTCAACGGCCGCAAGTGGCGCGAGAAGATCGCGCCGGTGGTCGATGCCTGGATCACCGCCAACGACGGCGCGCCGCCCCGAAAGCCAGCTTAATCCCGGCGCCAACGGGCGTAGATTCGCTCAAGCGGCCGTTTTACCTCCAGCTCGATGCAGCCATCGAGGCTGCGGCCGACATGCTCAGCCAGGGCTTCGCCGGACCTTCGCTCCACTGTTCAACAGCTGAAAGGAGGTGGTCTGATGTCTCATTGTCAATTGCCGTTCGCGGTCCGTCTGGTGAGCGCAGCCTCCGTTGGAGTTTGCGCTTAATGACGTCAGGCCGCTTCAGGCTCGACAATGGAAAGGCCGTCCGAGCGACCGGGCGGCCTTTCGCATTCTTGTGCGGTCAGTCGCGCCGCTCCCAGCTGGAGATCGCCGTTTCCACCATCGTCGACCAGCTTTCGGCATCGCCGGCGCTCGCCATCTCCTCGTCCGGCTCACGCATGGTGTGGAGCACCGCTAGCGCCTGGTTGACATGCTCGCGCCAGACCAGGTCCACCTTGTCCCCGGCCGACGGGTCGCTGCCTTCGGCGTTGCTGCTGTGCGCCGCGCCGGCAAGCACCCGCGCAACCCGTTCGACCAACGGCTTTTCTGAAACCGGCATTCGCCTCTCCCTTTTTCTGTTTTCGAGAACCCGCCGGCGCGTGCGGTTCAATTCGCTTTTGGCCGCGGCGGCGGAAGCAACCGCTTTAGGAAGCGCCGCGCCTTGAACACCAGCCACAACGACAGGCCGACCAGCGTCGCGGCGATCAGCGCTGCGGCGATCGGGTAGGCGACGGCCAGCGCGAACAGGCCGCCGGTGGCGACATCCTCGGCGCTCGACACGACGACGTTGGAAAAGGGCTCGGGGCTGGCGTTGACTATCGTCCGCGCCCCGGCCTTGCCGGCATGGGCGAGAAAGGCCGCTCCGCCGCCGAGCAGGAAGCTCGCCACCTGCCACGTCGGGTCGCCGGCATCGATCACCGCCAGCGACAGCAGCGCCCCGCCGAGCGGACGGATGAAGCCGTGGACGGCGTCCCAAGCGCTGTCGACCCAGGCGATCTTGTCGGCGAAGAATTCGGCGAGCGCACCGGCCCCGGCGATGCCGATCACCCAATTGTTGGCGATGACGTCGAGCGCCTGAAGCTGATCCGGCAGGTCGATCCAGCCCCACTTCATTGCCAGCCCCGTCGCGAAAGTGACCAGATACAAGCGCCAGCCGGCAAGCAAGCTGACCGAGGAGGCGAGGGCGATGAGTTCGACGGCGTCCATCGCTGCAAGCTTAGCCAAACGCCATGCAATGTCTCGCCAAAAGGTGTCGTCCTCGGTAAACTCAGCCGATGTTCGACATCGCCGGCCAACCTGTCCTCGACAAACGCTCGCTCGTGGGCGGCTGCGTGCGGCTGAACCTGGGCACGAGCGGTGAGCGTCTCGAGCTGCTCGTTCGCGCTCTGCCCCGATCATACACCGGCCGCGGCCTCAACCTCCCTGGCCCGCAGCTAGCGGCGATAAGCGGCACCGACCTGGGATTTTATGGCGCTGCGCTGCGCGACCTGGTCGGCGAGCGGGACGGGGAGCTGATCGCTCTGCATGGCTATGGCTTCGGCGCCTAGAGCACCTCGAACAGGCCGGCCGCGCCCATTCCGCCGCCGACGCACATGGTGACGACGACGTAGCGCTCGCCGCGGCGCTTGGCTTCGATCAGCGCGTGGCCGACCAGCCGGGCCCCGGACATTCCGTATGGGTGGCCGATCGAGATCGCGCCGCCGTCGACGTTGAGCTTGTCGTCGGGGATGCCGAGCTTGTCCTGGCAGTAGAGCACCTGCACCGCGAACGCTTCGTTGAGCTCCCACAGGCCGATGTCGTCGACGCTCAGGCCGAAGCGCTCGAGCAATTTAGGCACGGCGAACACCGGCCCGATGCCCATTTCCTCGGGCTCGGTGCCGGCAACCGCCATGCCGACGTAGCGGCCGAGCGGATCGAGCCCGCGCTGCTCGGCAAGCGCGGCTTCCATCACCACGCAGGCCGACGCGCCGTCGCTGAGCTGGCTGGCATTGCCGGCGGTGATCAGTTTGTCCGGCCCGCGCACCGGCTCCAGCTTGGCCAGGCCCTCCAGCGTCGTCTCCGGCCGGTTGCCCTCGTCCTTGTCGAGGGTGACTTCGCGCATCGACACCGCGCCGGTTTCCTTGTCCTTGACGCCCATCGTCGCGGTAACGGCTATGATTTCGTCGGCGAAGCGGCCCTCGGTTTGGGCAGCGGCGGTGCGCTGCTGCGAGCGGAGCGCATAGTCGTCGCAACGCTCGCGCGAGATGGAGTAGCGGTTGCCGACGACTTCGGCGGTGTCGATCATCGGCATGTAGACGCCGTTGTGCATCGACAGCAGCTCGGGGTCGGGGCCGACCCGAAGCTCGCCGGTCTGCACGAGGCTGATGGATTCGACTCCGCCGGCGACGATCACGTCCATCCGGTCGACGATCACCTGCTTGGCGGCGGTGGCGATCGCCATCAGCCCCGATGCGCACTGGCGGTCGATCGACATGCCCGCGACGCTGACCGGAAGCCCTGCGCGCAACGCGGCGGTGCGGCCGATGGTGGTCTGCACGCCTTGTTGAAGCGCGGCGCCCATGATCACGTCGTCGACCTCGGCCGGGTCGAGCTTGGCGCGCTCGATGGCGGCTCGAATCGGATAAGCGGCGAGGGTCGGCGACGGAGTGGCGTTGAACGCGCCGCGATAGGCCCGTCCAATCGGGGTGCGGGCGGTCGAAACGATCACTGCGTCGCGGGGCATTCAAGTCTCCTTAAGCGAACAACAAGGTGAGCCATTGGGCGGAAAGCGCCGGCTTGTCTTCATCGTCTATGTCGACGGTGACGAGGTGGCGCAGGAGAATCTGTCCCGGCGCTTTCTGCTCGACGCTTTGGAGCGTGAAGCGGCCGCGGATGCGCTTTCCCGATCGCACCGGCGCCAGGAAGCGCACGCGCTCAAAGCCGTAATTGACCGCCATCGTGACGCTGTCGGGGACCAGCATCGCCTCCGCCGCCATCCGCGACAGCAGCGACAGCGACAGGAAACCGTGAGCGATGGTCCCACCAAACGGGGTTTGCGCCGCCATAACCGGGTCAACGTGGATGAACTGGCGATCCTCGGTGGCGTCGGCGAACGCCTCGATCCGCGCCTGGTCGACAATGATCCAGTCCGACGTCCCGATCTCCTCGCCGACTCGGGCACGGATCTCGTCGAGCGGGACAATCGGCATGCGCGCTAGCCCTGGTCCGGCTTGGGCGGCGCGTAGGGCATGACGTAGGTGCCGTCGGGCGCGGCGGTGAATGTGGTCTGGGTCGGGTAAGCGAATTCGACCTTCTCGGCGGCGAAGGCTTCGATCAGCCGCATCATGATCGCCGAGCGGTCCGCGGCGATGACGTTGGGGTCGACGCTGGCGGTGTCGTACACCACTTCATGGTCGAGGCTGGAGGGGCCGAACGCGGTCATCGAGCAGCGCACGAAGCCGCAGCCGCGCTGCGCGTTGACCGCCTCGTGGGTAATCTCCTGGATCCGCTTCAGCATGTCGGGGCCGGTCTGGTAGACCACGCCGAAGTTGAGCGTGGTGCGGCGGACCAGCCCGTCGGCGAGGTTGCGGATTTCCTGTTCGAGCAGCTTGGTGTTGGCCATCACCAATTGCTCGCCGCTCAGCGCCCGCATCCGCGTGGTCTTGAGCCCGATCCGCTCGACCGTGCCGATGCTGGTCCCGTAGCTGATTACGTCGCCGCGGCGGAACGGCTTGTCGAACAGGATCGCGAGCGCCGCGAACAAATCGGAAAAAATGCCCTGCGCGGCCAGGCCGATGGCGATTCCGCCGATGCCTAGGCCGGCGACCAAAGCGGTGACGTTGACGCCGAGATTGTCGAGGATGACGATGAAGGCGACCGCGAACAGCAGCACGCTGACCAGCACCCGGATGACGGCGCGGGCATTGCCGAGCGTGGTGTCGTTCGGATCATCGCCGACCCGGCGGCCGATCACGCCGAGGATCAGCTCGCGCGCCCACACCGCGCCCTGCAAAGCAAAGGCGATGATGAACAGGACATCGATCGGACGCGCGAGGCGGCGTGGCGGCTCGACATAAGCCGTCACCGCGTCGAGCGCGGCGATGACCATGAAGGCGAGGCTAGTCTTGGCCAGCACCCGCGCAATGACCGCTTTCCATGTCCGGCATTCGGGGTCGGCGGCGAGAATCCGGTGACCGATCGAGCGAAGCACGAGCATCGCCGCGACCAGCCCGGCGGCAACAAGGCCGCCAATCAGCAACGCCTGGTCATTGGCTTCGAACCAGTCGGCCAGCTGGTCCCAGCGTTGTGAAGGCGCCTCCATTGTGTTGCTCATGGCGGCAGCCTCGCTTGCTATCAAGCGTCGGCTTGCGACGCCCCGGCGGTGCGCCCGGCCTGCTTCGAACCGGATTGCCCGGGCAGTTTCCTTGCCGACAGGAAAGCGAGCAGCCCGACCTCACCCGACGACAGCCATTTGCGCGCCCGCGGCACGTCCATGCGTCCCAGCGGATCGCGCGGGCGGTCGCGCGTCGCCTCGATCAGCCGGGGATGAACATAGGACTTGCGGCTGATCGCGGGGGTGTTGCCAAGCGCTTCGGCGACCGGCTCCAGCACCGTCTTCAAGGAAACCTTGGCCTTATCCAGCAGCTGCGATTCGAGCATCGCCTCGAAGGCGATCACGCTCGCGCCCCAGGTGCGGAAGTTCTTGGCGGTGAAGTCGCCGCCGGTCGCCTCACGGATGTAATCGTTCACGTCCGCCGAGGTGATCGGGCAGGGCTCGTTGTCCTCGGCCAGATACTGGAAGAGATGCTGACCCGGCAGCTCGTCGCACTTGGACACGATGCGCTTCAAATTGGAGTCGGTGATCGGGACCTCGCGGACGATTCCGTGCTTGCCCTTGAAGCGCATCATCAGCTTGATGCCGCTGCGCTTGACGTGGCGCGAACGGAGCGTGGTCGCCCCGTAGCTGTTGTTGTCCTTGGCATATTGTTCATTGCCGACGCGCAAATATTGGGTGTCGAGCAATCGCACGATCGCGGCGAGCACCGCATCGCGGCTGAGCTTGCGCTTCTTGAGGTCGGCCGCGACCCGCCGCCTCAGCTTGGGCAGGGCCGCCCCGAACTCCCGAGTGCCGCTATATTTCTTCTTGTCGCGGCGGGCGCGATAGTCGGCGTGGTATCGATATTGCTTGCGGCCCCGGGCATCGACTCCGGTCGCCTGCAGGTGACCGTTGGTGTCCTTGCAAAACCAGGCATTGTCGTAGGCGGGGGGAAGCGCGACCGAGTTGAGCCGGTCGATCGTCTCGCGGCCGGTGACCCGCTCGCCATCATCGTCGAAATAGGCCCAGTATCGGCCCATCTGCTTGCGCGAGTAGCCGGGCTCGCCGTCGCTGGCGTGGCGGAGCATCAACTGTGGGGTTGCTGTTGCATGAGCCCGCTTAAGCGAGCGGCGGGCGGGCCGGTTCCTCGCGGGTCGAAACCGGATGGCAAGGATTGGGCGATAGTCACGGCCCCATGGCTCACCCTTTCCGCTCAGCAATCGACGCCGCCGCCGCCCTCATTCTCGGCGCTGCCGTATGCTTTGCGGTCGCCAGTATCTTCCATTGCCGCTGCTTGTCGCGGGCAGCATTGGCGGGCTGGTCTTCGTGCGGGTCTTCACCAGCCTGGTGCGGCTGCCGGCGTCGCCGCCAGTTTTCCCCGGCTTCGTTCCGGCGCCGCTCGAATTCACCGGCGCCATGCTGACGCTCGGCGAGCGCGGCGATCTGCTGCTCGATCAGCCGGTCGCCGCCGGTTCACTCCCGTCGCCGGTGGTTCGTCGGTTTCGCGCGGCGCTGCCCGCCGGCGACATGCCCGGCACCAACGAAGCGCTGCCCGACGCGACCGAACAGCTGCGCGAGGCTCTTGACCAGCTGCGCCGCGCCGTCCGTTAGTCCTCGGCAACCGGCTCGCTAGTCTTCGGCAACCGTCAACGCCTCCAACGCGACCGTCATCGATCCGTCCGCTTCGCGGCGGGGTTGGTCGACCACGCCAATGTCGGCGACCAGATGGCCGGGAATGGCGAACTCCGCGTCGTCGAGCCCGGTCAGCAAGCGCGACAGGATCTCGCCCGAATCGGGACCCGGCACGCGCAGCCTGAGCTCATGGCGCTCACCGATGAAAGTAAGCGATTGCCAATCGATTGAACGGAACTCGGTAAGCAAAATCCTACTTCGATCCACACCCGTCCTCGCAAGCAGCGAACGGAGCAGCCCAGCGGCGGCCGGCGACAACGCGATCCGCATCATCGCGCGGCCTCCAGATAGGCCCGGACTCGCGCAACCGTTTGAGGCCGTGGCTCTCTTCCGTTGGGCAGATCGAAGACGAACCGTGGATCGCCGACTACGTCACGGCCGAACCGAGCGGGCGCGACTCGTCGCGCGTTCAAAATTTCTCGACTTCTCGGAGCAAATACACTCTTCATCCCTCACCCTTTGCTCGACTCGGCTGCACATCCTTTCCCAATGCTTTTCCTACTTGTCTAGGCTATTACCTATGGTTAAATGCATTCGAACCATGTCAGCCGATGCCCGCGCCGTTCTTGAACGCCTCTGCTCGGAGCGCGGTGAAGATTTTGCCGGCCTGTCGCGAATGCTGGGCCGCAACCCGGCCTACATTCAGCAGTTCGTCCGCCGCGGCGTCCCCAAGAAGCTGAAGGAAGCGGAACGGCGCAAGCTTGCCCGTTACTTCTCGATTCCCGAATCGATGCTCGGCGGGCCGGACAGCGGCGACCATGGGCCGGCCGGCCTGGTCCCGGTCACGCGCACCCTGGTGCAGGCATCGGCGGGACCGGGCGCTTATCCTGCCGAGGAAGCGGGGCGCCCCTATTTCGCGTTCGACCAAAGGTGGCTGAGGTCGCTGACCGGCACGTCGTCGGGCAAGCTGTCGATCATCCGGGTCGATGGCGATTCAATGGCGCCGACGCTCAGTGCCGGCGACGATATCCTGGTCGACCTCGGCGATTGCATGGAGCGCCTGCGCGACGGGATTTACGTGCTTCGCGCCGACGATGTGCTAGTGGTCAAGCGGCTCGCGCTCCACCCCGCCGGCCGCCGGGTGACGATCCAGTCGGACAATCCGGCTTATCCCGACTGGCCCGATTGCGACATCGACGACGTTCAGTGCATCGGCCGGGTGATCTGGGCCGGCCGCAAGATCGGCTAGGCCGTCAGGCGCGGCGGCGGTCGACCAGCCACAAAGCGACGGCAAAAGCGATGCCGATCGCGGTGCCGATGATCACCCCGCGCATCGCGTCGCCGGTGGCGAGGCCGGCCGCGAAGCCGATCACGATCGGCGCCACCAGGAAAAATCCGCCGGCAAGTGGAGTTTTCTTCATCACCCGCTTCTTGGGAGCGCCGTCCGACATGGTCAACGTACTATTGACGACACTTGTCGGCAGTCGCGAAACCGGTCGCGGGTTAACAGTTGGCCCATGGAGTCCCCGTTCATCACCGGCCGTCCGGCCCTTAACGACGCCGCCGATCTGATCGAGCGGTTCGGCGACGATGCCGGCTTCGAGGCCGCCGCCCGCGCCGAGCGGAGCCGCGACAACGACAATGTCGTCGGCTTTTGCCACTGGCGGCAGATCGAGCGGGTGATCGCCACCCTCGCCAGCGACCAGGTGCGCGGAACCGTCCACTAATACTCCTCCGGCGGACTAGCGCCGTTCAGGTGTGCCCACTAGGCTGATTTCGATGAGGGATCGGGGCAAAGCGCGGGCAGCCGCGTGGCTGTTGTGCGCGGCCGCGACAATTGCCCTATGCGCATCGCCTGGATCCGCCCAGCAAGCTCAGCCAGCGCCGCCCCTCGATCCGTCCGCGCCGCTCGACCCGATGCCGGACATCGGGGTGGACTGGCCCGACCTTGCCACGGAGCCGCTAGCTCCCCTTACCGAAAGCGCGCCGCTTGCCGATGCCCCGCCGCTTCCCGCCGATGCGACGATCCTCGATGCCAATGCCGAGCGGCAATATGCGGTTGCCATCGAAGGCCTCGACCGGCTCGGCAACGCGCCGGCGCTGGTGGAATCGTTCGAAAAGCAATCGGCGCTGTACGAAGGGCGCAAGCAGGACACCAACGCCGCGCAGATCCAGCGTCGCTCGGAAGCCGATTCCGAGCTGCTCGCCGAGCTGCTCCGGTCGCAGGGCTTTTACGATGCCGAGGTCGCGCCGCGGATCGAGCTGCGGGGGCAAGCGCTGCTGGTTACCCTCGACGCCGACCCCGGCGAGCAATACCGATTCCAGTCGGTCGAGTTGGCCGGGCTCGATGCCGCGGGCGCGGAAGCGGCCAGGCTGCGCGAGGCGTTTGGCGTCAAGGCCGGCGACTCGGTCGTTGCCGAGGACGTCATCGCCGCCAACGTCAATTTGAAAGTCGCGCTGGGCGAGCAGGGGTTCGCGCTGGCAACGGTCGGCCAGCAGGAAATCATCATCGACCACAGCACTCGCTTGGCGACCCTGGTGCTCCCCGTTGACCCAGGGCCGCTGGCAGCGTTCGGCGCGATTCGGGTTGGCGGCAATCCGCCGTTTGACGCGCAGCATGTCGCCCGGATCGCCCGCTTCGACCCGGGCGACCGGTTCGAGGGCGCGAAGGTCGACGATCTGCGCCGCGCACTGATCGCCACCGGCCTCGTCTCCATCGCCGAAGTGCAGGTGGTGCCGGCGGCCGGCAACCGGGTCGACTTGACCGTCAACATGCAGCCGGCGCCGATGCGCACCGTCGCCGGGCAGCTCGGCTATGGCACCGGCGAGGGCTTCCGCGCCGAAGCCAGCTGGCAGCACCGCAATTTCTTGCCGCCCGAGGGCGCGATTACCGTGCGCGGGGTCGCCGGCACCCGCGAGCAGCTGGCCGGCATCAGTTTCCGCCGCAACAACTTTGGCGGCCGGGACCGGGCGCTCAACGCGCAGCTGGTCGCAAGCAACACCGAATTTGCCGCTTACGATGCCAAAACCATCATGCTTGCGGCGAACATCGAGCGGCAGAGCAACATCATCTGGCGCAAGAAATGGACGTGGAGCATCGGCACCGAGCTGCTCGCCACCGACGAGCGCGGGATTTTCAGCGACCCGGCGGCCGAGGAGACCCGCACCTTCCTCATCGCCGCGCTTCCGGCTACGCTTTACTATGATGGCAGCGACGATCTGCTCAACCCGACGCGGGGCTTCCGCCTCGGCGGCCGGTTGAGCCCGGAGATTTCGGCGCAGGGCGGCTCGTTCACTTACGCCCGGGCGCAGATCGACGGCTCCGCTTACCTACCTCTGGCGTCGAACACGGTGATCGCCGGGCGAGTGCGGCTGGGTTCGATCGTCGGTGCCGACGCTCCGTCGATCGCGCCGTCGCGCCGTTTCTATTCGGGCGGCGGTGGGTCGGTCCGCGGCTACGGCTACCAGCGGCTGGGGCCGCGCGATTTCCAGGGCGATCCGATCGGTGGGCGGGCGCTGGCCGAATTCTCGCTCGAGGCGCGGGTGCGCTTCGGCAGTTTCGGGATCGTCCCCTTCCTCGATGGCGGCACGCTTGCCAACAGGATCACGCCCGACTTGAACGGGTGGCAATTCGGCGCGGGGCTCGGTCTGCGTTATTATTCGGCGTTCGGCCCGATCCGGGTCGACGTCGGCACCCCGCTCAACCCGCGCCAGGGCGACAGCCGGATCGCCGTCGCGGTTTCGCTGGGACAGGCGTTTTGACGGACGAAGTCGCGACGCTCGACGAGGCGCCGACGGAGCCCTCTCGCTATCGATTGAAGCGCAATTGGGCCAGACGCCTGATGCAGGAGTTGGTGGCCCTGCTGGTCGGGCTGGCGCTGCTCCTGGTCGTCGGCCTGGTACTGCTCGACACCGCGCCCGGTCACCGCTTCATCGTCGACCGCATCGGCCAGATCCAGACCGCGACCGGCCTCAAGTTCCGCATCGGCCGGATCGAAGGCTCGATCTTCGGCCAATCGCGGCTGAGGAACGTCGCGGTGATGGATGGAAGCGGGGTGTTCTTCACCTCGCCCGAGATCGAGCTCGACTGGACCCCTGCCGCCTGGCTCTACAACAAGCTGACGATCGAAAGCGTCCACGCGGACCGGGCCACGCTGATCCGGCTGCCCCGGCTCAAGCCGACCGGGCGAACCGGCCCGATGCTGCCCGGCTTCGATATCTCAATTGGCAAATTGTCGATCGACCGGCTGGAGATTCAGCGCGGGGTAGCCGGAACGCCCCGGGCCGGGCGGCTGAGCGGGACCGCCGACATCCGCTCGGGCCGGGCGTTGGTCGAGCTCAATGCCATCGTCGACGGTGCCGATCGGTTAGCGCTCAAGCTCGACGCCGAACCCGACGGCGACCGCTTCGACATCGAGGCGCGGGCCAGCTCGCCGGCCGACGGCGTGCTTCCCGCGATGGTCGGGATCAAGCGATCGATCGACCTGGCGATCAGCGGCGACGGAACGTGGACCCGCTGGCGCGGAAACGGCTCGCTCAACCTTGCCGGGCGCGCCGCGGGCCGCCTCGCGCTGAGCACCGAGAACGGCCGCTTCGGCCTGGCCGGAACGCTTAGCCCGTCGCAATTCCTCAAGGGCCGGCTGCTCCGCCTGACCGCGCCGGTCGTCCGGGTGCGCGGCAACGCGACGCTGGAGGACCGAATTCTCGACGGGCGAATCGCGCTCGGCTCGACCGCGCTCCGCGCCGTCGCCAGCGGCGCGATCGACCTTGGACGGGGCCGTTACCGCGGCGTCAGCGCCGGCGTCGATTTGCTTCGCCCGGAGGCGTTGCTCCCCAACATGCGGGGGCGCAACGTGCGCATGACGTGGACCCTGGACGGCCCGTTTAGAAGCGCCAATTACGCTTATCGGCTGACCGCGCCCAACCTCGTCTTCGATGCGACCGGCTTCATCGACGTGCGCGCCGAAGGGAAGGGGCGGCTGACCGGCTGGCCGATGCGGGTGCCGCTGCATTTGAAAGCCCGCGCCATTACCGGAGTCGGCGACACCGCCAGCGATATCCTTCGTAACGCCAGCCTCGACGGGATGCTGACGATCACGCCCAAGCTAGTCCGCGGCGAAGGGCTGCAGCTGCGCAGCGACAAGCTGTCGGGCAAGGTCTCGCTTCTGATCGACCTCGCCACGGGACGGTTCGAAATACTGCTGTTGGGCGGCCTCAAGCGCTATTTCATCGAGGGCCTGGGCCTCGTCGACGTTCTGACCGAATTGCGCGTCGTCCCCGGCCCGGGCGGCAAGGGCTCGCTGGTTACCGGCAGCGCCAAGGCCTGGGTCCGGCGGCTCGATAACAGTTTCTTCGCCGATTTGACCGGCGGTCTCCCGCGCATCGAAACCGGCCTCACCCGCGGCCCCGACGGCATCCTGCGCCTCCACAATTTGCAGTTGTTCTCGCCCAAGCTTCGGCTGTCGGGGGAGGGCAGGCGCAACCGCGATGGCACCTTCCACATCGTCGCGTCCGGGCGCCAGGCCAAATACGGCCCGCTGCGGATGACGCTTGACGGCAATATCGCACGGCCGAGGGTCGAGCTGCTGCTCGACCGGCCCAACGACAGCATGGGCCTCAAGGACGTTCGGCTGCTGCTCAGCCCAATTGCAGCCGGCTTCGATTATCGCGCCGCGGGCGGGTCGCGGCTCGGCGCCTTCACCAGCAACGGCCGGATCCTGCTGCCGCGCGGCGGGCGAACCACCATCGCTATCGCCGCGCTCAACGTCGGCGGCACGACGGCCAGCGGCAACCTCCGCTCCGACCCCGGCGGCTTCACCGGCACGCTGGCGCTGGCCGGCGGCGGGCTCGACGGGACGCTGGCTTTCGCGCCGGCCGGCGGAGCGCAGAAGATCGAAGCGCATCTCGCGGCTTCGTCGGCGCGCTTCCCGGGCGCGCTTGCGGTGCGCAGCGGCCGCCTCGATGGCACCATCCTGCTTGCCGACGGGCGAACGACGCTCAACGGAGTCCTCGACGCGCGCGGGCTCGAGCTGAGCGGCCTGACACTCGCCCGGGTCACCGCCAACGCCAGCCTCGTCAACGGGTCCGGCCAAGTCCGCGCCGCTTTCGCCGGCCGCCGCGGCGCCGCCTTCGACTTCGTCACTTTGGCCGATGTGACGCCCGACCGGATCAGCCTGACCGGGCGCGGCAATATCGAACGGCGGCCGCTGGTGCTCGAGCAAGCGGCCGTGCTGACCCGCGCCGGCGACGGCTGGGCTCTGGCGCCGACGCGGCTGACGTTCGGCGGCGGACGGGCGACCGTGTCCGGCAACAGCGGCTCGCGCCCCGCGGTTCACGCGCAGCTCGCCTCGATGCCGATGGAGGTGCTCGACATCGGCTGGCCCAACCTCGACCTTAGCGGGCGCGCCAGCGGGCAGCTCGATTATGCGTGGAAGGGTGGCCGATCGGGCCGCGCCAACCTCACCATCCGGGGCTTGAGCCGCGCCGGCCTCCTCCTCGCCTCGCAGCCGATCGACGTCGGCCTTGCCGCGGTTCTGACCGGCGACAAAGCCGGGATGCGCGCGGTCGCCAACAGCGGCGGCAAGACCATCGGCCGCGCCCAGGCCCGCTTCGCGCCGCTCGCGGGCGGATCGGTGGTCGCCGCGCTGATGAACGCGCCTTTGCTCGCCCAGCTTCGCTACGACGGCCCGGCCGATACCTTGTGGCGGCTGTCGGGGGTGGAGATCATCGACCTCACCGGCCCGGCGGCGATCGGCGCCGACATCAGCGGCCGGCTGGTCGATCCCGTCATTCGCGGCTCACTTCGGACCCGGAACGCGCGGCTCGAAAGCGCGGTGACCGGGACGGTAATCGACCAGCTCGCCACCGAGGGCCGGTTCGACGGTCCACGGCTGGTGTTCAGCCGGATTTCCGGCCGGGCCGGAGCCGGCGGCTCGCTGTCAGGTTCGGGAACGGTCAATTTCAGCGGCGGTCGGACCGCGCTCGACCTTGCGTTCAACGCCGCCAATGCTCGGCTTTTGAACCGCGACGACGTGGCCGCGACGGTCACCGGGCCGCTTAAGATCGTCTCGGGCGGCAACGGCGGCGCCATCTCCGGCAACTTCCGGCTCAACAACGGCAGCTTCACCTTGGGACGCGCAAGCAAGGCCGCGGCCATTCCGCAGCTCGCAGTCCAGCATCGCGGCCGCGACGATGACCAAGTGATCGACGCGCGCGAGCTGCGCCCGTGGCGGCTCGACATGAAGCTTGCCGGCCGCAATTTGCGGGTGCGCGGCCTCGGCATCAACAGCAGCTGGAGCACCGACCTCGCCATCGGCGGCTATGCCGACGAGCCGCGCTTCAGCGGGCGTGTCGACCTCGTGCGAGGCTATTACGAATTCGCCGGCCGCAGCTTCCGGCTCGACCGCGGGGTGATCAGCTTTCGTGGCGAAAGCCCGGCCAATCCGTTGCTCGACATCCGCGCCGTCGCCGACGTGCAGGGGCTCAACGCCAGCGTCCTGGTGCAGGGCACCGGCCTTAAGCCCGACATCCAGTTCGCCAGCGTCCCGGCGCTGCCGCAGGACGAATTGCTGTCGCGGATCCTGTTCGGGACCTCGATCACCAATTTGTCGGCGCCCGAGGCGATCCAGCTCGCATCGGCGGTGGCGGCGCTCAATTCGGGCTCGGGCAATCTCGACCCGATCAACGCGGTTCGCCGAGCCGTCGGGCTCGACCGGTTGCGGATCGTCCCGGCAGATATCGCCACCGGCCAGAAGACCGCGGTTGCCGCCGGCAAATATATCGGCCGCAAGCTCTACGTCGAAGTGATCACCGACGGGCAGGATTATTCGGCAACCCGGATCGAATATCAGGTCACCCGCTGGCTCTCGTTGCTGTCGTCGATCTCGACCATCGGGCGGACCTCGGCCAACGTGCGCGTGTCGAAGGATTATTGACGGGCGCGCCTATTTTCTTCCACTTGCGCGTACGAAAGGGAGTTCATGGATACCGGCGTTATCGTTTCGCTCGCGATCTACTTCCTAGCAATGCTCGGCATCGGGCTTTGGGCGTGGAGGAAATCGACCGACGACATCGACGGCTATTTGCTTGGCGGACGCCAGCTTAGCCCGGCGGTGGCGGCGTTGTCGGCCGGCGCTTCGGACATGTCGGGCTGGCTGCTGCTAGGCCTTCCCGGTGCCGCTTATGTGGCGGGACTGAGCGCCAGCTGGATCGCCATCGGCCTCTTAGTCGGCGCACTGCTCAACTACATCATCGTCGCCCCGCGGCTGCGCGTTCATACCGAGCGCACTGGCAACTCCATCACCATTCCGGAATTCTTCGAGAAACGCTTCGAGGATCGTAGCCATTCGCTTCGGGTCATCGCCTCGGTCGTGATCATCCTCTTCTTCACCCTCTATACTTCCGCCGGAATGGTCGCGGGCGGCAAGCTGTTCGAGAGCGCGTTCGGCGCGGACTATGCATTGGGACTGTGGCTCACTGCCGGAGTGGTGGTTGCCTACACGATGTTCGGCGGCTTCCTCGCGGTCAGCCTCACCGATTTCGTCCAGGGATGCATCATGTTCGTCGCCCTGGTGCTGCTTCCCGTCGTCGCTTTCTTTGAGCTCGGCGGGGAGTTTACCGGCGCGCTCGAGGCGGCCAAGCCCGGCGCGTTCGACATCATGTCCGGCATGACCGGGCTCGCAATTATCTCCTCCCTCGCCTGGGGGCTTGGCTATTTCGGGCAGCCGCACATCATCGTTCGCTTCATGGCGGTGCGCTCGGTCCGCGACGTTCCGGCGATGCGCAACATCGGCATGACCTGGATGGGAGTCGCGTTGATCGGCGCGGTCGCCACCGGCCTGATCGGCGCGGCCTACGTGGCCCGCACCGGCACGCCGCTGGACGATCCCGAGACGATCTTCATCCTGCTCGCCGACGTGCTGTTCGACCCGCTGGTCACCGGCTTCCTGCTCGCGGCGCTGCTCGCCGCTATAATGAGCACTATCTCCTCGCAACTGCTGGTCTCGTCCAGCTCGCTGACCGAGGATATGTACCGCATTTATCTGCGCCGCGAGGCGTGCCAGAGGGAGCTGGTGACGGTCGGCCGCATCTGCGTGCTGCTGGTGGCGCTCGTCGCCATCTGGCTCGCCTACGACCCGGACAACACCATCCTCGGCCTCGTCGCCAACGCCTGGGCCGGCTTCGGCGCCGCCTTCGGCCCGGTGGTGATCCTGTCTCTGACGTGGCAACGGCTGACCCGCAACGGCGCACTCGCCGGCATCCTCGTCGGCGCGGCGACCGTCCTGTTCTGGATATACGCGCCGGTGCTCGCGGAAGGAGCCGCCTTGAGCTCGCTCATCTACGAAATCGTCCCGGGCTTTGCCCTCAGCGGCCTCGCCGCGATTCTGGTCAGTCTCGTCGGGCCGCGCCCGCCACAGAGCGTGCTCCGCACGTTCGAGGAGAGCGAGGCCGAACTACGGGCGGCGCGGGTTGGCTAAGGCGGCGAGCGAAAGCTCGACCTCCGCGCGCCGCCTCAGGAACATCGTCGGCGGGTCGGCGGGCAACCTCGTCGAATGGTTCGACTGGTACGTCTACGCAGCCTTCGCCATCTATTTCGCCCACAGCTTCTTTCCGTCCGAAGACCCGACGGCGGAGCTGCTTCAGGCGGCGGCGGTGTTCGCGGTCGGCTTCGTCATGCGGCCGATCGGCGCCTGGCTGATGGGCATTTACGCCGACCGCAAGGGCCGCAAGGCGGGGCTGACCTTGTCGGTCACCCTGATGTGCACCGGATCGCTGCTGATCGCGGTCGCGCCGACCCACGCGCAGGCGGGGCTGTGGGCTCCCGCGATCCTGGTCGTCGCGCGGATGATCCAGGGGTTGAGCCTGGGCGGGGAATATGGCTCCAGCGCGACCTATTTGTCGGAAATGGCCGGCAAGAAGCGCCGCGGCTTCTGGTCGAGCTTTCAATATGTCACGATCATCGGCGGACAGCTAAGCGCGCTCGCGTTTCTCCTGTTTCTGCAATTGATCCTCACGCCTGCCGAGCTTGACGCGTGGGGTTGGCGAATCGCCTTCGCCGCCGGCGGCTTGCTCGCGGTTGTGGTCTTCGTCATCCGCCGGCGCCTCGACGAGACATTGAGCTTCAAGAATGTCGCGGCGCGCTCGGACCGCCCGAAATCGACCGGTCGCAACCTGTTCAGGGACCATTCGTGCGAGGCTTTGCTGGTGATGGCGCTGACCGCGGGCGGCACCGCGTCATTCTACGCTTACACCATCTATCTGCAGAAATTCCTGGTCAACACGAGCGGCTTCGACCGCGAAACCGCGTCGCGGATCATGACGCTCGGCCTTGCGATAATGATGGTGATCCAGCCGCTTGCCGGCGCCTTGTCCGACCGGGTGGGTCGCAAGCCGATGATGATCTTCTTCGGCGTCTGCGCGACTTTGTTCACTTACCCGTTGTTCACCGCGCTGGAGAAGGTGCGCGACCCAGTCATTGCGTTCGCTCTGGTGATGACGAGCCTGGTCATCGTCACCGGCTATACGTCGATCAACGCGGTGGTGAAGGCGGAGCTGTTCCCGGCGCACATCCGGGCGCTCGGCGTGGCGCTGCCGTTCGCGCTTGCCAACACCATCTTCGGCGGCACCGCCGAATATGTCGCCTTGTGGCTCAAGTCGGCCGGCCACGAGCGCTGGTTCTATCTGTATATCTCCGGGCTCGCGGCCCTCTCGCTTATTGCCTACATCACCATGCGCGAGACCAAGACCACCAGTCTGATCGAGGAAGATTAGCTCGAATAATACATGTCGAACTCGACTGGGCTGGGCGTCGTCTCCCAGCGCATCACTTCGTCCCACTTCAATTCGATGTAGCTGTCGATCTGGTCGTCGCTGAACACGTCGCCCTTGGTCAAAAAGCCGCGGTCGGCGGCCAGCGACACCAAAGCTTCGCGCAGGCTCCCGCACACGGTCGGCACGTTGACCAGCTCCTGCGGCGGCAAATCGTAGAGGTTCTTGTCCATCGGGTCGCCCGGGTGGATGCGGTTCTGGATGCCATCCAGCCCGGCCATCAGGATCGCCGAATATGCCAAATAGGGGTTGGCCATCGCGTCGGGGAAGCGGAACTCAACCCGTTTCGACTTCTCGCCGGCGCCGTAGGGGATTCGGCAGCTCGCCGAGCGGTTGCGGCTCGAATAAGCCAGCAGCACCGGCGCTTCAAAGCCCGGCACCAGGCGCTTGTAGCTGTTGGTCGTCGGGTTGGTGAAGGCGTTGAGCGCCCGGGCGTGCTTGATCACCCCGCCGATGAAATAGAGCGCCATCTCGGACAGGCCGGCATAGCCGTTTCCGGCGAACAACGGCTTTGCGCCCTTCCACACCGAAAAGTGGGTGTGCATGCCTGACCCGTTATCCTGAGCGATCGGCTTGGGCATGAAGGTCGCGGTCTTGCCGTAGGCATGGGCGACCATGTGGACGACATATTTGTAGATTTGCATGCGGTCGGCGGTCTGGACCAGGCTTCCGTAGGTCAGCCCGAGCTCGTGCTGCGACGCGGCAACCTCGTGATGGTGCTTGTCCATCGGCAGCCCCATCTCGATCATCGTCGAGACCATCTCGCCGCGGATGTCCATCGCAGAATCGACCGGCGCGACCGGGAAATAGCCGCCCTTGGCGCGGGGCCGGTGGCCCATGTTGCCGCCGGCATAGTCGCGGCCGGTGTTGGTCGGCAGTTCAATGTCGTCGATCCGGAAGGAGGAGGAGTTGTAGGTGTCTTCGAAGCGGACGTCGTCGAACATGAAGAATTCGGCTTCGGGCCCGACGAACACCGTGTCGCCGATGCCGGTCTGGCCGAGATAGGCTTCGGCGCGGGTCGCGGTCGAGCGCGGGTCGCGGCCGTAAAGCTCGCCGGTCGACGGCTCGACGACGTTGCAGAACAGAACCAGCATCGGGGTCGCGCTGAACGGGTCGAAGTAAGCCGCGTCGAGGTCGGGCTTCAAGATCATGTCGCTCTCGTTGATCGCCTTCCAGCCGGCGATCGAGCTTCCGTCGAACATGAAGCCGTCGGACAATTGGTCCTCATCGACCAGGCCCGAAGCCATCGTGAGATGCTGCCACTTGCCCTTGGGATCGGTGAAGCGGAGGTCGATCCACTCGATCTCGTCATCCTTGACCCGCTTGAGGATATCGCCCGAATTCGCCGCCATTTGCACCGCTCCCTGGTGTCTCGATTTCGCTGCCCCGGACGAACGCCGCCGCGCCTGCGAAACCAAGGTGGCGCGCAGGCTGCATCAGCGAATCCGAAGCTTAGGACGACGTTTTCGGGGAGGAGGCGGGACGAATCCAGCCGTCCGTGAACTTTTCACCGGGCGCGTCCGACACAAGAAAAAGGCCGGAGCGACGAACGAACCGGCCTTTTCCGCCGAACTAGCCGTGAAGCTATTTTTTTGGGCCAAGCAGCACCCGGCTGCCCGTCTCCATTTTGACACGCGACTGTTGCGCATGCGGAACCGATGCGCCACTCATGCGCTACTGTTGACCGAACCAATAGGGGAATATCATGCGTTACACCGTAGCCATCGCCGTCGCTCTTGGCGTTTCGGCGCTTGCCGCCTGCAACTCGAGCCCGCAGGAAGAGCAGGCCGACAACATCGAGGCCAGTGCCGAGAACACCGCCGACATGATCGAAGAGAATGCCGACATGATGACCGAAAACATGGAGATGAATGCCGAGAACCGGGCCGAGGAAGTCCGCGCCGAAGGCGATAACACTGCCGACGCAGTCGAGGACGGCAACATGAACTAAATCACGCAAGAGCACGCGTGAACTTGAAAGGGCGTCTGCGCTGCAGGCGCCCTTTTTCGTGGCATCAATAAGCGCGCCGCTGCGCCGCGACCAGCATCCTGAGCAGCATCGCGACCGGCCTTGGGACGCCGACCTTGCCTTCAAGCCACAGGCTCACTGCCGAGCGGCTGACCCCGATCGCCCGGGCCAGGTCGTTCTGGGTTCGATAGCCAAGCGTGCGCATCGCCGATTTCAACTCGTCGGGCGCCATCGAGGCGAGTAGTTCGGGATTTGGGCGCGGGTCGTCCATTCAGGCGCTAGATCGCATCGGCGCCGCGGTCGCCGGTGCGGATCCGGACCGCTTGCTCGACCTCGAGGACGAAAATCTTGCCATCGCCGATGCGCCCGGTGCGGGCGGACCTCTCGATCGCCTCGATGACGTTGTCGGCCAGCGTGTCCTCAACCACCACCTCGATTTTCACCTTGGGCAGGAAATCGATCACATATTCGGCGCCGCGGTACAGCTCGGTGTGGCCCTTCTGCCGGCCGAACCCCTTTACCTCGGTCACGGTGATGCCGCTGACCCCGACCTCGTGCAGCGCGTCCTTCACGTCGTCGAGCTTGAACGGCTTGATGATAGCCTCGATCTTCTTCACGGGCGAAGCTCCAGCGCATCGGGATGGCTAGTGGCCTAATGCCCAATCGGCGCCGCATTTGAAAGGCAGGGCGCGCTCGTAAATGAAAGCGATCATCCTATCGGCGGGGCAGGGCTCGCGCCTCGGCCACATGACCGATGATCGGCCCAAGTGCCTGATCGAGTTCAACGGCCGCACGCTGCTCGACCGTCAGCTCGACACGCTGGAGGCCAATGGTGTCGGCGAGGCTGTCGTCGTCACCGGCTTTCACGACGATCTGGTCGATGCCGCGATCGCGGCGCGGAGCGGCGGGCCGGATGTCACCACCGTCTTCAACCCCTTCTACAAGGTCGCCGATAACACCGGCTCGCTATATATGGCGCGGCAGCATCTCTTCGGGGATTGTCTGGTGTGGAATGGCGATACGCTGGTCTCGAACCCGCTGATGGCCAGGGTCGTCGCCAACACCCGCTCCGGCATCTGCGTCACCATCGACCGCAAGGAACCTTACGACGACGACGACATGAAGGTGGTCGAGGACGGCGGGCGGCTGAAAGCGATCGGCAAGCGGATCAGCGATGGCGTCAATGCCGAATCGATCGGCTTGCTCGCCTTCCGATCCGGCGGCGCCGAGCAATTCGCCAAGGCCATCGACCGCGCCATCCGGACGCCCGAGGGCACGACAATCTGGTATTTGCGGGTCATCCATCACATCGCCGAGACGAGCGACGTATGGACGCTCGACATCAGCGGTGAGCAATGGGGCGAGGTCGATTTCCCCGAGGACGTCGAAGGCGCCCAGGCGCTGGCCCGGAGCTGGGACGCGGCAAAGAAGCCAGCCGCCGCTTAGCAGAATGTCCGCTTTGGGTGGAAGGCGGACAATGCTGCCGCGTCTGGCATGTGCGACCCAGGAGCGGTCTGATCCTTTACTGCACAGAGATTATGGTGGCCTGTCGGAGGCTAAGCAGCCACCTACCTTTGTGCTTGCGGTAGAGGTCAGTGAAGCGCCGGCGAACGGTCTTACCTGCATGCGCTGCTCCGGCCGCAGGCTCATAGGTCTCCTCGCCCATGAAGATGACCTCATCTTCCCGACGCGGAGCGGCATATTCGATCGATGTATGAAGATACTTGTAGTTGAGCGCACCAGCGGCGGATCGCCGCACTGCCTCAGCCGGCGTGGTCACATTGTTGAGCGGACTGTTCACCACGGCGTCCGGAGTAAAGCCATTCCCAAAGGCGGTGCTGGCCCCCTCGATAAGAGCCGTCTGCACCTTCATTCGTGCCTGGAACGCAGCAGCGACACGCGGGTGCTTCAGGGCTGCCGCGGCGGCCCGGTTAGCAGGTGTCATCACCACATCAGCCTGTGCAGCCACAAGCATAACCCAGAGACCTATACCTAGCATCGCAGTGTCCTTTCGACCCCATTTCCCTAAACTCTAGCCTGTCCTTGGCTCAAGGCCGAAAAGGGTTCTCGCGGCGGAATGTCCGCAATGGGTCGAAAGCGGACGCTCTGCCCAGCTAAACGTAGGGCGGCGCGTCCAAGCCCTTGGGGCTCTTGGTGAAAATCTCGCAGCCGGTTTCGGTGATGCCGATGGAATGCTCGAACTGGGCGGACAGCGAGCGGTCGCGGGTGACCGCGGTCCAGCCGTCCTCGAGCAACTTGACGTCGGCGCGGCCGATGTTGATCATCGGCTCGACGGTGAAGAACATGCCGGGGCGAAGCTCCGGGCCGGTCCCGGGGCGGCCGGCGTGGACCACTTCGGGCGAATCGTGGAACAATCGCCCCACGCCGTGGCCGCAGAAATCGCGGACGACGCTGTAACGGTGCTTTTCCGCATGGCTCTGGATCGCATTGGAAATGTCGCCCAGGCGGTTGCCGGGCCTGGCTTGCTCGAGCCCGAGCATCAAACATTCGTAGGTGATTTCGACCAGCCGCCGCGCCTTCAGCGGCACGTCGCCGACCAGATACATGCGGCTGGTGTCGCCGTGCCAGCCATCGAGCATCGGGGTGACGTCGACGTTGACGATATCGCCGTCCTTGAGGATCTTCTCGCCCGGAATTCCGTGGCACACGACATGGTTGATCGAGGTGCAGCAGCTGCGGGTGTAGCCGCGATAGCCAAGCGTCGCCGGAACGCCGCCGGCGTCTAGCGCCATCTCGTAGATGATCGCGTCGATTTCGTCGGTGGTGACGCCGGGGACGACATGAGCGACCAGCGCGTCGAGGATTTGCGCGGCCAGGCGACCGGCGGCGCGCATTCCGGCGAATCCTTCGGCGCCGTGCAGCTTGATGACGCCGTTGCGCGCTTCGACCCGATCGTCGTCGGCAACCGTAATGTATTGAGTCATGGCGGTTACATAGGCATTCGGGCGGCGTGAGTCACCGGAAACAGGCAAGTGACTGAGCGATCGAGGGTGTGGACCGCCGCGCTGGTCGTCATCGGCGACGAGATATTGTCGGGGCGCACCGAGGACAAGAATGTCGCTTTGGTCGCTCGCTGGCTGAACGGCGAGGGCATCCGTCTGGCTGAGGTGCGCGTGGTTCCGGATGTGCAGGAGCGGATCGTTGCCGCGGTCAACGCGCTTCGCCCGGCACACGACTATGTGTTCACCACCGGCGGCATCGGCCCGACCCACGACGACATCACCGTCGACGCCATCGCCGCCGCATTCGAGGTGCCGGTGACCGTCCATGCCGAGGCGCGGGCGATCCTCGAGGATTACTATGCCGAGCGGGGCGGGGTCACCGACGCGCGGCTGCGGATGGCGCGGGTGCCCGAGGGCGCCGAGCTCATCCCCAACCCGACCTCGGGGGCTCCGGGCGTTCAGATTGGCAACGTCTTCATCCTCGCCGGCGTGCCGCACATCGCCGCCCGGATGCTCGAAGCGGTGACCGGCAAGCTGGAAGGGGGCAAGCCGATGGTGTCGGCCACGGTCAGCGCCAACGCGCCGGAAAGCGAGGTCGCCGAGCTTCTGGGCCGGGTGCAGGACGAGCATCCGGGCGTGGCGATCGGCAGCTATCCGTTCTACCGCGATGGCCGGTTTGGCGCTGATTTCGTCGTGCGCTCGGAGGACGAGGCGCTGGTCGATGCGTGCGCGGAAGCGTTGGCGGAGCGCTTGCGCAAGGCGGGGTTCGAGCCGCGCTAATTTGTCGCCCCGCTCGCGTGCGCTCCATGCTCGGCTGTCCCCCGGACAGCCTGTGCGTGGAGCGGGTAGCGGGAATCGAACCCGCACGATCAGCATGGGAAGCTGACAGGCTACCACTACATCATACCCGCGTGGCGGCGCCGAAGTAGGTGGTCGCCCCAGCAGCGTCAACGCATGTCCTGAGCGGCGTCGAAGGGCGCTCTTCCGCCGCCGCTGAAGCCGCGATACACGGCCGCTTATGGGGGAGATCGATCAGAACCCGGTGAAGGTGGACGCCCAGGCGCTGCACGCGCGGCCGCTGCGCTGGTTCGACTTCACCATGGCGGCGTTCGTCACGATCCTTTTGCTGTCCAACGTGCTCGGCGCCGGCAAGGTCGCGGTGATCCAGCTGCCGCTGGTCGGCGAGTGGCCGTTCGGCGCCGGGATCCTGTTCTTCCCGCTGGCCTATGTGCTCGGCGACGTGCTGACCGAAGTCTACGGCTACGCCCGCGCCCGGCGGTGCATCTGGGCGGGGACCGTGGCGATGCTGTTCATGGCGTTCATGGCCACCGTCGTCGTCGCTCTGCCGCCGGCCCGCGATTGGGGCGGGCAGGCGGCTTACGAGCAGGTGTTCGGCCAGGTGCCGCGCATTGTCTTCGCCTCGATCGTGGCTTTCTGGGCGGGCGAGTTCGCCAACAGCTTCATCATGGCCAAGATGAAGATATGGAGCCGCGGCCGGCATTTGTGGACCCGGACCATCGGCAGCACCGTCGTCGGGCAGGGGATCGACAGCCTGATCTTCTATCCGCTGGCATTTTTGGGCGCGCCCGGATGGAGCCATCAGCTGGTGCTGACCGTGATGGTCACCCAATGGGTGCTAAAGGTCGCCTGGGAAGCGCTGCTGACGCCTGTCACTTATGCGGTGATCGGTTTCTTGAAGCGGCGCGAAGGGGTCGACGTGTTCGACGAGCATACCGACTTCACGCCGTTCCGGGCCGCCGTCTGAACTTCAGGTCGCGAACTGCTCCATCGCTATGCGCTCGTCGAGCGCATGCTCAGGGTCGAACAGCAGGGTCAGCGAGCGCTCCCGATCGAGCTTGATGTCGATCTGGGCGACGTCGCGCACCTCGAACTGGTCGGCGACCGCCGACACCGGACGGTTTTCGGGCTCGAGCACCTTGAAGCCAATGCAGGCGTCGTCCTGCAGGATCGCGCCCGACCAGCGGCGCGGGCGGAACGGGCTGATCGGGGTCAGCGCCAGAAGCTTCGCCGCAAGCGGCAGGATCGGGCCGTGGGCGGACAAATTGTAGGCGGTCGATCCCGCCGGGGTCGCCACCAGCACGCCGTCGCACACCAATTCGGGGATGACGACGCGGCCGTTGACCGAGACTTCGATCTTTGCGGTCTGGCGGGTTTCGCGGAGCAGCGACACTTCGTTGATCGCGGCATGGCGGGCGATATCGCCGGAAACCGTCCGCGCCGTCATCTCCAGCGGAGTCACCCGGATCGCCTTGGCGCCGGCGATCCGCTCGGCGAGCAGATCGATCCGCCACTCGTTCATCAGAAAGCCTACGGTGCCGCGGTTCATCCCGAACACCGGGCGCGAGTGGCCGCTTGTCAGCATGTCGTGAAGAGTCTGCAGCATGAACCCATCGCCGCCCAGCGCGACCAGTGTCTCGGCAGTGTCCGAGTCCGCCCAGTCATAGCGCGAGCGGAGCATCTGCTCGGCCGCCTTGGCTACCGGCGTGTGCGAGGAGACCAGCCCGAGGCTGAGCGTCGCCACCTCGCCTGCCGCCGGTCTCGATCCATCGTTGGGGCTCAATCGGCTACCTCAGAATAAATGTCGGTGGCCGCAGCATAAGCGATCCTCCCGCTGCGGGGAACCAAGCGCCGATCGATGAGGCCTAGCTCGCCCGATTCGTCGCCGTCTGCGAAGCCAAAGCGGCTGAGGCTTAAGAGGCGCTCAAGGCTGGCTTGTTCGCGGTCGGTGTGAGCAATTTTGTCATCACCTCGGAGAAGTTTGCGGAACTGAACGGCTTGTTGAGCAGGGGATGCCGGCAATGGCCGTCATCGATGGCATTTGCGCCATAGCCCGTAGAATAAGCGAACGGAACAAGATGGTCGGTTAGCGCATCGGCGACTTTATCGCTTCGGGTCCCGCCGAGATTGAGGTCGAGCGTTGCAAGATCGAAGAATTGATTGCCGATCGCGGACAGCGCCTGATCGACGTTGGATGCCCGCGTGATTTGCGTGCATCCGAGGTCGGCGAGCATGTCCTCGATTTGCATCATGATGAGCATTTCGTCCTCAACGATGAGGACTCGCGTGTCCGAGAGGAGCTGATCAGCCATCCAGCACAGCTAGTGGCACCGGAATCTTGAGCGTGCAAACCATTCCGCTGGGCGCGTAATCGACATCGACCTTGCCGTTCAGTTCGTGCGCCAGGCCCTGTTCGATGACACGCGACCCAAACCCCTTGCGCGACGGAGCCTTGACCGGAGGACCGTCGCTCTCGCGCCAACGAAGGCACAGCCACCGGCCACCGTCCTTCGATTCGATAGTCCAGCGGATCGAGATCGTCCCCGCCTCGTTCGAAAAGGCGCCATATTTGACGGCGTTGGTCGCCAGCTCGTGGAACGCGATGCCCAAAGCCAGCGTCGCCTTGGGCGACAACCGGACATTGTCACCTTCGACCGTGAAGCGTTCGGCGCGGCCCTCGGTCACGCTGAACGGCTCGAGCGCCTGATCGACCAGATCGTGCAGGCCGGCGCCGACCCATTTGTCGCGGGCGAGCAGGTCGTGCGAGCGCGACAGAGCGGCGATTCGAGTTTCGATCGATTCGCGCACGATCATTGGATCGCTATTATTGCGCACCGCCTGGGCGACGATCGACTGCACGGTCGCGAGCGTGTTTTTGACGCGATGGTTGAGCTCATCGATCAGCATCGCCGCATTTTGCTGCGCTAGCTTGGTGCGGGTGGTTTCGGCCAGCGAGATGAAGTGCTGCACGACCGCGCCATCATCGTCCTTGACCGCGTTGACGAACAGCGACGCCCAGAATTCGCTGCCGTCCTTGCGGCGATAATGGATTTCGGGCGAATCGTCGGTGTGGCGCGCGAACGCGGTCTTGATCTGCTCCATCGCCTCCTGGTCGGTGCCCGAGGCGAGCAGGAAGTTGAAGCTCTGCGCCAGCACTTCGTCGCGCTCGTAACCGGTCAGCTTCAGGAAGGCGTCGTTGACGAAGATGATCGGATTGTCGGGCTCGCAGGCGTCGGTGAACACCATCGCCATGCGGGTGGTTTCGGCGGCAATGACGAACGGGCCAAGATCGTGCTTGAACTCCGCGACCTCGGCCTCGGCTTTCTTCTGCTCTTGATCCTTCGGCGCCTTGTCAGACATCTCCGCTCCATGGACCTGCGCAAACCCTCACTATTATAGTAAATGCGACCAATCAGAAAGGTGCAGGTCTGCTACTTAGCGTATCGGCTCTGAATCGCTTCCCGCGAGGCGTCGGCGACGCTAGGCCGCCACCGAGGCGACGCTGGCCATGGCCACGCGAGCGAGGCCGAGCGAGACCTGAAGCGCGCCGTTGAGCCCGTCCTCGGGCCGCGGCCAGTTGCGCGACACCGCCAGCTTGCTGTCGGGGCGAAGCTTGGCCGAGCCCTTGAGCCGTTCGATGTAGCCAAGCAGCGCCTGCAGATCTGGAAAGCCGCTCGGCGCGAAGGTGACGAGCGCGCCCTTGGGCCCGATGTCGAGCTTGGCGATCATCGCTTTCTTGCAGTTGAGCTTGACCTCGACGATCTTGAGCAGGTTCGAGGTCTCGGTCGGAAGCGAACCGAAGCGGTCGATCAGCTCGGCCGCATATTCATCGATCGCGCGCTTGTCTTCCAGGTCGCCGAGGCGCCGGTACAGGCCCATCCGCAAGTCGAGGTCGGGCACGTAATGCTCGGGAATGAGGATCGGCGCGTCGACGCTGATCTGCGGCGAGAATTCGTCCGGGCGCGGCATGCCGCCGGCCTTGTCCTCGATGATCGCCTCCTCCAGCATCGACTGGTACAATTCGAAGCCGACTTCCTTGATGTGTCCCGACTGCTCGTCGCCGAGCAGATTGCCGGCGCCGCGGATGTCGAGATCATGGCTGGCGAGCTGGAAGCCGGCGCCGAGGCTGTCGAGGTTGGCCAGCACCTGTAGCCGTTTCTCGGCGGTTGCCGTGATCTGCCGGTTCGCCGGGGTCGTCAGATACGCGTAGGCGCGGATCTTGGCCCGCCCGACACGGCCGCGAAGCTGGTAGAGCTGGGCAAGCCCGAAGCTGTCGGAGCGGTGGACGATGAGCGTATTGGCGCTGGGGATGTCGAGGCCGCTTTCGACGATGGTGGTTGACAGCAGTACGTCATACTTGCGGTCGTAAAAAGCGCTCATCCTTTCTTCGACCTGGGTCGCGCTCATCTGGCCGTGAGCGGTGACGAACGTCACCTCGGGCACTTGCTCGCGCAACCATTGCTCGATGTCGGGAAGGTCGGAGATGCGCGGCACGACGAAGAAGGTCTGGCCCCCGCGGTAATGCTCGCGAAGCAAAGCCTCGCGGACGACGATCGCGTCCCACGGCGTGACGTAGGTGCGCACCGCGAGCCGGTCGACCGGCGGCGTCTGGATCACGCTGAGATCGCGAAGCCCGCTCATCGCCATCTGCAGCGTGCGCGGGATCGGGGTGGCGGTCAGGGTCAGCACATGAACGTCGGCCTTGAGCGCTTTCAGCCGCTCCTTGTGAGTCACTCCGAAATGCTGCTCCTCGTCAACAATGACGAGTCCCAGCTTCTTGAATTTCAAACCTTTTGCCAAAAGAGCGTGGGTGCCGATGACGATGTCGACGAGGCCTTTTTCCAGGCCCTCCTTGGTCTTTTTGGTCTCGGCTGCCGGCACCAGCCGCGACAGCCGGCCGAGCTCGATCGGAAAGCCGTGCAGGCGATCGAGGAAGTTGGAATAATGCTGCCGGGCGAGCAAGGTCGTCGGGCAGATCAGCGCGACCTGCATGCCCGCCATGGCGGTGACGAAGGCGGCTCGGAGCGCGACCTCGGTCTTGCCGAAGCCGACGTCGCCGCACACCAGCCGGTCCATCGGCCTGCCGGCCTCGAGGTCGCCGAGCACGTCCTCGATCGCCCGGTCCTGGTCGTCGGTCTCCTCGTAGGGGAATCGGTCGACGAATTGCGGGAAGGCCGAATCGGCCTGAGCAATCGGAGCCGGGCGGGTCGCGCGAAGGGCCGCGACCTTGATCAGCTCGCCGGCGATCTGGCGGATCCGGTCCTTCATCCGCGACTTGCGCCGCTGCCACGCTTCGCCGCCGAGCCGGTCGAGGCTCACGGCCTCATTCTCGCTGCCGTAGCGCGACAGTAATTCGATATTCTCGACCGGCAGATAGAGCTTGTCGCCGCCGTTGTACGAAATTGCGACGCAATCGTGCGGGCTCTTGCCGACCTTGATCGAGGTCAGCCCCTCATAGCGGCCGATGCCATGCTCGGCGTGGACGACGAGGTCGCCCGGGGTGAGTGCAGCCAGCTCCGACAGGAAGGCGTCGGCGCTCTTGCGGCGCTTGCGGCGGCGCACCAGCCGGTCGCCGAGCATGTCCTGCTCGGTGATCACCGCCACCTCATCGCCGGTGAAACCGTGGTCGAGGGGTAGCACCAACAGCGAAGGTGAAGAGGCCGCGAACGCTTGCTGCCAGCTGTCGACTGGCCTGGCGGCCTTGACCCCATGATCCTCGAGCAGCCCGCCGAGCCGCTCGCGGGCGCCATTGCTGTAGCTTGCGAGGACAACCTTGCGGCCGCTCTTGCGAAGCGCTGCAATATGGTCGGCGACCGCTTCGTAGACGTTGGCGTTGCGCGCCCGCTCGGGCCCGAAGTCGCGCGCCGGATCGACACCGAAATCGATGGTGCTCTTGCCTTCCGCCTCGCGGAATCCCGAGGTTCGGTGGATCGGCCGGGCGGCTAGCGCTTCACCCCATTCGTCGCAGGCCAGGTACAGCGCGGCGGGCGGCAGCGGCCGATAACTCCCCGGCTCCGACTGCATCGCACGGGTGCGGTTCTGGAAATAATCCTCGACGCTTTCCCAGCGAGCATCGAGCGAGCCGTCGACGCCGGCGTCGCGCACCACGAGGTCATCGTCGGCGAGATAGTCGAACATCGTCGCCAGCCGCTCTTCGAACAAAGGCAGCCAATGCTCCATCCCTGCCAGCCGCCGCCCGTCCGACACCGCCTGGTAAAGCGGGTCGCCGGTCGCGGTCGCTCCGAACGTCTCCCGGTAACGCTCGCGGAAGCGCTTGATGTTGTCCTCGTCGAGCAAAGCTTCCGACGCGGGCATCAGCAGGAAGCCCTCGGCGGTCCCGGTCGAGCGCTGGTCGGCGGGGTCGAAGCGGCGCAGGCTCTCGATCTCGTCGCCGAAAAAGTCGAGCCGCAGCGCGTTCGCCTCGCCCGAGGGGAACAGGTCGACCAGCGAGCCGCGGACCGCATATTCGCCATGTTCGGCGACCGAATCGCTGCGCTGGTAGCCAAGCGCGGTCAGCTGTTTGATCAGCAGGTCGCGGTCGATTCGTTCGCCCTGGGCAATGGAGCGCGTCAGCTGGCGGATGCGGAACGGGCTCAGCGCACGCTGGGTGGCGCCGTTGGCGGTGGCGACCAGCAGCTGCGGTGTGGTCAGCGGCTGCTGCAGCGCGTGCAGCGTCGCCAGTCGTTCGGCCATGACTCGAAGAGCGGGCGACGAGCGGTCGTAAGGCAGGCAGTCCCACGCGGGCAGCGCGAGCACCTGCACCTCGGGCGCGAACAGGGGCACGGTGTCGGCAAGCGCACGCATCGCCGCTTCGTCGGCCGCCACCACCACCGCTCGCGCCGGCCTGGGCTGCCCGTGCGCGGCCCGCGCCAAATCGGCGGCGAGCCACGGCAGGAAGCCCGCCGGGACGCCGGCAAGCGTCAGCGGCTCGCGCGCTTCAAGGATGCGCGGAAGCGGTTCGCTCATCGCGAGATCGGAATATAATCGAGCTTGCGGAGGGCTTCGAGCATTGGCCCCTGGAAGCATTTCGGAGCCTCGGCGGTTCCGATCGCCCAGGCAATAATGTCGGCGTCCTGCTCCTCGAGCATCTCGGCGAACAACGCTCGTTCCGGCGAACCCCATTGCCCGTGGTGAGCATCGAAGAACCCGCCGACGAGGATGTTCCCCTCGCGCGTGCCGCGATGGTGCGCCCGCCACTCAAGGCGCTTCAGGTCTTCGTCGGGATGCATTAGCGGCAGATAGGGCAGGTCTTTCGTCATTGCGAGCGGAGCGAAGCAATCCAGCGAGGTGGATTGCTTCGTCGCTTCGCTCCACGCAATGACGGTTCGATGCGCCCGGACATCCTCAACCCCTTGTTCGCCGAGGTCGAGACGCTGCCTGGCGTGGGGCCGCAGATCGCCAAGGCGCTCAAGCGGATCGGCATCACCCGCGCCGTTGACATGCTTTATCATCTGCCGACCGGAGTCATCGAGCGGATCCGCGTGACCGCGGCGACCCAGGCTCTGCTTGGCCGAACCGTCATCCTGGAGCTGACGCCGTTCGAAACGCGCAGCCCGCGGTCCGGGCGCGGGCCGACGCGGGTGTTCGCGTCCGACAGCGACGGCAACACGATTGCGCTGGTATATTTCAACAATCCCGGATGGGCGAAGAAGAGCCTGCCGCTGGGCGAGATGCGCACCGTCTCGGGCAAGCTCGAAGCCTATGGCGACGAGTGGCAGATCATTCATCCCGACGTGATCGAGCCGGGGGCCGAGACCGATATCGCGGTGCGCGAGCCGGTCTATCCGCTGACCGAGGGCGTCGCCAACAAGCGCATGCGCGAGCTTGCGGTCCATGCGCTGGAGCGCTCGCCGGAGCTGGCCGAATGGATCGAGCCGAGCTTACTGGAAAAAGAGGCGTGGCGGTCGTGGCGTGCCGCTTTTGCGCAGAGTCACGCCGATCCCGCCGCCACCGAAGCGCGTCGCCGGCTCGCCTACGACGAAGTGTTCGCCAACCAGCTGGCGCTGCTGCTCCTTCGCCAGTCATCGCGGCGCAAGCGCGGGGTGCCGCTGGCCGGGGACGGCCGGCTGACCCAAGCGCTCAAGCTGCCCTACCAGCTGACCGGCGCGCAGCGGCGGGTGATCGGCGAGATTCGCGGCGACATGGAGCAAAATGTGCCGATGCTCCGGCTGCTCCAGGGCGACGTCGGCTCGGGCAAGACTCTCGTTGCTCTGGAGGCGATGCTGACCGCGGTCGAAGCGGGCGCCCAGGCCGCGCTCCTCGCGCCCACCGAAATCCTCGCCCGCCAGCATTTCGACACGCTCTCGAAGCAGCTGACTTCGCTCGGCGTGCATGTGGCGGTGCTGACCGGGCGGGAGAAGGGCAAGGCGCGCGAGAGCATATTGATGGGCCTCGCCGCCGGCGCGATCGATATCCTCGTCGGCACCCACGCCATCTTTCAGGAGAAGGTCGCGTACAAGAGCCTTGGCCTGGCGGTGATCGACGAGCAGCACCGCTTCGGAGTGTCGCAACGGCTGCTGCTGTCGCAAAAGGCCGAGCGGCCGCCGCATCTGCTGGTGATGACCGCGACCCCGATCCCGCGCACGCTGACGCTCACCCATTATGGCGAGATGGACGTCAGCTTCATCGACGAGATGCCGCCTGGCCGAACCCCGGTCGAGACGCGGGTAATCAGCGACGAGAAATTGTCCGAGGTCATCAGCGCATTGGGCCGCCACATCGGCGACGGCGGCCAGGCTTATTGGGTGTGCCCGTTGGTCGAGGAGAACGAGACCAGCGACGCCGCCGCTGCCGAAGAGCGCGCGCGGGTCCTCAAGAGCCGCTTCGGCGAGGACAAGGTCGGGCTGGTCCACGGCCGGATGAAGGGGCCGGACAAGGACAGAGTCATGGCCGCGTTCGCCGGCGGCGACATCGCCGTGCTGGTCGCCACCACCGTCATCGAGGTCGGGGTCGACGTGCCCAATTCAACGCTGATGGTGGTCGAAGGGGCCGAGCGGTTCGGCCTCGCCCAGCTTCACCAATTGCGCGGCCGGGTCGGACGCGGGACGGGCAAGAGCATTTGCCTGCTGATCCGGGGCGGCACTTTGACCGAGAGCGCACGGGCGCGGCTTGCGCTGATGCGCGAGAGCAATGACGGTTTCAAGATCGCCGAGGAGGATCTGCGCCTTCGCGGGCCGGGTGAAATTCTTGGGCTACGCCAGTCGGGCGATGTCGCTTTTCGGGTTGCCAGGCCCGAGGACGTCGAAGCGCTGGCGCCCGTAGCCCAGAGTGACGCCCGGCTGTTGCTCGAGCGCGACGGCGGCCTGTCGGGGCCGCGCGGGCAAGCTGCGCGAACCTGCCTCTATCTGTTCGAGCGCGACCAGGCGGTGGGGCTGATCAGGTCGGGGTGACCTAAACGAAAGCTAGCGGACCAGCAGCCCGTGCTTCTTGCGGCCGAGGCTGAGCTTTCCTTCGGTGACGACCAGGCCGGGGTCCGTAACCGGCTCGTCATTCAGCCGCACGGCGCCCTCGGCGATCTTGCGCTTGGCTTCCTTGTTGGACTGCGTGAATCCGAGTGCCGTGAGCGCATGGGCGATGTTGAGTCCGTCGCCGACCGACAAAGTCGGCAAATCGTCGCCGACGCCGCGTTTCGCGAACGTCATTTGAGCCGTTTCCGCCGCGGTCCGCGCCGCTTCCTCGCCGTGGAGCATTGCCGTCGCGGCGTTGGCCAGCGCGACCTTGGCGTCGTTGATCTCGGCGCCTTGCAGCGCTTCCAGACGGGTAACTTCGTCCAGCGGGATGTCGGTGAAGCGGCGGAGGAAGAGGCCGACGCTGGAATCGGCGGTGTTCCTCCAGAATTGCCAATAATCGTACGCGCTGAGCAAATCCTCGTTGAGCCATACCGCGCCCTGGGCGGTCTTGCCCATCTTCGACCCGTCGGGGTTGGTGATCAGCGGGGTGGTGACCCCGAACGTCTCCGTCCCCTCGATTCGGCGGGCAAGCTCGATGCCGTTGACGATGTTGCCCCACTGGTCGGACCCACCGAGCTGGGCCCGGCACCCCAGCCGCCGCGACAGCTCGAGGAAATCGTAGGCCTGCAGGATCATATAGTTGAATTCGAGGAAGGTCAGCGGCTGCTCGCGGTCGAGGCGCAGCCGGACGCTGTCGAAAGTCAGCATTCGGTTGATGGTGAAGTGGCGGCCGACCTCGCGCAGGAAAGGGACATAGTCGAGCTTGCCCAGCCAGTCGTCATTGTTGACCAGGACCGCGTCGGTCGGCCCGTCGCCGAACGACAGGAAGCGCTCGAACACGGTGCGGATCCCGGCGATGTTGGCGGCAATGTCGTCGTCGGTGAGCAGCTTGCGCGCCTCGTCCTTGCCCGACGGATCGCCGACCTTGGTCGTGCCGCCGCCCATCAGCACGATCGGCCGGTGCCCGGCCTGCTGAAGCCGCCGCAGGAGCATGATCTGTACCAGGCTACCGACATGCAGCGACGGCGCGGTCGCGTCGAAGCCGACGTAAGCGGTGACGATTTCCTTCTGGGCAAGCGCGTCGAGCCCGGCGGCATCGGTCAGCTGGTGAATGTAGCCGCGCTCGTCGAGCAGCTTGAGCAGGGAGGAGCGGTAGGTCATCATTGATTGCCGCTTAGCCAACTCGCCGGAATGGCGATAGTTAGCTCGATGCAGTACAATCTCGTCCCGCACCCGGCATCCCCGTCGTCCGATCCTGATCTCAAAGTCTGGGCCGACGTCGAGCATGCGCACATCCTCGGCACCACCGCCTCGACCAAGATCTGGTTTTGCGTAAGCGCGCCGATCCAGCGTTTCGCTGTCGCCGAGCCCGCGGAGCCGTCGCGCGCCGACCGGCTGTGGCAAACCACCTGCTTCGAGATGTTTTTGCGGTGGGTCGGCGAGGAAGCCTATCGCGAGTGGAATTTCGCGCCGTCGGGGCAGTGGGCGGCTTATGACTTCCCCGGCTACCGGGAGCAGCGGGCCAACGCCGACGTCGGCTTCGCGCCGGACATCGTGGTGCAGGACAATCTCACCTGGTGGCAGGTTGGAGTCACTTTGGCCGTCGACGCCGGGCCGTGGCAGCTCGGCCTGTCCGCGGTCCTCGAGGAGCAGGACGGGATCAAGTCGTACTGGGCTCTGGCTCATCCGCCGGGCGACAAGCCCGATTTCCACGCGCCCGATTGCTTCGCCGCGCGGCTTGCCTAGACAGCAAAGCATGACCCTGTTCGGAATCGACCGGCTGCTCGCCGAGCCCGGCCTTCGCCGTCCGCTCGAAGGCAAGCGGGTCGCGCTGCTCGCCCATCCCGCTTCGGTGACCGCCGATTTGACGCACAGCCTCGACGCGTTTGCCCGCGTCGGAATCAACCTGACCGCCGCCTTCGGGCCGCAGCATGGGCTGCGCGGCGACAAGCAGGACAATATGGTCGAGTCCGAGGACTTCACTGACCCGGTTCACGGAATCCCGGTATTCAGCCTCTACGGCGAGGTTCGCTGCCCGACCGGCCAGGCGCTCGGCACGTTCGACACGATTCTGATCGACATGCAGGATCTCGGCTGCCGCATCTACACCTTCATCACCACGCTGTTGTACGTCCTCGAAGCGGCGGCGGAGCATAACAAGGCGGTGTGGGTGCTCGACCGGCCCAATCCCGCCGGGCGCCCGGTCGAAGGGCTGACTCTCCGCCCCGGCTGGGAAAGCTTCGTCGGCGCCGGGCCGATGCCGATGCGCCACGGAATGACGCTCGGCGAGCTCGGCAAATGGTTCGTCGACCACTTCAAGCTCGACGTCGATTACCAGGTGATCGAGATGGACGGCTGGCGGCCGGACGACGGCCCCGGCTTCGCCTGGCCCGAGGACCGCATCTGGATCAATCCCAGCCCCAATGCGGCCAACCTCAACATGGCGCGCTGCTATGCGGGCACGGTGATGCTGGAAGGCGCGACCTTGAGCGAGGGCAGGGGGACGACCCGCCCGCTCGAACTGTTCGGGGCGCCCGACATCGACGCCCGGCTGGTGATCGCCGAAATGCAGCGCCTGGCGCCGCAATGGCTGGACGGCTGCGCGCTTCGCGAAGTCAGCTTCGAGCCGACCTTCCACAAGCATGTCGGCAAGCTGTGCAACGGCGTCCACATCCACGCCGAGGGCAGTTTCTACGATCATGAGACATTCAAGCCGTGGCGGCTGCAGGCGCTCGCGTTCAAGGCAATCCGCCGGCTTCACACCAATTATGACCTGTGGCGCGATTTCCCCTACGAATATGAGCTCGGCAAGCTCCCCATCGACGTCATCAACGGCTCGCCGCTGCTGCGCGAGTGGGTGGACGACGCCAAGGCCGCGCCGGGCGATCTCGATAGCCTGGCGACGCCCGACGAGCGCGACTGGGAGGAGCAGCGCAAGGCGTTTCTCCTCTACTGACGGCCCGCTTGGTTAACGAAGAAGTAGGAGCTTGCCCGTAAGCCGAGCCCAAGAACGAATGGGAGCGGGTGGGCAATGGCCACGCAGGGCATCGAGGAAGTTACCGAAAATGCGATCCGGGTGGTCGCGCGCGATTGCGGCTTGCTGTCGATCGAGTGCAGCGACGTCGCCGGCTACGTGTCCGACGTCGCCACCCGGATTGGCGACAATTTGAAGATGCTCGACAGCCTCGAGGATGTGACCACGCGGCTGCTCGCCGACCAGGCGCGAGTGTCCGATTCCACCGACGAAGCACGGCTGTTGTCGGAGCAGGCGAAAGCCAAGCTCGACGCCGGCCGCGAGGCGATCGACGGCACCATCGGCGGGTTCAAGGGGCTGACCGATCTGGTCGTCCAGCTGGGCGAGCGGATGGCCGGCTTCGCCTCGGCGATGAACCAGGTGCAGACGGTGTCCTCGACCATCGAGGCGATCGCGCGGAAGACCAACATGCTGGCGTTGAACGCGACCATCGAACGCCATTCGCATTTCCCCTGCCGCTTTGCCTTTAGGACGGCTCTAGGGGATGGGGTCTAACCCAAGGACGTAAAGACGAGGTTTATGCTGACTTAGGCTCAGGACTCATTGATCGAGCCAGAAGATGACGGTCGCGGCGAGGCATA
>JBBJOG010000030.1:0-5335 GCA_037721775.1 Sphingomicrobium sp. | reverse complement strand
TTCGAGCAGCATATCCGCGCGATCTGCGGATTGCCGCTGCGCGACACGCGGTTGGTTGCGGCGAGCGTAAGCATGGACAATCTCATCGGCGATGATGTCGCCCAGTGGGACGGACTGATCGCCGAGCCCAATGCGCATATCCACCTCTACAACAAGGGCCAAGCCCGCCCCGGCCGCAAGATGGGCCACGTCACGCGCTTTTCGTAAAGGCCTGTGCCGCCGCTTTATTTAAAGAAACATCACCGCGCCTGCATCACCTCGATCGGCAGACCGAGCTTGGCAAGTTGCGGCTTCACCTTTGCGGCGTCGCCGACCACGACCCAGACGAACCCGTTCCGGGTCAGCGCCCCGCGGATGGCCGTATCCACCCCGGCGACGGTCTGGGCGCGATATTTGGCGGCGACCGTTTCGAAATAATTGTCGGGACGGCCAAGCAAATCGTTCGACATCATCGCCGTCAACACCGCGCTAGAGGTTTCGAAGCGCCCGGGGAGCCCGTTGATGCTGTTGGTCGTCGCGCGCGCAAGCTCGTCCACGGTAATCCCCTTGGCGGTGAGGAAGCTGCCGATCTGGGCGTCGAGCGCGGCAATCGAGTCCGCGGTGCGGTCGGACTGGACCGGGGCGCTGACGATGTACGGGACGGCATGCTCGCGGATGCCGAAATTGCCGTTAACGCCATAAGACCAGCCCTTCGATTCGCGCAGGTCCATGTTGATCCGGCTGAGGAAATCGCCGCCAAGCACGAAATTGCCGCTGGTGACGTCGAGGATGTCGCCCTTGGGATTGATCGGCGTGAGTTGTCCGCCGCTGATCACCGACTGGGGCGAACCGGGGCGGTCGATCAGCACGATCCGCGACTTGGCCGGGCGCGCCGGAGTGGCGCCGAACGCCTTGACGCCCTTGGCCACCGACGGCGCCTGCCAACTGCCAAACTGGGCATTGAGCAACGGCAACAGTTCGGCGAGCGGGCGGTCGGAGACGATGAAGATCTTGAGGTTGTCAGGGCGCAGCCAGCGGTCCTTGAAGCCGAGCAAATCGTCACGCGTTGCCGCCGTCAGCGCGGCCGCATCTCCGCCGCGCAGCGCGGCATAGGGGTGGCTCGCGCCGTAAAGCAGGGTCGGCAAAGCGCGCGCGGCGATGCCGTTGGGGTCTTTCTGCAATTGGGCGATGCCGGTCAGCGTCTGAGCTCGAACGCGGCTTAGCGCATCGGGCGCGAAGGCCGGCGCCTTGACCATGTCCCCGACCAGGGCGAGGCTCGGAGCGAGGTTGGCCGACAAGGCCGACATGGTGACGGTCGATCGGTCGAGGCTGCCCGTTGCGTCGATTTCGACCCCGAGCTTTTCCTTGGCCTCGGCAAAGCCTTGCGAATCGAGTGTCCCGGCGCCCTCGTCGAGCATCGCCAACGTCATTGCCTGGACGCCGCGCGCGCTGGGTGCATCGGCCGCTTCCCCGGCGTTGAACGCCAGTGCCACCTGAGTCACCGGTACCGCGGCGCGGTGGGCGTAATCAATGGCAATCCCGTTGGCGAGGGCCGTGTGGGTAATGTCGGGGAAGTCCAGAGCGGTCAGCGAGCCGACCGTGGGCACGGCACGCGGCGCACTGCGTGCCGCGGCGGCAGTTGTCGGCGGAACCTTGCCGTCGGGCGTGAACTTGGCCTCGACGTAAGGCGGGCGATCGCCCGGTTCGAGCCGCACCGACAGCGCCGGGCGGGTGAGCCACTGGCGCATCGCCGCCTGTACATCGGCGGGCGTGATGCTGGCGTAGGTGGCGAGGGTTTTCTTGTAATATTCGCTGTCGCCAGCGAAGGTCTGGCCCTCGGCCAGGGTCACAGCCTTGCCGCCGAACCCGCCGACCTGCTCGAGGCCGCGGATGCGCCCGCCGACTTCGCTCAGCGCGGCGCGCTGGACCTCGGCTTGGGTCGGGCCCTCGGCGATATATTGCGCGACCAGCTCATCGAGGCGCTTTTCGACCACGGCAGGGTCGACCCCCGGCTTGACCGTCGCCTGGACGAAGAAAATGCCAGCCCGCTGGAAGGCAAACATGCTGGCCGATGCCGACACGGCGAGCTGCTCGTCGCGCACCAGCGTCTTGTCGAAACGCGAGCTGGCGAGGCCACCTAGCACTGAGCCGCCGACGTCGAGCGCGACCAGCTGGCGGTCGAGCAGGCCGGGGACGGTCCAATAGCGCGACACGGTGGTGGTCGCGACGCGATCCTTCAGCACCAGCGACTTGGGCGCGGGCAAGGTCGGGATCGACGCAGCGGCGGGATTGTTGACCGGACCGCTCGGGATCGATCCGAAATGTTTCTCAACCAAAGGCCGAGCGGTGGCGGGATCGATATCGCCGGCAAGGACAAGCACAGCATTGTTGGGGCCGTATTTGTCGCGAAACCAGTCGGCGACGTCCGGCAGGCTGGCGGCGTCGAGATCGGCCATCGACCCGATCGGGCTGTGCCGGTAGGGGTGGCCGGCGGGGAAGAGGTTTTCGAGCACTTGGTCGAACACCAGGCCCCCCGGATTATTGTCGCTGCGGCGTTTCTCATTCTGGACGACGCCGCGCTGATTATCGAGCGTACCCTTCGTCACCGCGCCGAGCAGATGCCCCATGCGGTCGCTTTCCATGAACAACGCCCGGTCGATCGCGCCGGTGGGCACGGTCTGGAAATAGTTGGTACGGTCGAACGATGTCGTGCCGTTAAGATCGGTCGCGCCGATTTTCTGAAGCCAGGTGAAGAAGTCGCCCGGTAGATTCTCCGAACCGTTGAACATCAGATGTTCGAACAGATGAGCAAATCCGGTCTTGCCCTTGGGTTCGTCCTTCGAACCTACATTATACCACATGCTGACCCCGACCACCGGAGCCTTGCGATCCTCGTGGACGATCACGGTCAGGCCATTGTCGAGGCGGAAGCTTTGGTGCGGGATGGCGACCTGTTCGACCAAAGTCGCCACCGCGACGGGCTCATTGCTGACCACAAGTGGCACTATCGCGGTCGGCGCCTCGACCATCGCACGCGGTGTGGTGGCGCACGAAGCTAGCAACGAAGTGCCGGCAAGCAGAAAGGTCAGGCGGCGGACGTGACTGGACATGAAGGATTCCCCAATAGAGTTTGGGACAACCCTAGCTCGCCGCGCGAACCACGCAAGCGTCTTCGACGAGCGCGCCGGAACCGTCGACCAACGACCGATTAGCGCCCTCGATGAGGCACTTCCGACTTGAGCCGTGCAACCACGTCTTCGTCCTCGATGCGGCGATATCGTGCCATCATCAGGCTGACGAGCCCGAACAGGACGAGCCCGCCGGCGATCAGCTTGAACCAGGTTTCGTGACTCTCGCGGACCGAGGCGAAGGCATCGCCGAAATTGCGCACGCGTTCGCCATCGAGCCCGGCCTTGATCGCGAAATAGCCGACAATGGCGACGATGATCGCACGCGCGGCATAGCCGACTTGCCCGGCCGGCTTTACCCAAGAAGGCGCCCCCGGCATTTCCTCCATGAACTTGGCCTTGAAGGCGATGTAGAATTGGGCCGCGGCAAGCGCCAGGATACCGACCCCGATGACCACCAGCAGCGTGTCGCCGCCGCTCGCCGCGGCGACGTCGGTCGCGGCTTCCTGTTGCGCGCCGCCAGATCCCGCCGATTGTCCGGCTTCGGCAGCGCCCTTTTTGCTACCGAACAATTGCTGGGCGGCGAGGAAGGAGAGAAACCAATAGGCAAGGCCGCCGACGGCGCGAGCGATGCGCGTGATCGCTCCCTTGGCGTCGTGGCCATCGTCGTCGAGGTCGAGCGCGGCGGTGTATAATTTGTACAGACCATAGCCAAACAGCCCCAGCGTCAGGATGGCAAGCAACGGTCCGCCGCCGGGGAGGTCGTCGACCGCTTGCACCGTCTCGCTGGTCGACAGCGCCTTGCCGCTGGACAGCGCGATCCAGCCCAGCACGAGATAGACGATCCCCCGCGCCGCATACCCCAACCGCGCCCATGTCTCGAGCCGTCTGATCCGTTCCATTTTGCACTCCCTGTCAAACTGAAGACGGATGAAGCGCCGTCCCGGTTCCGCCGAATCGTGCCCGGGCCAAGCAAGATGTCAGAAGGGCCTACTTACCTAGTTGGAAGGCGCGAGCCTCGTGTTCAACACCCAGCCGACATTGTCATTTTCGTCGGCAACTTCCCACCACAGGCCATTCTTGACGCCGGTCGGATAGACGATCGACCCCGCGGGCAGCGTCCGGATTACTTTGGCACCGGCGGAGGCGCTCGTGCGCATCGCCATCGCCCCCTGAGCGGTGAAGGTTTTCGCGGGGGCCGCTTGAGCGGTTGCGGCGCCTCCCGGCGTGACCAGTCCGAGTTCGCCGACCATCTTGGTATAGGCCTGGATAAATGCGAGCGTGACGATCCGCCCGATGTCCGTATTGTCGTAACCGCCGCCCACCAGGGCCGCTCCTCCCCCGAAGAATCCGCCGCGGCCGAGCCCGCCGAAGTTGACGCTGTTCTTTGCTGCATGGCCGTCCTGCACCGCGATGGTTTCGGTCGTCCGGACATTGGTCAGCGACAGGACGGTGTTCGCCTCCATCTTCTTGCTTGAAATGGCGCCCGCCAGTCCACCGAAACGTCGGCCGAGCAGCCCGCCGAGGCCGGCGCCGATCGCGCCTCCGCCCGAATTGCTGTTCGCGGCCTGAACCTCGGCGATCAGCACATAATCGGCGGCCTTGATCTGCCCTTGGCCGACGTTCGAACGGCGCTGCATGCCGAGGTTGCCGCCGATGTTGCGTTCGCGCTGCGCCGCGCTCAACCCCGAGCCGCGATCGACCAGGTTGAAGCAGCCCGAGCGCTGGATCAGCACTTTCAGAAGCTTCTGCGGCCCGGTAAGCTGAAACTGCGTCCAGCCCGACGGATCGTCGCCGTCCATGACCGATACCGTGCCGAGCTTGCGCGTGCACCGCAGCACGTCGTTCGTCGTCGCCTGCTGCAGCTTCTGCGTTCCCGAAGGTCTCGCAAGCCGCTGAGCGGCCGCCGGCGCGGCGGTAAGGACAAGCGCCGCCATTGCGGCGAGCGCGATCGAAATTCTGAGCGTGATGATCCCCTTTGCGCGGGGCTGTAGAATTCATTGACGACTGGAAGCAAGTGGCCCGGCGCGCCTAATCGCGGATCGAACCGCAACGCCCACTGGCTGACAAAGCGGCTTCCTGCTAGCGCCCGCAGCGAACCATTCCCCCTCCCCTCTTTTTGCGCGTTTTGCGCGATGTTGGCGAATTTGAGCACTGACCTTTCCAAAATCCGTAACTTCTCGATCATCGCGCATATCGACCATGGCAAGTCGACGCTTGCCGACCGG
>JBBJOG010000029.1:0-5515 GCA_037721775.1 Sphingomicrobium sp. | reverse complement strand
GCGCGATCACGATCGTTGAACTGGCGATCGAGCGTTACGGCCCGCCGGTCTATGTTCGCCACGAGATCGTCCACAACGCCTTCGTCGTCGACCGGTTGCGTGGGATGGGCGCGGTGTTCGTCGAGGAACTGGACGAAGTGCCCGACGGCCGCCCGGTGGTATTTTCGGCGCACGGCGTGCCCAAGCTCGTCCCCGCCACCGCCGAAGCGCGCGGGCTCGATTATCTCGACGCCACCTGCCCGCTGGTGAGCAAGGTCCACCGCCAAGCGCAAAGGCTAATCGAGACCGGACGCCATATCCTGTTCATCGGTCACGCTGGCCATCCCGAAGTGATCGGCACCTTCGGGCAAGTCCCCGAGGAAACAATGACCTTGGTCGAAACCGCCGCCGAGGCCGAGGCGATCACCGTCGACAATCCAGCCACTCTTTCCTTCCTCACCCAAACGACGCTGTCGGTCGACGACACCGCGGAAATCGTCGCCATCCTGAGGCGCCGCTTCCCCTCGATCCGCGCGCCCAAGGGCGAGGACATTTGCTACGCCACCACCAACCGACAGACCGCGGTCAAGGTCATCGCCCCGCAATGCGAGCGAATGCTCGTGATCGGCGCGCCGAACAGCAGCAATTCGCTCCGGCTTGCTGAAGTCGCCGAGCGCCTCGGGGTGCCCGCGCGGCTCATTCAGCGGGCGAGCGACATTGACTGGGCGTGGCTTGGACAGCCGACGAGGCTCGGCCTCACCGCCGGCGCCTCGGCGCCCGAAGTGCTCGTCACCGAGGTGATCGAGGCGCTCGGGCAGCGCTTTGCCGTGACGATCGAGGAAGCCGCGCATGTCGCCGAGAACATGGTGTTCAAGCTCCCCCGGGCGCTCGTCGCCTGACATGGTCGAGCTACCACACGTCGAAATCTTCACCGACGGTGCTTGCAAAGGCAACCCCGGCCCGGGCGGTTGGGGAGCGCTCATCCGAATGGGCACGCGGGAAAGGGAAGTATCGGGGGGCGATCCGGCGACTACCAACAATCGCATGGAGTTGATGGCCGCGATCAAGGCGCTCGAGGCGCTGACCAAGCCGTGCCGCGTCACGCTCACCACCGACAGCAATTATGTCCGCGACGGGATCATGAAGTGGATCCACGGCTGGCAGCACAACGGCTGGCGCACCGCCGATCGCAAGCCGGTCAAGAATGCCGAACTGTGGCAGGCGCTGCTCGCCGCATCGAAGCCGCATGAGGTCGAGTGGCGCTGGGTCAAGGGCCATAGCGGCCACGCCGAGAATGACCGCGTCGACGAATTAGCGTGTGCCGCGGCCGAGGTGGTGCGCACGCGCTAACCCGGGGCAAAGTCGGTCGGGTCGATACCGCCGAGCGCGTCCGCCGGCTCACCGAGGATTAGCGAAGCGCATAATAGTGACGCGGCGGGCGCGGTCTGGATTCCCATCCCCCCCTGCCCGACACACCAGAAGAAGCCCGGCTCAAGCGGATCGAAGCCGAATTTCATCCTCCGGTCAGGTGCAAAGGTGCGCAGGCCGGCCCATTTGCGCTCGACCGCCTCGACCGGCCATGCGACCGCTTTCTCGAACCGGTCGATCGCGGTCGCGACGTCGATCTCCTCGGGCGCCGCGTCGCAGGGATCGGCTGGCGTCTCGTCGAGCGGGCAAACCCAGACGACATTGTCCCCCTCGCCCTTGAAATAGAAGCTCTGGTGAAGGTCGGTGACCAACGGCACATCGCGCAGCCCACCCCGCCCCACGCGAAGCTGGACCACGGTTCGCCGCCTCGGCTCAAGCCCGAGACCGTGCACTCCGGCGCGCCGCGCGACGTCGTCGCCCCACGCGCCCGCGGCATTGACGAGCACGCCCGCATCGACCGTGCCGGCATTGGTCTCGATCCGCCACCCTGCCCTCGTCCGCACCGCCGAATTGAGCGCGACGTCGGTCCGGACTGCACCGCCATTGCGCCGGATCGCCGCGAGGCAGGCAGCGTGAAACGCCGCCACCTCGATGTCGGCGCAGGCTTCCTCGAACCACGCCCCCGTCCACTGCTCCCGCATGCCGGGGACAATCCGGTCGAGCGCATCGCGGTTGAGATGCGCCGGTGCATGATCGCCGCGAAGGTTGTTTGCCTCGTTCATCACCTCGCCGCACGGGCCGGTGAGATGGAGCGCGCCGCGGCGCCGAAGCAACGGAGTCGATGCTCCCGGCCAATCTTGATCGAACATCGGCTTCGAAGCGAGGGTCAGCCGGCGCTCGGGCGTGTCGCCGCCAAGGCTTGCTTGCCAGAAGGCCACCGAGCGGCCGGTCGCGTGGCGGCCGCACAGATCCTCGGCCTCGACCAGCATGACCCGCCGCGCCGGCGCCAGCCGCGCGCCAAGGCTGGCCCCGGCGATCCCGCCGCCGACAATAAGGATGTCCGTTTCGATCATCAGACGAGCGTGGTTACGGTTTGATAAGCCGTCCCGTCTAGGGGTGTCGGCATGGACAAGACGCTCTTTACCGATCTGCTGTGCGGACTGCTCGCGATTCTACTGCTGTGGGCAGCGGTGGTCGACATCAAGGCCCGCACCATTTCCAATCGCCTCAACCTTTCAATCGCGTTGGTGGCGCCCTTGTTCTGGTGGTCGACGGGGGTCGATTTGTGGCCCGACGCGGCGATCCGCGTCGGCGTCGCGATCGCGGTGTTCCTATTGTTCGCGCTCGCCTTCCAGCTCGGCGCGATGGGCGGGGGTGACGTCAAGCTCGCCGCCGCGCTCGCCTTATGGTTCGCGCCCGGCGACACCTTGTTCCTGATTGTGCTGATGTCGCTTGCGGGCGGGTTGCTCACGCTGATCGTGATGATCGAGCATCGCATCAAGCAAAATGAAGGCCGTCCCCAGGTTCCGTACGGCGTCGCCATTGCGTTCGGCGGTTTGTGGTTACTCGCCCAACGCTTTCTTAACCATTTTGCCTGATGTTCGCCAACATCAAGGGGACCCTTTAGGGGAGGCGTAATCGCCATGGACGTGAAGAAAGTCGCGCTGCTGATTGGAGCGCTGGTCATTGCGGTGGTTACCGCGGTCATGGCCAAGAACATGTTTACCGGAGCTGGCGCCGATGCCGCGTCGGCGGCGCCCGCGGTGCCGCTGGGACCCAAGGTCCTGGTGGCGCGCAAGGCGCTCCCGGTCGGCACGATCATCGATGCCGAAAGCCTTGCCTATCAGGCATGGCCGCAGGAACTCGTCCAGGGGGCTTATTATACCGAGGGTTCGCCCGACGGTAACGTTGCCAAGATGATCGGGACGGTCGTCCGCAACCCGATCACCGCCGGCCAGCCGATCACCAAGGGTGCGCTCGTCGGTCCCAACGATCGCGGCTTCCTTGCCGCGGCGCTCGGGCCGGGAATGCGCGCCGTGACGGTGCCGGTGTCGGTGACCAGCGGCGTCGCCGGCTTCATCTTCCCGGGCGACCGGGTCGACATGGTTCTCACCCAGGCGGTCACCGGTGGTGGCGATGGCAGCGCGCTCAAGGTCTCGGAAACGATCATCCGCAACCTGCGCGTACTCGCCACCGACCAGCGCATCGACGAGAAGAATGCCGAGGGCAAGACCGAAGTGAGGACTTTCGCCTCGATCACCTTCGAAGCCACGCCGCGGATCTCCGAAAAGATCGCCGTCGCCCAGTCGCTCGGCACGCTCAGCCTCGCATTGCGCTCGATCGCCGACAATACCGCCGAGCTCGAGCGGGCGGTGGCAGCAGGCGAAGTCCGCGTCCCGGCCGGGACGAACCCGACCGACGAACGCCGCATGCTGCTCGCCATCGCCAATCGCCCGGTCGACAATAATACGACCTACACGACCGGCGGCGACGTCTCGCGCTTCCAGCGTCGTTCGATCCCGTCTCGCGCTACTTCGCCGGTCGATCAGGCCGGGGATTCGATGAGCAAGTTCGCCACCGCGATGATGCGCGGTGCTGCACCGGCCGCCCCTGCCAGTGCAGCCGGTCCGCCGGTCGTCACCGGCCCGTCGGTGCGCGTTGCTCGCGGCAATAGTGTCACGATCGTTCCGGTGGGAGCTCGTTAAGATGACCAGCAACAACATTCGCCGCCGCGCGCGCCTGGGCACTGCCCTGGCCGCGCTGGTCATCAGCTTCGGCAGTGTCGCCGTCGCTGCCCCCGCCGTTGCCGTCGCCGCGCAGTCCGCGCGTCCGTCGGAAACGCTCAACCTGTCCCAGAGCACCGGCACCCTCGTGCGGCTGTCGTCGCCGATGTCCGACGTGTTCGTCGCCAACGACTCGATCGCCGACATCCAGGTCCGCTCCTCGACCCAGCTTTACGTGTTCGGCAAGGCATCGGGCGAGACCACGATCTATGCCACCGACAAGGCGGGCCGCGTGGTCTATGCCGCCAATGTCCGCGTCGGCACCAACGTCGGCTCGGTCGATGAGATGCTGCGCCTGGCGATGCCCGAAGCGAGCATCCAGGCGACGCCGATGAACAACCTCGTGTTGCTCACCGGCACGGTCGGCTCGCCCGACGACGTGTCGGAGGCGCAGCGCCTCGTCCAGGCCTATGTCGGCACTGGCACGCAGGTCGTCAGCCGGCTTCGCTCGGCGACCCCGCTACAGGTCAATCTGCGCGTCAAGATCGCCGAAGTCAGCCGTAGCCTGGTGCGCCAGATCGGCGTCAACCTGCTGAGCCGCGACTCGACCGGCGGCACCTTGTTCGGAATTGCCCAGGGCAAATCCGGCACGATCACTCCGATCCCGGGCGGCGGGAACGCCTTCGACTTCAGTCAGGGCTCGGCCGGCACCACGCTGGGGCTGGCGCGCAAATTGCTCGGGCTCGACCTGCTCGCGACGCTCGACCTCGCCGAAGGCGATGGACTGGTGACGACGCTCGCCGAGCCGAACCTGACCGCCTTGTCGGGCGAAACCGCAAGCTTCCTCGCCGGCGGCGAATATCCGATCCCGATCGCGCAGCAACAAGGCGCCATCTCGGTAGAATATAAATCGTACGGCGTCGGACTTTCCTTCACCCCGATCGTCCTCGCCGATGGCCGTATCTCGATGCGCGTCCGTCCCGAGGTCAGCGAATTGTCGAGCGAAGGCTCGGTGCGGATGAACGACACCATCGTCCCCGCGCTCATCACGCGCCGTGCCGAGACCACGGTCGAACTTGGCTCGGGGCAAAGCTTCATGATCGCCGGGCTGCTGCGCAACAGCACCACCAACAATGTCGACAAGGCGCCGTTCCTCGGTGACCTGCCGATCCTTGGCGCGCTGTTCCGCTCGACCAGGTACAAGCGCGCCGAGACCGAGCTGGTGATCATCGTCACGCCCTATCTGGTGCGTCCGGTGTCGGGCCAGCTCGCGCTTCCGACCGATGGCTATCGCGCCCCCAATGCCGGCGAGATGGTCTTCGGCGGCCACACCTACAAAAGGCGTCCGGTTCCTTCGGCCGCGGTGAGTTCGTCGGGCGTCGCCCCTGCCTCGCCGGGCTTCAAGCTGTGACCCCCGGCGTTTTCTCGAAGGATCGAACCATGAG